>JARYLR010000009.1 GCA_029907545.1 Candidatus Bathyarchaeota archaeon | reverse complement strand
GCAACAAATACAAGGCCGACGTAGACGACGTCAAAGTCGAAAAGAAGCCAGGCGAATCAATACGTGACACAAGACTGATTCAGGGCATAGTTCTAGACAAGGAAATTGCCCATTCCGGCATGCCTAAACGCGTGGAGAATGCTAAAATCGCCTTGCTAGACTGCCCCTTGGAAATTGAAAAAACCGAGTTCGATGCCAAGATCAACATCGAAAGCCCAGAGCAGATGGAAGCTTTTCTGAAGCAGGAAGAAGAATTACTGCGGGACATGGTTGACAAAATCGCGAAGACTAAGGCAAACGTCCTTCTGTGTGAAAAGGGAATAGACGACATGGCGCAACATTTCCTTGCGCGAAACGGAATACTTGCCGTCCGAAGAATCAAAAAGTCAGACATGGAAAAACTTGCGAGGGCAACTGGCGCAAAAATTGTCACCAATCTCGACGCCCTAACCCCGGCGGACTTGGGATACGCGGGCTTGGTTGAAGAACGCAAAATCGGCGACGACAAAATGACATTCATAGAAGACTGCAAACATCCACGCGCAGTAACGATCCTCATAAGAGGCGGATCTGAACGCATCGTAGATGAGGCAGAACGATCTATCCACGACGCCCTATGCGTTGTCAAAGACATAATCGAAGAACCAAAAGTCCTAGCCGGCGGAGGAGCACCAGAACTCGAGATTTCAAGAACCCTGAGAAAGTACGCTGGGACCCTTCCAGGCAGAGAACAGCTTGCCGTCAAAAACTTCGCCGATGCACTTGAAGCAATCCCAATAACATTAACTGAAAATGCAGGTCTAGACCCAATCGACGTTCTGTCAGAGCTAAGAGCTAGACACGAAAAAGGCGAAACATGGACAGGCATCGAGGTCAACTCCGGCAAAATCCAAGACATGAGCACAGTCGGAGTCTTCGAACCACTAGCCGTCAAGAAACAAGTCATAAAATCCGCAACCGAAGCTTCATCAATGATCCTTAAGATTGATGATGTCATAGCCGCTGGAAAAATGAAGACGCCTCCAACACCGCCAGGAGGAGCGCCTCCTGGTGCTGGAGAGTATTAGAACACGACAGAAAAAGAGAAACTCATAGGTCCCCCGAAGCTTACGAGGTTTGAAAAAGCACGCATAGTTGGAGCGAGAGCGCTTCAGATATCGATGGGTGCACCGATACTTGTTGATGCCTCAGAAGGAACCTTAAGTCCCATAGACATTGCCATCAAAGAGTTAGAGACAGGCATGCTGCCTATGACCATAAGAAGAACACTTCCAGACGGCACGTACCAAGATATCCCGCTTAAATGGCTTTTGAAATAGCCTTTTTCTAGAACGGCGGAGGCGGAGGCAACGGAACCGTCTGCGCTTGCTCTCTTCCAATCATCGAATAGTAATACACTGCGACCGTTATAGGCACAAGCGGCGTAACAAAAGAAGATATAATACCGCTAACCATCCACGAAAAAGCACCTAGGGGCGCAGCAAAGATCGAAGCAATGTAATTTACCAGAGAAGTCACTAAGAAAACGATCAAAATCACAGCAAAAGTTTGCAGCCATCTTCGGTCAACGAGCTTCTTGCTTCTAGCTAGGCTGTTCATCACTCCCATATTTTCATTTAAAATCACTGCTAAAACCAAAAAATACATGATGTAAATTATTATTCCAGGTATAATCAAAGCGATCAAGCCTACAGCTACGGCAATCGTTACAATAAGGTTGGCTACTAGCAGAGAAGGAAGTTTATGCAGCATGTTCTGGAATGCTTCTGCTAAATCGCCTTCTCCTTTCTCCACGATTAGAGAGGCGCATTTAATGCATGTTCCCTGAGTGATTGTGCCAACGACCCATGAGACTAGCATTAAGAGAAGTAACAAGACTATAAAGATACCAAGAAAGGCTAAAAGTGCGTCTCTAAAATCGTAATACAGTGATATTTTCAACAATTCGCTTGCCAAGTAGGTGTTTATCACATGGCTTAAGGCTTCTGAAGTCAACCCGCCTAGAAGCATTGGAACGAAAAATATGATAAAGTTTTTTGAATATATGTTAAATGTCCATGAGAAAGTTTCTTCAACTGTTAATTCTCGAACACGCTTTTGAATAACAGTAGGCATAGTACCTCGCAGTTCTATTGGTCAACGGCAGTTTTTAAGCGTTACGTGTTTCGCTTTTCTGGAGTTTCTGGAAAGTTTCTTGCGCCATCTTCAGTGATTTCCTGATTTTCGTCCAGTGCGAACCTTGCCAGTAGATCTGCTTACACTTGGGGCATATCCAAAAATCATCATAGTGCGCCAAAGTGCTTTGTTCGACCTTGTCTTTTATCGCTTCTTTGGAAATCGGTTTTACTTTTGTATTGCATTTTGGGCATCTCGAATTCGCCATGTCTATGTCCAGTTTTATATGGAACCGCTCAGCTAGCATAGCCAGCTTGCCTTCTTTTGTTTGCCCTTCAACATAGAAGGCTTCAAAGCCTTTATCAACTGTCTGTCGGTAAAGCTCAAAATCACGTGTCAACAGTATTCTTTTTTCCTTTTTCACGAGGGAAAGCAAATGTGCATCGTCAAGGTCATTTGAGTATTTTACGTCGTAGCCTAGCATGCGAAGCCAGCGTGTCAGTTTTCCCAACATGCCGTCAGCAACAAACTTCACGCTTGTTTCCCCGTATTATTTTGCCGCATCCCGCGTCTGCAACGATCTCTCCTTCATCGAAAACCAAGCGTCCGCCAACGAACGTTTTGACAGCTTTGCCCTCTACAAGTCGCCCATGAAAGGGAGAGTATTTTGCCTTTGAAAAGAACTCTGAAGCATCAATCCTAAATTTCCTCTTTAAATCCACAACAGTCAAATCTGCACAGCTTCCCTCCTTCAAGACTCCCCTATCCTTCAGTCCGAAAATCTCTGTAGGCTTTTCAGCAAGCAAACTCACTACGTCGGAAATCAGCAGCCGCCCACGCTTCACCTCAGTCAGTAGCAGAGGAAGCAACGTTTCCAAACCAACGATTCCAGCTTTCACGTGCCATATGCTCTCAGCGGTTTTCTCATTTAGAACATGCGGCGCGTGATCTGACGCTAAAATATCAACAAAGCCCTGCCTGATACCGGTCCACAACGCGGCGAGGTTATTTTTCTCTCGAACAGGCGGCACCGTTACCGCCAAGGCGCCGAGACGCTTCAGATCAACAATTGACAGAAACAGGTGATGCGGTGTAGCTTCACAGGTCACAGGCAAAACCGCTCTTTTAGCCTCGGTTATGGCTTTCAACGCTTTCCTCGTGCTTACGTGGCAAAAGTGTAAACGGTTGCGGACCTGCTTAACTATTTTCAACACTCGTCTTACCGCTGTTTCCTCAACGCTTTCAGAGTGCGCCTGCAGAAAGGCGTTAATGTCATTCTTATTTTTGCCCTTCAACGTTTTTGCTGTGTTTTGGAGCAATGTCTTGTCTTCAGCGTGAACTGCAACAGGAACTCCTGCAATCTTTGCGGTCTCAAATGCGCGAACTAGCGCTTCGTCGTCATCTATGTTTAGTCCGCCGACCTGTTCTGCCATGAAAAGTTTGAAGGCAACAGCTCCCTGATCCACTATCTGCTGTATTTCGTCTATGTCTCGTGGAAACTCGGAGAAAAAGCCTACGTTAACAAGAACCCGCTTTTCAGCCTCCCGCATACGTGCTTTTAGGGCTTCTGCGCTCATTGTTACAGGCTCGTTGTTGGGCATGTCTAAAACTGTGGTGATTCCGCCTGCAGCCGCAGCGGCTGTTCCACTGTAGAAATCTTCTTTGTAGGCTTTGCCCTCATCTCGAAGATGCACATGAGCATCTATAAGCCCCGGCAGAGCTAAGAGCTCGTTCAAGTCATATTTGGCGTCTGCCTTCGGTAAATTTGTCGCCTTACAGATTTTGAGAAATCTTCCATTTTCGATTGCAAGACTGCAGTTTACTATTTCCTTCTTTATGTAGGCTTTTACGTTAGTTAGAATGAGGTCAACAGCCAATCTATCTCGCTCTCACTGCTAGAATAAGGTATGTTTGCGAATTTTAAAAGCCTACCCTTTTTCAGTTAGTGCTGCCTTCTATTCGCTTTCTAGCTCGATTCTACATTCTTCGCAGAGCAGTTCACCGTCAACTTCCTGCAGGTTGTCAGACCATCCTCCACAGCGCTCGCAGTGCCCAGACAGAGAGGTTGCTTCTTTCTCTTCTTCCTCAACCCGGTTTTCTCTTTCCAGCAACGCTTTCTCTTGAATTATCTCCAGCAGTTCTGGCATGACTGCCAAAACGTCTTTACTTGAGACTACTCCTATAATCTGTCCCTTGTATGTTACGCCTAGTCTTCTAACGTTCAGCCTGCTCATTTTTCTGGCGGCTTCGTTGATAGTGGCATCCGGCTCTATGGTGATAAGCGGTGAAGTCATAACGTTCTTGGCTTTAACAGAGTCCGGAGGAGCATTTTTAGCTAGAACCCGTACAACAAGGTCTCTTTCAGTGATTATTCCCTGTGGCTTTCCCTGATTGCTTGTCACAATTATGCAGCCTAGATCATGCTTTTCCATGAGTTCGGCAACTCGGTTTGCCGGAGCGTTTTCGTCCACAGTCACCACTGGGCTGCTCATCACGTCCTTTACCAGCATCTTGGATCTTAAGCCAATGTCCGACATCAGTGGCACCGCACTTCCTACTTTGTTCTAAAGCGGCTCAAGCAAGTCAGATAAGACAACACACATTTAAAACTTGCTAACAAAAAACCATGAATGACGAACAATGCTTTTACGGCAACATAACGTGTCAGATCTTCTGAAGTCAGCTTTCATAAACCTAATATGCAAAAGAACCCAAGTGCAAAAGCAGGGATATCTAAATAAGTTGTTTAATCGCTCCGTTAAGCTGCCAGAAGGAAGAAACAGCCATTGCTGAGAACCAACGAAGACAAACTAATCAAAATATCCGTCGCCGGCGAAGTAGCCAGCCCTGTTCTAGGGCGATCAATCTATGATATCTCGTCACAAGGAACCCCGATGGTTCTGCCCGGCGTCGGCGGCATCACGTACAACCTAAGAGTAGGTGATCCAGCCTGTGGATGGGAAGCTGACCACGTGGAACCATGTGTAAGCCTAGAGAACAAGGAGAACGACCCACGATACGGCCAAGGCGCCAACACAGCTTTCAACGTGCTTTCATGCATAGGAAATGAAGCTACCGTGATTTCAGGCAACGCAAAAGGCAAAAAAGGGGTTGTTACCGGAAAACATGGCGGAGTAGACCATGTGCTTGTTGACTTTCAGCCTCAAGTTCTGGAAAAACTTTTGTTAGGCGATAAGGTTCTAGTGAAAGCCTTTGGCGTCGGCTTGAAACTGCTTGACTACCCGGAGATTAAGGTAATGAACACTGATCCCTGCTTTCTCAAGGCGATGAAGCCGAAACCAAGAAACGGCAAATTAGAAGTCCCTGTAGCACACGTTATTCCGGCGGCACTTATGGGTGCCGGCTTAGGGCAAAACCACGCGTATTCAGGAGACTACGACATACAGCTTTCTGACGAAAACACGATAAAAAAGTACAGGCTTGAAAATTTAAGAATCGGCGACCTTGTTGGCATCAAAGGCGCTGACCACTCTTACGGAAGACTGTTCCGCGAAGGCGCCATGTCAATCGGCATAATTGTGCACACAAACTGTGTCTCCGCAGGCCACGGCCCAGGGGTTACCACGCTGATGACTTCATCTTCTGGCAAGATTGTTCCAATGCTTGATCCTAAAGCGAACATTGCGCATATGCTTAAGCTGAGAGCAGATATATAAACAAGCGGCGCCATTACTCCTAAACGTAGAGGGCGAAGATAGGATGCCGTTTAAACGTAAAAGCCGAGGAAGATCGAAAGGAGGCAAAGGCAGCAGCGGAGTTGTCCAATGCCAAAGCTGCGGTCAACTCGTGCCCCGTGACAAAGCTAAGAAAGTAACCCGAAGATTTTCGATCGTTGACGCACAGCTGGCAAAGGAGCTACGCCAAAAAGGAACATATATTGCAGCGCCTGCTGACACGAAATATTACTGCGTCTCTTGTGCAGTTCACCGTGGTGTAGTAAAGGTTAGAGCAGAAAGAGAAAGACGGGCACGCCCAAGAAGATTCTAAACTAATACAGAACCCTTTTGCAGATATTTGCTGTTTCAATAGTCGCCGCAGAGTTCGGCTTTTTCTATTGCTTAATTACTGCAAGTCTTCGTCTTACTTTTTGATCAGTCATCGGGAAGTCTGGTCCCGTGTGCTCAACCATTATGGATGCCCCTGCAGAGGCAAAGAGGCAAGAGGCAAGAACTTCTCCTGTTCGGCTATGTTCATATATGAATGAGCCAGCGTAAACGTCGCCTGCTCCTGTAGGATCTGGTGCAATCGTCTCGTATGGAGGAATTTTAGCAATTTCACCTTCGCTCAGTACGATTGAGCCCCTTTCAGCTAACGTCACAATAGCCACGGGCGCACCCCATTCAGACAAGATCTTTACTGAAGCCGCAGGGTCATCGGTCTCCGTGATGACTACTGCCTCATGCTCGTTTGGTTTCACAAAGTCAACCAAGCTCACAATCTCCTTCATCGTTTCTTTTCTGCTGTCATAGAGTACCCGGTTCTGAAAGCCTATCTTTCTCACAAGCCCCTGCGGGTCTAAGAATATTTTTGCCTTCGTGTTTTCTTTTAGAAATCTGACTAGGTGAAGGTCGACTTCCTGAAGTATTGGTCCGATTAATATGTATCGCGCATCCAGGCATTCTTCAGGCACATCTTCCGCGGTTATTTTCCCCGCGACTCCGAGCACTTCAAGTGTTCGATCACCGACTGTGGGATAGACGAGCTTGAAGCCTCCGGTTTCCTGTGAAATCTTGATTTTCGGAGACTTGATCCCGTATTTATCGAGATCATTCAAGAATCTGCTGTAGTAGTCTTTTCCTATGCTGCCTATCAGAGCCACGTTTTTCATGCCTAGCTTCGCTGCAGCAAGGCAGGCGTTTGTACTGCATCCCGATAGTACTCTGCCATCTGTTTGAATGTAGGGCGTGAAGATCACGTCGTAAACAGGGTTTCCAATAGCTACGAGGTCATAGACCATTCTTATTTGCTCCTTGTCTGTTTCCACGTGTATACCAGTCTCTGAGCCACTGTTACATGGGATAGGATTCCTACCAAGATCACAGCGTAAGACAACGCTATGGGATAGTAGACTGCAATCAGTGAACCCAAGATAAGTATGCTCAGCTTCTCCTGTCTTTCCGCGATTCCCACTGTGCAGTGTTCAAGTTTGCCTACAGACTCAGCCTTTGCCCGAGTGAAACTCGCCATCACCATGCCCATCAAGGCAAATACACCCCATACCCATTCAACGTAATTTCCCAGCATAATCCCCATGACAATGAGGTACTCCGCATAACGGTCTAAGACATGATCAAATACGGCGCCGAACCGCGTCATTTTTCCAGTAGCACGCGCGACTGCGCCATCAAGCATGTCAACTATTCCTGTAAGCAGTATGAAAACGGCTCCAAGAATGGCGTTTCCTACGCTGTAAAACCAGAAGGCCCCAACGCTGATTACCATGCAGAGAGCCGAGAGCGCATTAGGCGTTATGCCCAGCCTTCCCAATAATCGCCCGGCAGGCGCGATGGCTTTCTCGTATTTTTCTCTTAGTTTTCCCAACAATTCTGGTCTTCCAGCTCTTTTAGGTGTGCTTTTGCTCTTACTAATATAAGTTCCTATGGCGACATCTCAAGTTTTTCGTGAACCATGCGCTTTTCATGTGCAATTTTTATCTAGTCTAGACCTATAACATAGACATGTGAAATCAGATGATCTGCGTTGAATCCGTAAAAATTGGCGACATAGACTGTTTGGCTGCGAAGATTGATCTGCCTGCGACGCCGCCTTTACTTGTGATTATTGCTGAGAAAGGATTTGTGATGTGTGGTTTTCTGAACATGGAGGCGGCTGAAAGACTGGGTGCAGCTGCGGCTATGGTCAGCGGGGTGAAAACCTTTGAAGATGTTCTCAATGCCGAGGTTAAAGCCGTGACCACGAACGCTCGGAAGCTTGGAGTCAACGTTGGAATGAATGGAGCTGAAGCCCTGAAACATCTGACGTAGCCTACCGCTGCGTCATCAGAAACTCGGAGATATGCATCTTTGATAAGAAATATGCCCGCCACTAAGATCTTCGTCTATCTGTTAGCTGCAACACCTTGCCGAAATCAACTGTTAAAACCCTGCCTTCACAAGATTACGGGTCTTCATGATCTCTCTGAGAACTATCGTGGCATATGCTCCGCGCGGCAACGCAAAACTAATCTCAGCTCTTCTCCTTTTAGGAGTGACTGGATCGTTTAAGATCTTTCTTAGCGAGAAGTTGCTCAGCGAGACTGCGGCGAGGCGAAGCCTCCCTCTCGAAGAGATTTCGGGTATCTTTTTGATCTTGAAGTTTACTGGGCGGATTCCTTCCTCGTCTAGAATTTGCTGCTCGATTTCGCCTTGAAAGCCCCTGGATGTTTTCTGCCTAAAACCTATCAGCGGAAGAGCCAGCTTCATCTTGCCTTCCTGAACGCATTTACGGATCTCTCCCAGTGTTTCTGAGCTCACCTGCGTCTGCACGGTTGGTGACGGCAGCCCAGTCCGCTCCATGCGCACTACATAGTCGCCTACCTCAACATCATTTAGAGGCAAGCCTTTCATGATTCGTGCGCTGAGGAACCTATTAAAAAGGTAAGATTGACATGCTTGCAGGAAAAGAAGCTGAAGCTTTATAGGCAGTTTCCGGAAAGCCCCCGTGAAATCGTTTGGTTTTTGAGCTAAATGCCTTAGCATCAGTCGTTCATAGCGGAGTTGCTTTGGAAACTCTTTCAGCGCCTTTTCGAAGTCTTGCGTTGCTTGTAATTTCTGTCGCGCTTCCATGGATTCCGGATGCTCATTTACACTTGGCTTCGCTAGGAAACGCATTACGGCTTTTTGAAATTCTCCTTTGATGAGATATTTGCCAACCAAGTGAGTTATTGGGCGGGTAGTGCCGAAACGTTGATGCCCGAAAAAGTTTGGCACGCCGCCAATCGCCTCGATTTCTGCTACAGTTTCTTCTATTTGCTTTCTAACACTGCTTTCTGTGTGCCTTATGTCGTTGATGGCTACGGTGAAATTGTTACCTAAGAGATAGTATGAGGAAAGCTGGCTACGTACATAGCCAACTGGCTGAATCGTGACGTCTTTCAAACATATTTGGAAAACATTATCAGGCGAGACATCTGCTATTGTAACAAACTGTGCAGTCAAGGCTCTTGCGTCTTTTATGCCAGCTATCTGGATTCTCGATGGATTTATCCCAAGACGCGATGCAATATTCTTGACAGCGATAAAAGTATCCCAGTTCCGTTTTGCTAAGACACAAAGCAGGTAGCCAGTATGGGCTGATTTTGCTCCGAGTGCAAGCTCTTTTTCGATCTCTAATGTTTTTTTTGCGTTCGCTTTGGATCCGTCTACAAGTAGCTCTTCAACTATGAAATCTTCAGCAGTACACTTTATTATTCCGCCGATGCCTTGGCTGTGAGTCGCATAAACTTCGATTCCCATGAGCTTTTCAAGTCTGCTTATTTGCAAGTTCTTAACGCTCTTATAGAAGGGGAAGTTTACTGGTTAATTTGTCGATTTTTTCTGATGGAGCTGGGCCGATTCCTAAGCATGTTATCGTGTTTGGCGGGATTTCAGTTAGCCCTTTATCCACTATAAGGGAGTACGGCAAACCAAGTCTCTCAGCCTGTCCCCGCAGTTCCAGCAGTTCTTTTTCTGTCTTGACTTTCACGGCTATTTTACGCTGCCCCTCTTCAAGCCAGTCTTCCCACCATTTCCTATAGTGCCTACGTGCTTCCTCTGCCGCAGAGACCGAAGCGTGCCCTGCTTGAACCGCTGTTTTTCCTTTGCTTAGCTTTAGATCGGAACGGAAAACGATAACCAGCTTGTACTGAAATTCTAGCATGTTTGTCTAACCGTCTACATCTTGTCTGACGCGGATTTTAAATATTCGCAAAAAGGTAGAGCCGAAGAAAGTAGAAAAGCGCTGCCAGCATTCTGGGATTCCGCAGAAGCTTAAAAATGGCTTTTCCTTGAAGATCAATTTCCTCAACCTCCTGAAGAGACCTGCCAAGATTTATCATTCTGCAGAATCGTATAGCTTTGTCAACTTGCCTATCGCTTAGCGTATTAAACATTTTTCTCAGCCGAAGCATCACAGACATGTCGAAACCAAGCATGCTGTCACATTCCCTCTGATATGTGCTAAGAAAAACAGAAGAAACATCACTCCTCTTCAATGCCGTGTATGCAACTTCAGCAGCGATTTTTGCGCAGCTCATTCCGAGGATAACCCCACCGCCCGTTGTAGGCTTAACATGAGACGCTGCATCTCCTACAGCGAGAAAGCCGTTTGAATACGCTTGACGGACAGATCCCCCAAGACTTAGAGGATGAAAAGAAAGCTGCGTGATTTTTCCATGACACAGGTTTCGAGAGGCTACAGGATGAGTGGTCATTAGCTTTTGCAAAAGCTTCTGAGGGTTGCCAGTTTTTGACGCCAGTCCAATCTTCGCATGCCCATTGTTTTGAGGAATAAGCCAAGCAAAGAAGCCTTCAGCATACTCTTTTCCCAGAAAAACTTCAACCATATCCCTTTTGATGTTTTCAACGTTCTCTACCTCTGCTTCTACGCCTACCATAGCCATAGAGCGGTCAGGCGCAGGCAAACCAGCTTGTCTCAGAAGTCTAGGGGAGACGCCCTCAGCGTCTATAACGATTTTTGCAGCATATTTCTCGGTCACTCTATTTTGCCTTATATAGACACCACACACATAACTGTTCTCAATCACCAGCGACTCAACTTTGGAACGCAAAAAGTAACGTGCTCCAGCGTCCGCCGCCATTTTCGCCAAATGTTTGTCAAAAAGAACCCTATTTACCGAGCATGTCACTGGCGCAGCAAAACGAAGAGAGAAACTCTCCCCGTTGGGCGAGTGAAAAACCACACCATAGATAACATTTTCAACAACTCTGCTAGGCAGCGGATATAACCCTAGATTCTTCAAGCCTCTGATACTGAGGTGTCCTGCGCAGTGAGAAGGCACACCGATTTCAGCGTGCTCCTCAAATACCGTTACGTTAACGCCCTTTTTTGCAAGGTTGAACGCTGCAAATGAGCCGCATGGCCCTCCTCCAACCACTATTACGTCTGAAACGGTTTCCATGCGCTACACGCAGTTGCGGAGAACAACGCCTATGTCACAAGTTCCACGCGGCGCTTTCCACGAGACATGGAGGTAACACGAATTTTGCCGCTTACCTCTCCCCGCATCAGCAACTCGTTAAAATCCTTAAAGCCCAAGTCAGCGTACTCCTCGTTCAACGCCTCAAACAGCTCCGTATCTGCCATCGCGCCTTTCTTCTTCTGCAAAACCTCGAAAAGCACAAAGTAGGCAGGATGCGTCTTCCAAGTTTTAGTAGGCACAGGCATCATTACATGCTCCTAGTAAACAGGCGTTGCAGGCTTCTGCACTTGACGCGCCTGCTGCATGAAACTCTTATACCACTTTTCCATGTCCGGAGTAATAGAGGGCCCGCTCTTTTTCATTGCTTCCTGAAAATCTTTAAGCGTAATTTCAGCGGTATTGGGATCTCTGCGCAGAGCATTCATGGCCGCTTCTCTGCAGAGCGCGTCAATGTCAGCGCCTGAATAGTTCTTCGCAGAAGCAGCTAGAGCGGCGATATCGACGTCTTTGGCTAAAGGCATCTTCTTTGTGTAGATCTTGAATATCGCTATCTTGCTTTTCTCATCTGGCTCCGGCACATAGATAAGCCTGTCGAATCTTCCAGGTCGAAGAACTGCTGGATCCACCATGTCGGGTCTGTTTGTAGCGGCAACTATAACGACATCTTCCAAGGTCACAATCCCATCCATCTCGGTTAGAAGCTGACTTATGACTCGCTCAGAGACGCCGCTGTCCGAAAAGCCTAAGCCTCTACGGGGAACAAGAGAGTCGATTTCATCGAAGAACACGACGGCAGGAGATGCCATGCGCGCTTTCCTGAAGACTTCTCTTATGGCCTTCTCGGACTCGCCAACCCATTTAGAGAAGACCTCGGGACCCTTGATCGTTATGAAGTTGGCTTCGCTCTCGGTTGCAACAGCACGCGCCAGCAAAGTCTTGCCGCAACCAGGCGGACCATAAAGCAGTATACCTTTCGGCGGTTTTACTCCGAGTCGCTTGAAAATCTCGGGGTTCTTTAAAGGCCATTCAACGGCTTCTTTAAGCTCCTGTTTAACCTCTTCCAGCCCCCCTATGTCGTCCCAATGCACCGTCGGAACCTCGATGTAGACTTCCCGCATGGCGGTAGGCGTTATCTCCTTGTAAGCGTTCACAAAGTCTTCCATCGTGACTTCCATTTTTTCCAGCACGCTTGGCGGAATACGTTCTTCCTCAAGGTTTATCTGAGGCAGATACCTTCGCAAGGCTTTCATAGCTGTCTCTCGGCTGAGAGAAGACAAGTCCGCGCCTGTGTATCCGTGGGTCATGTCGGAAAGCTTCTTGAGGTCGACATCCTCAGCAAGCGGCATGCCGCGAGTGTGGATCTGCAGGATCTCATATCTTCCCTGCTTATCTGGTACAGCGATCTCGATTTCTCTGTCAAATCTTCCCGGTCTGCGGAGTGCCGGATCTAGGGCGCTTGGCCTGTTTGTGGCGCCTATGACTATGACGTTTCCTCTTCCCGATAATCCGTCCATTAGCGCCAGAAGCTGGGCAACTACGCGTCTTTCAACTTCGCCTGTTACTTCCTCTCGTTTAGGAGCTATCGCGTCAAGCTCGTCAATGAATATTATGCTTGGAGCGTTTTGCTGGGCTTGCTGGAATATCTCTCTAAGTCTAGCTTCTGATTCACCGTAGAACTTGCTCATGATCTCGGGTCCGTTTATGGAGAAGAAATTGGCTTCCGACTCATTTGCAACCGCTCTTGCTAGCAAGGTTTTGCCGCATCCAGGCGGACCGTGAAGCAGTACTCCTTTCGGAGGATCTATGCCAAGCCGCTGGAAGAGCTCTGGGTGACGGAGCGGAAGCTCGACCATTTCTCTTACTCTTTGGATTTCTTCATGGAGCCCGCCAATATCCTCATAGGTGGTGCGCGGCAAGCCTTTGCCTTCAGGTGCAGGCTCGTTCAAAATTGTAAGTCTGGTTTCAGTTGTAACTTTAATGATGCCGTGCGGGCGGGTTTTTGTAACCATAAAGGGTATGGCGTGCCCCAGCATCATGACAAGTGTTGTGTCGCCTTCTACAAGCGTTCTTTCCATAAGCCGATTTTTCACAAAGTTCGTGAAATCTTCATCCACGTTCAGTCTCATGTCAACCGGCGCCAGCGTCAGAGCCAGAGCAGTTTTCACTTTTGCTGGACGCACAACAACATATTCGTTTATGGCGACTCCTGCGTTCTTCCGTGTAAAACCATCTATTCGCAACAGGTCACGGTTCTGATCCTCACTGTAGGCTGGCCACGCGATGGCAGAGGTTGACCGTTTACCCGTAATTTCTATTACGTCGCCTGCTGAGATTCCTAATCTCTGCATAGTTTTCTGATCCAGACGAGCTATCCCTCTGCCGACATCTCTCTGCCTTGCGTCTCCGACGCGAAGTTGCACTTCATTACCGCTCAACTGAAACACTTCCCAAATTAAGACATGATTCAGTTCGAAACAAGAGTTCTTCCCCTATAAATCCTTTCACTATGATCAATCATCATCCACAATAATCACAAACATAACTTCGATCCGTATCATCAGGATCTCAATTCAAGGCATTCTCATTCAGTTCGAAACTTACGCCGCTCCTTGGCACTGGATGATCATGAAAGCATTCTATCTGCTCGTTCTACGCACCATGGCTGTTTGAACTTGGCTTACGCCACTTATCTTCTCCAGTTTTTTCTCCAACTCTTCAAGCAACCCAGTCTGATCTTCCGGAAACCTGATCTGTGCCAACAGGGCTTTTAGACCGAAGGCGATAGGTTCCTCGCCATATCCTGTCACTGAAGCAAAGCTCGGTATGTTTCCCTCAATTTTCTTCTTAAGCTCTTCAAAATCAACTGTCACGTCTTCTGGAAATATTTTGTAGGTGATCACGACGCTTCCCATATAAGCCACCTCAATTCATGTTCAGGGTCCAACGAAGCCGCATTTTGGACACTTGTAGGGTCTTCCGAATTTTCGGCATTTTCCACAGCGTTTTATCTGTATTTCTCCACAGTTTGGGCAAAGAAATTTTGTTGCTTCCGCTGCCGGTGGTATTGGTTTACCGCAGCTTGTGCATGTGACCAAGGTTATTGTTGTTGCTTTGTCCGACATGTTTGGTTCTTCCTTGACAACGATAGTTGTGTAGTTGCAAGACTCATTTATATCTTCTATGTTTCGCAGCTCGCAACCTTATTATTTGACCTGCATGACAATATGTGACTGGGACATTTTTGGGCGTAAATCTCCGCGACCTCGTTCCAAGAACAATCATAAAACTTGAAGATCTTGGAGGAAAATCCATAGCCATAGACGCATACAATGCGCTGTACCAGTTTCTCGCCATAATTCGACAGCCAGATGGCACGCCCTTGATGGATAGTTCAGGCAGAGTAACAAGCCACCTAAGCGGTCTGCTCTATAGGACTAGCAACCTTGTGGAAATGGGAATAAAACCCATTTATGTCTTTGACGGAACGCCTCCCGCTCTTAAGGAAGTTGAAATCAAGAGACGCATGAAAGTCAAGAAAGAAGCGCTAGTTAGGTACGAGCAAGCGCTGCGAGAGGGAAAAATGGAAGACGCCCGCATGTACGCTCAAGCCACATCGCATTTGAAAGACTATATGGCTGAAGACAGCAAGAAACTCCTCGATCTCATGGGAATCCCATGGATTCAGGCTCCAAGCGAAGGCGAGGCTCAAGCAGCATACCTTAGTAAACGTGGAGACGCTGATTACTGTGCAAGTCAAGATTATGATTGCTTGCTTTTCGGAGCGCCTAGACTTGTGAGGAACGTGACAATTTCTGGACGAAGAAAGCTTCCAAGCAAGAACATCTACATTGACGTAGTACCGGAAATGGTGGAGCTGGAGCAAGTTTTAACGGAATGTGGAATAACTCATGAGCAGTTGATTGACGTAGGTATACTAATTGGAACAGACTTCAATCCAGACGGTGTGGAGGGGCTAGGACCGAAAACTGCCTTGAAACTGATTAAGGAGCATGGAAACATAGAGAACGCTTTGCCGTATCTGAAAAACGCGGAGTTTCCGGCTGAACTACCGAGAATCAGGGAGATCTTCCTGAAGCCAAAAGTAAGGGAGGACTATAGAATTGAGTGGAAAGACCCCGACGTTGAAGGTATAGTGAACTTCATCTGCAGAGAAAGAGACTTCTCCGAAGATCGTGTCAGGAAAGCTGTGGAAAAGATGCAGATTGAATTAACTAAAGCAAAAGGCAAGACTACGCTGGAAAGATGGTTCGGTTAATCTACTTATTTCCTACAGTAAATCTTTAATCTGGAGCATGTCATACTATCGGAACTCAAAAACGGTGAATGATTATGGAGAAGGATCAAATCACTCTCTCAATAGACGAGTTTCCAACAAAATGGTACAACATTATACCTGACCTGCCGGAGCCGCTACCTCCACCGAAAGAGCCTGAAACTGGACCGTCGAGAATGGAGTTTCTATCTAGGGCCATGATTAAAGAATGTTTGGGACAAGAAATGTCAGATCAAAGATGGGTCACAATCCCCGAAGAAATCCGTGAATTATACATTCACATGGGCAGACCCAGACCGCTCTACCGCGCCAAACGTCTAGAAAAAAGCCTTGGACTGAAGAAAGTGAGGCTCTACTACAAACGTGAAGACCTATCCCCTACTGGATCACACAAAACAAACACCGCAATCGCACAAGCATATTACGCTGCTAAAGAGGGAAAAACTACTCTAAGCACGGAGACAGGTGCAGGCCAATGGGGGACAGCGCTGGCCTACGCGGCTAGCTTGTTGAAGCTTGAATGCGTAGTTTTCTGGGTTAAGTCAGTATTTGACTGGAAAACAGATAGAAGAATCATGATGAAGCTCCTAGGCGCCAAAGTATATTCTTCACCAAGCAAAGAAACAAAGACGGGCAGAGATACCCTTTCCAAAAATCCTAACAGCCCCGGCTCACTTGGCATCGCGATCTCAGAGGGACTGGAGTACACTGAAACCCATGCCAACAGCGTCTACTGCCTAGGTTCGGTTCTTAACCATGTCATGATGCATCAGTCGGTTATAGGGTTGGAAACTATCAAGCAGTTTGAAATGATTGATGATAAGCCGGACTTGATTGTTGGATGCTTAGGTGGGGGATCCAACTTCGGCGGCATCGCTCTGCCCTTCATCGGCGAAGTTCTCAAGGGTAAGCGGGAATGCGAGTTTCTAGCTTCGCAGTCTCAAGCAGCACCCAACTTGGTGAAGGGAGAATATCGATATGACTTTGGCGATGTAGGAGAGCATACACCCCTGTTAAAGATGTACACTTTGGGACATAAAGTAGAGATGACCCCTATAAAGGCGGATGGCCTGCGCTACCACGCTGCAGGACCAATCATAAGCCTGCTGAGAAAAAACAACATTGTCAAAGCGGTCACGTATCCTCCGGATGAAAAGGCAATCTTTGAGGCCGCAAGAATATTTGTTCAAACTGAGGGATGGCTGCCTGCACCAGAGTCCAGCTACGCAGTCCGTGCCGGAATCGACGAGGCATTGAAAGCTGAGAAGGCAGGAGTAGAAAAAGTAATCTGCATGAACATAAGCGGGCATGGGTGGCTAGACCTAGACGCATACCGAGAAAAACTTGGAATTCAGTAAAAGAGTAATGGCTCAGACGTCTTGGCCATAGCGGCCCGTCAAGGGAACAAACGCCACTCCGCCAAGATTCTCTTCTTTGACCTTTCCATCCGATCCCTTTGTAAGTCTCAAAAGATTCTGGAACAGAGAAACGTTTCCCACGGGAACCAGCATTATTCCGCCAGGCTTAAGTTGGTCAATCAGTGGCTTAGGTATTTCTGGAGCAGCAGCCGTTACAAAAACCCTGTCGAACGGTGCCTTTTCAGGGTGTCCAAGCGATCCGTCTCCGCAGATTATGGTGACGCGGTCGCCGTATCCTGCTTTCATGATGTTTCTTCTTGCAAACTCGGCGAGCTCTTGAACTATCTCCACAGTGTAAACGTGACCATGTTCCGTTCTCGGGGCGCTGCTGGGCGCGATTATTTCTGCCACGGTCGCGGCATGCCATCCCGATCCCGCGCCGACCTCAAGGACTTTGTGGCCCGTTTCAAGCATTAAGGCTTCGTTCATTATTGAAACCATGTGAGGTGCGGAGATCGTTTGCCCGTATCCTACTGGAAGTGGCGTGTCTACAGCGCTATACTGTTGCATGCTTTCTGGAAGGAATGCTTTGCGAGGTACTGCTAGCATGGCTTTAGTGACTTTGGGAGTGCGGAGGATGCCTTCCTTGGTGAGATTTTGAATGAGCCTTTCCCAGTTGCTGTTTTCCACCTTTCGGGCACCAAGTAGTATTTGGTGTGCTGCACACTTTTAACGTATCTGCATTCAGAAGAAAGATGAAAGATAAAAGTAAGCCACTATTTCACTGTGACGGATTTCGCCAGATTTCTCGGCATGTCAGGATTATGTCCCCTTTCAACCGCCATGTAGTATGCAAACAGCTGCAATGGAATAACGAAGGGTATCGGCGACAACACGTCGGGAACCCCTTTAGGTATCTCAACGTAATCATCAGACAGCCTTTTCACTTCTTCATCATCCTCTTCAACAATCGTGATGATTGATGCGCCTCTCGCCTTCATTTCCATAATGTTGCCAATCAAGGTCTTATGCGTCTCATCCTTTGGACAGATAAAAATCACTGGGAAGCCTTGCTCTACTAGGCTTATTGGGCCGTGTTTGCTTTCGCCTGCAGGGAAAGCGATGGCTGGGACGTAGGCGATTTCCATAAGCTTGAGTCTGCCTTCATAGGCTGTGGCTGTGCTTATTCCTCTTCCTAGGAAGAAGAAGGTTTTGGCGTCTTTGTATTTCTTTGCCAGCTCGCGTATTTTTGCTTCTTGGGTTCGAATTATGGTTTCTACTATGTCGGGAAGCTTTTTCAGTTTATCAGCCAGGTAATCCATCTCGTCCTGTGAAACTTTGCCTCTTTTCTTTGCCAGTCTCAAAGCAAGTTCGGCTAGCACGGAAAGCTGGGAAGTAAATGTCTTGGTTGCTGCCACTCCTATTTCTGGACCTGACTGCTGACCGATGTAAACTCTTGAGACACGCGTTAGCGTTGAGCCTATGACATTGGTTAATCCAAGGATTGTTGCGGCTCTCTGTCTCGCTGCATTCACGGACGCTAGGGTGTCTGCTGTTTCGCCTGATTGGCTTACGGCAAGGATGGCACTGTCAACACTTACTGATTTTCCATGCTGCTCAATGAATTCCGAAGCGATAACAGGATAAGTTGCAAGAAACGCCAGCTTGGAAAACATGTAGGACGCACCCAAACAGGCGTGGTAAGATGTTCCGCATGCTATAAGAAAGACTTCGCGGGCGCGGTCAAGGAACGTTGACATCAAGTCAAGATAATGTTCCTGCAGCCTCAAAGTGTTACGTAAACAGGTTGGCTGCTCGTGAATCTCTTTCAGCATAAAGTGCTGGTACCCCTGTTTCACAGCCATTTCTGGAGCCCAGTCAATTACCTTTATCTCCCTTGTAACAGGGGCGCTATCTGCGATTTTTCTGATTTCCCAGCCTTTCAAGGAAAGGGTGACAAGCTCGCCATCGTCTATGATTACTGCCTTATTTGTTAGAGGCAGAAATGCCGGAATATCAGATGCACAGAAAATCGCGTTTTCGCCTATTCCGACTACAAGAGGGCTTTCTTTTCTTGCACATACTATCTTGTCTGGCTCCTTTGCGGAAATAACGGCAATAGCATATGAGCCGTCAAGTCTTCTTGCGCTTTCCAGAACCGCCTCTGTAAGGCTCAGCGCAGGGCTGTTTTTAAGCGCGTCTTCCACGAGATGAACTATGACTTCAGTGTCTGTTTTTGATCTAAAAACGTGTCCACGGTTTTCCAGCTCAGCTTTTAATTCAGCAAAATTCTCAACTATACCATTATGGGCAACTGCCATTTGTCCGCTACAATCAGAATGAGGATGCGCGTTGACTTCTAAGGGCGCCCCATGGGTAGCCCACCTTGTATGCCCAATGCCCAGATTTCCAGGCAAGTCATCTAAGTTTCGCGTCAAGTGAACTTCATCTATTTTGCCTTGGTCTTTCTTTATGTAGAGTTTACCATCATGTACCGTGGCTTCCCCTACTGAGTCGTATCCTCGGTACTCAAGTCTTTTTAATGCTGCATGTATAACTGGTGCCGCGTTTTGATCTTTCAATATACATCCGAATATGCCACACATTTTTGTCCCCGTTTTTCTGGCTTAAGCTCTGGTGAGCCGTATTCAAGCTTCTTTGCGGCTAATAAGCGTTTTTTGAGAGAAAATTTCCACTTGTAAAAGATTTTTGGAAGAGTTTTCCATGGTCGGAGCCGCTTTTGTTGGAAAATCACTGCGAGTTCTGGGGAAGCTTTAACAAAAATTTTGTAAATGTTACATGCTCACACGCCGCCGAGCCATTTCTGCTCCCAACACCATGTTCCGCAATTTCTCATAGCTCGTTTTCCACGTCTTCGTTCTTAGACCGCAATCGGTACTGACGTATATTCTGCTTGGATCGCCGACCATTTTTGCAGCATACAGTATTCTCTCTCTTACAAGCTTTGGTGACTCCACGAGATCGGTATGAACGTCTATAACGCCTACCCCATAGTTCCCTCGAAATCCATATTTTTCAAAGAGCTGCAGATCGCAGTAACCACTTCTTTCGCGTCTGCCAATCTGCCCATCATCGCGATTCGCAAACTCAAGCGCCAGTTGATTGCAGTTCCGCAGTTTGCCAGCATATTTTGCCAGAATTTTGTAGTTACTGTAGCAGTTATGCAGGCTGAAAATGGAATTAAAGCCCTTCACAGTCTCATTGAAAGAGTCAACAAAAAGCGTCATCTCTTCGTCGCTTTGAAAAGTGGTAGCAGCAGGCTCGTCGATTTGAATCCACCGCGCACCCGCGTCTATGAGCTTTCGAATTTCTGGCCGTACAACATTTTTAACGAGGTCAAGGAGGAATGCTTGCTTCGCCTCCAACTTTCTCTGCTTAAGATTGCCGGTTTTCTTAGCTTGTTCTCTCTCATAGTATTCATTAAATGTCCAGCAAGCAAGCGTGTATGGCCCTGTAAAAGGAATTTTGACGATTTTATCCGTGTTTTTCCTTGTGAAAAGAAACTCCTCCAAATAGATGTCTTGTACGTGACGGGGCTTGCCTACGCAGACGGCCTTGTTGTAGTATCTGAAATCAAAGGATTTTACCATTCCGAGAAAGCTGAAGCCTCTCACGCTTCTGGCGACATGCTCATACATTTCTGACCGCCACTGCTCGCCGTCGAAAACTATGTCCAGCCCCGCGAACTCTAGAAGCTTGATCGCGTATCGCGCAGACCATTCGAGAACCACCTGGCGTTTGTGGATGGAGTCTTTTTCGCTTAGCAGTTTTGCCAGCTTGTCCAAATTCTCTATGCCGAGCTTTCTGCCCCACTCTAAAGCTTCCTTAATTTCCCTTTTTGTCAGACTCAAGCCTCTGCAGCCTTTGACTCTCCACGCAGGCTTAGATAGGCTTCCTATTTCTTGAGTGGGAAAAAGCTTATTCACGCAAATCCTCTCTCAAGCGCTCTGCAACGCGGCGGAGAACCGCCATTTTCTTCTTCGCTCTCTTCCAAGGCACATATTCTAGATCACAGTTCGGGCAAATGAAACATTCGTCTTTTCCCGAGGCACATGTAAATTCGAAGACTCTCTTGGCGATGTTGACTAACTCTTTTGAGCTCTCGATAAGTGAACTACGAGCATCCACCAAGCCCAACGCAACGCCCTTAGTGAAGCTATATTCCTTAACTGCGTCAAATTTGGTTTCATAGAGGTCGACTCCTAAATGGTTAACTGGAAAATCAAGTGCCGCGGGCATGATCTGAGAGAAGTCGCCATGAAACGTTTGCAGGCAGGTCTTTGCAGAAATCCCTTTGACCACTACCTTTAACGCCTCAGCTATCAGGTTCATCTCATCTGCCGTAATTGGCTGGTTGTCTAGTCTGCAGACTAGTGCTGGATCGCTTAGCTGGAAATACTTGAACCCAAGTCTAGCGAGGTCTCTTATTTCTTCTCTCAGCATTTTGGCATAGCTGAAGAGCAACTCTGACTTGTCTTTGTAATAGAGGTTTTCTGAAAGCTGAGCCAACGTGTATGGGGCGGGCAGAATAGCTTTCCAAGGCAAATTCTTCGGCAAAAGCTGAGCCAACGTTATTTTCTCGGTCACACATTTCGTTCGGCGTAATTCACCAATTATGACTGGTTTTCTGTAAAAAGTGTTGTTGCTGAACCACCGCGTCAAGCCACCGCTTCTAACTCCTTCTAGATTCTCAGTGAAAGGCCTCAGCAGATCTTGCCACTTCATCATGCCATCGGAAACATACGCGAAGCCTGCGTGAACTTGTGCATCCACGATTTCAGCGGTCGCCCTTTCAAAAGCTTCTTCAAGTTTCGCTGCTTCAATTTTCTCGCGGACGTATCTTTGGGTAGTCTTGATGAGTTCTTCTGGGCGTGGAAATATGCCTGTTGCGTAGCAGCCGATCATTTGTTATCCTTTCGCTGATGAAGCATACTGGTGTTTGAGATTTATGAGTTGCGAACCCAAACCATAACAAAGATTTTTATAATGGATCAGAACTCTATGCACGCTCGAAGAAAAATGGACAAAAAACTGTTGCTCCATCAAGAAGACAAAACACACCTAGTCAAGGAAATCGCGGTGATCAAAGAACCGCAGAAACTTAAAATGATGCTTAACAAGTTAAGCTGGAAGATTCTAGTCATGCTTTCTGAAAAGGAAATGTACCCGCTGGAAGTCGCCAAAAAGCTGGGTGTTCACGAACAAAAAGTCTACTACCATATACGAAAGCTTGCAAAGGCAGGAGCCATAACTGTAAGCCGCGAAGAGATAAAAAAGGGTGCGACAGCTAGGTACTACAAGCCCGTGTCGGAAGCTTTTGGAATTGAACTTCCTTTGCAATATAGGACAATGCAAACTGTTTCAGTCCTAAGCATTGACAAAAGGATTCAGAAATTTTTCAAGGAATTCCTTTTCGAAGACAGCGTGTTTGAAGGCAAAATTGTTGTTGGAAGCCCTACACCGCATGGGCCGTTCAAGACAAGCGCTAGAGACGGACATTACGCGGCGTACCTCACGTTTTTCCTAGGGCAGTTCTCTAAAATGCCCGACGAATTTGCCATAAAACTTGATGTTGACGTCAAAGCAGAGAAAGAGGAGAAAAACAACCTTATCCTCGTCGGAGGACCAGGCACGAACCTGTTGACGCAGGAAGTTAACGAGTTTCTTCCCATACGGTTCAACATGCAGCCCTCGGATCAAGGCTACCTTTTCGGCGGCTTGTTTTCTAAGAAGAGTTCACGCGTGTTCACGGCAGATGCGGTGGGGTTGGTTGCAAAGATTGTTAATCCATGGAACAGTGAGAAACGAGTCATTGTCTTAGCGGGAAACAAGGCTGTGGGAACCAAAGCGTGTGTTTTGGCTTTGACGAACTTTTGGAAAAAGACGTTGAAGGAATATGATGGCGATTCTATTTTTGCGCGGGTTATACAGGGCTTTGACATGGATGGCGACGGCAAAGTTGACTCAATTGAGATCCTAGAATAGTTTATAGAGCACTATGTGGCGCTGTTGTTTCAAGAAAAATGTGGAATGCGGAAGCGTGACAATGTGCAGAGACGCGAGACAGTTCTTGCCCGCGGCAACGAGAACATTCTGGCGACGCATGAGACAACTTTTGAAGTCACGAAGGAATCATACCTCTCCAAAAGAGGCACGTGTATCATTGCTGTTTCAGCCAACAAAGCCTTAAACGACCTCAGTTGGCAGTTTAAAAACGCTTTACGCAGTGAAAAGGCCAAGTTAACCATCCAGATCGAGGCAAACGGGATCATAGAGACGGTGAACGCTTTGGGAAGCCGTGACCTTGTCTTGACTCATCCTACGGACATGGTGGTGAGAAAAAGCAGATACGTTTGTGACCGAACGTTAGCTGTTCAGGCAGATAAAGCAGCTTGTGACTTTTCTAGGAAGCTTGTTGAAAAGTTATCGGATCCAAACCAAGAAGTGAGCATCAAGCTGACGGTGGTGTTTTAGACTATTTTTGCGTCAGTCACTGCTTGCCACTGGTGAGGCGCAGTTTCGCGGACAAATCTCGAGAACAGAACTTTTTCAACTTTTCGCCCAGCGTACGCTACGGTTTCTGCCAAGCAGACCTCTGCATCTCTGAGTGTATTGCCGCGTTTTATGAAACTGTAAAAATGTATTACGCCGCCAGCAGAACGAAGTGCTTGGCATGCCACGTCAACATACTCTAGCGACTTCTCGGGCAGATTCATAATCACCCTGTCAGCTACGCCCACCAGTTTCTCTTTGATTACTTTTCTGGAGTCTCCGAGGAAAACGGTTATTTTTTCTTCGACTCTGTTAAGCCTAGCGTTCCTTTTCAGGAATTCAACTGCATCAGGGTTAGCGTCTACTGCGTAAACCTTCACGTTTTCATGTTTTTTTGCGATCTGTACTGCAAAGGGGCCGATGCCTGCGAACATGTCCAGAACGGTTTCGCCTTCTTTAACAAGATGTGCAATTCTGCTGTGTTCAGCTGAAAGCCTTGGCGAAAAGTAGGCTTTGGAAACATCTACGTGGAATTTGCATGTGTATTCCTTGTGGACGGTCTCGGTTTTTGGCTCTCCAGCAATGACAGCAAATTTTCTTAGGCGGTACATGCCAGTTACGGCGCTTGCCTTCGCAAGCACGGTACGCACATTTCTGTTGGTCTTCAAGATCACTGTGCCTATTTCTTGGCGATAAGCGTCGAGTTCCGGCGGGATTTCAACTATGCATATGTCACAGATAATGTCCATGGCGCGGGGTAGGCTTGCCAGCAAGTGAGGAGGCAACTTTTTTTCAAGCAACTCGGTGTAAGAAATGTTTTTCTTTTTTTCAAGGAAAAGACGAGTTGAAAGCTCGATTGCTGATGATAGCTCTTTGGTTTTCTCTAGTTCGGTTTTGGTTGGTTTGTGACATAGGGGGATGTAGACGAAGTTTTCATCTCTATTGATCTGAAGCCCCTTGTTAAGCAGATTTAGCTTATGAGCCATTGCCAGAGCTTGTTCAGCATGCTGTTTTGGGACTTTGATGCATATTGAGTTTCTTGTCATTTCCTCACTCCGGAACATTGTTACTTTTGGCTGCGACGATTATTGTGTAATACAATGTTAGCTCAGCGCTGGTTAAAGCGTAGTGCTTTCTGGTGGAGATGTCGGTTTCTTGGACTAGCGCGTAGAACGCTTCAGGTTTAACGCCAAAATAACATCCCTTGTCCTCGATAAGCGCTTGATAGGATTTTCTGTATGCAAGAGTTCTTGACTTAGAAACGTTGAATCCGCTTGTTTCAAGTAGTTTTCTCATTTCAGAGGGCTTGTAGTATCCCACGTGCGCTTTTGAAAGTGTTTTCTCAAGTGTTTCCAGAAACTCGTTATCGTCTGATTTGTGTTCTGACACGTCACCGTACACGAGAACCCCTTTTCTTCTTAACGTTTTCTGAAGCTTCCTCAAGACGTGGGGTGGGGAACCGAAATAATGCATCGTGCTCATGATAACTGCGGCATCAAAGGCATTGTCCGCAAAGGGCAAGTGGTCAGCGTCTCCTAAAACAAGATCAATGCTCTCTGCAAAATTGGCCGTTTTTGTTTTTGCCACTTTCAGCATTTCTTTTGACAAGTCTACTCCAACGAGCCAAGGCTTAATTTCCTCCATGATTGGTAATGCATTTCTGCCACTGCCAACGCCAACCTCTAACACACGTTTGCCAGTGTGCCCTCTTAATGCGCGAAGTAGTTGGCGAGTAACGTCGATTCCAAAACCAGAGCTTGATTTCCACGTTCTTTGTTTCTGTCGGTCATAGTCTTTGGCTCTTTGTGAATAGTAGTCTCGGATGATCTTTTTACGGGCGATATTGCTCATTTGTATCTTTCACTCTGATCAAAGAGTATATGGAGTGTGTCGCAAGCATTTGTATTTTCCGTGTTTTCATAAACCGCAACACTTAACCAGAACCATGGTTAATACAAGTCGATAAAACGCGGGGTCTTGCTGTTTGGAGGCAATTGTCACCAAAGGATTAACCAAATACTACGGAAATATTCTGGCTTTAAACGAGCTAGACCTGAAAATTGAAAAGGGACGTTGCGTCGGGTTTCTTGGTCCGAACGGTGCTGGAAAAACAACAACGATAAAAATTCTGTGTAACCTAATTCAGCCCACGAAAGGAGAAGCCTACGTTAACGGTCACGATGCTGTTAAAGAGCCTGCAAAAGCTTTGCGAAATGTTGGTGCCATGGTGGAAACTCCGGAGTTCTATTCTTATCTGACTCCTCTTGAAATGTTAAGTTACCTCGGCAGGCTTCGTGGCATCGGAGAAGCAGATTTGAAAGCAAGAATTGACAAAGTGCTTGAGATTGTGAAGCTTTCGGAGTGGGCGGGCACGCGGATCGGCAAGTTCTCGCGGGGAATGAAACAGAGACTCGGCATAGCTCAAGCGTTGCTGCATGATCCTCCTGTGATGATACTGGACGAGCCGTCCTTAGGTCTGGATCCTCGTGGAATGTACGAGATCAGAGAAATAATAAAGGCGGCAGTAAAGGAAGGCAAGACAGTTTTTCTGGCGTCGCACATGTTGCGTGAGATTCAGGAAGTAGCTGACAGCGTTGCGTTGATCAACAAGGGAAAACTCCTTGCATATGACCGCTTGGAAAAGCTGGAAAACTTTTTCCGAGCAAACAAAATTCACGTTCAGCTTCTCCAGCCTATTGCGCAAGGTAAGCTTGCTAAGCTTGAGAAACTTGATCACGTGAAGGCAGTAACAGCCGAAGAGAAATGTCTGACAGTAAGTTTCGATGGAAATGAGACCGAGCAAGCGCGGTTGTTGACGTCACTTGTCAAGGATCTAGAGGTTCCTGTTGTGTCTTTCAAGCCTTCTTTGGAAGCGCTGGAAGAGATTTACCTTCAACTCATCAAGGAGGGCAACTAGAGATGCAGAAAGCTGAGGAACTAAGCAGTTTCAGGCAGATCGGCATAGTCGTCAGATATGAGCTTTTGAAACATCTGAGGAGAAAGCGCATATATGCCGTGCTCATCATTGCCGCTTTGATTGGGGCACTTCAGCTTTTTGTGCCTGTGATCTATAACCTGGGCTTTCCAACTCAAGCCACGGTTTGGGCGTCTGGCTTTTTCAGCTTCACAAGCTTTCTAGTGATCATTGTGGGCACTTTTTTCGCCGGAGACGCTATCGCATCAGAGTTTGAACTTAGAACAGGCTACGTTATCTTTCCAAACCCGATAAGTCGGCTGTTATTGATGCTTGGCAAGTTCGCTGCTGCTTTGTTTTCCGCGCTGTTGGCAATAGGGTTCTACTATGCTATAGGAGTTGGCGGGTTACTAGGCATCTACGGCTTCGTTCCGCTGGAAATCGCCGCTTCCTTCGCTTATGCAGTTCTAGCAATATGCGTGGTTCTAGGCTTTACTTTTCTTTTCAGCTCCCTGATCAGAGGCAGTATGGGCGCAACACTGCTGTCCTTCTTCATGTTCCTCCTGATACTTTCAACGCTAAGACAAGTTATCGCATTAACTGGAACTGAGCCATGGTTCATGCCAGACTACCCCTTTGGAAGCATAATACAAGTCATAAATCCACAACAAGATATTGTTCAGGAATTCCCAGGTAGCCCGATAAAAATCTATAGCTTCTATCCAAAGTTCCCGATTGATTTTGCGGTGTTGGCATCATATTCTGTGGCTACGCTGGCTTTGAGTATGTGGGTCTTCAGGAAAAAGGAGATGGCTTAAGTCTAAGACTGTCTAGCCTTCGCTGTCAGCCACGTTTTTCAACCAAGTAAACGTTGCCCATCTTTCTAACATCGAACTTCACGTCAAGAAGTGTTTCTGCAAGCCAAATGTTCGTAAGAAGGTGCTCAGAAAGCACACGCGTTGAATACACGGAGCCTCCTTGAGCCAACGCCGCATAGGGGATCAGCAGGTCAGCCATGTGCACGTCAACCGTAGGCTTCGCAGAGATCTCTCTCCACAATTTTTCAGCTGCCTCTCTTCCCACAGTTTCACTTGGTTTCCCCAGCTCGCCGATAGAGTCCGCACCTACAACAGCGCCCGTGTCAGTCTCAGCCCAGAGAATGATTGAGCTGCCTTTCTGAAACGAGTTTGAACTGTCATTTACAACCTGAATGGTGACTGAGCATCCCTTCTCCTTCAGATAAGAACTTGCGGCTTTTGCCTGGCGTTCCGCCACTTTCCTGTCAGCAAGGAACGTACAAACTGAAACCCCTTTAACGTCTTTAATGTTGCCAAATGCCTCAAATCGCAATGGTTTCAAATGCTTGCATGGCTCAACCATAAGATCCACTTCTCCCATGCCCTTGGGATAGTACCCATATTTTCTAACGATAAGCTCTGAATGCACGCCCATGCGCTCCAGCAAGGGCAAGAACACGAACCTAAGATAGTTAATCGTGGGCGAGTGAGGGACATCCGTGCCGCCATTCGCAACGTGCAGCCGAACCGTCTCCTCAGCGAAAACGCAGATTGGCAGAACCGTCACCAAAAGCATGGAAATACTTCCAGCAGTACCGATTTCCGCCTCAAATCTTCCGTCTCTGACACCTTTAGGCGCAAACCACAGTTCTCTTGAATTAAGATGCACCCCTCTCAACTCGGCATCACAAAGCTTAGCCGCAGTCAAAACAGCTTCAAGATGCTGAGGCTTCAGCCCGGGCTGCGGACGATTTTGCCGTATATTGTAGATGTGCAGCAGCTTGCCCGAGATGGCGGCAAGAGCGATTGACAGCCGCAGAATTGTCCCGCTTCCGCTTTTTTGGCTTCCGTCAACCTCAACCATCCCTGCCACCTCCTGCGCCTGCATCTGAATGAGGTGGAAATCATTAATAAATGCATCAAGCATTACTAGTATGGAAGGCTGAGAACAATGGAGGAAGAAAGAGAAAGAATTGAGCTGCTGACTAAGAAGGTTGACGAACTCGTTGTCATCTTAACAGGGATAATGGAGGATCTGCGACAGGTTTCAGGCTCACTGAAATCACTGACAGTTTCCCAGTTCACGAAGCCCATAGCAGCGGCTGTGCCGCCTTCACTTGCCGCGCCACAAGGACAAGAAAAGTCCAAGGCCATAGAAGACATCAAGATGATGTTTCCAGAGGAGCTGGAGAGCCTGCTTAGCTTTGAGGAAAGAGATGACTGCGTAATAGTCAAGCCTAGGCAGTTCTTAGGTTCAGAGAACTTTGCGAAAATCGCTTCGACCGTACGCGGAATAGGTGGGGAATACATCAGCGCTGGGAAAGCATCACATTTCAAAATTCCAAAGAAAGCTACGTGACTTGCAAAAGGACACGTCAACTAGCTGCTGTGAAGGTTTAGTATCTTATTTCAAAACTTCTGAACTCCCCAGCGTAAGATCCATTCTTAACTTCGACTCTGTCAACTCTGGCGCCCGCAGGTCCGCGTCTGCAGAAAGCCACAAGCGCTTTCACGTTTTCTTCTTCTCCCTCAAAAACGGCTTCAACCCTACCGTCAGGCAGATTGCGGATCCAGCCAGTCACTCCAAGTTTTCTGGCTTCTTTGCTTGCTTCTGAGCGATAGAATACTCCTTGCACTCTGCCGCTTACAAGCACGTGGACGCGGACTTTCATGTTTTTCACTGAACACTCGTTCTTCATTTTAACCTATCTCTCTCCAAGTGCCGTAGAATCCGGTTCATCACTGCCCTTTTTAATGCTTGAAAACTAGCCGTTAATGGTGTTTAGTGTGCTAGGTGATTCGAATGGAAAACTGCTGATTTATGTCTCAAGTTTTGCTTCCCGAGAAAAAAGGCTAAAACCAGTAAGCTTAGCCGCGGAGAAAGTTGCGAAGCTGATGAAACTGAAAGTTGACGTGGTGACTTTCCGAAAAAAGTTCAGATCAATATACGTCTACTACAAAAGCGGTGAAGAAGACCCTGTTCCCCTTTACTGCAACAACGAGGAGAGATCAAACATTGATGACGTCTATGAAGCTTTGAGAAAGATGATGTTTGTCCTATCTTTTCACCCGAAGTACACGGCTCTTAAGAGTTTGAGACGCGAAGTTATGCTGTTTTCCTGAACTTTATGACTTGGTTTTCCAGCACTATATCGTAGACTTGATTAACATCGAACTGTATGCCCAAGCTTTCATACTCTTGTTCGGTGAGGAAAAGAATGATCTTCGGCACAGCAAGTTGCCCTCTTCCTGGAAACATGGGAAACTGCTGCTGTAGCGCCTGCATTACATCTTGAACGACTTTCGCTTCTTCTGTTTGCGGTCTGATAGCGAACTGTGGGATGTCGCGGTCTTCAAGGAGTTCTATTCGCTTTCCAAGGTTGCCGTCAAGGTCACGTATGGATTCAATTTTGTTGACTCTGACACGGAACATAAGCTGACCCGCATTCTAAAATTGTCTAGAAGCACTTATACGTTTTCTATGCGCGGAAGGTTTTCACTGACAACGGCAAAAAGCAGCAAGCCGGTCGAGGCGGATTATCAATCCTTTTTAAACATTTAACCTAGTTTCTCTTTGAAAAAACATGCATCCACGTGGTTTCGCTTCGTTAAAGCTTTTTTGCTGCCTTAACTCATCTTTAGTAATGCCAGTGCATGCCTGATGAAAACTGAAGAAGTAAAGGACATGATCGATGCGGCGAACGAGATAAGTGAAAGCTATGCAGAACTAGCGCAAGCCCTCAAAGGTACAGCCCGAGAGGCTGAGACCGCGAGAAAGCTTTGGCGCAAGGGAAAAAAGCCGTGGTTGATAAAAGTCGGTTTGGCGTTAATTGCTTTTCCAGACCCCACCATAAGCGACATTCTAGGCACAGCAATGGTTGCCGCGGGCGTGGTTCAGGAAGGGATCAAACGGCAGACCCTGCATGTTGACGACGTTTACACGACGTTCCAGAAAACCATGAAAAGTCTTCGCGTTACAAAGGAGCACGTTGACCTCTAAAAAAGGTTAGCCGGTTACGGGATCAAATTTTATATTTGAGGCATATACTAAAGCATAATATGTTGAGGTGAGAGACATGAAACTTGTAACCGTGCTGCTTCCTGAAGCTTATCTTGAAGGACTAGACGAGTTGGTTAGGGCGAATATGTATCCGAGCAGAAGCTCAGCGATAAGATCAGCAGTCAGAGATCTGCTGAAAAAAGAGCTCTGGGAGAAACAGAGAAAATAGGCGCTTCGCTTAAAGTGCTTGCTTGGCTGAGTCTCTGAAAGCTTTTGCCGCTGCTGCTGGGTCAGCTGCTTGTGCGACGGCTCTGCCGACAATCAAATACCTTGCGCCTGCTTTGATTGCTGCTTCGACTTCTCCGCCCTGCGCGCCTATTCCGGGCGAAATGATGGGCACTTTTTCTTTCAGTATATGGTGTATTTCCCTTATCTTTTCAGGGTAGGTTGCGCCTACAATGGCGCCGCCGGCCTTGTATTGCAGAGCTTTTTTCGCAAATGTGATGTATTGAGGTGTTTTTTCGCCGGTTTCAGCGTCAACTACGGTTTGTCCGTAGCCTTCCAGAGCGCCTTTGTGGCTCATGTAAACGAGAAGGATTACTCCGCGTTGCGTTCTGCCCGCAACATCGAATATTGGCTTCAGCCCCTCTTCCCAGCCTATGAAGGGATTGGCAATTAAAGCATCAAAGCCAGCGGAATAGTAGTATTCCGCTATAACTTGATTTGTGGCACCGATGTCGTTGACCTTGCAGTCCATAATGGCTAATAGCCCAAGGTCATGAGCCTTCTGCACAAGACTTTGAACCCCGTCGAATAAGCCTAGTGGGAGGGTTAAATGGTGGTTGATTTTTACGGCACATAGAAATGGGTAGGCTGCTCCTAGGACTCTTTGCGCTGTGGAAAGCAGTTGTCGGCGTTGCTCAGCTTTTTCGAAGGGGAAATCCAGAGCGAGGATTATGTTTGATTTTTTGCGTGTTGCTGTTAGCTCCAACTGGACGGAAAAAGTCATTTTCAGGCACCACTTTCTATTTAGGTGATAGGCTAAAAACTTTTACTGACCCAATTTGCCCGCTTGAGGTCTGCTTGATGTAGTTCAGTGCGGTTTCCACGGCTTGAACAAGTTTGGTTTCTGGCACGTTTGGAGCACCGTAGCCGAGAATGACTGCGTCCCGTGTTGCAGCAGTTATCTTGGAGTGGTCAGAATCTCTGTACGGATAAATGCAGAGAACCTTTTCCATGTCAACTAGAACCAGCATGCTTCCAGTGAGGGAGACAGGCTTGTCCATACCTATCCCCTTGAAGGATTCTCCGTCCTGTGACTGGCGAACCTTCAAAGGTGGCTGTAGAGCGTTTTTGTCGAACCCGCTTATTGGGATGATCATCTTCAAAGAGGCTAGATTGTAAGCGTCTACTGCCGTTGAGATATTTGGCAACTCATTCCCGTTAAGCACTCGTCTCAGCAATGCCTCTCCGGACGGTCTGATCTTTGTGGGGTCCATGCCGAGCTTCCAGTAAAAGTCTCTGTACGCTCTCACAGTCGGGTTGTCTTTGAGGTTTTCAATATTGTAACTTGCTTTTACTTCGTCATAAACGGTTTTTTTAAGGTCTTCGAGAACAGTATTATGTTTTTCAACATGGATATCACGTATGTCACCTATGCACACGCTGAGGTTTGAGAAATTCTTTTGAATTTCGAGACTCCATTCGACGCTTATCTCCATGTCGGATGCACATCCCATTCAGAGTGTGAAGCTTTAGCTATTAAATTCCTATTCAAGCAAAACCTTTTCCACAAGCCGCGTCAATAGTCAGAGCCATGCTAGGCGAACTTGCGGCCTTAGGCGCAGCTTTAAGCTGGGCTTTGTCTGCCGTACTTTACAAGAAAGCCTTGAGAGACACCAAGCCGTTTCAGGCGAACATGGTGCGCCTTGCATGTACAGGCGTGATTTTGCTTGTTTTTCTAGCATTGACAGGCAATTTCGTAGTCATGTTCTCTCTTCCACAGTATGCCATCGCGTTTGCATGTATCAGCGGCATTGTCGGCTTGGGAATTGGCGATACGTTGTACATGTTGAGTTTGAAGGACATAGGTGTAGGGCGGGCGGTTTCAATAACGTGCACTTACCCCTTGTTCAGCTTGCTATGGGCGCGCTTGCTCATGATGAAGCTCATCACCTTCAGGTTGCCTTAGGCGCTTTCGCGATAGTCTGTGGAATAATCTTGCTCAGCTACGAGAAAGACGCGGCAACCGAAGATGGCCAATCAGAAGCCACGCGGTACAGGGGAGTAGCCTACGCTCTTGCCACCGCTATGGCATGGTCCATCAGCATAACGGTGATGAATGCGTCGGTGAAGGAGGCATTTGGGCTAAGTCAAGCTTTGACTATAAACACTGTGCGAGTGCTGGGGATTGCCATCGTGTTTCTTGCTGTTTCACCGGTTATAGGAAAAAACATCAGCATGAGAAGAACTGGAAAGACCTCTTTAATCGCGCTTGTTTTGGGAGGAGTTGTTGCTCTTGGTCTTGGATGGTTTTTCCTGACTTACAGCTTGATGGAAACTCTTGAATCACGCGCAGTCCCGATCTCTTCAACAACTCCTCTGTTCTCAACGTTGGCAGCCATGGCTTTTCTGCGAGAAAAGCCTAGGAAGAAAACTGTGCTTGGCTCGATAATGGTTGTGGCAGGAATTGCTTTAATATTCCTACTCTAGGGAAACTGTGCTTTTGCCGTCTATAAGGTTTTTATAGTGCATAATGTTCTTAAGGGGAACTTGCTGGCGAGAAAGACTAATGTCGGTGTCTCCAAGCGTCCGCGAAGTCCTTGCAAGAAGGGTTGCTGGCGAGATCATTCTTTCAGGCAAACCTGGCGCTACAATGCGAAGATGGCGGGAGCTCTTCGCGGTTTCGCAGATAAGCCTTTCAGAAAAGATGATGGTTTCCTCTTCGGTCATCAGTGACTACGAGAGTGGAAGACGCAAGAGCCCAGGCACACGTTTTGTTCGCCGGTTTGTCTGGGCTTTACTGAAACTTGATGAGGAAAGGGGAAGCCGCTTCATTCGAGAGTTTGCACGTTTAACAAGTTCGCCTAGCATGGCTATATTGGATCTGCGCGAGTTTCCCATTCCGGTCAGAGTAGAATATCTCTGTAAAGCCATCAGAGGCGAGATCATACCAACCTCAAGCAGAAACATCAAGGAAGTTTTGGGCTACACGGTTGTGGACAGCGAAAAGGCTGTTGAGGCTCTTTCAGGCTTGGAGTATTCGCAACTTCTTGGAGGCTCAACTGATAGAGCACTGATTTTTACCAATGTAGAAAATGGCAACCTGCCGATGATGATTGTGCGCGTCAGCAATCTGAAACCTAGACTTGTAGTTTTCCACGGAGCGCGTCCCGATGAGCAGTCAATGCGCCTTGCAGAGTATGATCAAATCCCTCTAGTATACTCGGATTTGCCTAGTGTCGAGCAGCTTGTTAAGTCGCTTCGGAAACTATACCGTGTCGCGCTTCGCGTGAAACTTGGCAGGAAGCTTCAGCCCCCTCCAAAAATAAGTGCATAAGAAAACAATGAAAAACCAGAAAAACCACGCCACTGGTTGCACATCTCTCCAGTATATATAAGGGGGATAAAATTCCTCCGAGACCTTAAAGTGTTAAGCTGGCTCACATAGAAATTTCAGAAGATCCGAACGCGTTATAATGCCGACTATTCGCATTCCTCTAGAAACTAGAACCCCTTGATAGCTTTTCAAAAGCCCCTTAATCTTTTCCACGTCTGTCTCCTCGCTTACAATGGGTAACGGTGAAACCATCACTTCCTTCACGGTTCGTTTATCAACATCTGAGCCCAGCCGCCTCATAATTGATTCTTCAGTTACGGTTCCAACAACCCTGCCTCGCTCAATCACCGGAACCTGCGAAATACAATGTTTAACCATCTTGTCACTAACATCTAAAACTCTGTCCTTAAGTCTTGCAAAAATAACTCCACTACTCATTATGTCTCTGCACCGCCTGCTTTTCCAGCCGTCTAGCACCTGCAAGATACGGTTGACAGTTGAAAGCCTAGGATCGACAACGCCTCGCTCTATCTTTGCGATATGCGCCTGCGACACGCCTACAAGCCGTGCTAGCCTTTCCTGAGTCAAACCGACCTCCACCCGCAGCTTCCTAATCAGCGCACCCGAAATCGCCAATATATAACCACCAGTTATGTCAATTTATAAAGTCATATAGCAAAGTATATATTCCTTACCCAACCATAATCCGCAAAAAACCAGAGCCGGAAGCTAGACAATGAGAAACATAATCGTAGACAACTTAAAACAAACCCCGCTGGAAAAACAGCGAATAGAAATCGTTGAAAGAAAAGGACTAGGACACCCTGACTACATCTGCGACGCCGTAATGGATCAGATCTCCATACAGCTAAGCAAGGTCTACCTCGAAAAAGCAGGTGCAGTACTGCACCACAATGTTGACAAATCCCTGCTTGCAGCAGGAGAAATCGAGCCGAAATTTGGAGGAGGCACCGTGAAACAGCCAATGCTGTTTGTCTTCGGAGACCGAGCAACCAACAGGATAGACGGCGAAACAATAGATGTTGAAGAAATCGCGATTAAAGCAGCCAAAAACTGGCTGAAAAAAAACATGCGCTTCATCGACCCTGAAAACCACGTAAAATATCAAAGCGAACTCAAACCAGGCTCCGTAGGCCTCACAGACATCTTTAAGAGAAAGGGCCATGTCCTAGGAGCCAATGACACGTCTGCAGCGGTAGGCTATGCGCCGATGACCCGGACTGAAAAAATAGTTCTCAAAACAGAGCAATACCTGAACTCGAAGAATTTCAAAAAACGCTTTCCCGAATCTGGCGAAGACATCAAGGTCATGGCCTTCAGAAACAACAACGACCTCAAGCTTACCGTGGCCATGGCGTTCGTCGACCGCTACATACAGAGTGAAGATGACTATTTCGAGAAAAAAGAAAAAATCCTCGACGAAATCCACCGGTTTGTAGCTGTTAACACTGACTTTGAGAGCGTTGACGTGAAACTTAACACGTTAGACGTGCGTGGCAGAGGATTAGGAGGCTTATACCTAACAGTTCTAGGAACAAGCGCAGACAGCGGAGACTCGGGACAGGTTGGACGCGGCAACCGTGTAAACGGGCTAATATCCCTGAACAGGCCGTTCTGCTCCGAAGCTGCAGCCGGCAAGAACTCCGTCAGCCACGTGGGCAAGATATACAACTTTCTAACCTACAAAATAGCCCAACGCCTATGCGATGAAATTCCAGAGCTGGAGGAAGTCTACATATGGCTGCTTAGCAAAATAGGCAGCCCCATCGACCATCCAACGGTCGCAGCCGCGCAGGTTGTCATGAAAGACAAAAACGACTTGGCCGCAGTCAAACAGAAGATAAATAACCTGCTGGACTATGAGCTTGAACACATTGAGAAGTTCTGTCTACAACTGGCAGAGGGAAAGATAACGACACCTTAAATTCGCTCTACACACCAACTTCTTAATGTTTTCCTCATGCTCTATAATTCTTGAGGCACAAAAGTGCAAACAAGCTCACCTAAAACTCTGGCAATACTCGTCAGCATCTTCTTCTTCACAAACAATCTATCCGGAACCTTTCTCACCGTCTACTATAAACAAGAGCTGGGATTGAGCATTGCCGAAATTGCCGCAATTCTCCTCTTCACGTTCCCGCTCATAGGACTGCTGCCGATCTTGCTGCTCAGAAAAATCAGAAATTTTGAAAGAATCATAAGCTGGGGAATCTTTTTCACGATGCTTTTCTACATCATTCTTTCGTTCGTCAAAAACCCAGTAGTACTAGGAATCGCTTACGGGCTCAGCATAGCAACCTTTTGGCCTAGCTTCAATCTGCTACAGTTCCGGTTAAGCGAGACAAAAGTGCGTGCAAGAACGATAAGCCTATTCTCCTCAGTTATTCCTTCACTGGCAAGCATCATAGGACCGGCTGTGGGAGGCTTCATAATAGAGTCTTTTGAGTTTCATGCACTTTTCGCCGTTGCCGTGGCACTTTATCTCGTCGCCTTCCTCCTATCAGTGCGCATACGCTTCGGCCGAGAAGCTTGTGGGTTCTCTGTTCCGCGAAGCAAAAAATTCGCGGTCTTTTTCGTCTCCTTTGTTCTTCTCGGCTTAACAGAATCTTATTGGGTTGCTTACCCCTTGTTCATTCTCAGCGTTTCTGGAACCATTTTTAACATGGGCTTAGTGTTAGCACTCAGCGCAATCATCATCTCAATGGTCACGTTTTTGGTAAACTGGCTTTCTGACATCAAAAGAGCCCGCGTGGTTTTTGCCATAATAGGCGTTGCACTGAACGCAGCTTGGTACGCTGCACTCTCCTTTGCCTCTACAACCTATGAAGTTGTTGCCTTGTCAATGGTTTCTGGTCTCGGAGGTGCCTTTAGCATATCGTGGTTTGCCTTTTATGGAGATTCTTTTGAGAAACACAGCTATGCAAGCATACTTGTTTTGATGGAAACAGGCTTGATGATCGGCAGGGTTCTGAATCTTTTGCCAACGTATATGCTTGTATCAGTCGCAGACTACGCAACCTACTTCAGGCTGCTGGCGCTTATTCTGCCCTTTCTCATTCCACTGTACATGGTGATGCGAAGGGTTAGCCGCGACTAGTTACAAAGCTTTATCATCTTGTCTTTATCATCTTGTTCCGAGGATGTGGATTGAGATGCAAGCTTGGGAAGCCGCGAAAAACGCGTTAGAATGCGTTTTAGAGGCGAAGGAAGGCGAAAAGATAGCCATTTTCTGCGACCGCGAAAAAACGGATGTCGGCGAAGCCTTCGCAGTAGGAGCCCTTAGACTTGGGCTTCAGACACGCTTGGTTCAGCTTGACAGCAAAAACAACATAATCAGAAAAGAGGTTCCGCCCAACGTTGCCAAAATCATTGAGAAACAAACGCCTGACATCTACATTAACTTGCTTCGTGGAGTTCGCGAGGAAACACCTTTCAGGATACAGCTTATCCACATGGAGACCAAAAGCAAAAAAGAACGCTTAGGACACTGCCCCGGCGTGACGCTGAACATGCTCACAGAGGGAGCTTTGGGGTTAAAAGCCTCTGAGCATAGAAAAATGCAGGATTTTGCCTTCAAACTCGTAGAGAAGCTGAAAAACACTGTGAGGCTGGAAATCTCTAATCCCGCAGGCACTAAGCTTTCGGTAAGTGTCGAAGGAAGACCGTTTTTCACTGACACGGTGATTGATTGGAAGACGATGAAATGGATGAATCTGCCCACAGGCGAGGTTATAGTTGCGCCCATAGAAGACTCTCTGGAAGGCAGACTTATCTGCGACATGGCAATAGGCGGCATTGGGCCTCTGAAGGCTCCAGTCACCCTCGAAGTAAAGAATGGTGTTGTGCAGAAGCTGGTTTCAGAAGATCAGAAGGTTGCGAAACGTGTTAAGGACTCGTTGGACGCGGATAAGAATTCGAACAAGGTAGGTGAGTTTGCCTTCGGCATAAATCCGAAAGCCAGATTTGTAGAAGAGTTTCTTGAAGCAGAAAAAGTGCTCGGCACAATCCACATTGCTTTTGGAAACAACTCCGACATGCCAGGTGGCAAAAACCTCTCGAAAAACCATATGGACCTGTTAATGTCAAAACCGACTGTGAAAGCTTTCGAAAAAGACGGAACGAGCAAGACAGTTCTCGTTAACGGCGCCTTCGCAAAAACGTGACACAGCACTCTTAAAGGTTTAAATCACTAAAAGCTAGAATCTAGCTATAAGGCTGAAAATCATGTCCGAACAAGCAGAAAAGTTGCCGATATCCGAGTTTTACAAGGTCGTAGATTATGTTACGATATTCAAGAGCCAGAAATGGTGGGAAGCAGTAGTTGTTTTCGAGTCTGGCGGGAAAAAGTCAATAGGCCTGTATCTTTGGTGGAAGAAACTGGACAGAGAGAAGAATCAAGAAGTGTGGAAGCGGAAGCACAAATTTAACGTCAGAAACCTCGAGGAATGGAACAAACTGAAGAACGCTATAGAGCAGCTTGCGCCGAAGCTTGGTTCAACATAGCCCTAGATTGGCGGCTCTGAGCATTACTGCACGCGAATGACTGATTTCAAGCCACTGCTGAATGGTATCGTCCATTAAAAAGCATATGGTGATAGCGAAGACAAGCTTGGCGAGCGTGCCTGCGAGAGAGCCAATGATGTTTCTGTTTTCAGTTTATTTTGAATTCGTATTCTGGATTAGAATCCAGAATTGAATAATCTTATTAGTTTACCCAGACAAGAAAACACAAAAGGTGAAACCCTTGGAAGCTGGACAAGAAATACACTTAGGCACCTCTTCTGCCGACGAAGCGCAGGTAAACATTGCCCGTCAAGAACAGGTTGCAGAGGAAGACGAACAGTACTATGCGGCTCCCGAAGACGCATCTGAAAAAACAGAGGAGAAGCAGAATTCTCAACCTAAAGAGCAAAGTGCGGGAAGTGCATCCTTTGTTCACGGTCTCTCGGTTGGGCTTGGACTGGGATGCATCGCGACATTCATCATAATGTGGATCACAGTGTTCTTCACTCCGCAGATACCGCCTCAAGCCACGTATGAGGCGCTGCTTTCGATTTTCGTCTATCCACTGGTCTATCTGCTGGCAGTTGGGTTAGTGGCTCTCACAGCGGGTATCGTGAGAGAATACTATGCTAGAACCAGACCCTAGCCACTGTTTCCCTGGTCATATACTTCTTTTATGTGAACAATTTATTAGCTGAAATTGTAACAGTACGCTTGAAAAGCTATGCCTCACCGATTCAAACAAATTTTGGAAAAAATCGCAAGCGAAAGACCTCAAGGTCCGGCAGCCGCGTTTACAGTATTCCATCTCATATCCGTAATAGAGATCATCGCCGCGAAACCGATCGGCCGAGCTGCATTGGCGGCTTCTCTGAACGTCGGAGAGGGAACAGTGCGAACAATTATAGATAGGCTGAAATCCGCAAGACTTATCGCCACCTCAAGAGCAGGATGCAGACTCACAAGCAAGGGTACAGCGCTTTGGAAAGAATACAACTCGGCCATTACTAAAGCAAGGATGGAGAAAAACGAGTTAAGCCTTGCAGACTACAACTATGCCATCCTCGTCAAAAACAGGCTTACACGCGTCAAGCTCGGCATTGAACAGAGAGATGCAGCAATGATCGCTGGCGCAAAAAGCGCTACAACAATCCTATGCAAAAAGAAGCGCCTAGTTATTCCCTCAGTCAGCGATGACTTAGCCAAAGACTACCCGAAAGCAGCTGAACAGATACTCAAGCTTCTCAAGCCCGAAGACAACGACGTAGTAATTGTAGGAAGCGCAGATACGCCGGCAAAAGCAGAGTACGGCACACTAGCAGCCGCATGGACACTTCTAGACAGCTGAGAAGCGTTAGTACGTGTATTTTTCTCCGCCTGCAAGTATGCGCTCCAGAAACATGTTAAAGTTAATCATTCCCTCGTTCGTCTTAGCCGACACTGGAGTCAACGGCAGCCTTAAGCCAAGCTGATTTATCGCTTGAACCAGCCTCCTATTTAGCAGACGTTTAGTTCCCTCCAACTTCTCTTCTATGGAGGCTTCCAGCGTAGGCGGATTTGCTGACCAGTTGACGATCTTGTTCACCTCTTCCTTTGGGAGAAGATCACATTTAGAGAGCACATGAATTTGCGGCTGAACAAAGCGGTTATGAACAGCTACGGAGAGAAACAGGTTTGAAACATAGTTTTGCGGATTAACACAGAAAACAGCGTCAAAAAGGTACACGATGGCTTTAGGCTCTTTAGTTAACTCGTTGGCAATGTAGGGTCCGCTTGCCCTAAACGCAAACAATTCCATCTGTCCAGACGTGTCCACGAGGACTATGTCTGAGCCGATTTCCTCAATCTCCTTCGAGATTTCGCCGATTTCATCAGCAATCAGATCAGAAGCCATCACCAGCGCGCCGTTCGGACCCAGCCCATATTCGCCCATCAAAGCTTCAACATCCACGTAGTTACGGACATCCACATGTGGAGTGTAAGGCAGAACCGTGGCGCCAGGATCTAAATTGACCACGGCCGTGGTTTGTTTTGAGAGTTTTAGCCACTCGTTGAAAGCGGCGGTGAGTAGGCTTTTTCCAGAGCCTGCGGTTCCTATGATGAACACGATTAACATTGAGTTTTTCCTCAAGCCGAGTTCTGGGCTACTAAACTTCTGCCGGCTGGTAAAAGCTTTTTCTGCTAGTAAGAGACATCTGGAGGCTGCGGTTCGGCGACGCCTTGAGGCGCACGTTTTGACATGATAAACGTCGCCAGCCCAACGATGGCTAAGACGCCGACAGCGGCTATTAATATTACAAACAGCAATGACAGCACGGTCACCGTTAAGACTGAGCTGTCTGCTCCAGCGTAGTTTTCGTTTCCAGACCAGCTTGCCCGAACATTGCATATGCCTGAAACGTCTGTATCCCAGTAGTAGGTGAATCTTCCCGCAGAATCGGTGCTTGCTGTGCCCATTACTTTCCATGGCGAATTGTTTACGCTGACATAAAAGGTGATTGTGGCATCTGCTTGCGCCGCAGAAAGCTGACCTGAAAGCGTAACAGTCCCTTTTTCGATGAGAAACATGGGCGAAGCAGCCAGCGACAAGGTTGCAGCCATCAGCGTCTTGTAGCTTGCGGAAACTTGCCCGAACGCTTCTTGCTCAAAGTCTTCAAGAGGCACCACTTTAGGCGTGGCGTCTCTCAGCTCTTCCGGGCACTCTCCAACTCTCCAACCGTTCTGCCAATCCTCTCCCGTACACTCTGCAATATAGTATCTGACACTGCTGTATGTCACGTAGTAAGCTCTGGTTCTTGCATTCTGCGGCGGCTGCGACAGACTGACACCGATGTTCATATGCGCTTCCTCCTCATAGTACAGCAGCACAACATCTATGCCTCCTCCTTTCAGAATCGAAGCCGCAACTGCCGAAAAGAGATCGCAATCGCCTTTGTTGGCAACAATGGTCTCAACCGGGTACTTAACAGGTCCCGTGACCTCGTAGGGAATCTGATGAACAATCGTGAGGGCGCCGTTGGCAAAATCCTCATCATCTGCGTATATTTCTCTTAAGCAGTCGGCGATGGGTTTCAAAGCGTATGGCGTAACCAGCTTGTCATAGTCCATGTAGGAGCTAAGCCTATGCGTCTTCCCAGCATAGTAGTCATAAAGCGACTGTGAAACTGCCACGTTCAGCCTATAATAGGTAGAGCCCTCCAAGCGATCTAGAAGCTGGTAAGAAACTGCGCTGTCGGCACGGCAGGGTGGCTGAAAACAAAAAACGGCTAGAAAAATCAAAGCTGCCAACAGTATTCCTAAACGGAACGACCTCATTTCTAGTCGCGGAAATACTGTTTCTAGCCTGATTTATGGCGTTTATGAAGCTTTAATCAGTAGTAGGAAGACAGTTTAGCGATTAATCAGCAAAAAAGGCTCAAAACAAGTCCATCAAAGCAGTTCAAGAAGCTTTTCCTTCGCCGGTATGCCGTCTGTCTTCCGGTTTCCAACCACCGTGGCAGGTACATTTTTTATGCCTTTCAAAGCCGCGATCAATCGGCCTTTCCTTGTTTTAATGTCATAAGTTCTAACACGGAAACCTTTTTCCTTGGCTGCTGTAATCAAAGCTTCTAAGGCTTCTCGGTCAGTAGAAGAAAGATGTTTTTCAACGTTGTACTTCGCCCAGCATGGATGCGCGTCGTACACGGAGTAGTCTCCATCGGCGAAGGGTTTGAGTTTTTCTTCGCTTTTGATGTAAACTTCTATTGTTCTCATGGTATTATAAACTGTGCTGTGTAACCTATTTAAGACTTGACGAAACATGGAAAACTTTCCACTTTGCCACCATTTTCCGCTACAAGTTTCGCCAGTTCGTTTGCCGCTTGCTCAAGAAACCTTTGCGCCATCCTTTGGTTCCTTGTTTTTGTTGAAAGATGAAGCTCTATTAACCTGTGGCCGTTCTCGCCAGCCACCACGCCTTTTGTATAAACGTGCGATTTAACGTACACGTGCGGGTTTTCAAGCATGACGCGGTCAATCAGCGGAGCCAGAGACGACTCAACAATATTGCCAACGAACATGCTTTTCTCAAAAAAAGCGCCCTCTCCAGCTAACTTTCTCAGGATAGGCGCCACAGACTCCTCGAAAATAGCCTCCATCTCAGGAGGAACCCCAGGCAGAATGAATATGAGCGTTTGCCCAGCTTTCAGTTTCACGCCAGGCGCGGTGCCCACGCTGTTTCTCAGAGGTTCAGCGCCTTCTGGAAGCGTTGCCATCTTCACTCTCGGTGGTGTCAGTTCAGCAGTGGGTATCCGTTTTTCTCTGCAGTAGGCTTCGTACTTTGCTTTTATCATGTTCAAGGCTTGCGTGTTGACTTTTAGCTTGATACCGAGAACTTTGGCGATTCCTTCTAAGGTCATGTCGTCAAAAGTTGGTCCGAGTCCTCCTGTCGTAATGAGGAAGCGAGGTTTTCGTGCCAGTGCTTCTTTTACTGCGGCTGCGATTTCGGTGATGTTGTCTCCGATTACGGTTACTCGTTTGACCGTTATTCCAAGCGATGTAGCCTGCTTTGCCAGCCATGTTGCGTTGGTGTTGACAGTTTTTCCGATGAGAAGCTCGTTGCCTATGCAGAGTATTTCCGCGTGTCTGCTCATGTGCGTTTTCTCCATTGTAGTGTTAGAAGAGAGGTCTTTTATGCTATTTGCTAGGTTCTTGTTTGAAAAGCCGGGTTTTCTGCCTATTTTTTCTTGCTTAGCCACCATTTGAGGTATTCTTTTTTACGCTTCTGCTGTTCGTCCTCTTCTGTCTCGAAAGAGGGCCGCAGCTTCTCCCGCAGTTCCATTAGTTCCTGCTGTGTCACTGAGAGCCCGCAACTTTTGCAAACATAGTGCTTTGTCGCTATCATGTACTGCATTTCTCCGCCGCATTCAGGGCAGTAGGTCATCATTGTTCACTTTGTCTTCTAGAAGTGGATGGGCTCTGTGAAATAGGTTTCGCTTGCACAGTCAAGTTAGGTAGTTAACTAGCCCCGCGTCTCGGGCAAGCTGCAAAGTCTTCTCCATCTCGTCTCGTGTAAGTTTTCTGCGTAACTCAGAAATCTCGTGTGCCTTCCATTCTGGACGGTATTGAAACATTATGTTGACACGGGTTTCTACGCCTAGGTTTTCCGCTATCCAGTCCAAAATGGGCTTTGAGCAGCATTCCAAATGACTAGGCAGGACAAGGACGCGAATTATCAGCTCTCCATGTTTCTTGGCTTCAAGGTGATTGCGTGTGCAAACCTCCCAGTAGCCGAGTGCATCAGAAATTCTTGCAGCGCAGTCTCCCGGCCCGTACTTGAAGTCTAGAAGGTAAATGTCTGCGAAGCCGGCGAGCAGATGCACGGTTTCGGGGCTGTAGTAGCTGTTTGAGTTCCAGACCACGGGAATGTTGACGTTGACGTGTTTGAATGTTTCGAGCCAATGCTTAAGCCACGGCGTGGGTTCTCCGCCTACGAGGTTCGCGTTTCTGCAGCCGTCTGCGCGGAGGTTTTCGACTTCTTGGGCAAGCTGCTGGGGCTGGTAGATTTCTCCTTTTTCCTGCCACTGAGAAATTGTCCAGTTCTGGCAGTGTTTGCAGCGCATTGTGCAGCCCATCGTGAATATGGTGCCGGAAGGCACGAGTTCAGGTTCTTCGCCCATGTGCTCGAAAATGCTTGAGACCACGGGTTTGTCTCCGCATCCGCAGTAGCCCAGTTTCCCTTCTGTTCTGTTGACTCTGCATTGGCGAGTGCAAAAGCAGCATTCACGAAGGATTCTGTCTGCGATTTCTATCTTCAAATCCAGATATGACTTTTCAGGACACGGCGATTGGAGTTCTTTCTTTTTCGCGTCAGTTTCTGCTTCAAAGCTTGGAAACGCTTCTGTAAGCCGCGCGTGTTCCTGCCAGAGCTTTTCTAAAGAGTCTTGTTTGCTGAAACTTGCTTGAAGTGCTTTGGCTACCAGAAACTTTGCTGGTTTCTCATCCTGCATGACGGCAAGGTATCTGGCTAGGCTTCTTTGCACACGCCTATCGTCTAACACTGTGACAGCGTCTGAGCGGAGAAGTCTCCACATTATACTTCAACACAGTTCATGGGTAAGGAAATATTAAAACAAGACGCAGAACACTTTAATTTAATGGCCCCATGTTGAAATCGCTGTCGCCTAAGAAGGATAAACCCAGCCTCGTTGTGTGGATCAGCACTATCCGAAATTGGTCTGTTCGTGAAAGTCAAGCTGTGAAAATGGTTGTGATCTCGAAAAAGTTCACACATTGGATTAGATCCAGAATTGCAGGCTGTCATATACATAAAATTTAAATGCATTATCGTTTTATAAATGCATCCATCAGAAGAAATCGTTGGAAGAGGAGGACCGTGGAAAAGGCGAAGCGGGTGTTCGCCAACAAGGGCTTCGCAGCGTTGCTTGTTGATTATGTTGCATTACTTGGATTCAGCGTTTTGCTTTATGGAAAATACTCGATTACGACTTTGATATGTTCGTGATGAATGTCAGTTATATGCCACTTAGCACCTATGGATTTCCATGGATAATAAGCATCCTATGGGGGCTCGGTCATTTAGCTCTAGCGTATATAACGGTAGATGGGTTTCTCAAAAAAAGATCTCTCAGGTATAGAATCACAATACCGTCACTGGGAGTTGGCATACCCTTGATCTTGCTGTTCTCAGGAATATCATGGTTATCAAGTGAGACAATATTAGTTTGGCTATGCTTTTTTGGAGAACTGCAGATTTTGCCAGTCGCAACCTACACTGTCATTCTAGCAAAACAAAAGGATCTGCCGGAGTCCACTGAGGTAACACAGATTTTCAAATCTCTTTCTTCTTCTACTAGTCGAGCGCATGTAGGATATCCAAGGCTCATATTGAGACTTCATAATGGAGTTTTACCTAACTCCACAGACTGCAAAATAGGAGTGTATATAAGGGGGGTAAAAATCTTGCACCAGACAAAATTTTTCCCGCACAGCATCGAGTCTAGAATAGCGCAAACGGGTAGCTACGTCCACCAGCATGCAAGCTTCCCCGAATTGGGATCTGGTGACCACACACCGGACAACGCATATCCCTCGTCAAACTCCACTTAGTAATCTCAAATCCGAAGCGCTTCACAACCAACTCGTTACAGTTCGGGCAGTAAGTACTCTCGCACGGATGCCCAGGCACATTGCCAATGTACACATAGTTAAGCCCAGCCTCCTTCGACACCATGTAAGCCTTCTCCAACGTCTCGATAGGTGTAGCTTGAATCGTTGTCATCTGATAGTCTGGATGAAAACGGAGAAGATGAAACGGAGTATCCCTGCCCAAAGCGTCTCTAATCCAAGAAGCCAAACCGCCTATCTGCTCCAACGAGTCCCCAGTCTTCGGCACAATCAAATTCGTAATCTCGACATGAATATCATTCCTCTTCATCTCCCTCAAAGCCGCATAAATCGGCTCAACAGAAGGCACAGAAGAAAAAACCTTGTAAAACTCTGGATCCCCACCACCTTTAAAGTCAACCGTTGCCGCATCAAGATAAGGCGCAATCGCCTTCACCGCTTCAGGAGTCATATACCCATTCGTAACAAAAGTATTAAAAAACCCAACTTGACGCGCAAGCTTCGCCGTGTCAAAAGCGTACTCAAAAAAAATCGTGGGCTCAGTGTACGTGTAGCTTATCCCTTGGCACCCGTGATCCCTCGCAGCCTTAACCACCTCGCCTGGAGGAAAATCCTTGCCAGCCATCTTCTTTTCTTGACTTATCATCCAGTTGTCGCAGAACTGGCAACGGAAATTGCAGCCAACCGTGGCAACCGACAGCGCCAAAGAACCGGGATTAAAATGTGAAAGCGGCTTCTTCTCAATTGGATCTATCCCAGCAGATATAGCCTTTCCGTAGACAAGAGAATATAGCACGCCTTCCTCGTTTCTTCTAACAAGGCAGAAGCCTGTTCCATCCTTGTTTATGATGCATCTTCTTCCACAAAGAAAACACTTGACCTTCTTCTTTTCCAGTTTCTCGTAGAGCATAGCCTCATGCAGCGACATTGAACCCCGCTCCAATGCAATCTACCTACGTCAGCATTTATTTGCTTGTTGCATCAGGCTTCTCTTTGATCTCAAACACAAAAGGCGGTGTTGCAGTCTTGACATTCAATTCTATACCAAGCAGCCCCTCGATAAAGCCTGCAGCAATCTCAGCCTCGTTGATGAAAGGAGCCTTTACGAGGATGTACTTGTCTTTCAGATAAAAGTCCCCGAACCCCTGAACCCTTAGCCTCTTGAAAATATCTGGCCAACTGTCAGAAGTAGACGTTTGGATGCCGATTGTCGCCTCCACAGAAACTTTAGCCGCCTCTCCCATACTTCGGCCAATACCACGCCACTTCTCTACGGGAATCTGGTGAATCAAAATATTAACGAGCTCCACGTTTACAAAAGCCACACGGCTTATCCCGCAATAGTACTCGCCTGGAAAACGCCAATCGTAAATCATCATGCTTCGGTAGACATCAAGCATCTTGGAAATCAAAGGCTTGATTCCAGGTTCCTTGCCCTCTCGGATGAGGGAATCGATGAACTCTCTTTCTTCCTTGTCAAGTATTATCGTTGTTCTCTTGGCTGATTGCCCGTTTTTTGCCATGATTTCTTCGAGTCTCTTCGCCTTTTCTTCTTGCATAGCAGGTATATCCCTCAGCATATCTTATATGCGTTACTACAAAACCCCAAACGCTTCAACAACTCTTAATACCCGCCAAAAGTATTCTAAAAACGCCGATGAAGAGGCCATTTACCTGAGACCGTGATGTACCCTGGGGTATCTGAGGCAAAAAACGCGGCCACTACCTAAACAAAAGTTTACGTGATGCTTTTCCTTCTAATCAAGTACCAGATAAGCACCATGCCGATCATAAACAGGACAAACCCGCATCCCATTGAAATAAAATAGTCAATCTTAAGAATATTCAGAAGAACATATACGACATACGTTGGACCTGCAAAAGTCAAAAACGCCGCCACAATGACAAGCAGTATTTTTCGGAAACGTGACTCCGTACCCGCCCTTTCCGAGGTTACACCAGTCTTCTCCTCTTCAGCCATAGCCTTCACGTTCCAACATTGACCTTAAAATCTGCGATTCTACTTATAACCCTTCCTTTGTATCATACCCCAGCGCTTTCATCAGAAACTTAAAAACAGCAAACCCTGCACCCCGATCAGCCTGAAAGCCCGTCGTCGCGCCCAGAAGACATAACCCGTCTAGGCTGCGTTCTTTTGCAAGGCCAAGCATAAGTCCTGTGGCTCCGACTACTCTGCCCTTGCCGTAGATCACCGCGCCTTTCTCCATAAACTCCAACGCTATCTTCGGCGTAGTTCCCGCCACGTAAACCTGTGCTTTCTCCTCAGTAATCGGCACACCGCCAATGGTTATAACGAATTTGCACTGGTGTTTCTCCACGAAGTCCAGCACCTCCCCGCAGAGCACATAGTGAGAGACAACATCATCAAAAGAGGGCTGCGTGTCTCCAGTCATTATTAAAAAGTCACCCTTCTCCATCGACGCTGCATAAAACTCGTAGCGCGGCAATATACAAACCCCCTTAGAACTGACAGAAACGTAATCAGGAAACGAAGGCGAATACAGCTCCATAAAAGGCTTAGCCCCACAAAACTTCACCAAAAGATTCGCCGCAATCTTTCCAACGTTCCCAAAGCCTGGAAGACCCTGCACAAAAACAGGATTCTTCAAAGCAGCCTTACGCGTCTGATGGAAATATGACCTATCCATTCACACATCTCTCAGACGCATAAAAGAACAGGGTTACTAAAATGCTTTTACCGACAAGAATACTAATATACGGTAGCTCAACATTTACTACCTCAGCCAGACACCAAACCTCTCAAACTTAAGCGGAAGCGGGGTGGGGTAGCCAGGATTAACCCGCTGGGCTCATAACCCAGAGATCAGTAGTTCAAATCTACTCCCCGCTACCAAAACAATTGCTTGCTTTTTTCGGTTGAACACAAAAAAAGAGGGAGAAAAAGAGACAGTTCTACGTACTTCTAGTTTGAACCGTGTGGAGACGAAGCACCTTTGCCGCACCCACTCTTCATCAGCTGCCGGAAGCCTGCGATGTACCAAGAGTCAAAGTCTGTATCATGTAGCCAGACCACAGCGAGACCGTAAACGGGAGATTTAACTTTGGTCAAGCACCCAACCTGAAAGACGGGTGAGGACCACAGAGGTGTAACATCTGCGAAATATACGATCTCCAAAGTGTAGCACTCAGTTTTATCAAAGTACACCTGGTAGCCGTCCACTAAGATAGTGTATAGTCCTGATCCTTCGATCATTATGGATTCTGGTGATGCAGCGGTTGCGCCGTCAACGTTCAGCGAGCCGTCAGGCAAGATGACAATTAAGTCCAAGTCTGTTGTTGCCCAGTGTGCCCAGTCACGCCACCAGGAGAGAATCACGAAGGCAAAGCCGTTGGCGTCCGGTATGTTGAAAGTGTACATATCGGTTTCACCTTGCTTAACCTTGCCTGTGAATCTTTCGATCTTTCCTGGGTACACCTCGACCTGAGCTTCGGTGGCGACGCCCATGTTAAGCAAGTATACAGTCTTATCTGTGCTTGATACGAAGACTTCGGTGACCTCTATCTTGAGCTCGCTGATGAATACTGATTCGTAGCTTGAGTAGTCGCCTGCCAGCACTAGCCTAACGACGCCTGGCTGGAATGGCACGTTCGTCGTGTACAACGCTTGCCCGTCACTTGTGAAGTAGGCGCCGTAGAATAGGTATTCGTCGATTCCTCCTCGTTCAGGAGTGCTTACGTAGAGAACGCCTGCGTCTCCGAAGCCTGGGTTCTGCTGACTTGGGTCGGCAAGCTGGACTCCTGAGAGGGTGATCTTTATAGAGTCAAGTTCGCTGTCTGTCCAGAAGGCAACGTACTTGTATTTTCCAGGTTCCAGTGTTATGTCATGCAGCACCAGTTTTCCTCCACAGAGAAAGCTTGTGCTTATTGGCGGAAACCATGGTTTGCAGATGTGGTGGGACCATGTTGACGGGATTGTTCCGTAGGTTCCGGATTTGATGACGTTTAGCGAGTTCAAGACGTTAATGTATCCTGCACCCTGCTCCATCGCTGTGAAGCCTGGGATTTCTTCGGCACCGTCATATATTGCCTGTTTGATTTCTGGTGGACCTATGCTGAGGCCGTTCATTTCCACGTACGCATTGAGCAGCGCGGCTTCGCCTGCCACTTGTGGACATGAGAAGGAAGTTCCGCCGCCTATACGGATGTATCCGTCAGCGAAGACGCCTAGGAAGCACCATGAGCCTGTGGCGACTACTTCAGGTTTGATTCTTCCGTCTGCTGATGGCCCTCTGCTGCTGAAGTCCACTATTGACATCTCATCGTGTGGATACCAGTATAGTTCGCCCCAGCCGCTTCCTGGAGGAGCACCGTAATAGCGGTAGAAGTAGATATCTCCCCAGACGCGTTCGTGGATTGGATCCATTGCGGCGCCTACGGATATTGCTGTTTTGGCGCTTGCTGGAGAGCTAACTCTAAGTGGGGCTGGTCCTTCGTTGCCTGCGGCTGCGACAACTGTGATTCCTGCGGCTGTGGCTGCGTCTACAAGCAGGTCTTCTGGGTCTTCGCCGTCTGCTCCAACTCCACCGCCTAGGCTCATGCTGATGACATCAACGTCCAAGGTTCCGTTGATCTTCATTTGGATAGCAATATCTATGGCTTCCATTATGGTTGATGTTGGCGCGCCAGCACCAGTGTGTGGAAAGACTTTAATGCCATATATGGATGCCGCAGGAGCGATGCCCATACATGTTACATAGACGTATCCAGCAGCGTCCTTCCATGATCCTTCAGGGTCATATCGGTATATTGCCTCTCCCCACGCATGGTTGGGGTAGAACCGCAGAAGCGCGTGTGCAGCAAGCAGATGTGCGCATGCTGTTCCGTGGTAGTGGTTTAGAGGGTTGTTGTAGCCGCCATATGTGGGGTCTCCGGCGTCAACGCTTATGTCAACTCCGCCAATCACATTGCCGCTGAGCAAAGGGGAATCAGACCAGACGCCGGTGTCAATTATCACGACTGTGGATCCAGCGCCGTAGTTTGTGTCAACCCAAGCTACGTCGGCGTGGGTTAGATACGCGTTTGTGTATATGCTGGGTTCCACGCACTGCAAGTCCTCAATGGCTATTGGCTCAACCTCAATTTCTGAAGTAGGGGTTTCTGCCATTGGGAGTTCCGTCAGAGGGTCGCGTGGGACGTTTGGTTTAAGTTCTTCTGTGAAGGCCCCACTGTAGGTTATCTTCTGCAACTTGTCTTCAAATACTTTGATGACATGCCTGTTCGAAGCTAATTCCAAGAGGTTTATTGAAGAAATGGAAACAGCCATCGCTTCAACGCTCTTGAAAACCTGGGTGATTCTTCCGCCTAAAGCTTCCACTTGGGCTTTGACTTCGACATTGCTGGTTGTCTGAATGATTACGTTCATCTCTGCAGCATTCTCAGCTAGAGATTTCGCTACGCTTGTCGTGAGCTTTTGAACTGCAGCGGCTGCTGTTGTGTTGTTGATCGTTGAAACGGACATGGGTGCAAGTACTGCAAATGTTGATGTGATCAGGATTACTGATAGCAGAAGCGCTTTTGTTCTGTCTCTTCCATAATACATGTTTGGTATGGTGAACATTGTCAATTCTCCTTTCTCTCACATGTGAGCATAAAATAATTGTGTCGAACTGCATAAGAATTTTATGGAAGTCTCTTCTAGCATTCTTCCTAGTCTATAGAGACAATCACCTACTTCCATGAAAGGAATATGCAAGAAACAGTGGTGGAAAGAAAAAAATGTGCTTGGTGTTTGCTTGCATTGCTCCGCACGGGGCCGAGATTATTCCCGAACTGGCAGGTGACAAGATGGAATTGTTTGCGGAATCACGCAAAAGCATGCAAACGCTTGCAAAGTTCATAAACAAACAAAAGCCTCAGACCATAGTGGTAGCCTCGCCGCATAACTTGCGCTTGGAAGCAACCATAGGCGTGGTCACCTCCGAGTTTGCAGAAGGAGCACTGGGATCAGAAAGCGGTCAAGTAAAGCTCAGACGCAGATGCGATAGACAACTGGCGAAAACCCTTATTGGCAACGCCAAAAAAGCGAGGCTTCCCGTTGTAGGTGCCAACTATGGCACAAGCGAAGGGTCAGCATCATGCATGCCAATGGACTGGGGAACACTGATACCTCTATGGTTCTTCTGTAAAAAAGAAAGCGAGAAACCTCAGATCGTTATAGTCACTCCATCAAGAGAAATTCCACTGAAAAACCTAACAAAATTCGGCGAAATAATAGCGGAAACCGCTGATCACCTTGAAAAGAGAGTTGCCTTTGTCGCCAGCGCCGATCAAGGTCACGCACATAGTGCTAAAGGACCATACGGCTTTAACGTGGCTTCAAAGAGGTTTGATGACATGGTTAGAAAAGCTGTTCTGGAAAATGATCTGAAGCCACTGTTCAAGTTACCTTCAAAGTTTATTGACGACGCCAAACCCGACAGCTTGTGGCAACTCGCGATGCTTCAAGGACTCCTAAATCGGGTTCCGATGAAACCTCGTTTGCTGTCTTACGAAGTTCCTACTTACTACGGCATGCTTTGTGCCGCTTACATGCCATCCAAGTCCAGATGCCAAAGCAAAAAGAAGTAGACAGAAAGTGTTACATGCCTTTCAGCAAGTCTGCCTTAAGCGAAAACCCTGTTAACTCGTTTTCGTTGCAGTGAATGGCGTTTCCGTTTATTGTCAGGTTCTCAGCATCAAAAAACGATTGCCACATCTTTGTCTCTGCAACTTTCTGCTGCAAAACTTCCTTGATTCTTGCTATCACTTTTTGTTTCTCTGCTTCAGACATTTCAAGAAGATCAATTTTCTTTGCTTTTTTGTTTTTTATGATTCTCATGCCATTTCCTCATAACAACATATCGCATGTCTTAATAAATCAGTTCTTTCTCAAGCGAAATATTCCCAAAACCGATACACAACAAAACAGTATACAAAAAGCACACACGTCCAAACCCTATTTATAAGGGAGGTAAAGCGTACAGCACGCATC
>JARYLR010000008.1 GCA_029907545.1 Candidatus Bathyarchaeota archaeon | reverse complement strand
TGGGCCGCTGGGGTTTTTGGGATTACTTTACACGCCTGCTGCCATAATTCTCGGCGAAGCAGTTCTTGTAACACCTATACTAGTCAGCATAATGGCGACGGCTATAGAGGCAGTTGATCCAGAGATAATGAGCTTGGCTAAAACTTTAGGTGCTTCAGAATCTCAAGCAACAATAGCAGTTTTGAGAGAAGCCCTAGGCGGAGTTCTCTTATCTAACATCGCAAGCTTCAATCGGGCGATAGCAGAGTTAGGTGTGGCACTTTTAGTCGGCGGCAACATCGCTGGCTCGACAGATATCCTGACAACAGCGATTTCACGCTATACGGCAAGAGGTGATATTGGCTTGGCTGTGGCTCTTGGAATACTGTTAATGATCATAATTTTTGGAATAGACATGATAATTATTGCCAGCCGCAAACTGAAATTGTTCTTCACGCTAGAGAAATCTCCACAATAGCGTATTAAATCAGAGGTGAAGAGAATGGTGACAATAGCAGAATTGAGGAATGTAACGAAAACCTTCGGAAACAATAAGGCATTAGACGACATCAACCTTAAAATAAACGAAAAAGAAGTATTGGCACTCCTTGGACCGAATGGCTCGGGAAAAACAACGCTTTTAAAAGTCTTAGCTTTTCTTGAAAAACCAACGCTTGGCGAAGTTTTCTTCTGTGGCAGAAAAGTGACAGAACAGAATATGACGCGGCTACGCATGGAAAGCACAATGGTTTTCCAGAAAACAGTGTTTTTTGACGCCTCAGTTTACGATAACGTTGCCTATGGCTTGAAAGTTAGGAAAATCTCCCGAAGCGAGATCGCTGAAAAGGTCAGCAAGGTATTGAAACTCGTCGAGCTTAAGGGCTTTGAAAGAAGGTATGTGAGCCAACTGTCCGGAGGAGAACAGCAGAGGGTAGCCTTGGCTAGGGCTATAGCGCTGAACACTAGACTTCTTTTGCTTGACGAGCCTACAGCAAACCTTGATCCGAAGAACGTTGCCAACATCGAGAAGGTTATAGCCACAGTCAACGGCGAGCTGAAAACCACCATAGTAATAGCTACGCACAACATGTTCCAAGCGAAAAATCTTCCCCATCGGATTGCATTGTTGACAAGCGGGAAAATAAGCGACACGGGAACTCCAACTGAAGTCTTTGGCAAGCTTTCAAAGACGTTAGCAAGCTTTGCTGCAGAGGGAAATACTTTCGCAGGAACAGCGATCGCCAAAAACGGCATTACCGTGGTTAACATTGGAAACGGCGTTCAACTGCAGACAGCCGCCGACGTTTCTGGCGATGTTTCGGTTTTCATAAGCCCAGAAGACATAATACTCTCCAGCAGAAAAATCGAGTCCAGCGCAAGAAACGTGTTCAAAGGCAAAATCATCGAAATGGCGGATTCAGATTCGATTGTCAGGCTCAAAGTTGACGCCGGAAAGACCTTTACTGTTCAAATAACTAAACAGTCATTCAAAGAAATGAAGCTCGACCTAGGCTCAGAGGTTTTTCTGACATTTAAGGCTTCAAGTGTGCAGACACTTGCCAATCCCTAGCACTGCCAAACGCTTTGAAAGTGCCCATTTAGGCGCCAAAAAGCCTGCACCGTTCCAGCGCGCTCATGTCTTTGCTTCTCTTTCCTCTGCCAGCTCGCAAAGAATTACCAACGCTTCACCCAAGGGGATTTTGAGTCTAGCAGCCAACTCAGCATGAGCTATCTCAGGTTTTTCTGAGAGAACCATTTCTCGGGTGTAAGCCTTATGATTCGTATACATAACAAGGGCGTGAACCGTTTCCACAAGAATCGGCCAAAGCTTCTCCTTCTTATATTCTTCGAGACTCATGGTTCATCAAAACAGCATATTATGCAAAGTCACATATCCAGTTTACCTAAACCGCAAACAATATCTCTCATCATGACAGTAAGCATCTGCTGTTTCACATTAGGAAAGGAAACAAGTTGATTGTCAAAGCAGTGATTTTTGACCTTGACGGAACAATCGCCAGCTTCAACTTGGACTACAAAGCTGTGAGAGCAGAGGCTAGAAGCTTGCTTATAAGAGCAGGTTTGCCCATCTCCGTATTGCAGGCAGACGAAAGCATATTTGAGATGCTGAAGAAGACGGAGATTTTCATGAAAAACAGCGGCAAGTCCAACGAAGCCGTTGGCCACCTACGGGATAAGGTGTTTTCTCTTGCGGAAAAATATGAGCTAGAAGCAGCAAAGAGGACAAGCTTACTTCCAGGCGCATCAGAGACGTTGAAGACGCTGCGTGGCATGAGGTTGAAAATAGGTTTGTGCACAATTAACAGCGAGAGATCCACTAGTTATATTCTGAAACGCTTCAGGCTGGCCCATCTGATTGACGCTGTGGTCACTAGGGAAAAAGTGAGGTTTGTGAAACCTAATGTTGAACATTTAGAAGCTACCCTAGAAAAGATGGAAGTCGCTGTAGATCAGGCAATCGTTGTAGGAGACTCCGCGGTGGACATGAGATGTGCCAAAGAACTGAAAATGGTCGCTGTTGGCTTGCCAACAGGAATTGTCAACTGGAAAGATCTGGTTGACGCTGGAGCGAACTACCTGATCACTTCACTGACAGATGTGCCGACTCTAGTGAAAACGCTCACGCAGCCAGAGCGTGCCAAGAAAACACAAGTCTGAATCATCTATCATTTTTAGTCTGCTAAGCATACAGAGAAAGGCTAAGCCGGTTTGAAGTAGTATCTTGGCCACTGAGGCCAGTTAGACGTCGGTATGCAACTCTCAAACATGATCTTAAGAGACATTCCTATCTTTATCTTGTCCGCCGCTACGTCTCGGATCATGCCAGGCACTTTTAAGCCGTTTTCCATCTGCACTATGCCCATGGCGTATGGTGCCATTGCTTGAAACTGTGAAGGAGCTATGTGAATGATTGTATATGTCAGCAGTTTTCCATTTGGGGAGATTTCAACTTGCTCGAACCTGTCTGAAAAGCACTTGTCGCACAGCGGTCTAGGTGGAAAGTGTATTTTCCTGCATTTCACGCATTTTCCGCCAAGCAGTTTTCCCTGACTTAAACCCTGACATAGTCGCTCTATGGTGAACTGTTCTTTGCCGCTCACTTCAGCCCCTCCTATAAATATGCACGGTTGCAGTAGCGCCTGAACCCCCCACGTTATGCGTCAAACCGATTTCAGCATCTTTGACTTGACGCCTCTCTGCTTGCCCTGTAAGTTGCAAGAATATCTCGTACGCTTGTGCTGTTCCGGTGGCGCCTACTGGATGGCCTTTGGATTTGAGTCCGCCACTGGTATTCACGGGGATTCTTCCCCCAAGTCTTGTCTCGCCTTCTTCAGCAAGCTTGCCGCCCTCGCCTGCCTTGCAAAAGCCCAAGTCTTCGTAGGCGATAATCTCCGCAATCGTGAAGCAGTCATGAACCTCCGCTATATTGATGTCTTCGGGTTTCATGTCAGCCATCTCGTAAGCTTGCTTCGCCGCAAGCTTTGCAGCTGCTAGTGACGTTAAGCTTTCTCTTTCGTACAAGCCGATGGTGTCGCTTGCTTGACCGCTGCCTACAATGTGGACTGGCGTGTCAGTGAACTTGCTGGCTAGTTCAGGTTTTGTTAGGATCAGGCAGCTTGCGCCGTCGGTTATCAGCGAGCAGTCGTAGAGCTTCAGAGGCCAAGCTACAACCCGCGAGGTCATGGCGGTTTCGAGAGTTATCTCTTTCTGCATGTGCGCTTTAGGGTTGAGGCTTCCATGATAATGGTTTTTGACAGCAACTGTTGCCATGTCTTTCTCTGTCGTCCCATACTCGTGCATGTGTGCAGTTGCCATCAACGCGTACAGTCCGGGAAAAGTCATGCCCTGCCACTGTTCGAACGGAAAATCCGACGCCATCGCCAAATATTCCGTAACGTCTGCAGTGCTTCGATGCGTCATTTTCTCTACGCCTCCAACCATCACCACATCCGAAAGCCCAGAAAGCACAGCCTGCAGTGCGGTTCTTAATGCTGCTCCAGAGGAAGCGCACGCTGCTTCTGTGCGGGTGGCTGGGATATGAAGGAGGCCTGCCCAATCTGCCATAGTGGCGCCTGTATGTCCCTGATGCTCGTAGGACTCGCCCATGTGCCCTACATATAAGGCTTTGATGTCCTTTTTTGGGTCAAGCTTTGGACAGCGTTCATAAGCTTCTTTGGCTGCTTCTGCAAAGATTTCTCTTGCATAAAGCCCTTCCAGTTTGCCGAACTTCGACAAGCCTGCAGAGATTAGTGAGACCAAGGGTTTGTCTTTCAAACTGGAATTCTCCTAATGGAAGAAGAAAAACTAGTGTTTAACCGCTATTTAAGTTTCTTCGATAGAAATGTTAGGGACGAATAATGGAAATAAAAAAGGTTAGCGAAGACGCGCACTATTTGGGACCAAAGGTTTTCTTAACCCATGCCCGCGTCTTTTCCATGTCTTCTCTGAACCGCTTCAGTTCTTCAGGGCTGCGTTTAGGTGCCACAGGCTCTTCTGCAGGCGTAGCGTAAACGTCAAGTAGGTCACCTTTAGGCTGCTTTGAAATGTTGATGTTGACCTTTAATCCGATGTTCACTTTTTCAGGGTCGATGTCTCTCATGGTCATCGGTAAGCAGGTATTGGTTCCTTCGATTCTAACCATCACGCCGACCAGTGGCTGCAGATGCGCCATAGAGGGCCATGCTATCGCCATTATCGTGTAGGAGTGAACTTCTCCTCTCTTTGGAAGCTCTACCCACTTGGTTTCAACAAGCCTACACTTGGGGTTAAAGCAGTGCGCTCGCGGTGGACAATACACAAGTCCGCATTTGGAACACTTGGTTCCGTACAGTTTGCCTTCCAATAGGCCGATGAAAAACTGTGAGACTTTGCCGTAGCTGTGATGGAACATGCTTCCGTGAGGTCTGTGGACTATGAGAAACTTTTCTGGTTTGAGATCATTGAGTGTTGGCCCGTCATTCATTTCCACTATTTTCCAGCCTTCAGGTCTCCAGCCGCCTTTGCGTTCCCATTCTTCCCAACACTTCTCGTCGTGTGGCAACTGTTTCAATACTTTCTCTGGTCCTGGCTGTTTCATCTTTCTACACCTCCAAGACTACTGCGCCTGCTTGGCATCCTGTGCCGCCATGTCCATGGATGAAAGCCTTTTTCGGGTTGTTAAGCTGTCTGCCTGGTGCACCCCATTTCTTTCCGATCTGATTGCTGAGTTGCCAGTAGCTGTCTACGACTTGTGCGATTGATGTTGAGCCGACAGCGTGTCCCTGTGCTGTTAATGCGCCGCTCAACTGACATGGAAGTTCTCCGTGCCGCTGTATTATTCCTTCTCTGAGCATATTTTTCCCTTCGCCTCGTTTGCAGAAGTCAAAATCTTCAAGTCCAGCCAGCACAACGCCTGCGTAGGGATCGAATATTTCCACGAAGCTTATTTCTTTCCGCGGATCCTTGATTCCAGCATCCTTGTACGCCATTCTTGCCGACACTCTTAGGGCTCCGAAATTCTGTAGATCCGGATAGGGAGACATAGGCTTGGGTACATGCTTCGGCCAGATGTTCTCGTCTTCTGGATACAGCCCTTTCCAAGCTGGGTTGTCTGGGCGGTCTCCAGCTCTCATTGTGTCGCTTCCGAAGCCTACCCCACTAATCCAGACAGGGTTATCTGTTAGCTTCTTAGTGGTTTCCTCGTTTGCTAGGAGCAGCGCTGAGGCGCCTTCGCTTGTCATTGCGCACTCATACAGTCTGTACGGCCAAGATATTAAGCGAGACTTGTAAACGTCTTCCACAGTGATTTTGCTGAAACCGTGTTGGGCTGGCCACTGGGCATAGGGGTTTTCAAGTGAATTGTTGTGACAAAGAACGGATACTTCTGCCAAGTCCTCTTCGGTTTCGCCATATACGTGCATGCGGCGGGCTTCCATTGTTGCGTAGAACGCGTTGTATGTGAAGCCTGAAACGAAATCCCAGTCGGTGTCGCCTGCGATGGCTATGGCCTCGTTAACTTTTTGAATCGGCAGCTCATCCATTTTTTCCCAGCCGACAACGAGGACTACGGGAAACATTCCAGAGCGAATCCACAAGGCTGCATTGACTATGGCATCTATCGGTGTGGCGCCACCTGATTCAACGCGGTAGCTTGGGACGCCGCTTAAGCCTAGGTAGTCATTGATTATCCAGTGCATGCACTGCTGCTGTTCAAGTATGTCGCTGAAATAGGAGTAGCAGCAAGCGTAGCCTTTCTTTATGAAGTCGCCGAGTTCCAGGTCGGGCACATCGTCTAAAATCATTTTCACGGCTTCTGCGCACATTTCTTCCTGCAGTGTGTGTCGAGGATTGTCGAATCGTGATATGCTTCCAGCAACTATTCCAACTTTCTTTCCCAATTTTCCACCTCAATTTTTAAAGATGTAGTTAGTGGTTTCAAATGAGTATAAGATTTTTGCGGGAAAAAACTGACACTATGTTCATTGAGGACAAGATTCAACGATGTTTTTATAACCTTTTTATAACAATGCTTTACACATGAAAATTCTAAAGATGGCTGCTGCCCTGCCAGAAAAACAGTTCACAACGGAAAAATTGATGGAAAGCTTTCCATGCCGTTTACCGGAAGGCTTAAGGCAAAACATCCTGAACCTCGGCGTTTCGAAACGCTACTTGCTGAACCATTCTAACTTAAACAGTATGAGTGAAGCAAAGCTTATCAAACTCTGTGAAGAAGCCTGCACAGCCGCTGTCAAGAAAGCCGGACTTTCCATTGCAGATATTAACTACTTCATCGCGGCATATGATGCCAACCCTTTTCTAAGTCCAGGTCTCAGCCAGCTGCTGCTTCCAGCGCTCCGTCTTGACCCATATACTGGACTCGTAAATCTTCAGGGAATAGCAAGCACGGCGTTTCCGAAGACGCTTGAGATTGCAGGCGGCTACCTTGCTTCGCATCCAGAAGACAATGTTTTGATCTGTGTTTCTGGGGTAAGTTCTTACTGGTTCCAAAATCAAGTCAGAGGCTTAGCAGAGGTCATGGATATTTCTGAAATAAGTTCAATTGCGGACCAAGCACGAAGGCAAAGGGAACTGCAAAAGTGGATGGCAACGATAAAAGCCTTCCTTTTCGGAGATGGTGTTGCCAGCGCTGTCGTAGCAAATGAAGGAGGAGGTTTACATGTCGTCCGGACAGCGGAAGTTACAAACATCGAAAAAAGAGACTACTTAGCAGGCCATGCTAGACTAGTAGCGGCAGATGGGCCTTTCAAATTTGGTTTCTACACGCATCTAGGCAAGGAGATTCCTGAGCTGGGCGCGAAATATACTACGCTGGTTCTTAAGAGACTTTTCGGCGACGATTACGAAAACATGCTGAGAGACGTGAAGAAATGGGCTGTCCATACAGGAAGCGTGAAAATACTTAATGCTCTTAGCGAGCGCCACGGAATCGAAGCTGAAAAACTGCAGGAATCCTACGAAGTGCTTCGAGAGTATGGCAATCTAGCTGGGGCAAGTCTGCCATTTATTGTGGAAAGAATCATTTCCAAAGGCAAGCTTTCAGATGGCGATCTTGTTTTGATGCTTGGTTATGGGTGGGGATTCTCAGCTTCGGCGAGTCTGCTTAGACTCGAAAAGTAGGGAACATCATCTTTCCCTTTCTCACAACTGTTACACGCTCTATTGTTTAAGAATTGCTTTAGGACATGTTTGAGGCATTGTGTCTTTCTCAGATGGTGCTGCTAGTCTAACGCGATGTGCAGGGATTTCGCGACATGCTGGGTCACACTTCTTCTTTTTTACGTTGGTTCTCGTTGCCGCCCATTTCAAGAGGGGGATAATTGCTTTTCTAAGTTCTACGCCGTCTTTTGTGAGAGAGTACTCGACGCGTGGAGGTATCTCTGCAAATGTGTCTTTTTTGACCAGCCCTTCTTTCTGAAGTTCTTTCAGGGTGTCAGAAAGGGTTTTGGGACTTATGTAGCCCAATTCCTGCATAAGTTTGTTGAATCTTAATCTCTCGTAGTTGCCTATGACATTAACGATTAGTAGCGCCCATTTCTTGCTTATTACGTCGATGACGCCTTCAAGTGGGCAGAAGCACATGTGAGTGTTTTCCTCAAGCATTCTATTACTCTCTCCGAAAATAGTGGCTATCTTACTATAAACTTGATAGTTTAAATACTTTATTTTTGATAGTGACGTAAAGAAATCTAGGAGAGTGAACCGTGAAATGTGCCATCATAATCATGAGTGCAGCTGCAGTTGCGGGCAACATGACCGCGAAGAGCGACATTACCATAAGCGACAATTCTTAACAAAAGCTGAGAAAATCGAAAAACTGAAGAGTTATGCAGAAGATCTAAAGAAAGAGCTTCAAGCCGTGCAGGAACATATCAAAGAGCTTAGCAGCTGATAGCCCTAAAAAAGCAGCTTTCCCCTCTTTTTTAGCTCATACTAAGGGAAAAATGGAATGAGACTCTTTCAAATTTAGAGTTTGAGACAAGGCAGAAGCGCACCTTTTCACTGTATTCTCAAACAACAGAACAGCCTATCTGAACCGATAAGAAAATAACTTTCTAAGCTTAATGCTCATATGGCAGTTAATAGATAACAATCCAAACTAGGAGGCGACTGCCTCATTGTTTGACAAGAAGAAAATGGAAGAAATAAAACAGGGAAGAGAACGCTGGGAACAGACAACTTTGCCGAATTGGCTGAAGCAGAGCAAGGAAAGAAAAGACGCGTTTCATAACCATTCAGGCATGACCATCAATAGAGTATACACGCCAGAAGACATCGAGAACCTTGACTACATGCTGGAAATCGGTTTTCCAGGGGAATACCCCTTTCTCCGTGGCGTGCACGCCACAATGTATCGAGGTCGCCTGTGGACGATGCGCCAGTTTTCCGGATTTGGAACTGCGAAACAGACAAATCAACGGTTCAAATATCTCCTTAAAGAGGGTGAAAGCGGGTTGAGTACAGCGTTCGACTACCCGACTATAATGGGGTACGATTCAGATCATCCTATGGCACTTGGCGAAGTCGGAGTCTGCGGAGTAGCCATCGCCTCGCTTCGAGACATGGAAACCCTGTTCGACGGCATCCCCTTAGACAAGGTTACAACTTCAATGACTATTAACGGACCAGCGTCTACGCTGCTTGCAATGTACATTGCCGTCGGCGACAAGCAAGGCGTGCCCAGAACACAGCTTGGCGGCACTACACAGAACGACAATCTGAAGGAGTTTTTTGCTCAGAAACTGTGCATATTTCCGCCTAAGCCGTCCGTGAAGCTTACGACCGACATAATTGAGTATTGTGCGCGCCATTTGCCTAAATGGAATCCCGTGAGCATAAGCGGATATCATATACGTGAGGCAGGCGCCACAGCTCTGCAAGAGTTGGCATTCACACTTTATGATGGAATAGCCTACGTGGAATCCACACTTCAAAGAGGATTAAAAGTGGACGATTTTGCCCACCGCTTATCGTTCTTCTTCGCTTCTCACAACGACTTTTTCGAGGAAATAGCAAAGTTCCGCGCAGCCCGCAGACTGTGGGCTAGAATAATGAAAGAAAGATTCCACGCGAAAAATCCAAGGTCTATGTGGATGCGCATGCACATTCAAACTTCTGGATGCACCCTCACAGCACAGCAGCCATTAAACAACATCATACGCACTACAATTCAAGCTTTGGCAGCAGTTCTAGGCGGCGCACAGTCTCTGCACACGAACTCTTATGATGAAGCGCTCTGTCTGCCAAGTGAAGAAGCCGTTAGAGTTGCGTTGAGAACACAGCAGATAATAGCCCACGAAAGCGGGGTAGCCCACACAATCGATCCGCTTGGAGGCTCATACTATATGGAGGCGTTGACAAATGAAATGGAGGAGAAAGCAATGGACTACATAAACAGGATAGACGACATGGGCGGCGCAATTGTTGCCATCGAGAAAGGCTTCTTCCAGAGAGAGATTGCTGACAGCGCCTACAAATACCAGCGTGAAGTAGACGAGAAAAAACGCATAATCGTCGGCGTAAACGACTACGCAATCGAGGAACCAGAATGCCCCATAGAGCTTCTGCGGGTCGATCCTCAAGTTGAGAAAGAACAGGTTGCTGGGCTACAAAAGCTAAAAAGGGAAAGAGACAACAGAAAAGTTAAGGAAACTCTGGATAAACTTCATTACTCAGCTGAAAAGGACGAGAACCTTATGCCGACGATAATTGAAGCGGTGAAAGCTTATGCTACGTTAGGCGAGATCACTGATGTGCTACGCAAAGTTTACGGAGAATACAAGGAACTAATAGTAATCTAAAGGAGAAGATGAAAACATGCCAATGGAGAAGAAAATTAGGGTTCTAATCGCGAAGCCTGGACTAGACAGCCATGACAGAGGAGCCAAAGTGGTTGCCAGAGCCCTAAGGGACGCTGGAATGGAAGTGATATACACCGGCTTGAGGCAGACGCCTGAGCAGATTGCGGAAACAGCGCTTCAGGAAGACGTAGATGTCGTTGGACTAAGCATTCTTTCAGGCGCCCATAAAACTCTCTTTCCAAAGATCATGACCCTGCTTAAAAAGAAGGGACTTGAAGACGTAATGGTGTTTGCCGGCGGGATAATTCCTGAAGAGGATGTTCCAGAACTGAAGAGGATTGGAATTAAGGAGATCTTTGGTCCAGGCACGCCTACTGAGAGGATCGTTCAGTACGTTTTAAGCAACATATCTGAGAGAAGCTAAATCTGAAGATGTGCTTTGCCGTTGGCAAATGTTGAGGAACTTGTGAAGGGTATTTTGACCGGCGACCGTAGAATGATTGCCAGAGCGATATCGGTTGCTGAGAACAATCCATTAGAAGCGCAGAGACTGATTGCCGCTGTTTATCCTCGCACTGGCAGAGCCCATGTGGTCGGCTTGACTGGCGCCGGCGGAGTGGGCAAAAGCACGCTTGCCGAGAAGATCATTCACGAGTACAGGCGCAGGGACAAGACGGTTGGCGTGGTTGCAGTTGATCCTACCAGTCCGTTTACAGGCGGCGCTTTTCTGGGAGACCGCATCCGCATGCAGGAGCTAACCGGCGATGAGGGGGTTTTCATAAGGAGTATGGCGACGCGCAACTATGTGGGCGGCATTGCGAAGGCTACGAGAAATGCTGTGAGGATTCTGGATGCGGCTGGGAAAGACGTGGTTTTAGTAGAGGCTGTGGGCGCAGGGCAGTCTGAGGTTGAGATCGTGAAGGTTGCTCACACGGTTGTTGTTATGCACGCGCCAGGGTTAGGTAACGAGATTCAGGCAATCAAAGCGGGGATTATGGAGATTGCTGACATTTTCGTTGTGAACAAGGCGGATCGGGAGAATGCAGCCAAGACGGCTACGGATATTCAGGGGATTTTGCAGTTAGGCGGAAAAGAGGGCGGCTGGAAAGTGCCTGTTTTGAAAACAATCGCGTTGACAGGCGAAGGAGTGGCTGAGCTTGTTGATAAGATCGGTGAACATAGACAGTTTTTGCAGAGCGGAGGAGGCACTGAAAGAGAAGCTATGCGCATTGAGACTGAGCTTGTCGAGGCAGTTAAAGATAAAGTAGCAGAAGCAGTTTTCTTTGGCTTGAGGAAGCGAGAGAAGTTTCAGGAGCTTCTGAAAAAGATCATCGATCGCGAGATTGATCCGGCTTCAGCTGCGGATGAGCTTTTGAGGAAGATGGGCATTGACTAAACTAGATCGTGGGCTGATTCAGGTTTACACTGGAGACGGCAAGGGCAAGACTTCGGCGGCTTTCGGGCTAGCGCTTCGCGCAGTAGGAAGAGGGCTTAAGGTTTACGTTATCCAGTTTATCAAAGGCGGCTTTGACTATGGCGAGCTATACGTCATAGATAGGCTTCCAAATTTCTGTTTGAAGGCATTTGGAAGAGGTCAATTTGTAACCTCGGATCCTCCTGGAGAAGAGGATGTTAGGCTTGCTGAGGAGGCGTTAAAGCTGGCAAAGGATGTTGTAGGAAGCGGAGAGTTTGACGTAGTTGTTCTAGATGAGGTGAATGTTGCTTTAACTCTTCGGCTGGTAAGTCTTGAGGAAGTGCTGAAATTGATCAAAAAAAAGCCAGATCATGTTGAGCTTGTGTTGACTGGACGCGGTGCGCCAAAAGAGATGATCGAGGTTGCTGATCTTGTTACGGAGATGCGTGAGATTAAGCATCCTTTTCATAAAGGGTTACGTGCAAGGAAAGGGATAGAGTTTTAGTCTCCTCGGAAGAGTAATACCCATTATATATACTAGGCTGGTGTGGCTGATTCTTATGTGGTGTTGAAAGTGCAGTGCTTATTGGGAAGTGTTAAATAATAGACACGCTGTTACACGGGCGTATTTGGTGATTGTTTGGATAAAAGGATCGTTTACGCTATACTTGCTGGAATTGTGATGTACGGTGCATTGGGTATTTGGCTTATGTGCAAGGAGAACTTACTGGTCCTCAGTTGCTCCTCATGTTGGTGGCGCCCTTTGTAGTAGGCGTTCTGTCCGGAGGAGTCAAGAGAGGCGCGGCTCTCGGATTTGTGTTTTCTTTTGTTGCAGTGATAGCGGAGGTTGCGATTCTGCAGTCTGGTGCGCTTGGGGATGTGAACGTAGTGATGGCGGTTATTATAATGATGGCGTTGCCTTGGGCTTTGATATCTACCGGATTGGGTGCTCTGGGCGGCTTGCTTGGTAGACGCATATTCAAGAAAACCGGATAGTTTGATGCCGCTATTTCCGGACAAGTGAGTTCAGCAGTTCGCGGATTTCCCTCTTCTTCTTTTCCAGTTTCGCATATTCTTCATCGCTGATCGAAAGAATTTCAGCGTACTCCTTAACTCTCAGCTTTGTGAAAACATCTAAGTCGTCCATTTTTGAAAGTTTTTCCTCGTATTCTTCTGACTCGCAGCACTCGTTTAGCTCGCTGATAAGGTCAACGAATTTTGACACGTCAGCTTCTGTGAAACTGATTTTGAAGCCCAGCCTCTTGAGAGCGTTTAAGGCGTTGGTTTCTTGTTCGACTATGATTTTTCGGTCTTTTGGGGTTTTTATGTGTTCTTTGCCGACGCTGAAAGAGAAGACTTCTGCGGTTGCTTTGTAGTAGCTTTCAAGGAGATGCCCGATGCGTTCTTCGCGGGTGACTTCCACCATGTCTCCTTTTTGTAACTTCTTGATGTGGTGGTAAACTGCTTGGGGTGTTAGTCCGAGTTCTTCGGCGAGTTGGCTGACGGTCATCTCTTTGACTCTGAGGAGGAATATGATCTTGCGTCTGGTTTCGTCTGACAGTAGTTGGAATGCTGCAGGATCTGTTATCGTTTTTGAATACTTCATAGTCTGTTTACCTAACCAAATACATGGTTAACTTGGTATAAAAGTGTTTTGCTTAGTAAAACATAAACTTTATAAGCAGCAAGCTTTATAATATTAAAACAGAGATTTGAATAAGAAAACGGAGGTTAAAATGAAATGTTCAAACAAAAAATAAAAACCCCACAAGGAATATGCAACAAAGAAAAAATCAGCGCAACCGAAAACATTAGAAAATCACTAGGCGGATTCGCCAGCCGCCTTGCAGCATCCAGAGAATACGGGCTAGAGGAAGAGAACCATGTCTTCCTAACCCAGCAGATCAACATGGAAAGAGCTCACGCTTTGGCGATTCAACGCAACCGCCTCGACACGGCTAGATAGGCATCTTACTCTCCCCTTCTCCTTTTTTCAAGTCCCACTTTTATTAGAAAAAATCAATGTGAAACGCCGAGGAAATCATGAAGACGCCAATGCATATATCTGCTTAGTCACGTATTCCAGATACTTCTCTTTCTCAGTCTCCGGCAAGTTGAAAACCGTCACCGACGCGTCTCTTGTCACGCCTACCACGTACCCGAATTCTTTGCTGCGCGCAACCACATACCAGAGGTCGCCGTGCTTTCCATAATCCTCAAACAAGCTCGTGCTCACCAAGTCCGGACCATAGAGCGAAAGCTTGTTCACGTTCGGAATATCAACATTGTCAAAGAAAGTGATCTTCGTTTCTTCAGGGTTGCGCATGTGAAATTCTCTGAGAGTTTCAGGGCTGATTCTGGCTTCTACTATGCTGCCAGCCTTTTCGAACAGTATCTCGCTAAGCTTGTTCGCAACGTAGTTGGCTGTCCGCTTCTTTTCTACAACCGTGAGATACACGTTTTTCTCGTATTCTGAAAAGCTAAACAGAGCCTCAACCGTCCTCGGCTGCGGCACAACCTTGCCCCTGTGAAACACTTGCAACACAAAATCATGCGAATAGATCCCGCGAACCATGTTCGCCTTAACAAGCAGACCTGCAATCTCCGTTACCAGCGTGAATTTGTAGTCGCCTTCCTCATGTTCTTCCTCAACATGGTAGCCTTCAAGCCTAGTTCCCAGCTCAGCTAAGTCCATCGGCTCAGAAAGCTTGAAAACCTTGCCAGCGACAACCATCCATACGAACCTCGAGAAACCTATTGCATCACTAAAGAACTAAAGCTTTGCCCAAAGCATAGCAGCGCTGCAACGAAGCAGCTGTACACATGCTTCTATAGACCCATGAAAGCATAAGCAACCTTATAACTAAGCCTGCCCATAAGCGCCATAGCCTCACCAAACATGGTTTTTGAAGTTTTCATGTAACCACTCTCCTTAAATCCCTCTAAAACCCCATCATTTCATAGACATGAACTTTGCCTAAGTGCTTTAATAAGAGACCTAAACCTCATATAGCTACCCGCAAAAGGAAAAACGCCCCATGCTAATACAGGAAGTCATCCTAGAAAACTTCATGAGCTACGAGTATGCTAGGGTACCCTTCAAACCCGGCGTAAACGTCATCTGCGGACCCAACGGCTCAGGAAAATCCTCACTTCTCCTAGCCATATCTGTAGCCCTCGGACAATCCTACACGGAGCGCTCAAAGAAACTAAGCGACCTCATCCGATGGGGCAAGGATCAAGCCCGAGTTACACTCAGTCTGGACAACTCAAAGAAAGGAAAAAACCGGCCAGTCCAGAAGTACAATAAAGATCAGCTTTTCTTGACCCGTGTTTTGCGCAGAGATGGACAGTACTGGTTCGAGCTGGAAAACAGAGCAGTGACCAAGGCTGACGTGGATCGGCTGCTAGGCAGATTGGGCGTGGATCCTAATAACATACTTATCATCATGCACCAGAACATGGTGGAACAGTTTACCGTGCTCTCGGTGCAGGAAAGGCTTCGTATCGTAGAAGCGGCGGTTGGGCTTGAACCTTACCGCGAAAACGTCATCCAAGCTCAAAAGAAGTTGACGCGCATACTAAGCCAAGAAGACTCCATCGGGAAGCTTCTTGAATCCGCTGAGCAGACACTTAACTACTGGAGAGAACAGTACGACAGGTATCAGGAAAAGAAGCAGCTCCAGACAAAAATCAGGTTCCTCGAAAGAGAGCTTGCATGGGCGGAAGTCGCGAAAAGAGAAAACGTACTAAAAGACATCGAAAGCCGCATGAAAACCGAAAAGGACCTTCTAGGCAAAATTGAGGAAGAAAAAGCTAGCGCAGAAAGCCACCTGCAACTCCACCAGAACGAGCTTGAAAAAATCAGACAAGAACTAAAAACACTTTTCAACCAGCGCCTAGACCTCGAACGCGAAAAAACCCGCAACGAATCAACCATCCCCATTTACAAGCAGCTGCTGGAAGAGACAAACCTGATAGAGCTTGAAATCCAAAAAGGCACACCGCAGACACGATTCAAGCTCTTAAAAAGCGATAACTTGAAACAACTTATAAACGAGTCTAGCCAGCAACTTTCTAAAATAAGCCCAGAAATCAATGGAAACCAAGAGAGAACCAAGATTCTGGAAGAAGCAGGCGAAAAAGTCAGTACCAAGCTTCTTGAAAACCGCATTAAACTGGCTCTCCTTCAGTACCGCAGAGAAAACGCTCTAGCTGACATCGAAAGCTTGGAAAAAGAGCTGAAAACTGCTAAGACACGGCTAGAGGAGGCTGTAGGCAAAGCTGAAAAAAGCGGGCTTAGAATAGCAGTGATGAAAAGCATAGAGGAGATCTTTGACGAAATCAGAACCACGGAAGGACACCTTGCAGCGCTTGCAGATGTTTCAGAAGACATAGAACGCATGTACGAATCCTACTCCAAACTGTATCTGGAACTGAAAGAAAAAGCACAGCTAGTAGCAGAAAACCGCGAAAAAGCCTTAGAAGAGGTGAAAGTTAGGATGCAGGCGTGGCGCGAAGTCATCCTAAACCTCTTAACACGGGTTAACTTGGCATACCAAAACATTCTGACACAGACACAAGCACTTGGAGAAGTTAAGCTTGCCAACGAGCACGACATAGAAGCCGCCGGACTGGAAATACTTGTCGGCTTCAAAGGCGGAAAGCCTGTTCCACTTGACGCATATACCCAAAGCGGCGGAGAAAGAACAACAGCAACCATGAGCTTTCTCCTTGCCCTCCAACAGCATGTTCGTTCACCTTTTAGAGCGGTTGATGAATACGACATACACATGGATCCCAAAAACCGAGAGATAATTGCGAAAATGCTGATCACAACCGTAAAGGATGGGAACACACAGTACATGGTGATCACGCCGAGCCAAATAACCTTCGCGAAAGAAGATGTAAACATAATCACAGTGCAGAACATTGACGGAAAATCAGTGATCAGGGAGGTTGTCTAATGCAGTCCAAAAAGACGCGGAGAATAATTGGCAGAGAAAAACTTCAACAAATAATCGAAGCATGCAAATCAGTAGAGGAACGCTCTCTCGACCCGTTCCTAATAGACATCGGCGAAAACATTGCTACAGCGAAGCAGTTCCTTCCCGACTGGGAAATCCCAGAAGACCTATGCTTAGATGCGGAAACGATACATCATCTAGCTTCAGTAGTGAAGCTCCAAGGAGACTGGGTGAAACATCGGTCAACCTCGTTGTATACGGATCCGTTTCTGCTAAGCGAAAAAATCGCCAAGCTGGACAGAGTTGATCTAGCGAGAATCTTTCTCCAAGTGTGGCACCCGACAGTTGAGCTTGAACAGATCTCGCTTCACAGCATCGCTGAAGCCATGAGATACTGGCGAGACCTGCTGCCTTTAAGCGAAAGGTGGAAGGAAACTGTCCCTGCAGAGGCAGAGATTGGGCTTGTCACAAGGGAAGAGCTTGTTGAACAGAGGATTCTGCGTGAACAAGCTTTCTCCGAGGAGCTAGAGGGCTTCTGGCGCGAACTTCAGGCAAAAACCGAAAAAGACGGTTCAGATGGGAAAATTAGGTATTGGGACTTTATTGGCGCCGAAACCTATGAGGAAACAGTGAACAGAGCGTTCATGGCAAGCTTTCTAGTCACCTACGGATACGCAACGCTTGAGATCTACCCGCTGGAAGAAGAAACATTCATCAAACCCAACGGAGAACCCCAAACAAAAACAAGCAAGAAACAGTTGATCTCCATCCCGATTGCCATCACAATCGAAGACTGGACAAAGTGGAAAAGAGGGGAGATCAAGTGAGTAAAAGAAAAGCCGCCTACGCAAGCAAGATCAAAAGAGCCACACATATGCTCTTTTTCAAGAGACACAAGAAGCCAGGCGTCAAAGGATGGGAGCTACGCAAGGCTTTAGGCTCAGACTACCCGAAGGTTTTGAAAATTCTTGACGACTCGCTAAAAACATTCGACTTACAGGTTAAGACTGTTTTTGAAGATGAAAAACCTGTAGAGAAGCCGTCGCTTGAACAGCTGGACAGAGCAAGATTCCTGATAACGCTTAGAGGGGAGCTGACACCAAAGGAGACCAAAATGATCGGATGGCGGATAGACGACATAGCAGGGCTTGCCATAACGATTGCACACATAATCTCAAACAAGGGCAAGGCACCACGCAAAGAGATTGAAGAACTCCTCCGCAACAAACTCCCAGGATGGAAAGTTGGTTTTAACATTGACCGATATATCAGGTATGGGTATTTGACTCAAGATGATGGGGGGCAGCTGTATCTGGATTGGAGAACACGAGCAGAAGTAGACGAAAAAGCACTTATCAACGCCATACTGCATAAGTAACCTTAGTCTGGCTGCAAATAGGAGGAAAAGACAATGCAATCCCAGAAAGAAAAGGATCAGCAAACAAGAATCATGGAAAGAAGCATGATCGGCGTCTATTTGGGGATTGTGCTTGTCATAATAACTTTGCTGCTTGCCGTGGGACAACATTTTATGATCATAAACTTCTACGGAGACGCAGGCAACAAGTGGTATTTCTGGAGCCTTGTGGGAGTCATCGGCCTGCTTGGCATAGTAGTGAGCGTATGGTATTACAGAAAGCTCGAGATTCCTCTGGAAAACAACGGCGAAAACACATCATAAAATGCTGACGAGCTCGAACATAGACAACTCGCAAAGCCGCTATTTACGGATTTTGTGATAAAGGAAGGCAACGGCATCAATCACTAGTATCGCGGCAAGAATCAGCAGCGGGCTGCCTAGAAACTGGTCAACAGCCGAATTGTCCGCTGCTTTAACTTTTGCTATCGATGCAAACAAGAAAAGCAGCAGATGCAAGACACAGGCCACAAGCTTTTTCAAGTTCAGTCATCCGCCAGTCTAAGTTATGCTAACGTTTTCTATCTGGAAATATCTCTTTGCCAGAAAACGCAGACGCTCAGCATTTCTACCGTTCTTGCCTATAGCCACGCCTTTGTCATGCGGGTTTACAGTGACAACCGCTATAGACTTCCCATCTGCCCTCTCACTTATGCGCACTTCTCTAACCACAGCAGGCTTCAAGGCGTTTCGAATGAACTGTGCGGGATCATCAGAATACTCGATAATTTCCTGCTTCTTCCCTGTCATCCTCTCCAACGTGCGGATGTTTCTTCCGCCTCTTCCAATAGCGACACCAACGTGACCGGGGCTGACAACGTAGAGAACTCGGCCCTGCTCCTCGTCGATTATGCAGTCCTTGACAGTTGCGCTTGTTATACTTTCAAACAACGCAATGTACCGCATCTCGGTGCCCGTGAACTTTATTCCGCTTGTCATTCGTTTCCTCCAGCAGATTCCTCGGCTTCCTTAGGTTCCTCCGGCTCCGTTAGCTTGAGAATTTCAGAGTCCCCAGCCTCTCTTATACTTAACGCTGAAACCGCAAAGGGTTTTCCACAAACAGCCGCCAGATCCAGCGACGAACCCTTGAAGATTATCATCGGAACCTTGGAGAGACGGCAGCAATGCTCGATATCCTCGCGAAGGCTCGGAGGACAGTTTGATGCCAAGATGATCAGTTTGGTCTTTCCTGTTTGGGCATGTTGTCTAGCAGAGTTGGCTCCGAAAGAAACTTTTCCCGTCTTGACGGCTGTAGCTATTCCCTTGTTTACATCTATCATTCCTTCTTCCCTCGTGTTTCAGGCGTAGACATGTAAAGCTCCACAAGTCCGGTGCCAATTGGTATGGACTGCCCAACTATTACGTTTTCGGTTACTCCATCAAGAGGATCGCTTTCGCCTTTTATGGCGGCTTCAACGATGTTGGGAACCGTGATTTCGAAGGCTGCCCGAGCTAAGACGCTTGACTTCTGACCGCTTATGCCATGCCTACCTATCTGCTGAACAACGCCTGTGGATGTCATCATGTCCGCGACAAGCATAACATGGCGGATATCAACATCCAGCCCCTGCTCCTCCAACACGCTTTTAGCTTCATGCGTTAACGCGTTACGCGCAGCCTCTATCCCGAGGGTCTTCGCAATCTCGTGAACGTTGTTGGTCGTTGTCCGCGTTGGGTCTACACCCTGCACCTCTAAAACCTTGGGCAGGTTTGAACCATCAGTCCTGATAACCCATTCACCCTGCTCCTCTGTAACAAGAACTCGCTTTATGCCGGGTACGCCGCGAATTGGAAAAGCCGAGACCTTGTCAAGAAACTTTCTCATCGCGCCCGCTTTCTTGGGCTTTATGTGAATACTGTTAGTTTTCACTTTCACAGCTGCATCCGGAAGCTCTATCTTTTCCTTCAGCTCGTCGAGCGTCACTGCCCTGTCCTCCATCATCGTCTTGTTAAGCTCTACAACGATTTCCTCATGCAACGGATCCTCATAGACTGCTTCAGCAATGTCTTCAAGCGCCGTAAAGATGATGTTGCGAGCAACCTTCACCGCCGCGTCCTTGCTCTTTCTGTTTTCTTCGGTGAGATAGATAGCCATGACTGGCGTAGATGGAATTCTCCTAGCGTCCACTATCTCTATGAGCCGCGGCAAACCAAGAGTGACGTTCTGTTCTCTGACACCAGCATAGTGAAATGTCCTAAGAGTCATCTGTGTTCCCGGCTCACCGATGGATTGGGCAGCAACTATGCCAACGGCTTCTCCAGGCTCCATCAACGCGTTCTTGTAATGTTCCAACGTCAGTTTGATTGCCTTGTCAACACCTGTTGTCGTAAGTTTTGCCTTTGCAAGGGATTGTCTGAGGTCGTTTAGCAGAATCGGCGTAAGTTGATCCTCGACCTTCTTCAGTTGTTCTTTGATGTATTCTGCGGATGCGGGTCTGCCCTTATCCTTGGCAACGATCAGCTGATCTACAAGTCTGCTTACGTTGACTGCTTTTCCATGATCGCTTTTAGCAGGGTCTACGCCGTCTTCGCCGTACTGGAACTGGATGATGTCTTCGGCTGAGTTGCGGACTGTGGCGTCATATTCCAAGCGCAGATGTTCCAAGGCATTGATCAGCCTTCTCTGCATATAGCCGCTTTGCTGTGTTCTCACCGCGGTGTCGACAAGTCCTTCTCTGCCTCCCATAGCGTGGAAGAAGAACTCTATAACATCAAGTCCTTTTTGATATGAGGAATAGACGAAGCCTCTTGCCTTGGGCAACTGGTCGCCTGATCTGAAATGGGGTAAGGCGCGTCCCAGATATCCTCGCATTATTCTCTTTCCACGAACTGATTGCTGTCCGACGCAGGCACTTATCTGACCGATGTTCAGGCTTGAGCCTCTTGCGCCTGTGCGCGTCATAAGTATGCCCGAGTTTTCCAAGGTAAGGTCTTCATCAGCGATTTTTCCAGATTCGTCTCGTGCCTTGGCAAGCTCATTCATCACGTATATCTCAAAAGAATCCTCAAGCGTCTGCCCCGGTAGCCTTTGAAGTGTGCCTTTGCGATAGCTCTCTACAAGCTCCTCTATCTTTTTCTCGATTCTCTCCATCGTTTTGCTTATTCGCTCTTCAGCTTTCGGAGAAAGAACAAGTTCATCATACGAGTAAGTGAAGCCGCGCATCGATATGAAAAGTTTCAGAAGTCTCGTGACCTTGTTAAGGAAGTCTCTTCCAGCCTGGGCGCCGTAGTCTTTGATGATTCGGTGTAGAAGGCTTTCAGACTGTTCAGCGCCTATTGACCGCCTGTCAATGACACCTGTGATGAGTTCACCGTTTCTGACGGTGACGTATGCGTCATGCGGGCAACCCTCTTCAAGGCATTTTACACATCCCTGACAGATGCTTGCCTTCAGAACATAGTTCATGTTTTTGGGCAGAAACAGGCTGAAAATCTGCTTGCCTGTCCAAAGAGGCTGCGGCTCCAGAACCTTCGGCGGCGGAATCTCTCCCTCATATCCAGCGCCCAACAGCAGCCTATAGACTTCACTTTGTGTAAGATAACTCTGCTTTCGAGTGAATAGGTATGCGGAAGTTATGAAGTCGCGGATAGCCCCGATGATTGGTCCACCAAAACGTGGAGAAAGAATCTGGTCTTGCACCTGCATCAGCAGAAGTGCCTCAGTTCTTGCCTCCTCACTTTGAGGAACGTGAAGATTCATTTCGTCTCCGTCAAAATCGGCGTTGTAAGGCGGACAGACACAGAGATGCAGCCTAAACGTCTTGAAAGGCAAGACACGAACATAGTGCGCCATTATTGACATGCGGTGCAATGAAGGCTGACGGTTAAAAATAGCAATGTCACCATTTCTAAGGTGCCTTTCGACAACAAAGCCCGGTTCAACGGCTTCGGCAATCTTTTGCCTGTCAATAACAAACTCGAGCCTTATGCGCTTGCCGTCCGGTCGAATAATATAGAGCGCTCCAGGATATTTTTCAGGGCCGTTAGCCACTAGCTGGCGCATTTCCTCGATGTTCCATTCTGTAACTTTTCCAGGCACAGAGAGGCGCATCGCAACTTCAAGGGGAACACCAACTTCGTTTATGTCAAGGTTAGGGTCAGGTGAAACCACCGTGCGCGCTGAGAAGTCTACTCTTTTTCCGGAAAGGTTGCTGCGAAATCTTCCTTCCTTTCCTTTCAGCCGCTGCGAAAGCGTCTTGAGCGCTCTGCCTGAGCGGTGCCGTGCTGGTGGGATTCCGGAGGCTTCGTTGTTGAAGTATGTTGTCACGTGGTACTGCAAGAGCTCGGATAGGTCTTGAATGATAAGTGTAGGCGCTCCTGCATCCATGTTCTCTCTAAGTCTCTGGTTGATGCGGATTATGTCCACAAGCTTATGCGTCAAATCGTCCTCTGAACGGATCCCAGATTCCAAGGTTATTGAAGGGCGCACATAGACAGGGGGGACTGGTAGGGCTTGTAGAACCATCCATTCTGGGCGAGCAGTCTTCGGATTAAACCCAAGTATCTCAAGATCCTCGTCTGATATGCGCTCCAGCCTTTCCCGAATCATGCTTGGCGTCAGAGGCTCAGCGCCGCTTTCAGGAATCTGCTCGCTAAATTTCGTAGGTTTCTCAAAAATAATCTTGTACTGAACAGCGCCACAGTGAGGACACTGCTTAGTCTTTGTCTCTTGAACAACAGCCTTGTGGATTTCGTCTGGAACCATGCCCAGAAGCTGACGCGTCTTGTCAATTCTGGCTCGAAGCCGCTTTATACTCTCATCCTGCAGAAGAACTCGACCACAGTTGCGGCACGTAGTTCTGAGGAGGTCGTGTATGATCTTGGTGAACTCGATGTGAATTATCGGTACAGCAAGCTCAATGTGTCCGAAATGTCCTGGACAGCGCACCGCTGTGTTGCCGCATGTTTTGCATCTTTGCCTTGGCTCAAGAGTCCCAAGTCTGCCATCCATCAGTCCGGCAGTGATAGGGGCGCCATCTTCGTCGTATGTGTCGGGTGTTTGGATTTCAACAACTGAAAGTTTGCGCACATCTTGTGGTGAGAATAGCCCGAAGTGGATGCCGTCAACAACTTTATGGATTATTTCCTCAGCAGCCATGTTATGCCTTCTCCTTTAATCTCAACTGCGGAGCTATGCAAAGGCTCATCAGCTCCTGAAGAAGAAGCTTGAAAGCATAGGAAACGATAACTGGGGAGATTTTGGCTTTGTCTTCGCAGAGCTTGCATACGTATTTTCTCTGCTTCATGTCATAGTACGCGATGAAACCGCAGTTTTCGCAGATATACAGTGTGTACTTGTCAGATTCTTCAAGAAGTCTGTCGCGCAGAAGCATTGCTGCGCCATGACCAATGAGGCAGTCTCGTTCCATTTCACCGAACCGCAGACCGCCACCTCTGGCTCTTCCTTCTGTTGGCTGCCTTGTCAACATTTGCACTTGCCCTCTTGCTCTTGCGTGGATTTTGTCTGCAACCATGTGGTGAAGCTTCTGATAGTAGACAACGCCAACGTAGATGTTGGCAACGAATTTCTGTCCTGTAACGCCGCTGTAGAAGACTTCGCTGCCTGTGTGGCTGAAACCAAGCTTTACAAGAGCTTTTCTAAGCTCGGTGGAAGATTCGTTGGAGAAAGGTGTTCCGTCAACGGTCTTCCCTCTGACCGACGCGGTTTTTCCTGCTAGTGACTCGATGAACTGCCCCACGGTCATTCTTGACGGGATAGCATGGGGATTGACTATTATGTCTGGAACTATGCCGTCCTCGGTGAAGGGCATATCTTCCTGTGGAACGATAAGGCCTATAACCCCCTTCTGTCCATGGCGAGATGCAAACTTGTCTCCAAGCTCTGGAACCCGCTGGTCTCGCACTCTGACCTTTACGAGTTTGCTTCCTTCACCCGACTGCGTGATGAAGATTGCATCAACAATTCCAATTTCAGAGGGACGCATATCCGTGGAAGTGTCCCGCATAGAGGGCCCTTTCACTTCGAATTCCTTGTACTCTTCAAGGAATCTTGGCGGGCTTATTCTTCCTATAAGAACGTCGCCGCCTGTGACGCTTGCCTCTAAGCCGATTATGCCGTCTGGCTCAAGCAGTCTATAGTATTGTTCGCCTCTGTAGCCGCGGGTTCCAGGCTCTGGCAACGTGAACTTGTCCTTGAGTCCGCCTAGGTATTGGCGGCATTCTGCCTCGTATATTCTGTAGAATGTTGACCGTGCCAAGCCTCTTTCTATCGAGGCTTTGTTGAAGACTATGGCGTCTTCCATGTTGTAGCCTTCGAAGGATAGCACGGCTACTACGCAGTTCTGTCCGGATGGGCGTAGGTTGTAGCCCATTGTCTCCATTAACGCTGTGTCAACCAGAGGCACCTGTGGATAGTGCAGTGTGTGTGATCTTGAGTCTACTCGTTGCTGGTAGTTGGTTGCGTAGACTCCTAGGGCTTGTTTCGCCATTGCTGCCTGATACGAGTTTCTGGGTGACTGGTTGTGCTCGGCGTAGGGTATTGTGGAGGCGCATATCCCGAGTATTGTGTATGTTGCGATTTCTAGATGAGTGTGTTCGGGTGCTACTTCGCTCATTTTCAGTGCGATGTAGGCGTTCTCTTCTTCTTCAGCGTCAAGGTACTCTATTATGCCGTTTTTCACAAGGTCCTCCCACGACCATTCGCCTGAACCTATCTTCTGAATGTGTTCAGGCTGAAGTCTGGGAGAGCCGTTTTCAACAATTATTAGTGGGCGTCTGACACGTCCTTCATCACAGTTAACATAAAGTTCTTCTCTCTCACTAAATTCCTTTGAGAAGTAGGCTATGTTGGCTTCGGTTGAGATCTCTCCTCTTCTTCGCCTTTGTCTGAACTCTTGTGCAAGCTCTTTCGGAGAGCTGCAGTAGCCAACGATGTTGCCGTCAACGAAGACTTTGGCGCCTGAGAGCTTGAGAGCTTCGTTTGCTTCGTAGATTGGCACGACGCCCATGCTGAAAATGGTCTGTTTGATTTTCTCCGGGTTTACTCCAACCGATATGCAGGCGGACAGCGCCAAGTTTTTGACGAGACCGCAGTTTGAGCCTTCCGGCGTTTCATTCGGGCAAAGTCTTCCCCAGTGGGTTGGGTGTAGGTCTCTTGCCTCAAAGTTCGGTTGGCTTCTGCTTAGCGGCGATTGTAGTCGACGTAGGTGGCTTAGGGTTGAGATGTGGTTGGTTCTGTCTAGAAGCTGGGTTACGCCGACTCTTCCTCTTCCCCAGTTGCCGGTTGCAAGCGAATGCTGGAATCTTTCAGAGATTATTCCAGGCCGAACGGCGGCGGACACGGTGATTACTGGTCCTTTGACGCCTATGCGTTCAAGCTGGTATTTTATGTCTCTTGTGAGGTTTCTGAAGGCGATTCTGAAGAGGTCTGCGAGCAGTGGGCCGGCAAGTCTGAGTCTTTTGTTTTTGAAGTGGTCTTTGTCATCTGTTTGTCTTCTGCCGAGTTTTAGTTCGATTACTCTGCATGCCATTTCGCCTAGGAACAGTGCTTTGTCTTTTCGGCTTTCAGCGGTTCTGCCGATGTGCGGGAGGAAGTTTTTGTCGATGGCGGTTTCTGCTTTTTGGATGCGGTATTCTTCTACTTGTCCGTGGGCTACGCGGTTGCCTATGAAAAGTATTGCGTCTTTGGCGGTTTCTACGCCGAGAGCTTTCTCAAATGAGAACTCGAGCGCTCGCTGTATGTCTTTTTCCAAGGAGATTGCTTCAGCTATCTCCTTGTCTGACTCCAGTCCTAGAGCGCGCATGAGGACGATGAATGGAAGCTCTGAGGGGACTCCGGGTACGGATATGTATATGGCGTTGTCTGGTTTGAGTTTGAGTTCTATTCTTGCTCTGAAGCCAACGGTTGTGGAGAATATTTTTGCTTGGTATACTGGTGCGGCTCCTTTTTCGTCCATGTCTATGATTACGCGGTTGGGGGCGAGGTCTTCCATGGCTACGATTACGCGTTCTGAGCCGTTGACCACGAAGTAGCCTCCTGGGTCGTCTGGGTCTTCGCCTGCTGCCATGAGTTCTTCTCTTGAGAGTTGTGAGAGGAAGCATAGTTTTGATTTGAGCATTACTGGGATGTTGCCTATGTAGACGAGTTCAGTGTCTTGTTCTCTTCCGTCGATGACTGGCGTCATTTCTAGGGCTACTGGGGCTGCATATGTGAGGTTTCTTAGTCTTGCTTCCATGGGGTAGATTTCGTGTTTTGTGCCGTCTACTTCGGTGGCGTATGGTCCGGTTATTCTTGTTTGGGGGTCGATTATCCAGATTTGTCCGAGTTTGACTTTGTAGGGGGCTTCTGGGACTTCTATGGGGATTTCGCCTACTTCGTCTATTACTTCTTGTAGTCCGTGGTCTATGAATTCGTTGTATGAGTCTAGGTGTTGGCGGACCAGTCCTTTTTCTTTGAAGAATCCTTTTAGGAGGAGATGTGCATCTTCTTTGGAGATTTCAGTCATGTTTCAGGTTCTCTCCTGTGTGATTAGGCTATTTTTTACATTAGAAAATGTTTGATTGAGTTTTTTTGGTGCGGATTTATCCAAACTGTAGGTTTCCTCCGACTGATGGGTCATCCAACTGAAAAAATGTCTCCGCTATTCTGACGAACTAGAACGTAAACTACACAGCTTTCATATAAACCTTACCGTTCAAATTGGCTGTTGGCTGGGTTTCTTTCGGATGGTTTGTTTGTATCTGATTTGAATTTTGAATCATGAGTTCTTGTTCATAACGATTATGCCTTCAGAAGAAGAACAAGTGTGCATAGCCTAAGTGATGTCATGCACCAGACAAGGATGCTTGCAAAAGTAGCTGTGGTTGTTTTCGTTCTTTTCGTATTGCTACGTCTGGATATGGCTGTCGAAGCTGATGTGGGTCAGGAGTATCAGAGTTATGTGCACACGTTTGTCAATGCGGGAGTTCTGGGGAACTGGACGTATCTGGAGAAGCCTATGTTTCCAGTTTTCTTTAATAAGTCGCAGATACTTGTGGGTCGAAACTGGACAGTTGTGGTTCCTCTTTTAGCTAATCGAAATTACCACGTGTATTGCTATGGTGAGTGGGTTAACAATGGTTCTGAGCCTAAGACAGATTATGATGTTTACGTGTATGATCCTTCGGGAGGCTTGGTTAGCAGCCACACAGAGTCTGCGGGGCTTCCTGAGCATTTGGGCACTAGTGTGGATGAACCGTTTTTTGTTCCAGAGTTTTCTGGTAACTACTCGTTTGTGATCAGAAATGATTCTAGAGAGAGTAAGGGCGCAGAGGCTGCTACTTTTATGATTGTCGAGGATGTGTCTTGCAATGTTTGGTGCACGCATTATGTGGAGGGGAAGGATAATGAGAGCTTGCCTGTTTTTGAGACAGGTTGGGGTTACGAGTTTTTCACGGATAGCAGGCGTGTGGAGGTTTGGGTTCGGGTTCCGGATTCGCTGGACATGTATGAGGTGCGAATCTATCTTATGGCTAACTTGCAAGCGGGGAAGGGGTCGAGTTTGAATGGGGTTCCGTTGGCTTGGGAACGTGGGCTTTATGGCGAGAGGTCTACAGTTTTTGGAGGATACAATTTGGAGAGTAAGGGTTATCGTGGAGTGGCTTATGCGAGCTGCGAGTTTTCGGGTCAGGATATGCTTTTGAATTTCACTTCGCCTTATGCTGGGTTGAGCCTTTATCATCTCGTTTTTATCGGTGAGAAGGGTTCTGGAACAATTGAGTATTTGGTGAAGACGGAGTTTGGCAAGGCTAGGCTGAATGCTGTTGCTGTTCCGCAGAGGGTTTACCCAAATGATGACGTGGAGCTTGAGTTTGCTTCTAACTCGACGGATCTTGTATTTGCCGAGTTGCGATACTCTGTTGACGGCTGGAAGAACGTCACGAGCTTGGCTATGAACATTTCTAACAGTCGAGTGTGCAGGGCAGTTATTCCAGGTCAGGTTGCGGGGACGGTTGTGAGTTATAGGGTTGTGGCGGGTGATGTGTTGGAAAATATTCTTGTTTTTGAGGGAAACTATCCTGTTAAGTATCCTGTGGTGCTGAATGTTTCTTTGCCTCGTCTGTCGGTGACTGTTGGCGAGAATGTTACTGTTCATGGGCGTGTGAGTTCGGTGAATGGCTCGGTTCCCGTTATGGTGACTTTGTCTTCTGTGAATGCTACGTTGCGGCAGGTTTGCTACACGCTTGAGAACGGCTCGTTTACAGCCAGCTTGAGGCTTGAGGCTTTGGGAACGTGGGAAGTTCAGGCAGCTTTTGCTGAGGACGATTATAGGTATGGAGGTGCGAGTTCGAAGTTGACGGTTAGGGTTGAAGAGCCTTCTGTTTTGGTGAGGTATTCTCTGTATATTGGTGGAGGAGTTGGTGCGGTGGCTGCGGTTGGGGTTGTGGTTTATCTTAAAAAGTTTAGAGGGTAGCCTTCAATTTGCGCTTTTGCGTGCGGAAAAGTTTGAACCCCCTTATATATAGGGTCTGAGTTTTCTGTGACTGGGTTTGGCTGTGGGCGGATTGGATGCTGAGGCTAAGGCGCGCGTCGTGCAGCTCATACTGGACGGCGTGGCAGAAGAGGCTCTTGTGTTTCTTGCAGGGGAGTATGGTGTTGATGTGCCTAGGCTTAGGGTTGGGTTGCCGAAGGGAAGGAAAAGAAGTCTGGTTGGGTGCTACAGCGCGAGGGACAAGACGATAAGCGTGTTGAATAGTGATGTGCTGAAGCAGCCGTTTGTTATTCTTCACGAGTTTTACCACCACTTGAGGACTCGTGTTGACTTGAAGCATAGAGGGACAGAGAAGAACGCAAACGAATTCGCCCACAGCTTCTTGAGAGCTTATGAATTGATTGCTATGAACCCGCGTAGAAAATGATTAATAAGAAAGAGCCAGAAGTCAATTACTGGGTGCAGCGGTAACCAAGCCAGGTGAGAATTTGAAAAATGAAAAGTTCCCTACACCAGAAAACATATTTAACAGATTTTGTGAACGAGTTCCTAAATTTGGCAGTGATATAACCGACTCAGAATGGTCTAAGAAGCTATTCAAGTTCTTTCATGATTGGGGTGTCCAACTTGGATATCAGGTCTATTGCAAGAAAGAATACGGTGATGAGGCTAAAGGAGAATGGCTTGGGATAGACATGCTTTGGGCATGGGAAACTGGCAGAACAAGCTATATGCAATTTATAGACGTTATCCTTGAAAATGAGAATCAAGATACATGGAAAATGTGCTCGATGATGAAACCAAAAAACTGATTTCAGCAAAGGCTATCTTAAAAGTTCTGATTTATTACATCGCTGAAAAAAACTTGAATGAGTTCATCGATGAACTTCGTTGGTACATAAGAGGAACTTTCCCAAAAATCCCAGACGAAAAATATCTCATAATCCTAGGGGTACAACAACGAGGAGATTACAATTTTTATGGATATGTATTTGACAATAACGCAGACTTGATGAAAGAACTTAAACAGCATGTTTCAATGCCTTCGTAGCATGATTTTAACTTCCCGAATCTAAAAAGCGCTTAATGAGTTCCAGTTCGTCCAAAAGTTTTGGAAGGTATTTTTTAGAGCGATACTTAAGCATTTCATGGAATTTTCCTTTGGTTTTTTCGCCTTTGAGCCATTTTTCGATGTGTTTGCGTTCTAGGTCTGTTAGTATTCTTTGTCGCATGTTTCTACTGTTATAGTAGAAAACATTATAAAGATTATACTACAACTATAGTAGAGGAGATATATGCAAACCAAACCTAAGCCCAGAGGAGTCATTTACCATCCAGCGAGGAAAGCTTGACAAAGATGTCGCTCTTTTGCTTGGTCTGCATGTGGGCGATGGGTGGCTTTCTGATAAATGGGGCATTGCATGCGAAAAGAAAGACAAGTCGATGATTCTTGTGGTCACACGGCTCGTCAGGGATGTTTTGGGTGTCGAGCCCATAAGGCCTTGCGAATGTGCAGCAGGGAAAGCAATTATGATTTGAAGTGGACAACCGCAAGTACTAGATTTCTTTCGAAATTATGATCTTCCGCAAGGCAGAAAAGCTGGAAAGGTAAGGATTCCTAAACCGATTCTTGAATCCAACAATGAAGCAGTAAGCAAAGCTTTTTTGCGTGGTTTGTTTAGCACTGATGGCTGTTTCAGTTTTCAGATTAATCGAGGTCCTCGCGTGGAGATTCAGGTTAAGAGCGAGAAATTGAGGGATGATTTCATTTATTTGACTGGTAAACTTGGTTTCTCGTTTCGCTCCTATGCGTATCTTCCGACCAGAGGTAAGAATAAGGCTCCTCTTCAGGTTGCATACACGACGCAAACGAAGCAGGTAGTTAGATGGATGGAAGAAATAGGCTCAATCAAAGACTCACATATACAACAATATCAACATTGGAAAAAGATAATAGAAACCAAGAGAAGTTAGAGAAAATGGTTCTGCCAAAGGTGCAGGGGTGGCAGAGCATGGTCAAACCCGCACAAGACAAGAAGGGGCTAAATGCGCGGGACTCAAGATCCCGTCCTTTAGGGGTTCGTGAGTTCAAATCTCACCCCCTGCACCATTTTCTGTGGATTGGGTGTTTGTTGTTGTTTTGTTGGTCTCTGGAACAGTAATGTTTATTAAGACTTGAGATATAATAGGCTGAACTTCAAAACAGGAGCCCAATAAATGAAAGAAAAACTCAAAAACAAAACAAGCAAGAATAGAGAAAACACAGAAATCCGAGTAATAGATGAAATCCTAACCTACGAAACAATACTCAAAAAAAAACCAACATAACCCCCTTATTTTAAACAAATCATATCAAACCAAACATTTTTCGCAACTATAAAAGTTAACCATAAATCAAAGCCAACATAGTAAGTAAAGAATATATCACCCAGAAACCTAAAGAAAACTTCTGCATCACGCAGAAAGGCGAACCCAGTGAATTTAGCCGAAGAAATACTCAAACTCAAAAAAGAAAAAAGAGCAGTAATTTTAGCACACAACTACCAGAGACCCGAAATCCAAGACATAGCAGACTACATCGGCGACGGCATCGAGCTAAGCCGAAAAGCCATGGAAGAAAAAACCGCGGAAATCATCGTCTTCTCCGCCGTAGACTTCATGGCAGAATCAGCCGCCATACTCAACCCCAACAAGAAAGTTCTGCTCCCAACACTAGGCGCACGCTGCCCCATGGCGCAAATGCTAACCGTCGAAGAAATCAAACGCGTGAAAAAACTTCACCCCAACACGCCACTAGTTCTCTACGTCAACACGCTAGCCGTCTCCAAAGCAGAATGCGATGTCTGCTGCACCTCAGCCAACGCCACCAAAATCGTAGAATCCCTCAAAGCCGACACCGTGCTTTTCGGACCAGACCGCAACCTCGCCGAATACGTCCAAAGAAAAACCGGAAAACAAATCATCCCCGTACCAGAATGGGGATTCTGCCCAACCCACCTGCTTTTCCAGCCAGAAGACGTGCAGCTGCTAAAAATGCGGTACCCAGACGCCAAAGTTATAGTCCACCCCGAATGCACCTATGAGATGCAGAAAACCGCAGACTTCGTAGGAAGCACATCCCAAATGTGCGCGTACGCGAATAAAAGCAACGCCAAAACATTCATAGTAGGCACAGAAGAAGGAATCCTACACCGCCTCAGAAAAGACAACCCAGACAAAAAATTCGTCCTAGCCTACGACGGCGCCATCTGCCCCAACATGAAGCTAAACACGCTTGACAGACTCTACGCCGCACTAAAAGAGGAAAAACACCTAATCAAAGTGCCAGAACCAGTCGCAAGCCAAGCCAGAAAAGCCCTCAAAAGAATGTTCGAAATAAACGGCTAAAGACGGCTATGTTAGCGTAAGCATAGTCTTCAGAAGTTTTACACCCCGCTTCGAAGACAGCTCATCACTAAGTCTCCGAATCTCCGCAGTATCACCTTTAACAGCAATAGCTTCAAGACACTCTCTCTCACTAAGATGAACATGCATCGTCGAACAGATAACACTGGCATAATGGTGCTGAACATGGGTAAGCGTGTTCTCTAAGCCTCTTACCTGATGATCATACAAAACCATCAACACACCTGCACGACACCCTTTCGTGTCACGGAGCCCACGCTGTTCCGAGACAAACATGCTCACAGCATCCTGAATCGCCTTCGAGCGGTTTTCATATCCCATCTTCTCTATCAACTCGTCAAGCTGCCTAAGCAGATTCGGAGGAAAAGTAACACCTACGCGAACTATACCTGCCATGGAGACCACGCTGCTAATTGGAGCATTTTTACCATAAAGCTTTTATGAAGCATGGTAACACATAAATTCAGAAAAGTGTTACCGAGGAAAACGCATGCACATCCCAGACAGCTTCCTCATACCCCCAGAAATCTGCGCACTAATGTACGCAATATCACTCGCATTTCTAATATGGTCATGGAAAAAAGCTAAAGCCACATACACACGGTCATTCGCGCCCATCCTCGCAATGTCCAGCGCCTTCGTCTTCGCAGCCCAAATGATAAACTTCCCCATAGTCTACGGAACAAGCGGACACCTAGTAGGCGCCATCTTCCTCGCAGCACTCCTAGGACCCCACATGGCAATCCTAGGAATGACAATAGTCCTAATGATACAAGCACTAGTCTTCGCAGACGGCGGCCTCCTAACCTTCGGAGCCAATGTCTTCAACATGGCAGTAATAGGAGGAATAAGCTTCTTCATAGTTAAGCCGCTTGCAACCCACCAAAAAACCAGCCACTTCCTAGCAGGCATTTTCGCCGCCTCATGGCTCGCAGTCATACTCGGCGCCCTAGCATGCGGAATCGAAGTAGGCTTCTCACCACTGTTCGCAGAAGCCGGCGGCACCGCCGTCACAGTTCCTGCAATGCTCTTCTGGCACACCATAATCGGCCTAATCGAAGCCATCATAACCACCACCATCCTATCCCAACTGCATAGACTGCAGCCTACTCTCCTGTTTGGAATAACAGCGTTCAGAGGAAACCCAATTGAAAGGAAACCTTAAAACACTAATACTCATCCTAGTAGCCCTCGCAATCCTGATACCCCTAGCCTCCAACAGCCCAGACGGCCTAGAAAAAGTAGCCGAAACCCTTCAGATAGAAGAAGGCGAACCCCTCTGGAAAGGCCTAATGGAAGACTACACGTTGCCAAACGTGGAAAACCCCTACCTATCAACGCTTATTGCAGGAATCATCGGCGTACTTCTAGTTCTTGCTGCAGCTTACCTAGCTGGACTGGCAATCACCCGAAAAGACAAGCAGCAACCCCAGTCCCCCACAGAGCCAAAGAAGATTTAAAAGCCTAACCTGTTTTCAAAAAGCAACAGATAAGAAAATGAGTAACGAACACAAACAATTTATATCAGAGGAAGACGAAGAACTCAAACGCATACAAGAAAAGAAACTCAAGAACATGATCGATCAACTGGAGAGAAGAAAAAAGTTGACCACCGAGCCAGCACATGTCACTGATTCAAGTTTCAATGAAACAGTTGAAAAGAACCCGCTGGTCTTAATTGATTTCTGGGCCGCATGGTGCGGTCCCTGCCGGGCTTTGGCGCCAACCATTGAACAGCTTGCTGCCGAGTATGCGGGAAAGGTTTTTGTCGGAAAGCTCGATGTGGACGAGAACCCAGCCACTGCCGAGCGCTTTCAAATCTTCAGCATTCCCACGGTGCTAGTGATAAAGAATGGATGCGAAGTTGAAAGAATAGTCGGTTGCGTCCCCAAGCAGCATATTGAGAACGCCCTGAAAAAACATTTAGGAAGGTAAAAAACATGGACATCCCAGAACGAAGAATCATAGGAGCTCTCATACTTCTCCTAGGAATCTCGTGCCTAGCAGTAGGCATATACACGGGACAGCTAGACACCATAGCAGAACTCCTGAAAAAAGGGCTCTAGACAGCGATACCCTAAACGCTCTTAAACCAGCTCCACACATTTTCTTAGCACAGACCTGTATCGCTAGAGGTGTATGCGGAAAATGAGCCCACCAGCTATTGAAAGCAGACAAGCAGAAAAAGAGGCCCTCCTCGAGGCTGCAAAACTGATGCTTGTCTCCGCGCGAACCGCCCCGAAATCAGCCGGAATCGACGACATTCTGACATTGATTGTGCATGGCAAAGAAAAAGACGCTATAGCTGAAAAAATGGAGGAGATAGCGGAGAAAAGAAACTCCGAAGGCTTCCGAAGAGACGCAAAAAACGTTCGAGACTCAGAAGCCATAGTCCTCATAGGTGTAAGAGGAAAAAAAAGCTTCGGGCTCAACTGCGGAGCCTGCGGCTACAAAAGCTGCAAGGAATTTGACAAAGCTGATAGAAAAGCCGGCGAAGACTTTTCAGGGCCAAACTGTCTTTTCAAGGTTTTGGACTTAGGCATCGCTTTAGGCTCAGCAGTTAAAACAGCAGACATCTTGAACGTGGACAACCGCATAATGTACCGCGTCGGCACTGCCGCCGTGAAGCTGAAGATGATGCAGGAAGCAACGGCCGTAATGGGGATACCTGTTTCCGTCAAGGGAAAGAACATCTATTTCGACAGGCCGCCGCTGAAAACCTAGTAGAGGTTGTCTCTGTTTTTTTGCGAATTTTCATAGCTAGTTTAGCAAAAAGTAAGATACGGGCATGTTAATAAGCCTCTTTACTGCTGAAAATAATGGGAGAGATATTGAGAAAGAGACTATTAATCGGACTAGTGTTGCTGGCCATGTTCTTTCTGGCATACGGAATCACAGCTGCAACCACCATCACCACCACACAAACGACACAATCAACTGAGTTTTTAACAGAATCCACACTTACAACTGCTGAAAGAATATTCCCCAACGGCGACGAAGGCGGAGGCTCCAGACCAGGAAAAACATAGAGCAAAACAAGGAGCCGGATTAACACTAAAAAGAGGAAGTAACATGGCAAGCTTGCGCCACCAGCTTAGACATGTCTACGAATATTTCAAATTCCTAGACGAGACAAACGCGAAAATCCTTCAAAAGCTTGCCACAGTCGGTCCCAGAAACATCTCCGCTCTAGCAAAGGCTACTCGCCTGCCAATCACTACTGTCCGTTTCCGCCTAAATAAGATGATTGAAAAAGGTCAGTTGCTTGTTACAGTGAACCCTGATCTGCCGAAGCTTGGCTTGGCTAAGGCTTTCCTAGCAGCTAACGCAAGTTTAGGTTGCCATGACACGCTTCGGAAAGCCATCGAGAGCACTGAGTATTGGACGTATATGGTAAGATGCTACGGGAAGATAGACGGCTACTGCGCATATTTTGCGTTTCCGCATGAAAGCATGGAGGAAGTGGAAGAATACTTTAGAGAAATATGTGCCAGAAAGATTGTTACCGACTACAAGCTGTTTTGGATAACCAACTCTTTTTACAATTCTCCAGATTTTTCATGGTTTGACTTCAAAAAGAAAGAGTGGAAGCTTCCGTGGGAAAGATGGGTCAAGGAAATACTTGAAGCTTCCGAAGAACTACCAGCCATCCTGAGAGAACCGCAAAGCTACGAACCCTTAGTTGACAAAGCCGACCTTCTCATCATAAAGGAGCTGGAGAAGGACGCTACCATTGATCTTAAGAAACTTGCGAAGATACTGAAGATAACGCCGCAAAGTGTGGGAACAAGGTACAAGAAACATATAGTCGCGCGAAACCTAGTTGCCAACTTCAACGTGGACATCTATCCTTTCCCTCTGGAGATTTCTGAACTTTTCAATTTTATAATCCGCTTCACGGATGAGAAAAGGCTTGCCAAGTTTGCGAAAGCCTCTGACAAGAAGCCTTTCATCGTGAGCTACGCAAAGGCAATAGATCATGATTTGCTGATAGCTAACATCTATATTTTAAAAAGCGAGTTTCCGAAACTTATCAACTCCTTGAATCGGCTATATTCCGAAGACGTTATCACCGACTTCTCTTACGCAACTCTTGACCCTACGTCATTCAGGCGCCAGACAATATCCTACGAGTATTTTGCGGATGGGAGATGGGCGACAAACTTGAAAGTCAATCTAAACAAATTAAGATAGCTAGAGTAGGCTGGCGTCTAATGTTTCTAGTCCTCCGAAAGGTTTATCTTCAAAAATGCAAATATTTCATACAAATATGCAAAAAATAAGCTAACGCAGAGCGGACACATTTGGCTAAAGCGAGGAGAAAAATAAGCTCAACAGGAATTCTAGCACGTAACCTTTTGATGTCTGACGACCAGACAATATTCTGGATCGAAGAAAAAGAACCCAAAATAGCAAATCTGGCAAAACTCATAGGAGTCCAAGACAGCTTAAAAGTCAAAGTAAAAATCACTCTCGAGGTCGTTGAAGAACCCTGCAAGGTCTGTGGCAAACTCACGCCAAGCAACAAGATCTGCAGAAAATGCGGAGAGACGCTGTGCAATGGCTGCGCCGTAACAGACGCTGGTGAAAACTACTGCCCTACATGCTTTAGTTTATTGAAAACCCTGAAGCTAGCGTGATTTCTGTTTTCCAAATCTGCCCCACCTCGAGAAACAAATACGTTTAGTAACATTAAAAGAGCCCCTGCTAGACTTTGATTGCTCACTTCTTCTCCAACATCTTCTCCAGCGTCCACCGTATGCTAGACTTAAGCTCCCTCAAACGATCAGAATCCACATTCTTGATAACCATCTCGCGAATAACTCCGTCGTCTTGAATAATCTCGTAAGAGAAGATCCGGCTAGAGGGCAGTTGCCCCGTTCTCGACAGCTCGATATCTCTTTCCTGCATCTTTGTCAGAACCCTTTCTACCAGAAAAGAATTGAAAGGCGGAGTAGTAACAGTGAACACTTTTTCCTCTGCAGGCACAAGATTCACCGAATCTTCTTTCACATAGAGAGTCGCGAGGAGCTCGCCAGACGCAGTCCTCAAGGGCACAGCGTTCTCCACTTCGCTTGACGGCTCAGAAACTCTTTCAGAAACGCCCTCTTCTTTTGCAGTTTTAGGCGTAGCTTGCTTGGTAATTTCAGCTCGTTTAAATCCTTTCTCTAGAAGAATAGAGTCAACAATCTCCAGAGAGTCTTGCAAGTTTCTAAGCTCAGATTCAGTTTCCTCAATTTTCTTTTCAAGCCGAGCCTTAAACGCAACTAGTCTCTTCACTTTGTCAACGTCTTGTGTCATTCCATTCCCGAATCTATCTTAGAGACTAGCGCCTTAAGAACTCTTTGAAACGTCCTTAATGCTAAGCCAGTTGCTCCACCGTGTAGGCTCCAGCAGTCACATCCATTGCGGGAAGAGTGTTAACTTTTACTCCCAACTTGTTTTCAAGAAAGTCTTCGAATTCGCGGAAAACAGCGCTGCCAGTATTGTTTAATCTAGCACAGGACTTCTTTCCCTTAGCCAGCGAGCTCAGATCATAGAGGGCAATTTTGCTGAAAAGGTCAGGATCACTTAAAACTGTTTCAACAACTGTTTTCGTCGGCTGTGTCACAAACAGCCAAGCGGCATACTGTGCCTCAACAACACGATACGAAGCGCCTTCAGAGACCACACACTTTCTGTACGAGGCTATTTTCCTGAAAGAGGAAGGATGAATGTCTCTAACCCAGAGAAAGCTGTGAAAGCCCTCTTCAGTTTCAACCCAATCGTCTCTTTCAGAAGACCGCCAGCCGCGACCTTGGCAGAAGCTCTTAAACTCTTTCAAAATCTCTAAAACGTGTAGTTTGGTTACCATTTTGTAGCTTCCCTCATAGTATTATCTTCTAGAACAATATTCTATAGGTAAGACGCAGATTTAAACTTATTTGTTAGTTTTTCCGCAAAAATGTTCATGCATCACCTTAGTAGTTGACTTTTTGTAGGCAAATTTTAGTTTTTCCGACAAATATTCAGTGAGCAGCGCGTTTACATAGAAAACAATTGCAGCGAACATCTGCGTGAACAATAAATGATAAATCTGAATACAGAGAATCGTCATAGTAAAAGAGAAGCACTGAGACCATGAAACACAGAAACGGCGAAACGACTTTGGATGCTACTGACTTAAAAATCTTGGAAATACTTCAGGAAAACGCTCGACTTGCCTACAGCGACATCGGAAAACGTCTCGGCTTAGCTCACTCCACCATATTTGAAAGAATAAAAAAGATGGAAGCCAACGGAATCATAGCACAATACACCGTGAAAGTTGACCTTGAAAGAATGGGCACAAAAAAGCTTATGGCAATGATGACGATCTACACCGACCCAAAGGAAAGCGAAAAAGTAGCAGAGCAACTGGGAAAGCTTCCTCAGATCATTGAAATTTACACTTCTCTTTCAGAAGAGCTACTAATAATTGCAAAGGTCATAGCTGAAGATCAAGAAAGCTTGCATGCCCTTATAGCTAATTCTGTTGCACCGTTAGAGGGAGTGCTCAGAATAAGAACATCAATAGTTACGAAAAAATTCAAGGAAACTCAACCTTCAATAGGCGCTATAGCGGACAAGTTAACATTTATAAAAAGAGCACGTAATATAAACAGAGGGAAAGGCACGTGAATCCAAACATCGCACCAGACATTTTTGCTGTCTTACCCCGCGAAAAAGCATTTTACTTTTTCACCTCAATCGGAAACTATACAGGAGTAAATGCTTCATCTCTAAACGAGTTTGCGGAAAAGATCCGCGAAGTAAACGTGAAGTCTCTGGAGTTTCACCTGAACCGCGGGGATTTTGAAAAGTGGTTGACCGAGGTTTTGCAGGACACTGAGATCGCTGAGGAGATTAGAAAGCTGAAGAGACTTAATCTGGCAGGGGATGATCTCCGCAATCATTTGTGCGAAACCGTTTCCAGAAGACTGGAGCACTCAAAAAGCCCGTTATAGGAAGACCTTTTTCAAAACTGCAAATCAAGCCCTCATTAACAGACGCTTTTTCCTCAGACAGCTTTGCCAGCGTCAGATTTCCAGCTGCGGAAGGATACAGGTCTATTCTGCTTCCGTCGGGGTCAGGAAGAGCCGTAGTGACAACTTGGTTTAGCGTTTTGCCTTCAACCAAAAAGCCGCGCAGCAGCTTAATTGTTTCGTTGTCCATGTGGGAAGGCTGAATCCAGCCTGTCCAACCCAAGTATGCTTGAGCGCCTTTTCTAATGAAGGCTTCAGCCATTTCCGTGCAGTTCTCGTTCAGCGTGTTGCAGCCCATAGCTATTATCAGGCTTTGGGGGAAGATGCCTTCAATGTTCTCTATGAACTTGTAGGTGACGGCGAAATAGTAGATTCCCGGTTTCCAGCTGTAGTAGGCTCCGGTAAGCAGGTTGTTGTTTCGTTCGTATTCGTATATGCCTGTTTTGAACCTTTCGGACGTAAACAGATCTACGAGGGATTCGTCTGTTCTGACCGCGGCATGGGTTCGAAGGAGAATTATGCCATAGCTTTTCTTGGCCAGCTCCCTGTAGAAGTTGACAGTTACGTTTTCGCTTCTGTAGTAGGTTACGTTGAAGCCGGCTTCTCTCAGCATGGAGGCAACGCTGCCTGTCTCATTAAACTCCGGATTTGGAAATTGGTCTTTCCCGCCCAGCTGGTCAACGATTGCTGCCTTAAAGGAGAACGTTGGCTTCTGTGCTCTCCAAAGAAAGCTGGAAAGCACCACTCCAGAAACCACTAAAGCGGCTGCAAAGACTCCGATGACCGCTAGTTTTCTTTCTGACAAACCTATAAAAAACGCTGTTTGCTCTTTCCTTTTCATTGCCTGCACTCCGAAGGAGCAGCTACAAACAAGAAAGAGAACGGAGAGCCTATTTTCTCTTTCTTCGGATCAGGCTTACCGCCATAGCAAGCACTGCTAGGAGCGCTGCATAGCTGAATACTGCTTGAACCGAGTACGGCTTGCTCAGCGATATCGAGTAGCCTCCGACAGATGGCTCGCTTACTATCACTCTCGCTATCTCTGACTGCGCGGTATTATTGTTTGCGTCGGTAACGACTAACTGCACGTAGTAGGTTCCAACAGCCATAGGCTGGAACGCCCATGTCGACGCGTTTGCACCTGACACCGGGTTGCCGTTCATATACCATTTGTAGCTGTAGGGAGACGTGCCGCCCGAGACTGTTGACGTGAATGGCACGATGTGGCCTGGATTAACATATGCCAGAAGCGGCGATATTGACACGGACAGAGGTGTGTATGCACCATAGTTGGCTGTTGCTGTACGAGGCCCATTGATTATAACTGTGACCGGGTTTACTCCGTTTCCCTGAGAGTTGCCGTCAACATCCCAGTACTTGAACTGGTATCCGCTGACGTTTGGAGCAGTTAAGGCTACGCTGGTGAATGCGTCGTACCAGCCTTCGCCTGGGATTGTGGTGATTCCCAGCGGGTTGGTTTTTACGGTTAGATAGTACTGCGTCTTCCAGTTCCATGTGATGCTTGACGGCTGGTTTATCGTGAAGGAGACAGATGTGCCTGATCCCGTGGATGGAACGCTTCCGGTTCCAGTCCAGCCAGTGCAGAGATATCTGGTGCCCGTAGGGCCTGTTGCGGGAGAGGTCACTGACGCCGTGATGCTTGAGCCTGCATCAAACCATCTGCTGAGAGGTGTCGGTGAGCCATAGAGCGAGTTAACAACCAGATAGTACTGCGTCTCATAGTTGCCTACTACGCTTCCATATGTCGTAACAGTTATAGAGCCACTTTGCAAGGTAGATAAACCAGTAGTGCTTGTCCAAAGGTACTGCTTGGCATCAGGCGTCACAACTAGAGGCGAGCTGAATGCGAAGCTATGGACTGAATCTTTGTCCCACCAGAAAGAGATCGGCAAACCGCTGTAGAAGTAGGGCGTTCCGTCAATCGTCACTATTGTACCAGTGTAGTCGGAGCCTACGCCTGTCTGGTCAAACGTGATCTTGTACTGGACCACATAGTTGGCAGTAACAGTCTTGCCTTTATCCATAAGCACCGTCGTCGGCGTCCTTGTGGGGTCGGTTATCTCGCTCATGTCAGGGGTTGTCCAGCCGTTGAACCGGTACCGTGACGCGCCCGGCACTATGTCTACGTAGGCTGGGGTTGATATTGTTGCGTAGGTGTTGGCGTCGTACCATCCGAAGCCTGAGGGAGAAGCCACGCCTGGCGGACTAGTCGCCAACACAAGATAGTACTGCGTCTCATAGTTGCCGGTAACGCTACCTGAAGCAGACACCGTGAGTGAGCCACTCTGCAAAGTAGACAAGCCAACCGTGCTTGTCCACACATACCGCTTGTCCGAGCCAACGTTGAGAGGTGAAGCGAAAGCGAAGCTGTGGGTTGAGCCGTTGTCCCACCAGAACGAAACAGGCAGACTACTTACGCCGTATGGCGTTCCATCGATTACCACAACTGTTCCAGCAAAGTCTACGCCAACTCCGGTCTGGTCGAAGGTCACTTGGTATTTGCCATGCACAACGTAGTTGCCAGTCACGCTTCCAGATGAGGTTACGGTTAATGTCCCGCTCTGCAACGTTGATAGGCCCGTAGTAGAGCTCCAGTCGTACTGTCTGCTGATGTTGACAACCAGTGGAGAGTAAAACTCAAACGGGTGCGAGGAACCAGCGTCCCACCAGAACGAAACAGGCAGACCGGAAACACCGTAATTAACGCTGTCGACGGTTACAACTGTCCCTGTAAAGTCTGAGCCGACGCCGGTCTGGCCAAAAGTGATATAGTATTGTGCCTTGTAGTTTCCTGTAACCGTCACCGGCGAGGTCACGGTGATCGGTGAAGAAGGACCGGTAACGCCGGTAAGCTTGAATCTTTTGCCGGTAACCGTGCTCAACACGGGGTCATTATAGCTGTATGTGATAGATGAGCCGCTTTTAACCCACAAGGTGAAAGGCAGATCAGTATACATCTTTGCGCTACCGTTCACGGTGACTACTGTTCCTGTGGCAGTCGCATCTAAGCCTGTTTGGGTAAAAGTCACCTTGTACTGCTTGCAGTATTCACCTGTGATTGTAACAGGTTCGCTGACAATGAAAGGTGATGGCGGCGAGTGGACAGCGACAAGTGTGAACCTCGTGTCTGGAGAAGTGCTGGAAACCGTGGAACTGTAAGAGTAAGTGACCGATGATCCGCTGTCAGCCCAGAAGCTGTAGGGCAGATCAGCATACGTTTTGGGAATACCGTTGACTGTGACAACTGCTCCTGTTGCCGTGGAGTCTAGATTGGTCTGGGCAAAAGTGACCTGATACTGTGTAACATAGGCGCCTGTGACGCATACTGGACCGGTCACAGTAATAGGCGAGGCAGGGCCGGTTACGCTGTCTAGCCGGTATCTCTTGTCTGAAACGGTGCTGGAAACCGTTGAGCTGTAAGAGTAGGTGACTGATGTGCCGCAGTTAACCCATTTCGTGTATGGAAGGTCTCCGTAGGCTTTAGGTGAGCCATCAACGGTCACGACCGTTCCGGTTGCGTCGGAAGAAAGTGCTGTCTGAGCAAAACTCACGCGGTACTGCAGAACATAATGTGCTGTAGCAGTGTGGTTAGCGTTCATCAGCACAGATATCGGGTTGACACCTGCACCTTTGGAGACTCCGTCAACATCCCAATAGGTGAAACTGTAACGCGTGTCAGAAGAAACACTAACATACTGAGGCGCCGTCAAAGTCACATTTGTCCCAGACGCGTAGAAGCCTTGACCCGGAATCGTGGTTATTCCCAGCGGGTCGGTTCTGACTGTCAGATAGTATTTTGGCGTTGGCGGCGGACAGAATATGCCTACGATTATGGGATGGTTCTGACACGGACTTACACCATTTTTGGGAATGTTCTTTGCCCTTATCACGTAGGTTCCCGCGGTGGGGTCCCAATACGCGCCAGCAGAGGACGAATAATCATGCGCCTCAACAACACCATTGTTATAAGTGTATACTCGTGTCGTGTGGTTTGGCCAGTAAGCTACGATGTCGCCGTATTTGAATTTAAAGTAAACTTTCCACCAAGAAGGATGAATATCAAAGCCAATGTTGCTTGCATTCTGTCGAAGGATGGATGCTGTCGTGCCCGGGTTTCTGTATTTCTCTGCAGGTGTACTTGCAAGATTGGGCTGTGTCATCTTATCATATCTTAGCTCAAGCTTGTCGCATCCGACTGGAGCTTTAACCCAAGAAGTCCCTGTGCTATAGTACATTGTTACCTCTACATCCGCCATAGGAATCGTTGTGCCGTAGAAGCACACTCTAAAGTAGACTTCTGTGCTTACTTCTATCACGGCTGCCGCGGTTCCTGTTGCTCCACTGTTGTCGGTGACCGTGAGCTCTACTGTGTAGTTTCCGTCAAGTGGATAGCAATGTGTTATCGTTGAAGTTGCCATGGACGTGACATTGCCGTCTCCGAAGTCCCAGCGGTACAGGGTTATCCAGCCGTCTGGATCGTAGCTGGCTGACGCATCAAAGATTATTGTTTCTCCGGGTGCAGGATTGTTTGGTGAATATGTGAAGGAGGCGAGAGGTACTTGGTTGGCGTATGCGCTTCTTTTGATCTGGGTGGCGGCAAGCGGCAAAATTATGAGAAAAAGCACAAACAGTACTAACATTGGAAGACGCATCCGCATATTCCCTTCTCCCTCAGCACTAGTATTTTGCGTCTGCTACTCATTTAAGCATTTTGGAACTATCTTCTATAGTTTGCTTAAGAAGTTTTGAATGATACAATGTTTACGTAGTAGCAGATCAAACAATACTGACTGAACGGAAAGACTTTGGATTTCGGTTCGAATAAGCCGAAGACGCGTAGTTTAGGCTACTTCTAGAACAGCCTCGATCATAATTTCCGCTAAGAAACAGGTTTCCCGCTCAATAAAGAAAAGAGGGGAGAATTTATTGTTTCAGAAGGGCTACTAGCTCATTCTTCCTAGCAAGTTTCACAGCAGCAAAGCCAGCCAAAGTCAACGCAAAGAAGACCAAGAGCAGCGCATTCAGCGGAAACTCTGGAATCACTCCAGTGCCAAAGAGGTACACACTCTTCGTGCTTAGGCTAACATAGAAGGACAGCGTTGTGTGAGTCAGGTTTCCGGTGACGGTTGGTGTAACTGGGCTTCCGCCGACGATCAACAGCCATTCGTCAGATCCCGCATTAAGCAGGACGTTGGGTATCGTGACGTCGACAAAGCCTACCATTCCGTCTTCGTCTGTTACGTTGAAGTTAAGCATTCGGTGTGTTTGAGTGAACAGCATCGGCACAGGGGTTATTGAAGCGTTGCTTACGGTTACTACGTTATAAGTCACCGTACCCCACACAATCGGGTGAATGAGCACTTCGTGAAGCCTGTAGTATCCGTGGCTGACGTCGTGGAGAACAGCATAGTCCTCGGGATCCAGCAGCACCGTGTCGTCAAGAGTCAATGGACATCTTCCAGGAGTCTTTGTCACGTTGAAGAGTATGCTTGCAAGTATGCCACCGCCTGATGGATATTCCGCTGTCGGCGTCAACGTGATGTTTACCTTCACGTATCCAGCGCCAAGCTCGTAATTGAATGTCGTTGTTCCGAAGCCTTCTAAGAAACTTCCTTCAGTTACATCCAAGACTTCAAGCACGTTCTCGCCGTACATTAGCTTGAATTCAGCGTAGACGAATTGCCATCCAGCATCCAAGTCATTGATTTCCACGTCAATTGTGAACTCTTCTCCAACTTGCGCCGCCGTGTATAGGCTGGGTTCTATGGAGACCGTTGGCAAAGGCAACGGGTCAAACGCGTAGCTGCAGTCTACTTCAGGCTGATATGGCATGTACTCGCCGGTGTGGTCAAGTAGGTACTGTCCGAATAGTGGAGTTAAATTAATGTCGAAAGCCCAGCTAGGCGGTATTGATTCATGTAGCTGCGGCAGGAAGGTTACTATTGCCATTGTTCCGTTTCCTTCTGGGAACGGCGGGTTCCATTCGCCTGTGCCGTTGGGCAGAATCATTTCGCCGTAGACTGTTCTGTCCTCTTCATGATAGAATGTTGCAATAGTGCCATGTTGTGCCCACGCAGAGTTGTTCAAGAAAGTGCCTTGATAGATGGCAATCGGCTCTAGATAGGTTGAGTTATACCGAAGTTCAAACTGCACGCCAATAAGCCCATCGCTTGCTGACACGTTATAGATCATCACGGTGATGTTGAAAGGTCTCATCCTGTCTGCAGTGTATGAACTTGGCACAGTTTCGAGCCATATGTGTCCGGTCACTGGAATGGCAACGTAAGTGTAGGTGTATGTGCCGTCCTCCTTGGTTACGTTAGGAATCTCACTAGCGAGAGGATCAAGGAGGAACGTGTCAATCGTGTCTATATGCAGGGCGCAATTGAATGCCCCACTTGTCGGTGCAGCTTTGATCACGAACTCGATGATCGCGATTTTTCCATCGTGACCCCAAGGAGCCACAGGCGGCAAACCGCCCTTAGAGACAGCGATTTTGATGCAGCCCAATCCTGATGGAAGATGTATGTATCCTGCATCCGGAGGTGTCGGCAGGGCTGCATAGGGAGATGGCATGAAGAAGTCTGGATCCGCGGCTGGAACAAACCATCGGGTCACGTTGACTATGCTGTCGTTGAACTCCATGTAGATTTGTGCACCAGCTACATCTAGGTCTGTTGTGTTTTCCACTGAAACAGTTACGTTAAAGCGGTAGCCGACGCTTGTTTCGTTCGTGTAGAAGGTGTTGTCTGAGGGGGTTAGATAGATTCTTGGACCTGGAAGTGCGTAGGAGACGTTTATTAGGGTGAGTGATGGCAGCAGTATTGCTGATAGTGCTAGAGTTACTGCTAGTAGAATGGTGTTTGTCTTTTTCATCTTTATATATCCACCTACTCCTTAGTCTTATGTGTTAATATAAGAAACTTTTGGATAATAGAAGATTATTCTAGATCTATATTCTAGATAAGTTTTCTAAATCTGCAAAAAGAAAGGGCACAAAAGAATAAAAAGAGGTGCTAGAGCTTCTTGAGAAGCTTCTTCTTGCTGAGCGCCACCAATGTTGCAGTTGAAATCATCAGAAAGCCTAAAGCAATGATTGGCCCATATTCAGGTAAGAGATAGACCGACCCATCGTATTTGTCGACACCCGGAATCTCAATGGCAGTTTCGTTCAACAAGTATGTATATTCATGATTAATGAACAGTGGTGTTACGTATTCCGTTACGACATCTATTTCTGTTTCAAACTCGACAATTAGGATTATGCCTCCATGACCCCAAGGTGCCACTGGCGGCAGACCACCTTTGAATACGGCGAGCTCTATGTATGCGTAGTTTGAGGTAAGGTTTATTCGCTCCATGGTCGGAGGCGTTGGCAAGGCCGACTGCGGTAGTGGCATGAAGAAGTTGGGATCTGTTTCTGGAACAAACCATCTGGTTGCGTTTAATATGTCTCGTTCATATTCCAAGTGGATTTGAGCCCCACCGATCTCGATTGCAGTAAAGTTCTCAACCCACGCTGTCACATTGAACCGGTAGCCTGCAGGCGTTCCTTCGTTTATGTATACCTCTGCGGGGTCTAGGTATATTCTTGCCGTCTGAGCCTTAACTGGACTAACTAGCGTAGAACATGCGAGTGTCGCCATAGCAAGTGCAAGCATTCCAAAGAAGACCTTTCTAGCTTCAATCTTTCTCATTCGATTTTCACCGCTCAAACATGTTATGGCATTTCAAATAAAAGCCTTTTCATCAACAAAGAAAAAGAGGGAATTTAAATGTTAAGGCGGACATCCTTGTCCATAGTTCTTGGCTACGATGAACACGTCTTTTAAGTCAACCATGTTGTCGCGGTTGATGTCTGCCACAGGGTTCCATCGTGGATGCCCTGGATAGGAGCCGAAAGCTGCAGCTACGATCAAGTAGTCTTTGAGGTCAACAACGCCGTCGCCGTTCACGTCACCGGTGTAGCGTATTTTCAAGCCGCCGTCAACAAGGATGTTGTTGGTTTCATTGAACTCGTATGGAACTAGTGTGGCTTCTCCGCTGATGATTTGTGTGTGGCATGGGAGCAGCCCAGTTGTATTAAGAGTGAAAAGCGCAAAGTAGTTGTCTCCCGGCGGAAGGTTTTCAACATGCACTGTCCCTATCAACGTCGTGTTGTAGTAGGCTTTCACGTCAAAAGTCTCAGTGAAGTCACCGAGATTTGCGGCTGTAACATTGATCTCGACAACCCATCCTGGAAACGCCCAGCTGTCCGACAAGGCTATGTCTACGACTGCAACATCGTGCACGTGAGTCATTATCCAGACTTTTCCATCTACTAGAACGTTGTCGGCTGTGTCCATCTCGTAGGGAACCTGTTGGGCTTCCGCCTTGATCGTGTAGTTGCCCTCACCAACGCCTGTCGTGTCCCATGTGAAGACCACGTCTCGCTCCTCGTTAGGTGCAAGATTGTTTACCGTTTGCGTTCCAATCACGATGCTGTCGTAGAAGGTGTAGAGGTCGAAGGTTTCGCTCACGTTGCCTTCATTCTTAACTGTCACAGTTATGTTAACGGGCCATCCTGGATACGCCCACGTTCTTGACAACACTATGTTCTTAACTGCGACATCGCGGATCACGGCAATGAACAAGCCGTCGTACGTGTCATGTGGAATGTCGTTTCCGCCGCTGTCCTTTATCTGGGTGTCGGTGAGGTCGAGCGGTGAAACACCTAAATTGTCGACGTGGAACGTCAGCATGACGAGCGGTGTCGGTTCAGTGATAGTTATTGCCGTTGCATAGGTCAGTTTCACCCAGATAAACCCTGCAAGATCATTAACATTGAGGTTTATTGATGGATACTTTCCGCCTACGCTGAGGAAGTTTAAGCCTATTATGCTTATCACGTTCGTGTTATAGGTAAGGTTGAACTCGCATGTCTTCATATCCGCTATGTCATCAACAGAGATGTTCACGTAGAAATTCGTCTGACATGGTATAGCATGAGGCTCAATTATCTCAGGAGGATCAACAAAGATTCTGGCGCCTACTGGCGGAGAAAACACGAAAACCGCATGCAGGTTGTGGTTTGCATCCATCGTAACGTCTATCGGATTGGCTGAGCCAACATTGACGCTGTCAAGCTCCCAATGGTCAAGCGCGTAGTTGATGGCTGGAATGGCGGTTACAGAGACTATTGTTCCGCCTTCATGAATGTATATGCCTGGCGCGGGATTCGTTGTGCCACCGCTGCTCGATGTTATCGTTAACGAGTACTGAGGGCCAGGTTTACGTATTTCGTAGTAGCCATTCTGCTTGATTACGCCTGGAACCTCGTTAGCGGTTGGATCTAGGAGAAATGTGTCTTCGGTGTCGATTTTCAGCAGGCTTGTGTATTTTCCAGGAGTTGCCGGCACGGCAGTTATGTTGAATTCGACAACGCATATTTTTCCTGCATGACCCCATGGCGGGTTTGGAGGTAGACCACCTTTCGAGACTGAGACTTTGATGCTTCCTCTTTTAGGACCGAGATGTATGTAGCCCGTGTTAGGAGGTGTTGGTAGGGCTGCGTATGGAAGTGGCATAAAGAAGCTGGGATCTGTGTCTGGGACGAACCATCTGGTTGCATTGACTATGGTGTCGTTGTATTCTACATAGATCTGCGCTCCTCCAAGGTTAGGAACGTCCGTGCACCAAACAGTGACATTGAACTTCATGCCGACGTAGGCTGTATCTGTAGTATAATAGTGGTTGGAAGGTTCCAGATAGATACGTGGCGAGGCTGCGTAGCTTGGACTGAAAACATTTGTGCTTATGAAAAGCGCTGAGAGTGTTAGAAGAGCTAGCAATTTTACTAAATTAAGTTTCATATCCTCTTCTCCTTTCCCTTTAACAAAACATTATGTGCTGCTACTGTTTTAAAGGTTTTGGGATATTCTTCCATAGAAAACAGAAATCATTCGCAACAAAAAAAGAGAAGATATGGCTTAAGGATCTTTTCCGAAATTAACTGCTACAGGCATATAGTCTTTCAGGTCAACTTTGTTGTCCTTATTGAAGTCGCATGCGGCATCCCATCTTGGGTGACCTGGATAGGAGCCGTAGGCATTGGCGACGCGCAGAACGTCTTTCAGGTCGATAGTGCCATCACCATTCACATCATAAGTTTTTAGTGTAATATTGTAGACACGCACAGTTTTGATGATATAGTTGGAGCGTCCATCCATGTCTATGACTGTTAGTCTTACGCTGTAGTTGTTAGGTTGTGTGAAATTATGAGTAATTATTGGCACGCCTGTGTTGAAGTCGCCTGTGCCGTCGCCGAAGTTCCATCGGTATGTCTGTATTGGGCTGAAACGCTGTTTCTTGGCATACCAGCCAAGCGTTGTGGATGATGCATTGAAAGTCACTGTTTGGTTATAGGCCGGCTCAGCGGGCGTCCATGTAAAATTGGCTGTTGGTCCGAACTCGGGGTATATCGTTATCGGTTTTGAGGTTGTGCTCCATAGGCCTTCGCTGTCGGTGACGTTCAGCGTAACTATGAATGTGGTAACTTGAGTGAAGTTGTGGGTTATGTATGGGTCAGTTTCCGTCACTTTAGGAGTCCCATCTCCGAAGGTCCAAGCGTATTGGATTATTGTGTCATTGAAACCTTCTGGCGATGATGCGGAGGCGTCGAAGGTGACGGTTTGGTTTAGGTAGGGTTTTGCTGGCCAGTAGATGAAGGAGGCTTGTGGTGGGTATCCAGCAGTGGATGGGAAGATTGCGAGTCCGCTGGCAACTAGTAGCATGACCGCGGAGATCGTTAGGATATTCCTTATTGCAGATTTCATATTCATTCACCATCTCTTTAGGGGTCTTTTCCAAAGTTCATAGCGACTGGAAGATAGTCTTTCAGGTCAACTTTGTTGTCCTTATTGAAGTCGCATGCGGCATCCCATCTTGGGTGACCTGGATAGGAGCCGTAGGCATTGGCGACGCGCAGAACGTCTTTCAGGTCGATAGTGCCATCACCATTCACATCATAAGTTTTGACTGCTGTTCCGTTCAAAACTTCAACGATTTGCGAAGTGTAGCCTGAACGCCCAAGGGAGTCTATCACCCATAAATGAACAGTAAAGTTTCCTGGCGAGCCGAAAATGTGGCTTATGGTCTTGTTTGTGGTTGACTGGTTTCCAGCGCCAAAGTTCCAGATATAGGTCTGTATGGGTGGAAAGTCTTGAATTTTTGCGCTCCAGCCTCTTGTGGAGGTTGATGCGTTGAATGTTACCCATTCATCGTTGAAGGGCAGCTCAGGTGTCCATGTGAATCTTGCGGTTGGTCCTGATTCGGGAAGGATTGTTATGCGTTTGGTTGTCGTGCACCAGAGGTTTTCGTTGTCTGTAACGTTTAAGGTTACGGTGAATGTGTTGGCTTGGAGATATGTGTGGGTTATGTATGGGTCAGTTTCGGTGATTTTTGGTGTTCCATCTCCGAAGGTCCATATCCACTTCTTTATAGTGTCTCCATATCCTTCTGGTGTGCTGAACGAGCCGTCAAAATTCACAGTTTGATTTATGTAAGCTGTTTCAGGTGTATGGGCGAAGGCTGCTTGAGGAGAGTAGCCAACGCTGTTTTGAACCTTGAATGTTGTTGAGGTTGAGTAGTAGGTGATTTGGCTTGCTTGGCCGACCACGTAAGCGGTGTATGTGCCGTTCATAGGTGTCGGCGAGAGAGTAATGTTTGTCTTATATTGTCCAGGTGTGTTTTGTGGGGGAAATGGCGGTGGCAGAGTAGGGTTTCCAAACATGCCTTGTTTGGTTCTGCTTATGCAGAAGTAGACTGCTTTCTCTGGGCAGAGAGCTGTTCCAGCAGAGCTTGGCTCTTTGGTATAGACGTTGCCTACTATGATGGCTCTGCCGGGGGTTACCCATTTCGGGATTTCAAGTGAGTATCGCTGGGTTACTGTTTGAAGTGGATCCAAGGTTGCTGTAAAATAACTCACGGAGAATGGTGCCATGTTTGCGTCAAAGATTGTTATCGTGCCATAGATCTGTCTTGCGGTAATCTGAAGGTTTTTGACTGTGATTCCGGCTATAACGGTGTTTGATCCGCCTGGGCTGACTTTTGCGGTGTCAATTGGGTTGTTGCCTGTATCTGTCAGAGATAGGGCGGTTATGTTTACCAGCCATGACTGAGCAGGGGTTCCTATCTGAAGTGTTCTGAACGCGATTGGATTGGACAAGGGGTTGTTGAATTGAACATTTACGACGAGATTGTTTGCTGGTGAGCCGTCTAAGAGTAGGCTGCCACTGATTATGACCTTCTCCCTTAATAGATATATTGGCTTGCTGGTTTGCGCTGTCGCTGTGAGCCCTGGCGAAGTTATTGTTTGTTCTCCAAGCGTTCGTGACATCGTTATTATTGCTATTAATGTGAGGGCGGCGGTGAGTGTTAAGATTGTTGACTTATAGCCTCTAGACTTCCTAGTAAAATGTCTCATTCCGTTCTCCCCTTTGATTGTTATCCTAGTGTGATTGCAGAATATTAGCATTATGGAATAAAGTTCGGGGTCTCGTCTTGTTGAAAAATCAAAATAAAAAGGGGGGTTTTTGAGCGTTTATTGAGTTTAGTACGGTCCGATCTGGAATTCAGGCGCTGGCGCGTATTCTGGAGTGATCGCGTATCCACCGTCTGTTGGGTCTTTGTCGTAGCATGTGACGTGCACTAGGCCGTAGCCTGCGTATGCCCATTTCGGTATGCATATGGTTACGGAGAATTTGTCCCTCTTCCATGTGCAGAATGTTGCGCCGCCAACGTTTGTGGCGTGCAGTTTCATTCCGAATGGGACGCCGAGGTCGTCTGTCAACGTTACGGCAAACAGTGCTGGGTACATTTGCACTGCGTGCGTCTGGTAGTCGACAGTTACGGTGATGCAGTCATCGTGTGTGTAGTAGAAGCTGTCTGTGGTTACGTTGGTTATGTAGACGAGGCGCTCGTAGTAGTATATGATTGTGTCTGTCACGACTACGTCAGCGATTACGACTGTGCCTGTGATCTTCCATATGCCTGTGATGCCATCTGGGTCTTCACATGGCCACGGCATTCTGTAGGTGATCACGGCGATGCCGCTTGCGTTGGTTGTGGCTGTGAGCTTGGCCCATATCTGGTATCTCTGCTTGGGCACTAGTGTGCCGTTGGGCAGCTTCTCGTATGGACCTTCAATCTCGAAGCCCACTTGCTTTGATTGTACTGGCCAGTAGTTGTAGGTGACGTATGCGTAGATGGTGATCTCTGACTGTGGGAAGACGATGTCCATCCAATGGTCTATTCCCTGTCCACCGTATGGTGCTGGGAATGGACCGGGATAGCCTGTCCAGTAGCCGTTGTTGTTTGCGCCTCCGTAGATGTCGATGACTCTGCCTGGTTGGTCGAATGGCAGAATCGTGTAGTCTCCGTTTACTGGTGCGTCAAAGGGTATGTAGTTGCCTTCAGCGTCAATCGCCCACTCGCCGAAGACGCCTGTCAGCTCAAGGTCGCATGTGAAGTTCAATGGGCATTCTTGCTTGAGGACCTCGAATTCGATGTTGGCTACTATTCCTTGGCCCTTTGGCCATGGTGGGTTCCAGTAGCCTGTGCCGTTGGGCAGAATCATTTCGCCTACGAGCACGTGTGGTCCGAGGCCGTTGCTTTCAACGCTTGAGATGAAGAGTGTGCCGTATGGTGCGAAGCCTTGCAGGAACGGGCCTTCGGTGACGCCGACTACGCCTATGAGTGTTGGGTCATAGAATAGTCTGAACTGTACACCGATAAGTTTCCATGCAGGGTCGAGGTATATTGGCGGCTTTGATGTGAGCTTTATGCCCACAGTGAATGTTTCGCCGATGTCTGGGTCGGGACCCATTATCGAGTGTGTTGGAACAACTTCAAGCCATGGCAGGTCTAGTTGTCTAAGTGGCCAAACCGTAACTAGGCCATTCACTGATGCGCTTGTCGGTATTGGGCCAACGTGGTCTTGGCAGGCTTCATTTGACAGCGTTAACGGTGACTCATCCTTGTCGGTTAGTGGTGCTGGAGGTGCATTCTTCTGTATCAACACCGTGAACGTTATGGTGGCAATCAAAACGTTGCCGCCCAAAGTCTTCGATGTCGCTACAGAGATGTCAATCTGTCCAGCAACATAGGTCACGCTGGTTGCTCCATCCCAGTCAGCTGTGTTGACTGTGATGTTTGCAAGACCGCCCATGACGTCGATCACTGTTGAGTTGTATGTCAGTCTGCAGGAAGCAGCAGTGATGCCCCATGCAGCGTCCAGGTTCTTGAGCATGATCGTCTCATCGAATGCTTGACCGATTGCGGATGGTGGATCAGGCCCGAAAACCTTGCTTGCTGGGTCTACTGCGAAGTATGGGTTTGTCGTTGGTGGAGCCCATATCAGTGTGTATGAGCCATCCTCCTTGGATACACCTGGAACTTCTCCTGATGTCGGATCCAAGAAGTATGTGCTGCTTGTGTTTAAGTGCAGTGCGCAGGTGAGTGTCTCGGATTTCTGTGGAAGCGCTGTTATCTCGAATTCGAATGTTCCAAAGATGCCTGAGTGTCCCCAAGGAGCGTTAGGTGGCAAACCACCTTTGCTTACGGCTACTTGCACTCTACCCTTGTTGGGTCCTAGGTGCTGGTAACCTGGGTCTGGTGGTGCTGGCAATTCGCTTGCTGGTGGCGGTTGAGGCATAAAGAACGATGGGTTGCCACTTTCGGAGATAAATCGTGTTGCGTTGATTATGGAGTCATCAAACTCCATGTAGACTTGGACACCACCAAGATCGGTGTCTGTCTCAACCCAAACGCTAACGGTGAACAACCCGCTTCCTGGCATCGTTGAAGTGGTGTAGCTTATAGTTGACGGTACAAGGTAGATTCGTCTAGCGGCGAATGCAGGCGGAAGAACTGCGAAAGCGCCTAATACGAGCATTGTTACTATTGCGGTTGCTAACAATTTAGTCTTCATTCTTTTCTCCCTTCTCCTTTTTCAGCACAATAGATTCTACCGTCTTGAGGATTTAAGCATTCCGGAAGTATCTTCTATCCAACAAGAGAATATTGCAGAAGCAAAAACCGCATCATGTACTATGAAAAATCAATGTTATAATCATAATGTTTAACTTAATGCGAACATCGTTGATTTCTGCAATGTGCAAGCAGCCGTTCCTACCCGCATTACGTATAATAGATAATCTTACCTAAAGACAGCTTCACAGAGACGAACTGCTTTCTGTAAAAACCAAGATAAACACCAATTCTAAATTGGATAGATCAGCAAGAAAAATCTTGTCTTAGAACAAATAAAAAGAGGGGATGTTTAACCTGTTTAGCGCGTTTACCATTTGCCGAATTTGCCGGCGATGGCGAAGTAGTCTTTGAGGTCGACTTTGTAGTCGTGGTTGATGTCTGCGGCGCTGTTCCATTTGGCGTGGCCTGGGTTGGATCCGAAGGCGAGTGCGGCTGCGAGCACGTCTTTGAGGTCGACTTTGCAGTCGGGTGCGCCTAGCTGTGTGTTGATGTAGTAGCTGCCAGTAATGTCCTCAGGAATCGTCACCCAGATCGGCGATGTTATGTTCAGCCAGCCCATGTGTGGGTTGGGGTTGAGCTCGTTGTTTGGAGCCAGGAACCATTGGGTCAAGATGTTCTTCGCAACCTTCACTTCGTGCTCGCACTTAGCGAGGTTTTGAACGAACACCTCTACCTCAGGTATGCATGGCTTCAGTATCTCAG
>JARYLR010000007.1 GCA_029907545.1 Candidatus Bathyarchaeota archaeon | reverse complement strand
CTACACCGTATGACGTGATTGCCCAAAACAAGACGGCAGGCCTCCACACCTTATGCTTGCTGGATATACAAGCTTCTCAAAAAAGATATCTCAGCATCCGCGAAGCCCTGCAAATGCTTTTGAAGATGGAGAAAGAAAAAAAGGAAGGGGTCTGTACGCCTAAAACCTTGGTTATCGGCTTAGCAAGGGCTGGGAGCAGCAGCCCAACTGTAAAGGCCGCCTTTCTGGAAAACATGCTCGCCTTCAACTTTGGCAGCCCACCTCACTGTTTGATATTTCCCGGAGAGCTTCATTTCATGGAGGCAGAAGCACTAGTAACGCTTGCTGGCGCGCCTGAAGAGCTGCGAAGAGGGGTCTAGTTGAGCTTAGAAAAGTTAGTCACAAAGTACATGCATTCCACGGAACATGCTTTGGGAGAGCTGGAAATCGCTGACAGGCCCGTCTTGGTCAACGTCGCAGACTTGCAGCGGGTGGTTGATTTGGCAAAAGACTATTTTAAGGATGCAGAGTACTATAGAGAAAAAGGGGAACTTGCGGTAAGCTTGACCTCAATCGCCTATTGTGAGGGTCTGCTTGACGCGCTTAGGCTGTTAGGAGGCGTGCGGTTCGAGTGGCCAACGAGCAGATGAAGCCGAAAACGGTTCTTGCTTCAGGCGTATTTGACCTGCTGCATCTGGGTCATGTTCGGTATCTGGAGGAGGCACGCAAGATTGGCGGGGCAAGCGCCAAGCTTGTAGTTATCGTTGCCAGAGACAGCACGGTCTTGAAGAGAAGAGGTGTGGCTCCTATAATGCCTGAGGATCAGCGGGTGGCGCTTGTTGAATCTTTAAAAGTGGTTGACAAGGCAGTTCTTGGGCACGAAGACTTTGATATGGGAAAAATCATAGAAGAGGTGAAGCCTGACGTGATAGCACTTGGCTACGACCGAAGTGACCTGGAAGAAGAAGCGAAAGACTATGTGAAAAAGCATGGCATGAAAACACTGGTCGTTAAAGTAGGCAAGTTTGACGAAGCTGAGCTAAATAGCTCCTCAAAGATAAAGCAGAGAATTATTGAGCAGTTGAGAAGATAGATTATGGCGAGCTGGTCTTCAAGCAGATTTCCATTAACTTACGTAATCATGGCGTTTAATATGCTTGTGTATGCTTATACGTCATTTCTAAGTGGAGATATCATAACGACAAGCCAAGATGTCATCTGGCGGTATGGCCAAGTCAATTTGCTCGTTCTGGAACATGGTTATGTGTGGCAGCTTTTCACAGCGATATTTGTGCACGCCAACATCGTGCATTTGGTGGGTAACATGTTTTTTCTGCTCATATTTGGATTGAGAGCGGAAGAACTGTTCAGCATCCGTCAGTACGGCGCAATCTATCTCTTGAGCGGCATTGCTGGAAACTTGACCACGCTTCTGCTTGGACCAGGAATAGTTTCTGTCGGAGCTTCAGGCGCCGTATTCGGAGTATTCGGAGCGTGCGCTATATACATTAGGCGGGCGGTTGGGCAATCTATAGTAGGCGCATTGTTTCTCTCTTTTCTGCTTTTGATCATGGGCGCAGACGCGCGAGTTAATATTGTCGCCCATCTGGGCGGCTTGGTTACAGGGTTGCTTGCTGGCTACCTGTTGGCTTCAATGCGTCGTCAAAACGTAGCTTACGAATATTGCTAGTTCTTATGATTTCCACTTATGGAAGAGTCAGAACCTCTACCTTCACTTTGTGCCCATCTTTGAGTTTCAGATGCTTTCTCAGCGGCAGAGGTGAAATAACCTCCACGACGGAGTTGTCATAGTGGCTTCTTAACGCGGTGACAATAGCGCCCTTCACTGTGTTCTGGATTATCGCTGGATAGCACCTCACAGGACCGAAACTGCGTTCCTGCATCTGGAAGCCCTCTATTTCAACTGCAGGGTAGGCTTCAAGCTCTGATCGCGTCTTCACATCGTAATCCGTAGTGAGCTTAAGATTCAACGTGCCGGGATAAGGGTCGAACCCAAGTTTTTCTATGAACTGTTTTCGGTAGTGCTCATTTGAGGTGTAGTAGGCGCCTTCGCCGAGTCCTGTGAAGACGACACCTTCCAGAGTAATCGAGAGGGGGTATGAAGCTTCGACTACAAGCTTGAGTGTGGAGTAAAATCTGTTAAGCTCTTTGGCGCCTTCCTCAGTAATTTTGATCAAGCATCCTTCAGGCGTTATGTTTCGGGTGATCCATCTTTTACGTTCCAACTCGATGAGGTAGCGGGAGGCTGTCTGCTGAGAAGTTTGCATTTTCGCCGCCAAGTATTCGGTTGAAATTTTTGCAGTTCTCCGATGGGCGCCAAGCTCTGCAAGTTTCAGAAGAGTGAACAAGTGGCGGCACAAGGTTTTCTCAGCCATTCTAAAGTCTCAACTCGGCATCAAGCCTTAGTGTAACAGGTTTTCTATTTAAGTTCCTCGAAAAAGACTATAGAATTTATTGGGCGCAGCATGTTACGTTGGCTTGCACGTAAATGCCGCGTAAATCAAGCACATGCGCAGTAACTTCGACGTTGTCAGTCGGAATGCTGACAAAAAAGGAAAAGACATAGGTTCCGTTTCCATAAGAGACCGTGGAATAATCGGTTACTTGAATCCAGTTGCCGTTGTCACCGTAGTAGAGAGTGACGTTTCCTACAGAAGAAGACTTATTTTCATTATATGCTCTGCATGTAAGGGTGACGTGTTTCTCGCTGCCTGCAACCACGTAGTATCCATCAATCATCATCGTTGTGGTCACGTTGACGCTGTACCTTGCAGTTACGTCTGTTGAGAAGCTCTTTATATGTAAAACTGCGTCTACGTAGGCGCTTGAGGTTCCAGCTCCGTTCGAAGTCCATGACAGTTTTATGCCTTCTCTATATGTAGAATCATTGCGTGGCGAGAGGCTTAGGTTGGATACCTCGTAAAGATGCAGGCTTCTGACAAGTTGTGAGATCTTTGCAGAATTTGCAGTAATAGCTGTGCTTCCCGCGTTGTTGGAAGTGTTTGCAAGCGAACTTGCCACCATATTTCGTGTTGCCAGTTTTATTTGCTGGATGAAGTCGCTGATCTCTCTATCTGTTTGGCTGTACTGTTCCTTGGCTAGTTCATAGGCGTACATCACGGTTGTGGAGATTAGAATGGCTATGGCGAGTGCGGCAACTATGAGCATCTGCCCTGAGCGGTTGGAAGCAAGCGTTCTGTCTTTTCTACTCATGGATCGTCGCCAGCATTAACTGGATCAGGTAAACACGGAAGACTGGGCCTAGGCTTGCGGCAACATACTCTATGCTAACTGTTTCGTGGTCAGAGAGATCTCCATTGCAGATTAGCTCCGCGTTGATTTGCTGCATGTCCTCATTGTATACAGTCATGTTAAACAATGTCTCACTAGGCAACATTATAGCCAGAAGTCTGCGGATAGCCACCCAGTTTCCGTTTTCTATATGTGCACATAATGCTCCATCTGAGTCCAGTTGCATAAGAACCCTAAACCCTATGGAGCCAAGATCACGTTGACCAGCATCATTTGGCACGGTTGCCAGATTCGTTGAGATGGCTAAGGACGAGAAAATAACAGACATGGCTAAGAGGGCTTCGATTATGCGGATCTGCCCTACGTTTTCACTTCTCATCGGTCAAGCCTCCGATCCATATCGTGCACTTGTAGATAACTGAGTTAATCTCAACAATGTAGTGACAAGTAACTGTGTTTGAGCGCCCCGCCGGGCTGACGCCAAACTGAACAGGAACCTGCGGGTACGCCATCCACTCGGTGAAGAAATCTGTAAAGTTATAGCCAGCCGCGACCAACATTATGGGGCTTGGCTCTGTGAAGCTGGGGATTCTGTAGACTGCTGACTGGTTAGACACTTCTGTCCGCGCAAGTGTTGAAATACAGTTGAAAGTTAAGGCGTACACTTGGGAAACGTTTGTTAAGGGATGATTCAGCGATACTGTGAGGCTGTGGTTTAGCGGGCTTAGCTTCGCGTAGGTTCCACCGGGTTTAGGCGTTGCAGACCCGTGTTGAAAAGAGTACGTGTTGAAAGACGCTATGCGCAAATCATAGGGAGATCTAGTAAGAACTGCAAACAGTGCTGGCCCAGCGTCGCTGTTTGGGATGCTCATGTTGACGTGGATTTGACCGCTTGAAGCATTGGCTTCGCGCTGTTGTACGTGCTTCTCTGAGACTACGTAGCATTTCAATTCAGCAGAAACGGGTGCACCGTCACGTTCAGTTAGGATTCTGAAAGTGTATGTTGTTTCATTTATTCCTTCATATTTCGCTGTTAGGTTTACAGTGACGTCAAAAACTGGTTTTATCTCCATTTTGAAAGATAAGTCCGGCATCCCTAAAGCTGAGTATGCTTGTGCATACGTGACTCTGAAGTGGTTCCTATCGCTTAACCGAGAAACCTTGTCAATATCCAACACGTACGTGGTTTCTGCACCGCTTTCCGCTAAACCGAACCTTTCCGGAATCTCTTCTCCGTATTTACCCCAGTCTGCGGGGGTTCCGCAGTCCAGTAAGAGACGTTTAGACAAAGCGTAAAACCTCTCAACTTCGCTTTTCTCTTGACGGTTTCCAATGTAAGAATAGATTACCTTCGTAGTGCTTGCCATGGCAACTACCGTAAGCAACACCATTAAAGAACAGGCGAAGAACGTGTCAATCGACGTGGCTGGCATGTTCCTTGCGCCTCCTGTTTTTGCTTCTATTGCGGAAATACTGTGACACCGTATAGGTCTCCTATCAGTCCGCGTGACAGCACCAACGAGAGATACGCCGTGATTACGAGCATGACGGAGTACTTGAAGCCTGCAGCGAATGTTCCCTCGTTCACCTTGCCGACAAAGAACCCTGAAAGCCAACACTGAAAGATTATGCCCACTGAAAACATGTTGATCTGATCCTGCATAAGCCTGATCGGCATAGGAGCAGTGCCGGGCATGGATATCTGAGTCAAGGCGAAGACGGTCATGGCAACCATGGTTGTTGTAAGCGCGATGAGGATGCTCCAGACAAAGGCGAGAATGACGTAGGGGCGAAGAAGCGACTTCTTGTTGGCGTCAACATCTCTCTGTTTCTCACTGTACTCCGTAAGTATGTCCAGCGCGGTGGTTGCGCCGCCTCCGATCTTTATTGTTTCCGAAAGTATCAGAAAATGCACGAGAACAGGCCATGAGCGGATTTTTTGTCCCAAGTTTTCGAAGATCTTTCTAAGCGAGACGCCCCATTCCATTTGGCTTCGAATAAGGTGAAGCAGACCTGTAAACCGCCCGTAACCAGTGCGCTTTGCAGCGTGGATTATGCTTTTTTCCGGGGATAAACCGGTTTTTCTGGCTTCGGTCACGTCTCTGAGAAAGCTGGGCATAGCTGTTTCCGCATCAGAGTTTATCCTCGCGATTTTTGCGTAAGCAAACATTGGTGGAAAAGAGATTATTGTTAAGCAAACCGTAATCACAAGAGGAAAGAGTTCTGGTCCGGCTAGAAACTGAATGGGGGTTGGAAACGCAAGCAGCACCAGAAACAGCCCAACGGCTACTGCTGAGGGCAGTGCCAGCTGGAAGGGCTTCTTGACGCTTGTCAAGTTGCTCTTTCGCTCCGCATTTGCGATCGCCATGAATACAATGGAAATCATGGGTGTCACAAAGAAAACTAGAACACTTGTCACGACTGGAGACATGCCAGGCGTCCCTGAGGTTTTCATGGGTTCGAAGATGGAGGTTGTTGAAAAGACAATGAAGAGTATGTAGGAGCAAAGGGTGACTATGAGCATTACCGCGTAAGCCTCAACCAGGGTTCCTAGCCTTTCAATTGAGCGGACGGCGGCGGCGCTTTGCACATCGAAGATCGAGCGCAGTTTGCTCTTAAGGTAGTTTACGGTATTTCCTCCACTTCTCACCGAGGACACGTAGCCCAACAGGAATTCACGGTAGTTTTTCGATTTCACTTTTCCAGCACGCTTGTACATCACGGTAAGCGGGTCATAACCCAGAACCTCGACCTGCCGGACGATTTCGCGGGCTTCTTTTTGAAAGGAAGGCAAGAGACCTATTTTGCACAGTTTTTTCCAGCTCTCGTAGATTGTCACGCCGCTTGCCGCAAGCAACGTGAACAGCAACGCGGCGAAGGGCAGTTCACGGTCGATTTCGCTTGAGCTTGCGCCTGATAGGTAACCTAGGACTTGCTTGAAGAATTTTGGCTTAATATGCATCTCCACGGTCTTTCACCACTTTGGTTTTTCAAGAAACTCTTTTTGAAACAGTTGCGGGTTGTTGTAGTACTTACTCAGTACATTGTTCACGCTCTTGTAGTCCCTTATTCTATGCTCGACCATGTGAAGCAAAACGCGCTTGCGGTACTCGAGTTCGTCCACAATTTTTTCGATGGGAATATCTAGGCTTGCAGCCATTCTCTTGAGCAGATAGCTGTCTGCAATGTTGTCTTGAAAAGTGTCTGTTGAAGGATTCCAGTTGAAGACCTGTTGGAAGTTGCCGGCGTCTCTTATTTCTGAGACATTGATGAATTTTCTACTTGAAAGCCGCTTTCCGGATTCCAGGAAGACAGGTGTTCTCACATGTTTAACGTTGATGACGCAGTTCATCAGCGGAATTATTGATGCTGGGATGTTCATAGGCGGCTGTGTAAGCCTTTTCACGGCGGTGTCAACGTCCTCAGCATGCAAGGTGCATAAGCCGCCGTGGCCTGTTGCCAGCGCTTGAAATAGGACGTATGCCTCTTCTCCGCGTATTTCTCCTACGAGTATTAAGTCTGGACGGTGCCGTACGGCTGATTTGATCAGGTCGTAAAGCGAGATTTCGCCTTCGCCTTCGACGCCGAAGCCTGAGCGGGCAATGGTTGAGGTCCAGTTTTCATGCGGCAGGTTGATCTCTGCGACCTCTTCTACTGAGATTATTTTGTAGTTGGGTCTTACAAGGCAGGCTACGGCGTTCAGCGCTGTGGTTTTGCCTGCACCTGTTGCGCCTATGATCATTACTGACATCTTGTTCTCCATGAGCAGCCACAGGTATGCGGCTATGGATTCGTCTATTGTCTCGTTCTCAATCAAGTCAACAATGGTGAAAGGGTCTCTACGGAACTTTCTCACAGTGAATGATGTGCCCAGCGGCGTTGTTTCTTTCCCAAAGGAGACTGCCAGCCTGTGTTTTTCAGGGAGAGTCACGTCAACTATTGGGAAGGCTATGCTTACGTGTTTTCCAGCCTTGTGGACAACGCGCATCACGAAGTCGTCTAGTTCTTGCTCATCGCGAAAAGCCACGTTGGTTTTAATGTTCTCGTATTTTCTGTGCCAAAGGAAGATGGGCTTGTTCACTCCGCCGCAGCTTATGTCCTCTACGTTGTCATCATGCAGAAGCGGGTCAATTTTTCCGTAGCCCACAATATCCCTTTCCAGATTATAGAGAATTTTGCGCATGCCAATCTGGGAGATTCCTGCAAAGATTTTCTCATGGTCTGCGATGACGGCGGGTAATTGTCTTCTGAAGGATTCGGCAAGCGTTTCTTCACCTTCAGGTGCCTGCAGTTCGTATTCCAAGATGTTTCTTAAACTGGTGTAGCCTATTCTTTCCTCTCTGCTTAACGGAAGTTCATCCAGCGCGTAAAGATGTTCCAGTGTTTCTCTGTTTTGGAGAATTGCCGCGTAGGCGAAAGGAGGCACAAGTGGATAGTACTCGATCTCATCATATCCCTCAGGGATACTCGATCTTCTAACATTGAGGGAATCAACTGCTTCTTCCTCGTTCTTGATTGCTTCTTCAAGGCTTGTTTCCGCCTTTGCTTTAGGCTTATTTCCCAGCTTCACATCCATCAATCTCCATTTGCGTTTGAAAGCTGAAGTCTTGGAACGCCGTCGTCGAGGAAACATGTCAGCTTAGCTGATCCATATCCAGACATATAGCTGCCAGACGCGATAACTTCCTTGGAAAGATAGGCTTTAAGCTCTGAACCTTCTATTGGCGTGGTTCCCAGCCCACCTTTCACCCATGCGCTGGAAGAGTCATTGCAAAGTCTAAGCCAGTATTGCTGGTTGCCTATCGCTGAGGGCATCTGAAGGTAGCGTTCGATAGTAGCGTTCACCGTGAGAACTATGTTGAGAAGTTCGCTTGCGTCAGCCGCAACATAGTCTAAAAGTTTGCTTAACAGCTTTATTTCTGACGACGCACGAGCTGTTCCCGCATAGACCATGAATGAGAATACAAGAAGGCTGCTTACGGCTAGGAGCGCAGCGAAAGTGTAAAGATGCCCTGGCAGTATCGATGGCACAGCTAAGCCCCCACTTTCTCTATGCCAACATTGCAAACAAGGATCTCCAGCTCTACGAATGCTCCGTCCAAGTTGTTTGAGATCGGTAGCCAAACCATATCTGAGCGAAAGCCCATTTTGCCTGTCAACGCGACCGAGGTGACTGTTTGGTTAAGTTCGTACTGTTTTGTAGTAACCTCAATGTTTGTTGATGTTGTTTTTAGATTAAATTTTCCTTCAAGCAAGAGACTTTGCGGTAAGCTCAAGTTTATGAGGTAGACGCGTACAAGGTTCAAGGGTTTGCCGTTTTTTGATCCGATAGGCGTTGACACGGCGTAGGGGCGGTAGCACAGCATGACTTGTTGATTGCCCCCGTTTTCGTCTATGTAAAGCTGTGTCGTCATAAGGAAGCTTTGGTTCACTATTGCTCTGATGTCTCCTTTCACGAAGAGCCCAACATCGCTGTACTCGGAGGCTTGCAGCACGTAAGCCACCTTTCCAATCGATCCGTTAAGCACCACTTCGGAAGGCATGGTCTCGAAGGCGATGATGATCTGCAGGCTATCTGCGAACATAGAAGCCTGAAAACTGCCACCGTAATCGTCAAAATAGACTGTTTTGGATGCGCCTATGCTCCAGGCTACATTACGCACCGCATCGTCGAGCTGCTGCATACTTTGCTTTGCAAGTGAGGCTTTAAGCGTGCTTGCCTTGGCGTTGATCTTGATTATTGCGAAGCTGTAAGTTGCCGATATTATAGTGATGAGAGCCACGAACAGCATCAGATAGGTGACTGGTATGGCTAAAGCTCTGTTTGAGCGAACCGGCTTTGAGGCTTTTCTTGTTGGCTGCTTTGGGCACAATGTCTTCGGCTGGTCTCCTCTCTATTCGGTATACTAGCGATTTTTCACTTCAATGAGAAGATAAGAGGGTGTGCGTAGAACAGTACTACACATCAGTAGCGAGAATACATATTTGCGTAAACCAAACCTCTGCTTCCTAGAAAGCCTAGCTACCTAGCAGTAGCGACAATGCAGACTAAAGTTAACTGTCTATATATAGGGGGTTTAGAACGCTTCACCTATCAGTTTTCTCCATTCTTTGCCATGTTAAAAAACATAAAACAGAGGAAAAAAGAAAGAGGAGAGCTATTGCGCTGCTTACGAAGAAGCTTGCACGTTAGATTCCTTGTAGTACTGAGCGTTGGCAGTGAATATCGTCACGCCTACTGTGACACCGATGTCGTTGACAGAGATGTGGTCAGGGTTAAGTATGTAGACGATCATGCTGTCACCTGATTGCAAGATCAGGTCATCTGTGCTTCCCTGAGTCAGGGTGTAGGTAGTGCTTCCAACAGCAACTGAACTAGCTAGATATGTGGCGTTTGTCGGTGTAACATATGGCAGGTCGTCATTTATTGTAGATGTCGTCTTGTTGTAGAAGACTGTTGACCAGTCACATTCCTGACCTCTCACTGCGATCTTGTCGATGACAAGGTCACGACCGCCAGTGTTGATTATCAGGAACGCTGTTTCGGCATAGGTTGAGCCATCGTGCCATGTGTGCAGCTTGTAGACCTGAATGCTTTCTTCTTGAACTCTTGTGGTTGTCACGTTGATGGCGTAGAAAGTCACGACGGTTGCGAGCAGCACTGAAACGACGAGTATGATCAGCGTAGTAACTACAGCGCTCAAAGCTTTCTTGTTCTTTAGGACGTTCATTTCCTTTTTCTCCGTGGTCGTGAATCAGCCAAGTTTAAATAAGATGGTTTGTGCGTAGAACAAAACTACACATAACTGCACAAGCGTACAACAAAAGCCATAAACCATGCTCCTTGCATGGAAAGTTTAGACGTGTTTAAACAATTCATACAAAATTCTTATCTACAAAAACCATGTCTAAAAGCCCAACCACCAGAGAAGGGAGAACAGTTGCCAACAAAATCCATCCAAATCGCCATGATAGGCATCTGCGCAGCACTATACGCAGTAGTCGGACGACTCACAGACTTCGGAGTCACAGTAGGCGGAGTAGCCTTCTGGCCTGCCGCAGTGATCCCCGCAGTATTCGCCGTATTATTTGGACCATGGACTGGAGGAATAGGAGCAGCAATAGGAATATTCATAAGGGATATGCTTTTCCATGGAGATCCTCTTCTTAGCTTGTCCGCCGGAGTCACCGCCAACTTCGCCGGCTTCTTCATTATTGGCTATGTCTCCAGAACAAGCCTAGACTGGAAAAAGATAGCGCTAAGCACAGGCTTCGGAACTGCAGCCATCATAACCGGCTTGCTGCTGCCCACTGCACTGTTGCCAACTGAGTCAGCTGCCTACTTCAGTTTCACGCTGTCATCATTCGAAATTGTTCTCCTGTTTGTTCTAACCACCGTCGTAAGCCTACTTGTCATAACCGTAGTTGCTAAGTTCTGGCCTGAATGGAGAAACTACGGAGCTGGCTCCGTGCTTGGCTTAAGCGTGGGAAGCGTGATTATCGCGGTTGCTGTTTGGGCCTACAGCCAAGTTTTCTTTTCACCCACAGCCTACTTCAAGGCTCCTGTACCCGCCCTATTCATGCCCGTAATATACGTTTGGACCTTTGCAACAGAAATCCCGTTCATCCTTCTGCTTGGACCACTAATCCTTGAAGCATGCTACAAGGCTTTTCCATCCTTAAAGCCTTACGCAAAAGAGTAGATAACGGTGAAAGAAGCCGAAGCATTCAGCCCCGCCGGAATTTCAAGTTTCTTTGAAATCTGCGACACCGCAGAAAATGGCAACCCAATCTCGGACTTGGAGAAAGTTGGCGCTCGAGGTGGTGGATTCGGCATTCAAAAAGGCGTCACCACCCACATTCATGTTTCAGAAGCAAAAAGCAACAGCATCCAAGTCTTCATCAACAACAAGATTTCGCCAGAAGCTAAAACCACCAAAACAGTAGCCAGAACACTTCTCGACAAAGCCAGCCGCAAATACCATATTCTCATCAAACACAAAGTTGAAGTTCCAATCGGAGCAGGCTTTGGCTCAAGCGCCGCAGGAGCCCTAACCACAGCCCTAGCACTTTCCAAAGCACTAGACCTGCACCTAACCTACAACCAGCTAGGCAGAATTGCACACGCTGCAGAGGTCAAATGCAAAACAGGCCTAGGCACAGTAGGCCCCCTAATGCTAGGCGGATGCATACTAACCGTAGAGCCAGGAGCTCCAGGAATCGCGGTTATAGATCGAATTCCAATAACTGAAGACTACGTTATAGTAGTGGGAATATACGGGCCTATACCCACCGTGGATGTGCTTTCATCAAGCGAGAAGCGCGCTGCAGTAAACAAGTGGGGTAGAAAAACGCTGGAAAAGATTCTTGCTGAACCTTCGCTGGAGAACTTCATGAAATGTTGCTACAGTTTCGCGGTGCAAGCAGGCTTCATGACTGAGAAACTACAGAAACTAGTCAGTCTTGCAGAGCAGTCAGACGCGATTGGGGCTGCACAAAACATGGTTGGCGATGCTGTTCACGCATTGACAACTTCAGATAATGCCGAAAGAGTAGCGCAAGCTTTTAAACGTGTCTTGCCCAGTGAAAACATTCTCGTAGCAAACTTGGATGTTCATGGTGCTAGGCTACTGAGTTGAAGCGGAAAATGGCGCGTAAATATAGAACAGTCGCCGTGGGCGGCACTTTCGACGAGCTTCACAAGGGCCATAGAGCCTTGCTTCTGAAGGCATTTGACGTAAGCGAAAAAGCTCTCATCGGCCTGTGCACTGACGAGTTTGCCAAGAAACTTAATAAGCCTCACTCAATAGCGCCATACCTGCAACGGCTGCGGGACCTGAAAGCTTTCCTAGACAGCCATTCCCTGTCAGAAAGAACCACAATTGTTCCTCTTAACGATGCGTACGGCGTGACTCTGTCCGAAGGCTGCGTCGAAGCCATAATCGTAAGCAGCGAGACAGAGTCGATGGCGAAGGCGATTAATCAAGAAAGGGAATCCCGTGGGTTGCGCCCGCTGGATATAGTTGTGATAGATATGGTTCCGTCTCAGGATCATTCGCCCATTTCCACCACTAGGATTTATCTTGGCGAGATCGATCGAGAGGGACGTTTGCTGAAAAAATGTTAAAAATAGTTTAAACCATCTCTTCATTTATTGTCTTTTAGCCGCGCGGTGTATGTTATGCACAGAGCAGGTGTTGCAAGTTTACCCCTTCATTACGGCAAGGCGCCAAGATGGCTGGTTACCCGTATGTGCAAACTTGCCCGAGAAATGACGACAATCATCACTCAGGAATACGGGGCAGAAGCTTTCCTAAGCCGAATCTCTGATCCCTTCTGGTTTCAGGCTTTAGGCTGCGTGCTAGGATATGATTGGCACTCATCCGGCGTAACCACAGTGTTAACCGGCGTCCTGAAGCAGGCGGTGACACCTGAAGAGCATGGAATCGCGGTATGTGGAGGCAAAGGCAACGCATCGAGACAGACACCGAAAGAGATCTTGAAGATAGGAGACAAATTTAGTTTCTCAACCCAAGAGATCACAAGATTGCAGTACGCAAGCAAGATGAGCGCCAAAGTTGACAACACTGCCATCCAAGCAGGATACCCGCTTTACCATCACAGTTTCTTCGTAACAGAAAAGAAAAAGTGGGCAGTAGTCCAGCAGGGCATGTGCCTCCAAGACCGTACGGCAAGACGATACCACTGGATTTCAGACAATGTGCAAAGCTTCGTGGTTGAGCCTCAAAACGCTATCATCGGCGAAACTCGACGGCAGACGGCGCTGGATATGACTGCGAAGGAAAGCGAGGCATGTAGAAAAACCTCGGTTGGCATAGCTAAAGAACCGCCTAACAGGACAATGAGCCTTATAGCGGCTGTAGAGCCCAGCGTCCAGAGAACCCTTCAAGACTGGCTTCCTGAAAGCAGCAAGAGAACTCTTTCCGCTAGGACTTTGGTCATGCCCAGAAAAACAAACTGGAAAGTTCTTCGGCAGATCTACGAGTTTCAACCCCGCAACTACGAGGAGCTGCTGGCCATCCGAGGAGTAGGCCCCGCCACAATTAGAGGTTTAGCGCTTGTAGCGGAACTGATCTACGGCGATAGACCGAGCTGGAAAGACCCAGTAAAATACTCTTTTGCATACGGCGGAAAGGACGGCGTTCCTTATCCGGTGGATCGAGAATCTATGGACAAGTCGATCCAGATGCTTAAGCTGGCGGTTCAGGAAGCCAAGGTTGGAAATAATGAAAAAATGCGGTCATTGAGAAGGCTGAGACAGTTTGTGCCTGCTGAAATCAGTGGTTAACGTCTATTCTTCGACTGTTATTGCCTGTGTGGGGCAAGAGGTTACACAGGCCATGCATGCTATGCAGTCGCTTTCCCGCTCTGGAACAGATTTCGGGCTGTCAGGGTGTTCGGGGAGATTCTTTATTTCGAAAACGTTCACCGGACAGATTTCCTTGCACACGCCGTCGCCGTTGCATTTAGTCCAATCTACTTTGACTTTTGGCATTTCAATCAACACTTACTAGACCATGCGCGCTTGCTGTTTTTAATCTTTATCATCAAAAACACACTCTTCTATTGAGCGCATTGCCGCTTAGAGACTGGTGTCTTTATCAGTAGATCTGGGCAAGGAGCAACAAAGGCTTTTATCAACAGAAAATGAAAGTAAAGCTGAGAAGAATGGCGGAAAAAAAGGAGAACAACAGCAAGTCAACTATCGATGAATTGAGCAGAAAGCTCGACCTCATCATAAAACGGCTTGAAACACTAGAATCGTTGATAGTTAATAACCCAGAGTACGAGAGACTAATCCCATACCTTCGAATGACCCGCGCTGGAATGGGGTTGTATGGGGAACCTCTCAAGATTGCAGCTAAACTCAAAGCAGCAGAAACACACATGCGTAAGCAGTCAGTTTTCCAAGACGACATTTCCAGATGTATTGTTCAAGCACTCGCCTTGCATGAAAAACTGAACATTTCAGCTATTACTCGTCAGGTTCAGCGAATGCGTGGAAAAGCCTCGCGGAGAATAGTGAGAGAAAGAGTCAAACGCCTTGAGCGAGAAGGAATCATTCGAAAGTCCACGGGGTACGGAAATGTGTACGAGCTTGTAAGTGATCAAGAGGTGGACACTTTTTCCCATAATAAATAACTATTTTACCCACTCCTACAGTTCCCTTGAAGGCGACAAACACATGAGCAAGACAAAAATGAGCATGGGAAAAAAAGCAAGCAAGGCATTACCGAAGGTTTTAGGAACCAGACCAGAAACAAAACCAAAGTTGCACCACTTAATCTCGACTGAAAAGGTGAAATTCACCATTTTAAACTCCGAGCGGGAGCAACTCAAGGAAAAGATTCTTAGAAGAACAGAATCGCCTAGCATGGTAGCAGGATTTCAGTTTAGGAAGGCACCATTGTTAATGGAGGTGAGATAGAATGAGTCAGGAAAAAAGAGAGAGAAAAGAATGGGAAGACGATGCTGAAGAGATCAGAGAAATCTTCGGAACCCTTTCTAGAGAGTTGCCGGCGTTGATAAAAGCCATAATGGGAAGCGTCTTCTCTGAAGAGGCTGGCAGGGATATGGGCAAGGCTGCAGCAGCTTTTTACAAGGAGCTGAAGGAAGCAGGCATGTCTGAGGACACAGCAGTCAAGATGACTGAGAACTACATGTCGGTCTTCTCAAGTCTGAAAGACGTGATGAAGGGAAGCATGAACGGGCGAGGCGAGTTCAGGGGCGAAGAGATAGGTGAGGAAATTCGGAAAACCCTGAAGCGCGAACTGCATGAAAAGCACAGGGAAAGAGACGAGGAAGACGAAGACTAGCGCTGTCTTGCAGCGTAAACGTGAGGAACTAAAATGAAACTCGGCAACCTCATCGTGGCAATGCTTCATACTCTTCGGCTTCTTTTCACTATGTTTGCTTTGTGGCTTACTTTCGGTTGGACGGTTCGAAAAACCCGCAGAGCCTTCGAAAAAGAACTGGTTCGCCAAGGCATGTCCAGAAAAGACGCTCACAGGCTTAGCCACCAGTATGAGGAGCTGAAAAGAGAGGTAATGAGCGTCTTCATGTTCTCATACAGAGGGCACCGCTAGGGAACTGGCATCAAAGTAGATCTGCGCGCAGCAGGACGATGAAAAAGAGCATTTACATTTCTTTTCCCCTGCGAGTTCTATTGCTTCTTCAGCAGGGAAGGCTATGGCGTTAACCCCTGCCCTTATGGCGAGCATGTCTGTTTCTTTTCTGTACGCTCCTTTCGGTCGCATGCACCCAAGAACCAGAGGGGTTTTAGGAAACATTAATCTCGCGGCAACCATGACCTTCGCTATATCTAGCGGACTTGGCGGCTTGGTGTACTGCATCTCTGTCCCGTATATCGGCATGAAGGCAATTATGACAAGCGCGGAAGGAGAGTATCTCGCTATTATCTTTAATGCACGTATTTCTTCTTTCAGCACTCCGTGGTGAAGCCCGACAATTACGTGGGGCACAAACACCATGCCCACTTCATGCAGTATCCGCAAGGATTCCGCATAACTGTCCACCGTAATCTTCATGTTGTAAACTTCCCTGATCGTGGCGTCGGAGCCTATGACATCTATCAGCGCGGCGTCAACTCCCGCATTCTTCAATACAGTAGCCGTCCCCAAATCAATGATGCCGGTATGAACAAAGACCATCAGTCCCAGTTCACGCTTGATCCTAGCTATGGCTTCTGCGAACTTGCCGAGTGGAACAGAGCCATCTGGCTGACATCCCCCGCTGATAAGACAGCCTGACGCCCCTTTTCCTTTCAGCTCAACGCACAGATCAAACAGCTCTTTTGAAGTGGTTGCCGGATGCATCGTTTCAAGAACTAGGCCGCCGCAGTGCTTACATTTCAGTGCACAACCTTTGCCTGTTACCGAAATTGTTGGAAAATCTGTAGAGGAGCCGCAGAACTGCTTGGTCTTGTAGTGTGTGAAGCTTGGTGCATAGAAGCGTATTTTATTGCCGAAATTCGCTTGCTTGGCCTTCCAAGCAGCGTCGAGCCATCGCTCTAGTTCTCCTAGGTTCTCTGCGCTGAAAACAGCCTTAATATCTCGGTTAAGGGTTTCCGAATTCAACAGGTCATACGCACCGTTTTCGCCCTGTAATCTTCTCAGGTGTTATGATGCATATCCTCACAGCCTGAAGCTCCTTCTCCTTATCTCTGCCCCTTTTACTCATGTAATCATCAAACTCTGTGGGGATACGATATTTGTCGATGAGTTTTTGCAGGTAGGGAATCATCTTACTTCTTTCATCAATGATGGCTGCTTTTCCGAAGATTATGACGCTTTTGAACCAAGACGTGTCAGAGGCGCATTCATCTACCTCGAAGCAAACAGCGGGATTTCTTCTGATAGTCTCTACTTTCAACCCTTTCATGCAGGTATGAAAAGCTATGACGCCGCCAGTGTAAACGTACCCTACTGGGACAATGTAGGGGCTGGTTTCAAGCGACACCGCGATTCTGCCGACTCTGCTGCACGTGAGAAACTGTTCAATTTCCTCTAAATTCATCTCGCTAGTTGCCATAGGCTATGCCTTACCCCGCTAATGTTGGACAAGGCATTTGACTCAGCACGCTATTTAAGCATAATCTCGCCTGAAGTGGCGCGGCAAGACTTTTAATTCGCTGAATCTGACATTACATGCTGATAAATGTGAATCTGAGAAAACATTCCGGCAACATTGCGCCGGAGTTTGTCCGAGTTTCACTTGGGACGGCGGTAGCGATAGGTTTGGTGAAAGGCAAACTTGATGCTGCACCGACAACTGCCTATTTGATGACCCATAAGCAAGGCAAGTGCAACGCAAATTGCGGTTTCTGCCCCCAATCCAGAGAAAGCTCCAGCAGAGAAGACATGCTCTCAAGAATATCGTGGCCTTCCTTCCCCATTGACCAAGTAACAAGTCAGCTTCAAAGAGCTGCCGCTGACGGAACAATAAAACGTGTCTGCATACAAACACTTCACTATCCAGAAGCAATCGCTGATGTTGAAAGCCTTGTCAGAACAATCCACAAACAAGTTGCGGCGCCAATCTCTGTCTCTTGTCAGCCACTGAGCATAGAAAACGTGATGCGTTTAGTCAACGCTGGCGCGGAAAGAATAGGAATCCCCTTAGATGCCGCAACCGAAGAGGTATTCAACAAAGTTAAGGGAAGATCTGCTGGAGGCCCTTACAGATGGAGGAATCAACTTAAGCTTTTGCGCAAAGCCGCAGAGACCCTTGGAGAAAACAAGGTGAGCACACATTTGATTGTTGGGCTTGGCGAGACCGAGAAAGAAATGTTTAAGGCTATTCAGAGATGCGTAGACATGGGTGTCCAGCCTGCGCTTTTTGCATTTACTCCTATCCGCGGCACTGCACTGGAGAAAGCTGGTCAGCCGCCGCTTCAACGGTATAGAGGGATTCAGTTGGCTAGATACTTGATATTGCACAAAATTGCAAGATTTGAAACCATGCAGTTCGAGAAAGCAGGCAATCTAGCAGATTTCGGCGTGGAAAAAGAAAGGCTTGACCGCATCATTAAGACAGGCGAGCCTTTCCTCACGTCTGGGTGCCCAAACTGCAATCGTCCATACTACAATGAGAAGCCTAGTGGCCCGTTCTATAACTATCCAAGACCGTTGTCAGAAGCGGAAATTGCGGACATCAAGCTGGAATTGAGGATCAGCGGGGAATAGGTTTGACAGACCTATTTCTGCTTGACGCATTGCTTACCGAGGCCAACGCAGTGAAACTAAGGTTTGTTGACAGTGGCAGCCACGTAACCGAGGTTATCGATAAGGACTATAGGCCTTACTTCTTCGTTGTTTATCCTCTTTCTGAGAAGGACAAGGAGACCATTCGACATTTCAGCGGCGACATTCAGATAACCCAGAAAACCGACCTGTTTACGAATGAGAAAAGAGTTTTAGGGAAGGTTTACTGGCCGAATCCAGCAGTTGCTTTGAAAGCTGCTGGCAGATTTAGCCAGTGCTGGGAAAGAGAGATAGATGTTGTGAAATCCTATGTTTATGATAAGGGTCTAGCTTTTGGCGCACTGCATGATGAGGGTGATCTAAAACCTCTCCTGCAAACCCGCGAGGCTGCGAAAGCTAGGTTTGATAATGCCTTTGGCGAGATGCAGTCCAGAGATCCGCTGAAGTATGCTCAAATAGCTTACTGGTTTAATCTGCTAAATCAGCCTGTTCCCAAACTTGATCCTCCACTTCTCGGAGACCATGATGCTGATCCCCGCAGAGTTTATGCTGCATGGATGTTGGCAAGAGTGGCAAATATTCCGGTGACCGAGGCTCTTGCGAGCAGGCGAGTAAGTGACTGGATACGCTCCATGATTCACACACATCTGAGAAGAAACAATGTTCTCATTCCAACTGCTGAAGAACTGCTCAGAGGAAGGCAACCTCATCAAGTCATCGGCGCACTTACAGTTGCGCCTAAAGCAGGAATCTACTTCAACACTGTGGTGTGTGATTTTGAGAGCCTGTATCCCAGCTGCATTGACAGCTTCAACCTATCTTACGAGACTGTTGACTGCTCTCATCCCAAATGCCGGGACAATAGGATACCTGACGTTGACAGCCATGTGTGCACTCTGCGCAGAGGTTTCTACTCTGTACTAGTCGGTGCGTTGAAGGAGCTCCGCATTAAAGTATTCAAGCCAGCATCAAAGGACAGCTCTCTGGGAGAAGAGGAGCGGGAAACCGCAAGTGCAGCGGCAAAGCTTCTGAAACTGTTTCTTGTCTCAAGTTACGGCGTTACTGTGCGGATTCGTGGGGTTGCGTGCCCCCCTTTAGCTGAAGCGATAACTGGGTACGGGCGCTATGTTTTGCGGGAAAGCTGGAAAATGGCTGAAGAAAAAGGCTTGCGCCCTCTGTATGGGGATACTGACTCGCTTTTCCTTGACAACGCAAATGACGAGCAAGTTAAGTGGCTGATCAGCGCGGTAAGAGAAAGATTTCATCTTGACTTGGCTGTTGACAAACGCTACAGCCTCTGCGTGTTGCCTAAGGCAAAAAAAGCGTACTTTGGCATCATGCTTGATGGAACCCCAGACATCAAAGGCGTTACCGCAGCAAAGTCTAACACCTCTGGGTATGTGACCAAAGTGTTTCAGCAATGCATCATAGAACTATCCTCAGTAAAAAACAGAGAAGAATATGAGCAAGCTAAGCAGAGGATCAGACAAGTTGTCGCCAAAGCCATTCAAGATCTCAGAAGCCGCAGAGTCAAGCTTGAGGACCTGACTTATTCCGTGAGACTGTATTTTGATCCCAATGAAAAAGTAGTTGATATGAAAACAGCACATCAGCCCTACCAATGTGCATTACAGCTGATTGACGCCGGCAGACGCCTAAAGAGAGGAGACATCGTTTCCTTTGTCAAAGTCAAGCCGTTCCCATACAAGGGCAAGACCTTCACTGTGAAGCCGGTGGAGCTTGCACCTAATCTTGCAGAGATAAACGTAGCCGACTATGTTCGCAACCTGCTTACAGCGCTTAACCAGACCTTCGAGCCGATGCACATCAAACTGGAAGCGGAGAAAGAAGCGGACATCTCAAAAAACGCCAAAATAACAGCGTACTTCGGCTCAGATGATAGGGGAAACAGACGCAGCTAATCAAGCTTACCTAGACTGAAACATTTTATATAGTCTCCAGCATAAGTTGTTTCCATGCCAATCAAAACAATAGAATTCACTGACCTAGAAAAAGAATTACTCGCGACCAAAAAACGCTTCCAAGAAGCCTTAGCGCCAGAATTAGGGAAAGCATACATAATTGCCATAACTAGAGACGGCTGCCCAGCGTGTGAAAGACAGAAGCCGAAGCTAGACCAGCTTGCCAAGGCTGCTGCAAGAACCCATAAAGACAGGGTAGTCTTCACCAGAATCCACGTAAAGTACAGGAAAGACATGGAAAAAGAATCTGCCAGAAGCAAGGAGGTTCTTGCACACTATTTCTATCCAACCAACCTCATACTGGTCAGAACGAAAGATCGAGGAGCCACAGAGCTCTACCGCAGCGCCGCGCCCACGATGAGCGAGCTGAAGAGGCATATTGGGATTGCAGTGAAGCTGGCCGAGATGCTGAAAAGCCGAGGTTGACACGCGTCGCTTCATGGACTCGGCACAGAAGGAGGCGGCTTCAAGGTTTTTCGGTAATAGGCCAGCATGATTGCAGAGAAGCTAACGAAGAAAACAAGGGAAAATGCTGAGAGTACTAGTTGCAGACAAATGTAGAGTGCTGGGTACCAGTTTGTGGTGCTGCCTTCTAAGATTGACAAGATATATGTGGAGACAAGTATAACAATGTTACCTAGCCAGCATCCAAAAAACGTGGAATACACTGCTGACCAGTACATGGATGGTGGTTCAACATCTCTGCTTACAGCATACATGACTCCGAACGTTAAGAAAACGCTTACAAGTATTGCAAGCGGCTGCAATGCAAGGTAATACCATAAATCACCTGTTGGTTTCCACAGCCGAAGGAGCATTGACAAGACTGGCAAATAGCTTATAAATGTCGCGAAGAGTGCAAGAATCAGGGAAATACAGAAGTATCTAACGTCAAATTTCAAGTCTATCCCAAACATAGTTCTCCATGAACAGTTTATATGCTTTTACATGGTGCCGATTATTGAACCCAAAGTGAAAAAATTTCAGAAACGGGTTTTTAGCGGTCGAAAAATCTAAGTGCATGATAAGCAGTAATGCAGTTGCCAAATCTTGCTGGTGCATGACATGGTCGAGTCTACCATAGAAGATAAGAGGATTACTTTGAAAGAGGCTGTCAAGCTTGTTTCAGACGGCGCGCACCTGTTCTGGGGAGGCTTCGGCTTTCAGCGTCCACCAATGGCTTTTGCACACGAGCTTGTCAGGCAGAAAAAGCGAAATCTAACCATATACACATGCGGCTCTGAAATGGATATTGACATACTGTCAGGCGCTTATGTGGTGTCACGGTACGAGATGGCGTTCTACGCCATAGAGGGAATAGGCTTGGCGCCTAACATTCAGAGAAGAATCCGCGAAGGTGCAATCGAGATTGAAGACTACACGAATCTGGCGATGGCGCTGCGTTTCCTCGGCGGAGCGTTAGGCGTGCCGTTCATGCCTCTTAAAAGCATGCTGGGAACCGATATCCTGTCAAAAAAGAGGTTTAAACCCAAGAAAGCTGAGCTTATTGAATGTCCTTTTACTGGCGAGAAAATTGTGCTTGTTCCATCTGTTCGCCCAGACTTCAGCATAGTGCACGTCTCACGCGTGGACAAGGAAGGAAACGCGCAGATCGATGGAATAAAGGGCGAAGACATAGAGGGTGCAAGAGCAGGCAAAAAAGTGATAGTTCTCGCCGAGGAGATCGTTGACGCGGAATTCATCCGAGCGCAACCAGACCAAACAGTCATCCCCAACATCTACGTTAGCCATGTGGTTGAATGCCCTTGGGGATCGTATCCCATGATGGTTTACAACTATTACGATTACGACATGGAACACATACGACGGTATTATGAGCAGTGCAAAACCGAAGAGGGATGGCAAAAATACTGCGAAGAATACATAGCCAGCACAGACAGCCACACCGAATTCCTCAAAAAAGTAGGCATGGAAAGACTTATGCAGCTTAAAGCCAAAAAACCTCTACCTTACTAGGAGGGAGAAAAGAGATATGACCAAGAACCATGCAAAACCCGAAGAATTCAACACCCTTGAACTTATGGCAGTCTGCGGCTCCCGCCAAATAAAAAACGGTCAAGTCGTGTTTATAGGAACAGGCTTACCCATGATAGCCGCTATGCTAGCCAAAAAGACGCACGCGCCAGCTGCCAAAATTGTCTATGAAGCCGGCTTCATTGACTCGAACGCCAAAGAAATAGCTCTCTCCATAGCTGATTCTCGACTAGGCTACCGCGCCTCCGGAGCCATCGGGCTAATCGAAACACTGGGAGTTATGCTGCAGGGAGGACACGTTGACCTAGGCTTCGTTGGTGCTGCACAAATCGACGAATACGGAAACATCAACACCTCCTACATAGGAGACTTCGAAAAACCATCCGTGAGGCTTCCTGGAAGCGGAGGGGGAAATGACATAGTTTCCTCAGCCAAGCACATAGTCATAATAATGACACATGAGAAACGCAAAATGGTAAAGAAGCTTGACTACTTAACCAGCCCCGGATTTCTAGACGGACCGGGAGCTCGTGAAAAAGCGGGTCTTCTTGGAGGTGGACCATTGCTTGTGGTTACCAATCTTTGCCAGATGGATTTTGATCCTGAAACGAAGCGGATAAGGCTGGCGACGCTTCATCCCGGTGTGACCGTGCAGCAAGTTAAGGCTAATTCAGGCTTCGACCTTATTATCCCAAAGAATGTGCCTTCAACGGAGCCGCCGACGCTTGAGGAGCTTGCCTTGCTCAGAGCGATAGATCCGAACGGAATTTACATTCCGAGGACTAAGTAGGGAGTATCTGCTCTTTTGGCTGAAGCTTCGGCTTCTGCCTTGTAACCTGCTCCACGATTTTCCAGAATTCTTCTTCTGTTAACCCCTTGCGCAGATCTTTCATAAGCTTCTTTATCTCGTAGAAGGTCATCTGTGCTTCGCCTTTGTCTAGGCTTTCGTGCATTCCTCGCAGTCTCCTAGCAATCTCGTCTACCTGCATTGGAGACGCTTTGATCTGCGCCTCGATTAGGCGCTCTTGGATTAACGGTTTGCCAACTGTTTTGCCTACAAAGTATTGGGCTTCTCTTCCAACAATTTCCGGTGGGAAAGGTTCATTTAGTATGGGAATCTTCAGCATGGGCTTAGTTTGCTCGTCAATCTCGTATGAGAAGGCGTGCTCCCCGATTATGGGTTTGTGAAACTGTATGGGCAGTGCGAAGGCTTTTTCCGCCAGCTGCGAAAGTCTGTGAGTTTTGTCTAGATCAATGCCTGTGTCTACATCGTAAAGCAGCTCCAGCGCTGCTACGACTTCTTCTAGAGGTGCGCCGCCGGAGCGCTCGCCAAATCCAGCGATGCATGTATGCACGTAGGTTACACCTTCCTCCACCGCTGCCAACGTGTTCGCGGTAGCCAAGCCGAAATCATTATGACAGTGGACAGAAAGTGGAACACTCTTCTTCTTGATGCGTTCATCAAGCTCCTTTTTGACATGCGAGATTAGGTAGCGCATGGATAACGGTCGAAGGAAACCTACGCTGTCGGCGATTACAATTCGGTCTGCTCCTGCTTTTACGGCGGTTGCGAGGATTCGTAGAATATCGTCTGGAGGGGTTCTTGAGGCGTCGTCCAAAACGAAGTCCACGGTTACGCCGTGTTTCTTCGCGTACTCTACAGTTTCCGCTGTCTTTGTAAGAGCCTGTTCCTTAGTCATTTTGAGCGCGTACTTAAGATTAAGTTCGTTGAACGGCGTGAAGATAGGTATTTCTTTCACTCCGCATTCGAGGCAGGCGTCTATGTCGCTTCTTATGGTGCGCGCTGCTGCAGCGATGCTTGCGTTTTGAAAACCTTCATTAGCGATCCTCCGCACCATGCTTTTCTCTTCTTCTGAATGCACGGGGAAGCCTACGGTTATAATGGAGACGCCGACTTCGTCAAGCATTTTTGCAAGCTTCACCTTTTCCACATACGTTAGGAACACCGCAGGGGTTTGTGTGGCTTCCTTTAGGGTTTCGTCCCAGATGAAAACTCTGTCAGGCAGTTTAGGCGGCAGATTCTTTCTTAAGCGGTTATAGTTGGCGATAAGTCCTTGTGCTTCAAGTTTCTTGAATATGGTTTTCCTCAAAGAGCATGCCTTCCCATAAAGTAGTGTAGGGCACATTCTCTATTTCTCGGTCTTTAATATAAGAATTAGCACATTCTGCAAAAGGCAAGATAGGTAAGCCCTGCCTTTTGACTTCATGGTGAGGTGAATCTTGGATTTGCGCTGTCTACTGCGAAAGTTTAAAATTCAAAGCGGAACCTAGCCTCTACCATGCAGGGTGCACTTTATGGAGCCTTTCGAATGGTGGAACGACAAGCAGAAGCGGCTGATGGAAGAGACAAGAATTTTTGCTGACCAAAACCTTGGTAGAGGTCAAGAAGTTTTTTGGACGAAAAAGTTTCCCGTGGACATGCTTAAGGAGATCGCCCGCAAAGGATGGTTTGGAGCAGCAATACCTGAAGCCTACGGCGGAATCGAAGCTGGAGTAACAGGCGTCGCCATAGTTGCTGAGGAGCTTAGTAGGATATGTTCAGGGCTGTCTGAGGCTTACGCGGTTTCGATGTTCGGCGGCGTCGAGCAGCTTCTGACATTTGGAACTGAGGCTCAGAAGCAAAAGTGGCTACCGAGAATAGCGAAAGGCGAGGTTGTTGGAGCGGTCTGCATTACTGAGCCGTTTGTAGGTTCAGACGCGGCTGGAATCGAAACGACCGCTCGCCGAGAGGGGGACTGCTTTGTCCTTAATGGAAAGAAGCGGTTTATCACCAACGCAGGACTCGCTGATATCTATGTCGTTTATGCAAGAACAAGCGAGAAACCTGAAGACAAGAGCAGATATCAGCATCTTACCGCATTTCTCGTTGAGAAGGGTGCGCAAGGGTTTTCGGTTGAAAAGATCAACGAGCTCTCAGGCTGGTTCGGGCTTCCAAACGGGATTTTAAGCTTTGACAACACAAAAGTTCCGGCTGAAAGCGTAATCGGCGAAGAAGGCATCGGCTGGAAAGTTATGGTGGCAGGTCTGAACTTCGAGCGGGTTGTGTACTCCGCCGCAATGCTTGGACCAATGCGCGAATCCATCCGCTATGCTGTAGCATACGCGCAGAGGCGCATGCAGTTCGGCAAGCCGACGGCTGATTTGCCGTCAAACCAGTTCAAGATAGCAGACATGTTTGCCGGGTTAAAGACTTCGAGATTGCTTGTCTATCACGCGGCAAAGATGCTGGATGAGCACCGAGAGGCAATGGTTGAGGCGGCAACTGCAAAGCTTTTCGCCTCAGAAACCTATGAGCGGCTTATCAGCGACGCAATCATGGTCATGGGCGGAGACGGTTGGACCCGCTTTTACCCTGTTGAAAGCTACCTACGCGACGCTAAAGTGAACCAGATCGGCGCTGGCACAAACGACATAATGAAGCTCGTTATCTTCAGAGGCGGGTTGAAGGCCCTAGGCAAAGATCTGAAAATGCCTCAAAGAAGGCTGCACGAAAAACTTGGCGTTCCGGTCTCATACGGAGAAAAGCTTCCGAAACTCGAGCCAAACGAAGACAAAATCCTCAAACTGCTGGCAGAAGACTACATGGTAAACCCCGGCTTATTTATGAGCAGAGAAGACTTGAAGGAAAGACTTGAAACCGTTGCCGATGACAAACTTGATGAAATGTTGACAAACCTTGACAAGAAAGGCTTCGCCAAACTTTACCGAGACTCTAAAGGCTTGATTGCACTTGTGAAGGCGACCTACAGCGGGCTGCAGAAGGCGGAGAGGCCAGAAAAATACAGGTGGTTCCCTGACTGGCTGGACAGGGACCTGATCTTTTAGGATGCCCATTCGAAAGCGACATGCTTACTGCAAAGGTTTAAAATCGAACCATCAGCAAATACTCCTCCAACAACAAAAGGTGAATAATGAAGATGGAAATAAGAAAAATAACAGTCTTAGGCGCTGGCTTAATGGGTCACGGCATCACTCAAGTAGCAGCCCAAGTTGGCAAATACGACGTAACCATGCGAGATGTGGAGCGACGTTTCATAGACAACGGCATGAACATGATTAAAGACAGCCTTGAACGATTTGTGAAGAAAAGCCAGATGACCGAGGTAGAAATGAATGAAATTCTAGCGAGGATCCATACGACACTCGACCTTAGAGAGGCCGTCTCAGACGCCGACCTAATTATCGAGGCTATACCTGAAAACGTAGAATTAAAAAGAACAACTTTTAAAGAGGCTGATGCTTGGGCGCCACCGCATGCTATAATTGCTTCAAACACCTCATCCGTAAGCATAACCGAGCTTGCTTCTGCAACCAATCGACCTGAAAAAGTCTGCGGCATGCACTTCTTCAACCCCCCACAGCTCATGAAGCTCGTGGAAATAATAAAAGGCGCCAAAACCAGCGACGAAACAATCCAAACAATCGCAGACATCGCCCGCAAACTAGGCAAAGAAACAGTCCTAGTCAAAAAGGACAGCCCAGGCTTCATCGTGAACCGCATACTTATACCTGCCCTAAACGAGGCAGCAGCGCTTTACTGGGAAGGAGTAGCCGACAGAGACGACATAGACAAGGCCGTCAAGCTCGGATTAAACTGGCCTATGGGGCCGCTTATGCTTCTTGACTACATCGGAGCAGATACAACGCTAGCCATAGCCGAGGTTCTTGCAAGGGAGATCGATCCTAAATTCCACGCGTCTCCGGGACTGAAGCAGATGGTTAAGGCGCAGCTTCTTGGAAGAAAGACGGGGAAAGGCTACTATGACTGGACGCAGAAATAGGAGGCAGAACGTGTGAATTTCGAGGTTATAATCTACGAAAAAAGCGACCAAATCGCAACAATAACCTTGAACAGACCGGAAGCACTTAACGCATTCAGCAAGGAAGTCATCGAAGAAGTCCTCCAAGCGATAGATGACCTAAAACAAGATGAAAACGTGCGCGCCGTCATACTTACCGGTTCAGGTGAAAAAGCGTTCTCTGCAGGGGCAGACATTAAAGCCATGAAAGGAATGAACGCACTTAAAGCCAGAGAACTCTCGCTTATGGGAGAAAAACTCTGCTGCTCACTAGAGAACTTAGAAAAACCAGTAATCGCCGCGTTAAACGGCTATGCGCTCGGAGGGGGCTTGGAAGTTGCAATGTCATGCGACCTCCGCATCGCATCGGAAACGAGCCGCATGGGGCAAACCGAAATCAACATAGGGCTAATCCCGGGATGGGGAGGAACCCAGAGACTTACTAGACTTGTCGGCCCGGGAAAGGCTAAGGAGATGGTGTTCACCGGAAAACTTGTAGACGCGAAGACTGCTGAGCAGCTTGGCATAGTCAACATGGTTGTTCCCGCAGATAAGCTTAGAGAAACAGCCCGCCAACTTGCACTGGAACTGGCTGCGAAAGCCCCTGTGGCTATTAAAGTAGCTAAAGCGCTGATCAATAAGGGCGCAGAAATTAGTCTAGACGCGGCGCTAGCGCTGGAGCGTGAGGGCTTCGGAGTCGTTGCATCTACAGAAGACCTGCAAGAGGGCGTAGCAGCTTTCACGGAAAAACGCAAGCCAGCGTTTAAAGGTAAATAGCAGAATTCGCTGTTCGCAAATCTTTCCAGCGCCTCTTCTTTCCTACGAGTTCAAGTTTAGGAAACCCTTTCTAGGCACCAAAAGTTATATGTGAAACCACAAGTGTTACAACATCTCCAACTTCCGGAGAGAGACTTTGTGCCTGATCCGCGACTACTGCTAGAGGAAAATCCTGGGAAACGTATGCTTCTGCTTGGAAACGAAGCTATTGTTCGGGCAATTCTGGAAGCAGGCATAAGCGTCGTAACCACGTACCCAGGCACGCCGGCGTCGGAAATCGGTGACTCGATGTCCGCTATTGCAAAAGAAGCCGGCGTATACATGGAGTATTCTACGAACGAAATGGTTGCGGTGGAAGTCGCGGCGGGAGCGGCAAACTGCGGTGTCAGAGCCCTTTCAGCTATGAAGCATGTTGGGCTAAACGTTGCCGCGGACATGGTGATGACGTTAGCGTATACAGGCGTAAGAGGCGGCTACGTGATTGTGACTGCTGATGATCCGGAGTGTTTTAGCTCGCAGAATGAGCAGGACAACCGCTTCTATGCGTTGTTATCGAGTCTTCCTTGCATGGAGCCGTCTAACCCGCAAGAAGCCAAGGACATGGTGATTTCGGCTGTTGAGATCTCGGAGAAGCTGGAGCTCCCAGTGCTCTTGCGAACTACGACGCGTGTAAATCATGTACGTGGACCGGTGACTTATGGCAGGCTTGCAAAAGCAACGGAAAAAGGCAAGTTTACCAGAGAGGTTGCAAGACTTGTGATGGTTCCTGCCTACTCAAGACCTGCCCACACGGTTCTGCTGAAGAAGCTGGAGAAAGCTGCGGATATCAGCGAAAAATCACCCTACAATGTCGTTACGAAGAAAGAAAGAAGCAGTGAATACGGCGTGATTTCCTCTGGTGCGGCTTACAACTACGCTGTGGAAGCAGCCCGTTTACTGGGCTTGAAAGCCAGCGTTCTCAAACTTGGCATGACACATCCGCTTCCGAAAAAAAAGATCGCAAAGTTTCTCAAGGAAAACAGCAAGATCATAATTGTTGAAGAACTTGAGCCATACTTAGAAATGCAGATCAAGGCAATAGCTAAAGACCACGCTCCTAATGTACAGATTTATGGAAAAACGGGAAAGCAATACTTCCCACGGGACGGTGAGCTTTCTGTAAAGACTGTGCTAATGGGTTTATCCAGCATAGCTGGCAAGGCTTCGCCGATCGATTTCTCAAAGATCGCGAAGAAATATTCAGACATGGTTAAGGAGCTGCCGCGGAGACCCCCAATTCTGTGCGCTGGGTGCCCGCACAGGGCATCATTTTACGTGATAAGAAGAGCCGGAGGCGACAAGACCATCTACGCGACCGACATAGGATGCTATGCGCTGGGAATCGCTCCTCCACTGAAGGTCGGCGACCTCCTCGTTTGTATGGGCGCAAGCATAGGCGCAGCACAGGGAATCAGCAAAGCACTACAAGAAGCTGCCATAGCGATAATAGGCGACTCCACCTTCTTCCACGCTGGAATTCCCGGGCTTATAAACGCGGTTTACAACAACCACAAAGCAGTCGTGATTGTCTTGGACAATTTGACCACTGCGATGACTGGGCATCAGCCACATCCAGGCACAGGCGTGGCTGGGATGAGGCATCAAACGGAGAGAGTTTTTATTGAAAAGGTCGCTAGAGGTTGCGGAGTCGAATACGTGAAGGTGCTGGATCCGTTTAAGATCAAGAAAGCGGAGAAAGCCTTGAGAGAGGCTCTTCAGCGCAACGGGCCGTCAGTGATCGTTTTTCGATCGCCATGCACGCTAATGGTGGCAAGGGAGAGAAGACGGAAAGGCATAGCAATTCGACCGTACAGAATTACAGATGCCTGCAAGAACTGCATGGCATGCGTTAGGACGCTTGGATGTCCAGCCTTGACCGTTGAAGATGGAAAGGTTCACATAAGCGACATACTTTGTTCGGCGTGCGGGCTTTGTGCTTCAGTATGCCCCTACCATGCAATAGAGGGAGAAGCATCGGCATGAAGGAGTTCAACATAGTCATAGCAGGCGTGGGGGGACAGGGAACCCTTTTAGCAGCAGAAGTCTTGGGCACCGCGGCTTTAAAAGAAGGGATGAATGTTAGGGTCAGCGAAATTCATGGAATGGCGCAGCGTGGCGGAGCCGTAACCTCTGAAGTTAGATTGGGAGACGCAGTTCTGTCGCCAACTGTTCCTGACGGTCAGGCAGATATCCTTCTAGGCTTTGAGCCGTTGGAAACGCTTAGAAACTTGAGGTATGCATCCGAGAAGACGTTGGTCATAGTAAGCGATGAGCGAATTCCGCCAACTGAGCTTTCAGCAAAAAACCAACCTTACCCAAGCATAGATGAGATCATCAAGAAAATTCACTGTTTCACAAAGAACGCCCAGGTGGTGGACACGAGGCGTTTGACCGAGAAAGCAGGAAGCAGTCTCGTTCAAAACACGGTCTTGCTGGGAGCCTTAGCGGCAAATGGCAAGCTTCCCTTAGAGAAGCAGAGTCTGGTTGAAGCTTTGCGGGAGCTTATTCCTACTAGACATGTGGAGACCAACGTGAAGGCATTTGAGCTTGGCTATGACTATGCCATCAATCTTAATGCTAAGCGTCTTTAGGTTTGGTTTCTTTCTGTTTTTCGTGCTTTTGAATTGCAGCAAGAATTTCCTGAAAGAGCTTCATGTCCGAAACATTAATTAGCGGTATTTGGAAGCTTTTGTCAATCTCGTAGATTTTCTCGTATTTCGGGAACTCCGCGTAGCATATCTGGCTTATGGGGAGTTCTCTGTTCTTTATTTCGTGTTCAAAGGACTTTTCATATACTTCTAGGCACATGACGTAGCCGCCGATCCAGTAAAGTCTGTTTACTCCGTAGGTCGCGGCGCACCATGCAATGTTTGCTACTGAACGCTTGTCCAAGCCTAGAATCGTGATTTTTCTCGTTGGAACTATTTCGACATCCATTGTTCTTTCACTCTTTGAATGGTGTTCTAAGCACTTCCTTGACTCTGTTGCTTATCACAGGTCCCAGTCCATACACGGTTTCAGACCAGTTATCTACGTTGATTAGGGCGTTTAACGGCGTTTGATAGAATTTAAGGATTGCCATGGCTTTTTCTCTTCCGACATTGGGCAAACTTGCTAGGAAGTAGATTTGGGCATCTGTTGTGCTGTCATAGTTCTTGAACGGGTGAACGGTTGGCGTACGTTTTTCAACGATCTGTTCTTGACGCGCAGCCACGTAGAGAAAATCAACCGTTTCCTTGTAAGATGTTGTAGTTACTATGGGTATGCCGTTTCGGGCAAGACTGAACATGGCGCCCCAGACTGCCGCAGGCTGGATTCGGCTGTACTTGTAGATCACGGGCAAGTAGCCTTCCAGCAAGATCAGAGACTTCGGGTAAACCTCCTTAAGGCGGAACAGCTGCTCGAACAGGAAGCGGTGCGTTAGCGTGTAAACAAAGTCTTTAACTGTTTTGCGTTCTACAGCGCAGACATCAGAAAGCACGTAATCGCCTTTCTCCAGAGGCTCATTCCGCACGTTGACACCGCGTTCAATAAGTCCCTTAACGATTTTTGCACCCGTATTAGCTTCTCGACTATCAACTATTATAGTGGGCTGTTCCTGATTGGCTAGCTTCTTTTCCTTCAGATATGGAAGCAGAGTTTCAGTTCCAGACATGTTTTCAGCTCCGTGAACGTCTATGCGCTTACATGAGAAACTGATGGCTTCTTACTGATAAAACTTCACGACATAAATGCGTCTAACGCGCATTTGAGCGTAGAAGTGAAAGTTAACAATGCAACAATGACACAGCTAAATGCATTAAAGGGAAACTTTTCAAACTAGATGCACAAAAAGCGCGGATGACAATAAAAAGAGAGAGATAGTTTAAGCTTCTTTCTTAGTGATCTCCTTAACTATGCCTGCGGCCACGGTTGTGCCCATGTCTCTGACAGCGAAACGGCCTAGCTCCTCGAACTCCGCGAAGGTTTCAATCGAGATCGGATGCAGAGGCTCCATTCTGACAACGGCAGCGTCGCCAGTCTTTAGGAAGGATGGCTTCTCCTCAACAACCTGTCCAGAGCGTGGATCAATCTTCTTTAGTAGCTCAGTGAACCTGCAAGCGATCTGTCCCGTGTGGTAGTGAAGCACAGGCGTGTAGCCAGCCGCAATTGCGGTTGGGTGGTAGATGACGATGATTTGGCCGATGAACTCCTTAGCCACGGTCGGCGGGTTAGTGGTATGTCCCGCGACATCGCCACGGTGTATGTCTGTCTTTGACAAGCCTCGTATGTTAAAGCCTATGTTGTCGCCTGGTTCGGCTTTCGGAATCCGCTCGTGATGCATCTCAAGCGACTTCACTTCACCAGTCTTCTTTGGCGGCATGAATATCAGCACATCATTCTCTTTCAGAGTCCCTGTTTCCACTCTTCCAACGGGTACTGTGCCTACACCTGTGATACTGTAAACGTCCTGTATTGGAAGCCGCAGAGGCTTGTTTGTAGGTTTAGGAGGCACTTCAAACGTGTCCAAAGCCTCGATCAGTGTTGGCCCCGTGTACCATGCCATTTTGTCGCTCTTCTTCACAAGGTTGTCTCCAGTCCATCCCGAGGTTGGCACAAAGTGGAACTTCTCTGCCTTGTAGCCGACCATTTTAAGCATTCTTGTAACTTCGTTCTTAATCTCATTATACCTATCTTGGCTCCAGTTGACTGAAATGTCATCCATCTTATTTATGGCAACAACCAGCTGCTTAACGCCAAGCGTGAAAGCTAAGAACGCGTGTTCCCTTGTTTGTCCGCCTGGACCGATGCCTGCTTCGAATTCTCCTCTTCTTGCTGAGCAGAATAGTATGGCTCCGTCTGCTTGGCTTGCTCCGGTGATCATGTTTTTAACAAAGTCCCTATGTCCCGGCGCGTCTATGACTGTGAAGTAGTATTTTTTTGTCTCGAATCGCAGGAATCGAAGGTCGATTGTTAGGCCTCTTTCTCTTTCTTCCTTGAGGTTGTCAAGGACCCATGCGTATTTGAAGGATTCTTTGCCCATTTTCTTGGCTTCGTCTTCGAACTGCTTGATTGTTCTTTCGTCAACGGCTCCGGCAGCATATAGCAGGCGCCCTGTGGTTGTGGATTTCCCGTGGTCCACGTGTCCCATGATGACTAGGTTCATGTGTGGTTTTCCAACTTTGCTCACTTGTTTTCCTCCATTTTTCGTTATTCTTTCCTTTGATTTTAGTGAATTCGTTTACACAACTGTTCATTCAATTATTAAAAGTTTATCATTATGGATTTTAGGTTCAAAAGCCGATGATTAATATGTCTTTACTTGCTGAATTTTAGCGTGCCCCAGAATACTTGTTCATAGCGCTTAAAGTTTGTGCTTTGGCAGATATGCTGCGAAATCACGTTGTCAGTTTTCACGTGGACGAGAGGCTTGCGGTTCTTATCTAGCACCTTGCGGCACATGTCTAAGTGGATTTTTCTGCCTATTCCGCGTTGCCGGTATTCTGGAAGCACTTTAAAGCCGCCCATGTTGATGTAGTGGGGCGACTGCCCGTAGCAGAACGCCATGGCAACGGGCTGTCCTTCTTCGTTGCGGACACATGAGCTGGGCATTGTTTCTATGCAACGGCGGATAAATTCCAGCGACTGATCAGACTTGTAGTCCCAATGGTCGTTTACGAATGCCGCGTCTTCCACGGTGAGAGAATCAAGCACTGGGGCTTCTTCCAGAAGCCTGTCCAGCGCCCATGTGTGGCAGTCAGCTGTGACTGCGACTGGTGCCAAGTGCTTTTCGAGAAGTAGTTTAAACCTGTTTTCTATGCAGAAGAGCTCTGTTTCAGGATGGTCTGTAAGGATGAACTTGAGCAGTGGAATTAGATCGTCATCGTTTTCTGCCCAGAGCATGACTGCCCATGCGGTGAAAAGGACGGCTGAGCGGTTTACGTAGCAGCGTATCCAGTCTTCGCCGAGGCTGTCTAGGAGTTCGTACATCCGCATAGTGCTTCTTGGCGAGAGGTCAAGAACAGCTCTAACTCGGTTTCGGTCTTTGGTTTCCATGAATGCCACGTTAAACGTCTTTTAGGCGAGCTATATCGGAGCGCGGTATTTCATGTTTTCTACAAGTTCAGCAACACTGTTATTAGAGACAGCTGGGTGTTTGAGCGAAAAAATATTAGAATAGACCTCGAAAGTATGTTTGGGCACGTTTGGTCTATGCCTACAAATTTGCCTCCTGACGCGAAAAAGAAGTGGGCGGAAGTCGAAGCCACAAGAAACCCACGAGAGAAACTTCGGCTCTTACAAGAGTTTCTAAGCCTCGTTCCAAGACATAAGGGCACAGCGAAGCTCTGCGTCAACGTCAAGAAACAGATCGCAAGCTTGCAGGAGGAGATCAAAGAGAAAAAACGCAAGAAAGCAGGCAGAAGTGGACCAAAAATTTTCGTAGAGAAGGAGGGTGCTGGCCAAGTCGTCATTTTGGGAGCAACTAAAGTAGGCAAAAGCAGCTTGCTGTCAGCGGTTACTAACGCGAAAGTAGCAGTTTCAGACGCGCCTTATACCACGCGGGAACCCGTTCCAGGAATACTTGCCTATAAGGATATTCAGTTTCAGATTATCGAGGCGCCAGCTGTCATGAAGGGCTCTGCTGATGGGAGGGCATGGGGGCTTCAGACGCTTGGCTTGGCGCGTAATGCTGACGGCTTGATGCTTATGGTGGACTTGGCGGCTGACGCGGTGGACCAGTTGTCGCTTTTGGTAGGCGAGTTGGAGAAGGCGCGGATACTTGTGGCTAAGCCTAAGGCTAGAGTGGAGATAGAGCGCAAGTATCTAGGTGCAGGTTTACGGATAATTCTCATCGGAAAGCTTGTGGACTGCAGTTTCAGCGATGTCGAAGAGCTACTTAAAACCTACCATTTCTCAGATGGTGTTGTCAAGATTTCCGGAGAAGCCACTTTAGACGAGATAGAGGACGCTATATTCGAAAGCACCATCTACAAGCCAGCGATCGTTGTCGCCAACAAGCTTGACGCTGAAAACGCGGAAGAGAAGTTGAAGATGCTGAAGACCTATGTTGGCGACAAGCTGCAGGTGATTGCAGTTTCCTGCAAAGACAGGGTGGGCTTAGAAAGCATCGGTGAGATGCTGTTCAAAATGCTGGAAATCATTCGTGTTTACACGAAGGAGCCTAACAAAAGAGAGCATTCGAAGAAACCTTTTATTCTAAAAAAGAACGCCACGGTTCTCGATCTTGCCAGAAGCATCCACAGCGACTTTCGAGAGAATTTTTCGCACGCCAAAGTCTGGTCGAAGAAGCTTGTTTTCAGCCCTCAGAAAGTAGGTTCAACGTTCACTCTTGACGACGGAGACATTGTTGAGATACATTTAAAATAGGAGGTATGCCGTGCTTACCGGTTGGCTTGGGCTACTCTTTCAAGTTCGAATCGCTTCGAGACTGCGAAGCTTTTGATGTCGCGATGTGCTGCTAAAACAAGTTCCTCTGCAAGGCACTCCTCTATCGATCGCGGGCTGTTCACGGCAGCCTGTCTTGCTCCATCGCAGATGTTCCTCAAGGCGAGGTCAACTCTTCTTTGAGGGGCAATGTCCACTGACATGTGGTAGACTATGCCTCCGTAGCTTATTCGTGTCGTGTCCTCGCATGGCGCCGAGTTCTCGATGGCTCTAACTAGGATTTCTATTGGATTCTTGCCCGTGCGCAGATGCACAATTTCAAACGCATGTTTCACAATGTTTATTGTTTTGGCTTTCTTTCCAGCATTCGCGCCAGGGCGCATCAAGTTGTTCACAAGCCTCTCGACGATGTTGACGTTGCCTTTGCGGAACCGCTTGTGTTCGTGTCTCCCCATGCTGTGGGGGATCACGATAGGCATAAGCGAAAGGTATCTTTGAAGCCCTTGATCGGCTACTTCAACTCCCTTGAAGCTCCATTTTCCAAAAAGCTTTATTTCAGTCTCCTCTTGTTTCTGACTCAAAAATCTCACCGCGCCGGCTTCTGCTTTCTGCCATAAACAAGCTCGTTCAATGAAACCCCATTAACAGTTATGACTTCCCAGCGCACGCCGGGAATGTCTCCCATGCTCCTCCCTCTGGAGCCTCCTATTCCTTGAACAACAACCTCGTCATGCTCATCCACGACATTGAGGGCGCCGTCTCCGGGAAGGAAGGCGGTTATGACTCGGCCGTTTTTGATTAGTTGGGTTCTTACACATTTTCTTATGGCGCTGTTGGGCTGTTTGCTTTCAACGCCGACTTTTTCGAGCACTATTCCCCGCGCCATGGGTGATCCTTCGAGAGGGTCAGCCTTAACATCTAGTCTAAGCATTTTACGCTTATAGTACATGCTGCTCCATCGAAGCTTCTTGCGTTTCTGCACCAGTTTTCTTGCGGCGAACTCGCCTCTTGGTGATTTTCCCATGTTACGTTTTTTCCTCTGGCTACGTCTAATCACAACTCTAATATTTAAACTTAGGGCGCTGCCGCCCAGCATTATTTAAAGACTGGAAAGAACATGGACACACGACAGTTAAGCTGAAGCAGTGCAGTCAACTAGAACTGGCTGGGCGATTGCGGGTCACCAGCTGAAGTGTGTTTTCAAAAATGCTGAAAGTTTTATGGTCGTAGAGGCAATAGACAACCCTTTCCAGACTGGTTGGGCCCTCTAAGTAGGCTATAGTTGCCGACAGCATTATCATAGCGCAACGGTCTTTCGGAAAGCCAAAAACGCCTGTGCTTATCGCCGGAAACGCAATACTACGCAAACCATGTTTGTCAGCCAGCTTTAAGGAGTTCAGCGTAGCTTCTTTAAGCTTCTCGTCCTCGTGCTCCTCGCCACGCATCGGACCGACAGCATGGATCACGAACTTTGCTTTTAAGTGTCCGCCGCTTGTTATCACTGCTCCGCCTACGTATGTGCCGCCGATTTTGTCGCATTCTTCCTGTATTTGTGGTCCGCCACGTCGCCTTATGGCACCGGCTACGCCGCCTCCAAGCTTCAGCGACGTGTTTGCAGCATTCACTATAGCGTCTGTGTCAAGCTCGGTAATGTCTCCTTCAACAAGCTCCAGCAGGGTCTTGTTAATCCTAACCTTCACTTCTCCAACCTCGCATCCAACTTGAACAGAAAACTATTTAGCACTAACTCACCGCCGAGATCGCCTGATTTTTCCAGAACCATGCTAATAAGACTATATATAGGGGGCTATTACTTTCTCGAGAGCAAATGTCCGTCAAAAACGCTACATAAAACAAAAAACCAAGACTTAAGCTAAATTAAAGGCGGGAAGATACGTGATGAACGGTTGGAGGCTTCTAAAAGTTGAAACGCACGATGCTTATATCAACATGGCAATTGACGAAGCCATACTAACCGCCAAAATAGGCAACCTAGTTCCCAGCACATTGAGATTTTATCAGTGGAAACCCTCAGCCGTAACTATTGGCAAATTCCAGAACATCCAAAACGAAGTCTACGTCGAGAACTGCAAAACCGTAGGCGTAGACATTGTTAGGCGCATAACCGGAGGAGGAACCGTCTTCCACGACGCAGAGGGAGAAATAACCTACAGCGTAGTCGCAAGCAAAGAAGAACTGCAAGCACGTGACATAGCAGAAGTCTACGCGAGGATATATGCAGCCCTAGCTGAAGCCCTAAGAGCACTTAACATCCAAGCAGACTTTAACGAAGGCAACGCCAAAACCTGCCCCAACCTAACAGTCAAAGGAAGAAAAATCTCTGGAAGCGCCCAGTCCCATAAAGCAGGAGTTTTCCTCCAGCACGGAACACTCTTAATCAACGCGAATTTAGAGAAAATGTTCACTTTACTACGTGTCCCATGGGCGAAAACATGCATGGAAGTGGTAAACGTCGCCAAACACAAAATCACATCAATAGAACAGGAGCTAAACAAGGATGTTACGACGGAAGAGGCACAGCAAGCGCTGATCAAGGGCTTCGAGAAAGCACTCGGCATTAGGCTAATCGACGGAACATTAACGCCTTATGAACGTGAACTTGCAGAGCGCCTATGCAAAGAAAAATACTCTACAGACGAATGGAACTTTCACGCTGAAATTCGCATGTAACAATATCCTTTAAAAATCCTTCACTGCTCCAGAACAATAGAATACTTCACTATCCGTGCACCAATCTCCACAGAAAAAACAAAAATAGAAACATGATTAGGCTACTTTGAAACTCGCCATCTGACTCCTTCAGGCGTATCCTCAACCACTATGCCCATCAGCCTAAGCTTCTCTCTAATCTGGTCAGCAGTCTTCCAGTCCTTAGCCTTCCGCGCCTCTTCCCTCATGCGGATAAGCTCCTCTGCTTCTTTCGGCAGTTTCTCCTTCCTCTCGACATCGCCGATAACGCCGAGAACCTTGTCAAACTCCATCATCAACCCATAGACACCCTCAGCCTCTTCTCTACTCAACCGATTCTCGTCCAGAAGCCTGTTAACGTCTCTTACAAAATCAAACAGCGCAGCCAACGCTGGACCAACATTCAAGTCATCATCCAAACCCGCCTCAAAGCCTTCTCGTACACGAGCAATCAAAGACTTAACCTCATCTCCGCAGCCAGCGCCATCAGCCTCCAGCAGTCTGTGCACGAAATTGCGAAGCCTGTCTACCGCGTTTTTGGAAGCCTCTAAACCAGCGAAAGTGAAGTTCAACTGCTGCCGGTAATGCGTGGATAGAAGCAGAAAACGTAGCGCTTTCGCATTGTACCCCTTTGCGATTATATCCTTCAAAGTGTAAAAGTTGCCTAAGCTCTTGTGCATGGGCTTACCTTCAACCTGCAAATGCTCAACATGAAGCCAATAATTCACAAATTTTTTGCTCGTCGCAGCCTCGCTTTGAGCAATCTCATTCTCATGATGAGGAAACAGGTTATCAACGCCGCCCGTGTGAATGTCAATGGTTTCACCCAGATATTTCATGGACATAGCAGAGCACTCAATATGCCACCCGGGATACCCTTTTTCACACCACGGCGACTTCCAATTCATGATATGCCTAGGATCATTAATCCAGAGAGCAAAATCAAACTGGTTCCTCTTATCAGGATTAAAATCAACCCTTCCGCCGGCGCCAAGCTTCATCTTATCAACAGTATTGCCTGAAAGCTGCCCATAGCTTTTGAACTTAGACACATCAAAGTACACTGAGCCGTTCACAACATACGCGTAGCCTTTCTCAGCTAGCTTCTTAATCAGATCTATCATCTCAGCAATATGCTCAGACGCCCTTGGCCTTACCATCGGCTCCTCAAAATTCATCAGCCTCGCATCTTCCATAAATGACTTGATGTAGAACTCGGCTATTGCCCATGGATCCTTTTTCTCTCTCTGCACAGCAGCCTCCATTTTGTCTTCTCCGACATCTACGTCATGGAACATGTGGCCGACATCAGTGAAGTTCATAACTTGTTTGACCGAGAAGCCTTTGTACTCAAGATATCGTCTTAGGATGTCTGCAAACGTGAAGGCTCGAAGGTTGCCGATGGTTGCGTAATCGTAAACTGTTAAGCCACAGTTGTACATGGTTACAACCATGTCGTTCAGAGGTTTGAACTCCTCTTTCTTCCTGGTCAAAGTGTTAAACAACTTAAGCATCCTAATCATCCTATAACCAATTATTAGCGTGCAATCGTACATTCAAAAGCAAACGCTAAATTCTCAATTATAGTTTTCTGCAAAACGACTCAATAAAAAGACATAATTGTGCCTAGTCAAACTTCTTGACGCTTATCATCCTTCTAAAACTCTTCAGATCCTCTGACATCAGCTTCAGAACCTTCAGTTCCTCCATTGCCTTTTCGAATCTTTGAAACTCTTCCATGATCTTTTTAGCTGGTTGCTGTTTTTCGCTCATTTTTTGTTCATCCGTGTTTCTGTTCTTGGGAAACGAGGGCACTCATCGCCTTTTGGCTAGCCACAGAGCAGGTTTCCGTCATCGAGGAGAAAGGAGAAGGCTTCGAAAACGGAAGAAAAGTTTGGTTGTCTGTGGCTTGCCTTCAACCTCAGCCCTCGCTGCATATCTATTAAGACTTAAGACACCATAGAGATATAAAAACGTTACTGAATAACAAAAAACACCAACAAAACAACGCTCAACCTATAGCCAATATACCTTCCAAAACCTTCTTCTCAGGCACATCCAGCTGCTTCGCCAACCAAACCCTCAATAACGACGTATATTTCGGAAGCTCCCCACTGTAAGTTATAATCTGATTGTTCTTCAAAGCATCAGCCTGAAAAGTCTTCTCAGCCTCCCTATACAAAAAGGATAACGTCTGTGCCTGGTAGGCCAACGCCTGAAAATCCTCCCACTGCTTGCACCTCAAGATAACAGGAGGTCCTCTCGATTCCCGAGGCTCATGTGCCTCTCCTCTTTGAATAGAAGTTGACGGCATAGGCATCGTTTGTGCTGACTCATGGGGAACTGAGAGATACGTGATTAGATTGGCAATTTCGTTCTGCAGCGTCGCCAGCCTGTCCTCAACTTTCTCGATCTTGCCGCTGAATTCGCCGGTGTCGCCAAGTTTCTCAGTTATCGTGCCAAGCTCGTTGATCAGCCTGTCCAAGTCCTTCTCGTGATCCTTGAGAACATTGATTATGAAGTCTAATGCCTCAAGGGCTTCATTCTTGGACGGTGGCTTTTTGGTCATGGCACTCCCTTTTCCTTAGGTTAACCAATGCACCCGTTTATAAATAAACCTAGCGAATCCTCAAAACGTATCTACATGAAGACATATCCATAAGTATTAGCAATATGGTATGCACCGCGAAACTCATGTTAAGATCCCCATGACCCATCTTCTTCCGTAAGGTTTTGTCCTACTTTTCCAAAATAGTAGTTTATCATCAATATCGGTAAAGCAGCCATGCCGGCGAAGCTCGGAGGAGAGTTAAAATACATGGGTTCCGAAGGTTATACTCCCGCTCTCTTAAGGGCACGGAGACTTTGCAAATGTGTGGGAAGCTCAGTCTGCATGAAATTGACGACGTCGCCAGATTTATTGAGCAGAAGAATGTGAAGCTTCTCAACTTCTGCCATGTTCCAGAAGATGGTCGCCTCAAGATGCTTAGTTTTGCAGTCACAGATAGAAGCCAAGTTACGCAGATCTTGGATTTCGGGGAAAGAGTTGACGGCTCAAGCCTATTTTCCTTCATTGACCCGCATAAAAGCGACATATACATAACACCTAAACTGCAAACCGCCTTTATGCACCCCTTCAGCCCAGAACCTACCATCAGCTTCTTGTGCAGATACTTAGACCAAGATGGAAAACCATTGGACATTGCTCCAGAAAACGTTCTAGCAAGGGCAGAGCAGAAACTTTTTTCCTCAACCAACGTAAGCCTGAAGCTACTGGCAGAACTCGAATTCTTCCTAATCGCTAAGCAGGAAGCAGAGCAGCTTTTTCCAAGCGCCCCAGAGAAGAATTATCATGAAACCGCTCCCTTCAGCAAATTTGAAAATGTAAGAAATGAGATTTTGCTCACTTTGGCAAGCATAGGCGTCAGCACGAAGTATGGACACTCTGAAGTCGGAAAAATAGTTGAAAAAGACGGCAGCATCATGGAGCAGCATGAAATAGAGTTCGCGCCACACAGCCCAACAGAGATGGCTGAAGCAGTTGCTGTGGCAAAATGGGTAATACGTAACACATGCATGAAATACGGTATTTCTGTGTCATTTGCCCCCAAAATCTCTCTTGAACACGCTGGAAGCGGAATGCACATTCATGTCTGCGGAACCAGAAACGGGAGAAACATTGTTGATAACCCATCTGGCGACTTGAGCAGTGAAGCCAAAGAAATGATTGGAGGAATAATGAAGTTTGCACCTAGTTTAGCAGCTTTCGGAAACCCCACACCCGTATCATATTTACGGTTTATTGCCCGCAAGGAGTCGCCCATGAGCATTTGCTGGGGAGCCTCAAACCGCTTGGCGCTGATCCGTATCCCATTGTGGTGGAATTTCAAGCCCCCTGAGAAGATAGACAGCAACAGGAGAACATTTGAGTATAGAGCACCAGACGCAACAGCAAACCCGTACCTACTTTTTGCTGGGCTAGCGGTTGCCGTGGAATACGGCTTAAAGAACCATGAAGAATGCTTGCGAATCGCCGAAGAAACCCGCCTAGAAGAGAACGCCAAGAAAAGCCGAAGATTCAGGCATCTGCCACGCTCATGCAAAGAAACCGCAGCCAACCTGAGAAGAGACAGGAAATACTATGAAGCAGACAACATCTTCCCCAGCGCGCTCACCGAAGCAACAATAAAGAAACTAGCAGCCTACAAGGACAGAGACTTAGCGCAAAAACTTCGAGACGAACCCCAGAAAATCGAGAAGCTGATGCAGACATACCTTCACCACGGGTAGCAAAACGCTTATAGAAGGTCAATGCGCTCTTGTTTTGTTTGCACACCAGTTGGGCGGGTAGATCAGACTGGTATGATCGCCACGTTGGCATCGTGGAGGCCGCGGGTTCAAATCCCGCCCCGTCCACCAGACACAGCGTTGGTACCTTGCTGTGTGGATTCTCATAGTAGGGGAATGGGCCTTAGAAGGGTTCAGTTTAACCTTCCTCTCTAAGAACGGTTTAAGCCGTTTCAGCAACGACTTTTTAACCTCCAACCGCAGCAATGCAGTTTGAAGGCTTGGCGACTACGGCTTACCCGCAAAGTCTTTGACACCCTCATCCGTCGCCTCACATCTGCAAGATGAGTGGGAACCCCTCCAGAAACCAATGTGGAAGCCTATCGTCAAGCCGCCTTTCTCCTCACTTTTCACAGAAAAGAACCATAAAGAACACGGCCAATCGGCGGTTTGAGATATGTTTAACTCGGGAATATGCTTTACTGCGAAACACGCCTTTTAACACATCAAGCCCAGAAATATGATACAAGAGGCAGATACAATGTTGGCAGAGCACACAGAGTTCCGCAAGCGCCGAAGCCACTTCCATCTTATAGGCGAAATCCTAGACGTGGCATCGGAAGGAGCCTCCAAAACCCGAATAATGTACCGCGCAAACCTCAGTGCCTCCATGACAAAAGAATACATCCAGCTTCTTGAACAGCTAAGCCTCGTCGAAGTCTTGAAGGAAGACGGCAGAATAACCTACAGGACAAATCAAAAAGGCTTCCAATACCTACAAAACTACAAGCAAATTCTCCAAATGCTTAACGGCAATGGCTCTCCTCCAAGCATAAAAGGAGGACCTGTAACCTACTGGATAGAGAAAACCTCGCCAGAAACATTCTAAAGGCAACGAAGAAAACGCTTCCTTTAGTGTCGGTCAAAAATCCCATAGCCCCTCTCGAAGAAGCCGCTTGTAGCCCAATGTGGCTAGTCACAATCTCTCCGATCTCTCTTGATGACGCTGCAACCGGGCTACAAGCATCGTGGGGCTAAGAACTGTCTACCTCAAAGAATTAGCCAGCAATTGGGTTAGCAGTTACCGATCCTTCTTGCTGGTTTCTCCGAGTGCCCAGCGGTATTTGTTTCGCAGAGTTTTAGGATAGAATTTCTCAAGGTTAAATTCAACGCTATTCGCCCAACGCACATAAGTCATCGGATCAATATACGACTTCAAAGAAGTCCCCAGATTGTACTCCTTTGTCTCCTTTGTCAGCTTTATGTCCAGCCTTGTCTTCTCCAACCGCTTTTCAATCGTTTCAGTCTTTTTTCCCGCCGCAGCCTTCTCTCGAAGTGCAGTCTCAAGTTCCTTGAGTTTGGCTTCCTTCTTAGACAGCCTTTCCTCAAACTTTTCTGGAATCTTGCGCTTGTGGTTCGCTGCCTTAGCTGCTTCAAGATTAGCCATCTTTGCTTCGAAAAGCTTCTGATACTCAGCATCTTCCTTCTTCACGTTGCACTTGTCCAAATAGTCTTTGACGGTTTGGGTGCATTTCCATGTTCTGAAAACTTTTGCGGTTAACCCCTTCATTTTCTCTGAAAGAAACCGCGATACCTTCCTAGAGTCTATGTTTTCAAAAAGGTATTCTCTGCAGCCTTCCATGTAATGTCTAATGTTCTCTATAACGGTGGCTGGAGCTTCAATCTCCTTAACCCACCTAACAGCGTCTTTGCCTAGAAAATCAAAATGCAGCACGGTGCCCTCTATTCTTACATGCTCAGGTCTAAGAGTTATGGCACCCACGGTGTCTGCTTCTCCAGGGTCTTTTTCATCGCCTACACGCATGTTCAGCTTGTGGATAAGCCAGCAAACCGTTGCAAGCATCTTGCGGTTTTCATCGCTGGAGCTAAGATTAGCCAGAATGTGCGCTTCGATTTCCCCGATTTTCTTGCCAAGCCTCTCTGCTTTCTTGAACTTTTCCTTTTCCCGCTCCTGCTTCAGAAAAGCCGAATCAGAGAACCAAACATATTTCACCTTTCCAGTAAGCTTGTCCTCCCATTTGGCTATGTACATTCGCTCAGGTTCCCAGACTATTTCCTTCCAGTTTCCCTCCGGTCGAGGGCTGTCTGGCGAGAGGTTGAGGGTTATGTCCTCTTCTTTTGGTCCTTCCTTCCATTTTCCGCGTCTCGGATGATTCCCTCTTCCCGCAAAAAGGCATGACGGCTCAGCTGTCCAGTTGGCGATCTCAATCTTCTTTCCGTCAACCCATGCGTAGCCATACTTTTCTTTCAAAACTTCTCTTTTGGCTTTCCTCTCCTGAGCCAGCCTTTTCTTCTCTTCCTTCATCATGTTTTGCTTCTTCAACTGTTCTTGTGTAAGGTAAGCGGCTATCTCTGAAAAGTCTACTCCGCTTTCTGACGAGAGATTTACTGCCCATTCAGAGCTTGTGTCAATCTGCTCTAAGTGTTTCTTCGTAAAGTCTGCAAGAAACTCCAGCGAGGGGTTTTCCGAACGGACGGCTTCGAGGAAGACTTGGATGAAGTTTCTATAGAAAACTTTGTCGGGAGAAGAAGCCTGAGACTGCGCTTTCCTCACCCAAGCTACAGCCATCTGCTCAGTTCTGGGGCCTAGTTTTACTGGTTTTCCCTCGATCCTTATTGAGAATCCTTTGTAATCATATGGTGGAACGTATACGCCGTTGTGTTTAAGGCTGGTCATCTTGTAAGGCATTCATTTGACCTCGCTACATGGACCTTGCTTAGACAATTCTGTTAGCAACCCTTTTTCTGCCGCTGAGGTTTTCTTTTCTTTAGTGCACTCACTTAAATACTTGTCTTCCCATAGGCTCGCCGCATCTGCAGCTTTCTATAGAAAGTTTCAACTGTTTCGCGGTCAATGTAGCCTTTGTGAGGTCTGAACCCGCCGGCGAACGTGTGGGGGATGTGAAGAAGCTCGTGAATTATGGTTTTCTCCTTCTCAGCCTGCGTTAGCCTGTCATATCTTTCCGAAATAACCTCAATCACATAAGAAGGTGGGAGATTCAGCGCTTCTTGCCATATCTTGCCCAGCCCGTGGATACGTGCAACCGTGCGAAGGGATGTTGAGCCTTTGCTTCTGAAGCAAAAAACAAACTGAGGAACAACGTGAAAAAAGTCCAAGCTCTCTGCGATCTCGTCAACAAGCTTCTTGACATCAGGCGCCTCAAAATATCTTATCGACATGCCGAGTCCTCATCTTTCAGAGACGTGTAGGCGTTTTAAGGCTTTGGCGTATGCTGTGACGCTTCGACATAAGTGACGCAGAAAAACGTAGTGCCAGCTACTTGTCTAGTTCGCGATTCCGAATACGCTCCTGTTCCCAAGCACCGAAATCTGCGGGAGGATCAACGATCTCTTCTTCAGGTTTCTTCTGCAGTTTTGCTGCACCGCTCGGGCATCCTGTGGCGCATAGACCGCAGCCGATGCACTTTTTGCGAGCGTAGCATCGGAGAGATTAAAGACTTGAAAAGGGATATGCATGGTTTCAAAAATCGTGAAAACGCACAAAAATACATAGATGCTTTTTGGTTCTTGAAAAGGAAGAAAAGAGCAGAAAACCATTCAATAAAGATTACAAAGGAGGAGACCGAGACTAAACTCCCGTTATTTAAAAAGACTACAAATCTCGCAGAACTTTCAGAAGATACAAGTATAAAATTGGAGGTTTTAAAAGTGGAAGCAGAGAAAGCAGGATATAAAGTAATAGAAAACTTCATTTTCGCCAGAATGGTTGCAAGATGCACACGAAAAACTAGAAAAGGGGAATCCTAAAACTTTAGGGGATGGAATAAAGCTTATTGGAAATGTTCCATGGGGTACATTCAAGCTTTTAGGCTTCGATATAAAAATGTGTTCCTTGGATCCCTCCAAAATATTACTTGTCCCCTTCAACAAAAACCAAGAATTAGCGGCTTAAACTTCTGGGGCGCGTATGAGACAATTCTCGATGCGGTTCTTACTGGGTCACAGATGGAACAGTTTATTAAAAGCCACGCTTCTGAAAAAGAACCGAATAAGCCATGGCGACTAGCTGACTACAGTGTATTCTTTCTTGTTTTTTGCCCCTATTCCAAGTTCGCTGGCTCGCTGGATCTGCGTATACGTCCAAGGATCATCTTGCAGGTTTGATCCTTCATAGCTTTTTATAGTTTCTATGGCTTCGGCATCTATGGCTACGCGGTCTCCAGAGGCAAGCACGAGGTTCGGTTCTCGTAGTTCTCCGCATGCTGGTCCGCCGTCTATGAAGCATGTGCGCCCATCCATGACTATGAGGCTGGGGTGCACGACAAGGTTTAGGTCGGCGATTTTTTCTTGCAGATTTCTTGCGTGCAGAAGCATTCTCTCACCGGGCTTCATAAAGCCCACAGCCAGCTTTAGGCTGAGTGAGAACCTTGCCCACTTGTGCGTTTTCATGCAGCATGCGTAGACAAGTTTTCTTCTGCCCAAGGCTTTTTCCGGCAGGCTTGCTTTTTTGAGGTATCTGCCTCCAGTGCTGATTCTGATCCATTTGCCTTCGTCAAAGGGCACAACTTCAGCGCCCGCGGACTCGGCCTTATTCAGCATGCCTGTGTCTTCTAGGACTTTGCGTGTGCAGAGTGAGAACATCGAGGATTCGCCCAAGATTACTTTGGAGGCTCCGTGCTCGTAGAGCAACTTGATTATGGCTTCAACGAAGTTAGGGTCACTGGATGCCGGCGGCGGGTCGCCTGTGTTAAAGTTAGGCTTTAGTAGGACTTCATCGCCTTTGTGGATGGCTTTTTCGAGTCCGCCCAGCAGTTCGACGGCTTTGAGGACGCTTGCTTTGATGTTGCTTGAAGCAGTGATTTTGCTTATCAGCGCTAAGCCATCTTGCTGAAAGGGGTTGGCTGCTGCTTCACCGATTCCGCTGAAAGTGGACACTGCAGACACTTGATAGAGGGAGGTGAAAAACTCTGATTTTAGCCTTTCCACAATCTTGGCAACAGATGTGTTCTTCATTAGATGAAATACGCAAAGACATATATCGCCTTAAACAGGATATCCCTTTATATTGCATAGTCTTTTGGCTAGCAGAACCATTATGGAGGAGGGAAAGTGAAAGACGATTTTATTGCTAAAAACAAAGGAACAGCGAGTTCAAGGTTTTTTGTGTTTTCGCTCGGAGTATCTAACTTCGCGATTAGTGCAATGCCTTTGCTGGTCTCGCTTCTCCTTGTCGACATCGGCAACACGTTTGGCACAGATGTCGGCGTAACCTCGCAGATGAACACCGCTCATTCTGTTGCCGCGGTGATCTTTGCGTTGTTAATAAGCGCACTGAGTATGCGATTTAGCTACCGGTTTCTGCTTGTTGTAGGCCTCGTGCTCAGCAGCGTATCCGCGTTAGGTTGCTTCTTAGCCTTAGACTTTCCAACTATGCTCGCGCTTTATGCGCTGAGTGGAGCGGGTTATGTCATGGTTTACTCAATGTCTTTAGCGTTGGTAGGCAAGCATCTAGCATTAGAGAGAAGAGCAGGCCCATAGGCTGGGTCGTCGCGTGCGGAGCCATAGTCTATTTTGTGGGAGCGCCACTGATTGCTGTGGCTGCAAGCTATGGAGGTTGGCGTTTTCCAGTTGCAGCCTTCATCATTCCTGCTTTACTGGTAAGCCTCATGTTGGCTTTGACTGGTCTCTCATCAACCAAAAGAAGGTCTACCCCGCGTCCTGTTGACCGGCTTAGTTCTTTGAGAGGTTTTAGAGAGATCTTTTCCAACCGCTCTGCACTAGCTTGTTTCGCTGGGGATTTCTTTCGCGCGGGTTCCTTTGTAATCATATTAGTTTATGCAGCATCTTTTGGCAGGGAAAGATTTTCGCATTCACGAGAAATCGCCTCAATCATAGTGTTGATAGCCGCCTTATGCTACACCCTTGGCAGTGTGGTTTCCGGTCGGTTTGTGAAGAGACTTGGCAGAAAGAAGGCGACGGTTTTGAGTGCTTTTTTTTGCTGGCTTGCTTGGCGGTTCTTATGTTTTTATGTCTTATGAGGTGATTTACCTACCGTTGGTTTTTTCTGCAAGCTGGTTTTTCGGGATGGTCACGTCTTCCGTAACCAGCCTTTCTCTCGAGCAGGTTCCGAGGCTTCGGGGGACAATGATGTCGATAGACTCGGCTGCGGTGAACCTTGGCTCTGCATTCGGCACAACAATTGGCGGGATGGTGCTACTCGCGTTTAACTACGAGGGGATGGGGACTATTTTAGGAGCCATGGGAGTGGTTTCGGCGCTGGTGTTCCTTCTCTTTTCAAAGGATCCAACCTGCAAACAGCAGATATCCCCGATTCAACATTAGCTTTCCGCATTCACCCCACTCAAACAACAGATGTTGCAAGAGAATTAAAGCAGTCACAATCCAAACTATCCTGAGCTATTCTATGGCTGCCTATATGTAGGGGGTTTAAACAGTTTCAAGGCTAAACCTCATGCCTTGTTGGCAGAGCAGCAGTCATTTTTTAGAAATGGTTCTTCTAGAACGCTTGCTTTTTCCCTTTGCCTGTGTGAAGATGTAGCTACCATTCTTTTCCGTAGTTAGCAACAACGATGTAGTAGTCTTTCAGATCGATCTTGCAATCTTCATCTATGTCAGCTTGAGAGTCCCATTTGGGTCTTCCCAAACATTCTCCAAAGGCAACGGTTACGATCAATGCATCTTTTAGATCGACCTTGTGATCCTCGTTTACGTCTCCCGGAAATCTTGTAACCTTAATTCGAGCAGTTTCTGAGATGAGATAGTTGTCTTGATCGTTGATTGCGAGCATGTATATATGGTAGGTTCCGGTTTCTAATGGTGAAAATGTCCATAGGTGGGATGTTTTGTTTGCGACTTGTGTGCCGTTGATGTACCATTGGTATGTGCATGGTTGGTATCCGTATGAGACAGTTGATGCAAAGATTATTGACTGGCCTTGATGTATTGAGGCGGAAAGCGGTCTTATCAAGATAATCGGTGGTGATGGCGTAGGAGCTTGGTTGGGAGTTATTAATGGGTAATTATCTACGTGATAGGGGTCAATAATGTATGGTATGTCGCCTATGCCATCGCTTCCAGGTTGGTCTTGATTGGCTCCACTGTAATTGTCAATACCAGCGTAGTCGCTCCAGTAGTTTCCGCCAGATGGGTAGCCATCATCCCAACAGGTGTCGGAACCATTTTCATAGATTCTTGCCTGCACAATGTTGCCTATGAAGTTGTTATGGTGTAAGTTGTTATGATATGTAGTGTTAGGTGAAACGGGAGAATTTAGGAGTATAATGCCAACAGAGTTATTTGTTAATGTGTTTCCATTAATTGTGTTATATCTTGAATAAGAAAGGTGGATGCCAAGTTCGCAATTTTCCACATTGTTATCGCTTACACTGCAGTTGCAAGAGTACATGAGACGGATGCCGTGACCACCACTTGTTATGCGGTTTTTGCTTATGCTACTGCAGTTAGAAAAAACGATGATTACTCCAGCATGGTTTCCCGTCATAAGATTTCCGCTAATGCTACTAAACTGACAATAATTATAAACCATGATGCAAACAAAACCTGATGATATGCTGTTTCCGCTAATACTGTTTCCAAAGGAGGATTTGAGCAAAATTCCTGAGTTAAAGCCGTGAAGGCGCATGTTCCAAATAGCTACGTTTGTTCTTCCGGATAGGTCTATTCCAACATCGCTTAGTCCAAGAAGCCAGCAACGGTTTCCATCTATTATTATGTTGTTTTTTGCACAACAATTGACCCCTCAATGTTAGCAGTAAAGAGGTAAACGTCACCCTTCCGCTGAATCGGCGCTGCCGGCGGATCTATTGAGCCATCAGACCGAATGTATATGGTTCCAACATTGTACAGGGGTCCGCCGAGGTATATGGGCTAGGTTTCGGCTGGTTGAATCTTGATGAAAGAAATGACAGAAGCCAACAAGAATGCAATGAGTAGAGGCACCAAGCTTTTCATTTTCAACTTCCTTTCATAGATTATCGCTTATCTAACCGTAGTTATATATTTTTTGCATAATATCCTATAGAAGATGAGCCTATCCATTTGCTACGGAAAACGAGTTTCGCCGCCAATCTCTCCAGCAACCACACAACGGCACTAATTTATAAGTAGGTCTAAACCGCACTCGAGGCTAAATCACATATCTATCTGTTTTCTCGAAATTCTTAACAATCTCCATTACGCGTTTCCGTGCCCTCACCGCCTCAAGCGGAACGCCCTTCAACAACACCCAAGGACTCTTCTTCGCAATGTCAGAGACCACGTGTTCTTCGCCGAAGCATTTTCTCGCAACTTCGTAAACCAGCCGCCTAACATCAAGCTCAGAATACTCGCCCAGCGCATGCAGATACTCGTGAAGCAGCAGATTATAAACCAAAGCATTAACAACCCGCTTCGACTGCACCGCAGCCTCAACAATCTCCACGAGCACGCGGTTAAGCACAATGTTATTTGTCCCAACTGAGTGATAGGCGCCAAGCTGGATAGGAAGATCATCGAGAAACAGCATCATCCCACCTCTACGCTTTCCCAACGAAGCCGCCACAGAATCTTTGACAACCTCCCAGACCTCGCCGTAGCTCTTCGCCTCCTCCAAGCGGCTTCGAAACCGGTCAACAGATGATGCGTCTAATTCGCTCAAACACAACCGCTCAGCGATTCTACATTCACAAGCATATTATATAAAGATGAAAACAACCTCTCTCAGTTCACGAAACTAGACTGCAAATCCATAACTTTCTAATATGCACGAAGATTTTTAAACACAGCAAGAATATCATTAAGAAAAGTGAACCCTATGAAAATCAAAAGTATAATCGGAATCTGGCTCACACTTATGATTCTGGCTGGCATCGCAACGCCAACCATTGCAGACACCTTGACCGCACCAGACTTTGCAAAAGAAAGCTGGGCAAAAACGATCGACTATTTTGACTACGCCAGAGCCTATGCGCTTCTCCACGGAATCCCCACGCCTACAGGCTTCAACAACTGGCACGCGCCAATGTACATGACCTATGTTAACACGAAGGGACTGCAGATGCTGTATGCTGGACTGATAAACGTAAGCTTCGGCGGAGCACTCACACTCACCATACCCATGCAGACAGTAATGATGCACTACAAAACCGAAAACACCAGCCAAGACGTTCTAATCGCATCAAGCTTCCTCATGCTTCTAGCATTCAACGAAACCGGACCCACACTGTACACAGGCTCACCTGACATAAACGACAGACTCTGGGCTTCATTCAGCATGGGCTTCAACTTCGGCGCCTTTGCAGGCGAAAACTTTCCAGCCTTGCACAGCAAGACAGAAATCACGCCGTTAACACATTCCGATGACAACCTCACATGGACATGGGGCATGAGACACACGAACCTAACCTCAATATGGTGGCGAACCTACATAACTTCAACAAACCCGCATTTCGAGAACAGTTTTCCAATGGCAATCGCCATCTACGACGAGCTTAACTTCACCTACAAACTCACAATATGGCCTGAAACCCACACGGCAACACTAACCCAGAACTATGTGATAGGCAGAGTAAGAGATCTATGGCACTTCGGATGGTTCATCATCCCATGGTGCTTCCACTACAACAGCACCGGATGCTACCAAGGAAACCAGTGGATATCAAACATAACCGTCCACGACTTCCTGCAGATAAACAAGATCAAAATGAGCATAGTCAACTTCCAGACATCAGTAATGCTTCAACGCGAAACCCGCAGCATCTCAGCAGCCGGAGAGAACGTGACCGACAACGACGTAATGGTTAGCGACTCCCACATCTCTACTTACGCGGAGAACGAGAAGATCTTTGACACAATTTTCGGCACAAAGAAAACCTACAACCTCTACAACTACACCAAAGATCCAACCGAAACCACATATGACACCTACAACGCGACCTCGCGGACATGCAAAATCAACGGCTTCGCAGGCAACACAGCACTGTTTGATTCGCATATAAAGTTGATGAAATACCTTCCATACCTCGTAGGCAACATGCGCCCACAACTTTATGATAAAGCCAAGGACCGAATAACCAACATGACCAAAGCCAACTACTTCTACCTTATCGGATATCCAACTTACGGCGGCTACAGAGTCGAACACGACCCAACGCTCAAGGTGTACTTAACCACTTCAGAAACCGAGGAAAAACCGTTCCTAGGCGCATTCCTAATAATCGCCGTAGCAGGATCAATAGCAGTGTTGGTGCTGGCAGTGCTTCTGGTGCGCCGAAAGAACCCTCAACAACCAAAACTGCAACTTACTTAACCAACCTAAAACCGCACCCTTTTTTCTCTATATATTCTAATGTCAGAACTGGATATTTCTACGCAAAGCTGGGTTTAGATTTGCCCATCTTCCTATCCAAACACGCCTTAACAAACCCATAATATTCCGGATCAGGGCGCTGCGGTCGGCTTTTGAATTCCCCGTGAAACTGTGTAGCAAAGAAGAAGAAATGATCCGGAAGCTCCAGAATCTCCATTCTTCTGCCGTCCACGCTTTTTCCTGAAAAAACTAGACCGTTCTTCTCCAGCTTTCTCAGATACCTCAAGTTCACCTCAAACCTGTGACGATGCCTCTCATAGATTTCTTCTCCTTTGTAAAGGGCATAAGCCATCGTGTTAGGTTTGATAATAATTCTATGAGCCCCAAGCCGCATTGTGGCACCCTTTATTTCCACCTTTCTCTGTTCAGGCATCAAGTCTATAACTGGGTAGGGCGCTTTGGGATTTATCTCAGTGCTGTTCGCTTCCTTTAAGCCGCACACGTTACGGGCAAACTCGACAACCGCAAGCTGAAACCCGTAGCAAATGCCTAAGAAGGGAATGTGGTTTTCTCGTGCAAATTTGATTGCGGCTATTTTGCCTTCTGTTCCGCGTGGACCAAAGCCATAAGGGATGAATATTCCGTCAAAATTCTTCAGAACCTCAACTTTCTCCGGATTTTTTTCAAAGCTTTCAGATTCTATGTACTGCACGCAAACTTGGGCTTTGCAAGCCGCGCCGCCATGTTTCAAAGCCTCGTTCATACTCACATAGCTATCAGCCAGCCCTGCGTACTTGCCAACTAACGCGATTCTAACCTCATGCTCGGGATGCAGAACCGTGTCAACGAACTTCTTCCATTTGCTGAGATCGCGTTTGCAATCCATGTAGCAGAGCCTCTTGCAGATGAACTCGCTCATGCCCTGTTCGTCAAGGATAAGAGGCACCTGATAGACGGTTTCAACATTGTAGGAGCAGAACACAGCGTTTTCCGGAATTGTCCCGAACAAGGCTATTTTTCGCAGAGCCTCAGAGTCTATCATTTCAGGGCTTCTTGCCACAATAATGTCTGGTTGTATACCGATTCTTCTAAGCTCGTTAACGCTGTGCTGAAGCGGCTTCGTTTTCATCTCCTTCGTAACGTCCAAGATAGGCACAAGCGCCACATGCACGTACAAAGTGTTTTCGTAGCCTTCCTCCAACCGCATCTGCCGGATCGCTTCAAGAAAAGGCAATCCCTCAATGTCGCCAACCGTTCCACCTACCTCGGTTAAGACCACATCTGCCCCTGACCCCTTGCCCACGGCACGTATGCGACTCTTAATCTCGTTAGACACATGCGGAATGATTTGCACGCATCTGCCTAAAAAGTCGCCACGCCGCTCCTTCTCGATAACCGCCTTGTACACCATTCCAGTGGTAAGGTTGTTTTCCTTCCTCAGGTTAAGATCAAGAAAACGCTCATACCAGCCCAAGTCCAGATCAGTCTCGCCGCCGTCATCCGTGACGTAGACTTCTCCATGCATGTACGGGTTCATCGTCCCCGCGTCAACGTTCACGTAGGGATCAATTTTTACCACGCTAACATTCAAGCCACGGGACTGAAGCATCTTCCCGATAGATGAAGTTAAAATGCCCTTCCCAACCGAGCTCAAGACGCCGCCTGTGACAAAAATGTACTTAACCATAACGGTTAGGCCTCTGCAATGAAAGAAGCATAAGTCATCTATCAGCATTTAAACTCTTTCATCCAAACGGAGAACAGAGCCAAACCGTTTCCCAGACAGCTTATGCAAACATAAGTCAAGCTGCTATTTTAACGCAGAAGTTTAGTAAGGCTGCTGAGAACTATCGACAAACCTATCGAGACTATAAGCCCCGCAAGAAGACCGAACCAGCCTACGCTTGCACTGGTCACATTCGCTGCCCAGTTGAAGAAGAAGGCTATGCTGAAAGAGAAGCCGATGCTGGAAATTGAATCCGCCTTTTTCCGAATCGGCTCATGATAGGCTATGCGGAACACTAGGATAACTATCTGGAATATGCCGCCGATTATGCATAACTCCATCAACGCCGTGTATAGGACTGGATGAGGGCTTTGAGGTGCAGGAAACACGACGTTCCCACTTACATTGGCAAGATGGAAATCGTTTACAAAGTCGACAATCTCGCCTGAAAAGTTAGGCGTAATAATCCAAACCACAGCCAAGGCTATAAGAAAGAAGCCGAAAGAAACAAGCCCAATCCAGTCGCTTGTTCTGGTCCAATGTCTCCAACTCTTCTCCACTGAAGCCACAGAGCACACCTAGAAACGTTTAAGAAGACTTGATATTTAAAGCATTGCCAAAACAAACACGCTTAAAAGCTAAACTACCCAACATTTCCAAGAGTGAAAGAACTGTTGAAAGTGCTTTTCATCGAACCTCCTAAAGAAGAATGGTTTGTCATGGGCGAATATCTTCCCCCGCCCTATGGCATCATTCAGCTCGGAGCATACTTGGAGAAAGAGGTAAAGGAGGCGGAAATCAAGATCCTAGACTGCAACGCTCAGCACGTCGACTGGCCCAACCTGCCCAAGCATATAGAAGCGTTCAATCCCGACATCGTAGCTTCAAGCTCGGTTGCGACCTGCAACACCTACGTAGTTGCAAGAACACTGGAAACAGCCAAAAAAGTAGACCCCAAAATATTGACAGTTACAGGTGGACAACACTTCACCGCAACCGCTCAAGAAAGCTTGGAAACCTTTCCGGAAATAGACGTGATTGTTCGAGGCGAAGGAGAACAGACCTTTACGGAGCTCGTTAAAAACCCGAAAGAGCCGGCCCTCCCCAACATTAAAGGCATCTCATTTAGAAACAAAGCAGAAATCGTCCACAACCCGCCGAGACAGTTAATAGAAAACCTAGAGGATCTACCCTTTCCAGGCTACCACCTCGTCAAAGACTGGGTCAAGAAGTATCATTTTTCTGCTATGGCGGGCGAAGATGCACCTTACGCGTTGATAGAAGGTTCGCGCGGATGCCCCCATTCCTGTACGTTCTGTACGCAGTGGCTCCATTGGGGAAAAAGGTGGAGAGTCAAATCTCCTCAACGCATTGCAGACGAAATCGAGTTTTGCTGCACTAATTACGGAAGTAAATTTGTTTGGCTAACAGACGACAACCTCGGCGCAGGCACTAGGGCAGAGGAGATTGCAGACGAAATCATCAAGCGTGAACTACCGTCGGATGTGACATGGTTTGTGCAGGGAAGATGCGATGACATTGTCAGACATAAGGACGCCTTGCCGAAGTTGCGGAGATCTGGGCTAAACTGGGTGTTGCTTGGAGTTGAGAGCGCTGAGCCTTCAACGCTTGAAAACTTCAAGAAGGGGATAACTCCTGCCGACGCTAAAGAAGCAGTTAAGCTGCTAAAGGAGGATGGCATCTTCGCGCACGCCATGTTTATAATAGGCAACAGAAAAGACACCGCACAATCCATTGCAAGACTCCGAGAATTCGCCAATGAACTGGATCCAGATCTTGCCATATTTGCCATTCTCACGCCGTTTCCAGGCAACGAAGTCTTTGAAGAAGCGAGGAGGAATGGGTGGATTGAGGATTTCAACTGGTCTCACTACGACATGGTTCATGCCATAATGCCGACTGAAACGCTGTCAAGAGTCGAAGTGCAGGAAGAGCTTTACGAGTGCTACAGAAGCTTCTATGGATCTTGGAGCCGAAGATTTCACGGACTCTTCTCAAGCAACCCGCTTAGACGCCGAACCTACTGGCACATGTTAGGCAGCAGCGTAATGCGAAAGCTCAGAACTCTTCTTAAGGCGGCATAGATGCAGACCGCGAAACTTGTACTTTTATTCTCGGTTATTATTTCCTCATTCGGCATATTTACAGCGATCATGCTTGCGCTTGCTCCGCCTCCAGCCGCAGCACAAACGTTCAGGAAGCCTGCCGCGGGATCGATTTTCCTGCTAATATGCCTACTCGGAATCTTGGCGGCAATACGACCTAAAAAATGTTCCAAGATTTTTGCCTTCCATAGCGAAGCAGACGAAACCGACATAAGCGGCACGCCACATAAGGGTCTAATCATAATCGGGCATCACGTTAACTGTGAAGAATTTTCTTCCCATGTAACCAGCTTCTTTGGGCGAACCTATTGTGCGGCTTGTGCCGGCTTGTTTCTAGGAGCGCTGGCTGCTCTAATAAGTGGGGTTTTCTACTTTTTTACAGATTGGACAGCTGGGATGTCTTCTTTTTCTTTTCCTGCGGTATCAACCGGGACAATATTTATCGTTCTGGGTTTCGCTCAACTGCTGTTCAAAGGGAAAATGCGGATGGCGCTGAATACGGTTTTTCCGTTCGGTGCGTTTCTGATCCTTGCGGGAATGGATGCGCTTGCCCAAAACGTTTTTGTTGACCTTTATCTAACCGCGCTCACCGTCCTTTGGATATGGACGAGAATACTTCTGTCAAAATGGGATCATATTAGAATCTGCGGTGCATGTAAACACGCTTGCAGTCTTCGATCCTAGTACCGCCGGCGCAGTGCGTACAACGCGCCGATAACTATCAAGATGCCGAAGATCATTACCGCCACTGGGAACGCATCCAGACGCTCGAAAATCGAGTCAGGAAACGCATTGCGCAGAAACCAGAAGAGACCTGCTAGCAAGATGACTATGCCTATAGCGAGACCGAAAACTGTTCCGCCTCTAGGGATACCAAAGCACTCGTCCTCAATTCTTCTGTAGTGGGCGCTTTCTCCAGTTGTATACAACTTGGCGCCACACTTCGAACAGATGTGAGCATCATCTGGATTCTGAGTTCCGCACTTGACACAGTAAACCAAGGTCAATCACATCCTACCATAAGAGCTCTCCCTATTTAAAGACTTTTGGCAAAGCCCATTCTGTTTTGGTTTCAGTTACTCGCCTTGCGCTATAAGAGCGCTCAGTTGAGCCTT
>JARYLR010000006.1 GCA_029907545.1 Candidatus Bathyarchaeota archaeon | reverse complement strand
AATTAAGATTTAGCGAAGAAGGCAAACTGTTGAAAAAGGGAAAACGAAGCAGAAAATACTACTTTGAGAATCTAAGCATGATTCCAGACGAGCGACGCTACCCCATGGTCAACGTCATTTCAGACAGAAAAATCGGCATTCTAGGCGACGAGTTCATGGCTCTGGACGCCAGAGTCGGACTAAACATCATCGTCAAGGGAAAAGTCTGGCGCATCGTCCAAATAGAACAGGAAACAGGCACAGTATACGTAGTGCCTTCCGAAGACCCCTTAGCCGCAATTCCTGGCTGGGATGGCGAGATGATTCCTTTGCCATTTGATCTGGCCAAGCGGACGGGCATTATGAGGGAGGAGATTCAAAAAGCGTTAAAAGACGCTGGGAACGTCGATCTAGCGATTGAAAAAGCTGCGGCAACACTTGACGTCGACAAGGAAACGCTGGGGGACGCTGTAAAGGAAATTGCGGAGCACGTTAAGCAGGATGCGCCTTTGCCTACGCATAGGCGCATTGTGGTTGAGGCTTTTGACAGGTATTTGATTGTGCATGCGTGTTTTGGAGAGATTGTGAATCGCACGTTTGGTGGAGTCTTTGACACGTTACTCTCCGATAGGGAGATCATAGTTGGCTGGTGGAACGACGGCTACCGCATACTTATCGAGTTAAGAAGAAAGCCTACACAAAAAGAAGCGGAGGACATATCTAAGCTGCTTTTCAACGTGAGCGATGAGGAGGCGGAGAAAGCCTTCTACCGTTATTTGGATGCAAAGTTCCCTTTCACCTACAAGATGAGGTTTGTGGCTCAGCGGTTTGGGGCATTGCCACGAGGCAAGACTACGGGTGCGGATACGGAGAGCCGTTTGCCGTTTCAGTTTGGAGACACACCGATCTATGATGAAACAATCCGCGAAGCCATGTTGGAAAAGGTGGATGTTGCCAAAGTTAAAGAAATCATCAGCGACGTTAAGAATGGGAAGATCAAGGTTAGTGCAATCTACCGAAGCGAGAAGCCTACGCCATTGGCTTTCCATATCCTTGAAAAGTATAGCGACATCTCAGAGCTGATGGCTCCCGAAGAGGTTTTGCTAAGCAACATCGAGAAGATGAAGCGGGCGATTGAGGCAAGAACGGCTAGGCTGCTGTGCATGAAGTGCGGTGAATGGCTGGTTGAAGAGAAGATTAAAAGTTTGCCTGAGGAACCTGAGTGTGCTAAATGCGGCTCAAGGCTATTGACGTTAACATACTTTAGCCAAGACGTAAAGCATCTAGCCGACAGCCTAAAGAAAAGAAGAGAAGGCAAAGAACTCAGCGAAGAAGAACTAAAAGAGCTGACAAGTGCAAGACGAAAGGCAGACCTAATTTTAAGCTATGGAAAAAAGGCGATAACGGCTTTAGAAGTGAAAGGCGTAGGACCTGAAACAGCGTCTAGAATCTTGGGCAAAATGCATTCTAACGAGGATGAGTTTTACATGGACTTGCTGAAAGCAAAGATTCAGTACCTGCGAACCCGAGAGTTCTGGGAAAGCAAAGATAAATCGGCATAGACTGCTTCTTAGCTGGTTCCTAAGAAAATGTTGTCTACCTAGGCAAAGTTTTTGAACAGATAACCTTACCTAAGCAAAGCATGGCTGAAAAAACGCAAGCAAAAGAAACATTAAAGCCTTCTCTGAGTTTGTTTGATGCCACGGCACTCAGCATAGGCGCCATTATTGGGGCGGGCATTTTCGTAGTCACGGGAATAGTAGCAGGCTTAGCTGGTTCAGCCCTAGTGGTTTCTATGTTTATAGCAGCGCTGGTTTCATTGTTTACGGCGATAAGCTTCGCTGAACTCACAAAGGTGCTGCCTAAAGAGGGAAGCGTGTATGAATTCGCCTATCAGCTGATCTCCCCGTCAGTAGGCTTCTTGGCTGGCTGGATGTGGATGCTGTCTAACACCTTTGTAGGAGCTGCAGTTTCCTTAGGCTTTGCATACTATCTCTCTGCTCTGGTTCCCAGTCTTCCCGTGAACGTGATTGCCGCAATAATCTGTTTGGCATTTACAGTCTTGAACTTGGTTGGAATACGTCAGTCAGCACTTTTAAACAACGTTTTTGTTGTCACCAAGCTGCTTATACTGGTTCTCTTCATCCTCTTTGGGCTTGCCTACGTTAAGCCAGCTAACTTTGCACCGTTTGCCCCTTTAGAAATCGGAGTCTTGCAAGGAGCATTCTACATATTCTTTGCTTATGCTGGTTTTGCCAGAGTAGCAGTTGTCGCTGAAGAAGTCAGAAACGCAGAAAAAAACGTCTCCAGAGCAATACTGCTGTCGTTGCTGGTGTCTACCATCTTCTACGTGGGCGTAGGCATCGTGGCTGTGGGACTGGTAGGCGCAGGCAAACTTGCTGGCTCCACATCGCCTTTGGTTGAAGCCATGAACGCTACAGAAAACAGCTTCATTGTTCTCTTGGTCTCTTTTGGGGGGCTCATCGCCACGGCAAGTGTCCTGTTGACTTCCATTCTGGGAGTCTCGAGAGTGACGTTTGCGATGGCTAGAAGAGGTGACTTGCCGAAAACTCTCAGCAAGTTGCACCCGAAATATCGTACTCCACATTATTCAGTTTGGACTGTAGGGCTGTTAATGATTTTCCTTGTCTTATTCATAGATCTCGGTAGCGTGGTTGCCATAAGCACGTTTGCATCGCTTTTCTACTACGCCATAGGCAACATCGCAGCACTCAAATTGAAAAGTTCTCGGAGAGGAAATTTCAAGCGTTTGATGTCTGCTCTGGGAACACTTACGTGCGTAGGAATGTTAGCTTTCACCATATTTGTCTCGCTACAGTCGTGGGTTATAGGATCTGCTGGGCTGCTGGCAGGCATGGGCTACTATGCAGCGAAGACAAAACTGGCAAAAAATGTTTGACGGAGTTGGGCATCGCTGAAGTTTCTGGTTTACAGAGGGCTTGCTTGATGTCTATTTCTCTTTGGTTTTCTCTTGAATGTTCGGAGGCTCTTTCCATTTTTCAACAACTATCTTATTGTCTCCGATCTTGAAGCTCACTTTGACGGCGATTGACTCAGCACCTCTCTTCGTTTTTTCGTAGTTTTTGAATGGGAACATGCTGTCTTCAGCAAGGTCTAAAGGCAGATAGATCAGGTATTTGCCGTCTTTTCTTCGGAACAGGCTTCCTCTTCCTTCATTAACCATTTTTTATTCACACCTCATTTAAATCTCAAGTTAATACTTAAGGTGCGTGCATGATATTTAATTTTTATCACAAAAGCCGTATAAAAAATGATCCGCGAATTCTATTTAGCTTCTTTGCGCTTCAACATGTTTTCCAAGAAAGGCTTCAGCTTCGCATTCTCAGCCTTCACCTTCTCCTTACCCAAAGCCTGCAACTGCGCAGTCATTTCCCTAACGATCTCAGCAAACTTGATGCCTTCAGCAGCCGACACGTACTCCACCCTAAATCTTTGGGGACTCAAGCCGAGCTTCTGCAGCATCGGTGCCAAAGCATCCATCCGCGCCTTCATCTTGTAGTTTCCACTAATGTAGTGACAGTCATAAGGCAGATGGCATGCACCCACCAAAACCATTCCCGCGCCAAGCCGGAGCCCCTCAAGCACAAAGTCTCGGTCAACTCGTCCAGAGCACATCACACGTATAGGTCTAATATTTGGAGGATACTCGAACCTGCTTGTGCCAGCGAGATCGGCTCCTGCGTAGCTGCACCAGTTGCACAGGAAAGCCAAAATTTTATCTTCAGCATCGGTTTCCAGCGCGGCTCTTATCTGGGACATTATTTGAGCATCGGTGAAATGCTTCTGCGTTATCGCGTCAGCTGGGCATTCTGCGACACATGTTCCGCAGCCATGGCACATGGCACTCATAACTTCTGCCACTTGCCCATCTGGAGCCCTTATTGCTCCGTAGGGGCATGCCTTCGCGCAGATGCCGCATTTAACCTTCACGTTGCGGCACTTGGTGGGATCGACAGACGCTATTATGGGCTGAATCTGCCACTTAGACTTCGAAAGTATCGTTGCCGCGCGAGCCGCAGTGCCCATGCCCTGCGAGACGCTGTAGGGTACGTCTTTTGGTCCTTGGCAGCCGCCGGCAACGAAAACTCCGTCCGCTGGCGTGTCTATGGGCTTAAGCTTGGGGTGGCTTTCCATGAAGAAGCCGTCGGCGCCGCGGCTTATGTTAAAGAGCCTTGCCACTTCTTCTGAACCCTGATTGGGAACTGCGGCGGTAGCCAGCACAACCATGTCGGTTTTAACCGTCACGGGATCGCCGTTCTCTTTCTCCGCGGTTACAATCAGTTTTTTCGTCGAGGCATCTTCTATTACGTTTCGGTTGGTAAGTTTGACGCGGATGAAGTTTATACCGAGTTTCTGTCCTTTCCTGTAGAGCTCTTCGTAGCCTTTCTTGTTGGCGCGCATGTCGGTAAACAGCACATTGATGCCCAGCTTGTCTCCGAATTTTTCTTTCAGAAAAACTGCGCTCTTAAGCGTAAGCATACAGCAGAATCCGGAGCAGTACTCGAACTTGTTTATGTCTCTTGAGCCAACGCACTGAATATACGTCAAGCTTTCAGGCATCTTGCCATCAGACGGCTTCCAGAGCTCGCCTAGAACCTGTGTTCCAGAATCCACTATGCGTTCAAGCTGTAGCCCAGTTACGACGTTTGAATATTTACCGAATCCGTAGCTAGGCAGGTCGTATGGCTCATAAATGTCGTAGCCAGTAGCCACGATCATGCATCCGATCTCAAGCTTTTCTTCCACAGGCTTCTGCTCAAAGTTCACGGCATCTACGGGGCATGTCTCTTGGCATTTTCTGCAGCTGCCGTCCTTGAAATACAAGCATGCTTCCTTGTCAATCGTGTAGGTGTTGGGAGTAGCGTTGGGGAATGGGATGTAGATTGCCTTACGTTTTCTCATGCCGCCTTCAAATTTGTTAGGAACCTCTACAGGGCAAACCTCAGCGCACTTGCCGCAGCTTATGCATTTGGCTTCTTCAACAAAGCGCGGCTTCTTCACGATTTTAGCCTTGTAGCTTCCTATTACACCTTCAACTTCCTTAACCTCTGAGTAGCTCATCAACGTTATATTCGGATGAACCGCAGCCGCGCCAATTCTCGTGGCAACACAGGAGAACCTTGGACAATGAATCTGCTGTGGGCAATTAGAACATTCAAAAACAGGAAAAGTCTTACCCAGCTGCGCCATGTGCCCGCCAATGTTCTCAGCCTTGTCGACAAGGTAGACATGGTAGCCCATTTCGGCAAGGTCGACAGCCGCGCTTGCACCAGCCACGCCTGCGCCGACAATCAAAGCCCTGTTTGTCACGGGTACTTCTATGATGTCGAGAGGTTCAAGCAGACGCACCTTGGCAACTGCCATTCTTACTAGTTCTTTTGCCTTTTCAGTTGCCTCTTTCGGCATGGTTGGATGGCACCAAGAAGAAAACTCGCGGATGTTCGCCATTTCATAGACATAAGGGTTCAGTCCTGCCTCTGAAACCGTTCGGCGGAAAGTAGGCTCATGCATTCTCGGAGAGCAGGCGGCAACCACCACACGGTTCAGCCTATATTCCTTGACACCCTTTCTTATTTCGTCCTGTCCCGGGTCAGCACACGTGTATCGGTTTGTCTTGACGTAAACAACGTTCGGCAACTTCCGAGCGTATTCCGCAACTTCCTCTACGTCGACGACACCGCCGATGTTTAGACCGCAATAGCAAACGAAGACACCGATTCTAGGTTCCTCAAATCTAGGAGCAACTTGTCCACTCATGTTTTGTCGCCTCTCTCCATCACGGCTTTGACTTGAGCAATGATATGTCGGTCGGAGTAGTTAGGCATGCTAATAGCATCCATCGGGCAGGCGGAGCCGCATATCCCGCAGCCTCGGCAGAGCCCCTCCTTAACACGTGCAAGGGCTTTGTCTCCGAGATTTTCAACCGCAATCGCATTGTAACCACAAACAGACTCGCAAACTCTGCATCCACTGCACATGTCCTCGTTCACCTGCGCCACCAAAGGCTCCACGGTCCACACGTCCTTACTTAGAACCGCAGCCGCCTGAGCTGCCGCAGCGCTGCCTTGCGCCACGCTGTAAGGTATGTCCTTTAAGCCTTGACAGGCGCCTGCCAGAAATATGCCTGGGACATCTGTGTCCGTGGGTCTGATTTTAGGTTGACATTCCATGAAAAAGCCTTCAGGGGCTGTAGGGATTTTGAGGATTTTTGCCAGTTCAGCGGCTGTTTGCTGCGGAACGGCGGCGTTTGCCAGCACCACCATGTCAGAATGAGCTGTAACCGGTTTGCCGTCTTCAGTTTCGCCGCTGACGGTTAGGCTTTTAGTCTGTGGGTTTTCGAGTATTTTCCGGTTTTCAAGCTTCACTCTAAGGAACTTGACGCCTGACTTCTGCGCTCTATTGTAGAATTCTTCATAGCCTTTGAAGTTGCTTCGCATATCATTGTAGAATACGTAGACCTCGATGTCGTCTCTGTATTTTTCTTTAAGCATGACCGCGTGCTTCAAGGTGTACATGCAGCAGAAGCTTGAGCAGTGCTCATAGCGGTTAATGTCTCGTGAGCCTACACATTGGATAAACGCGACTGAGTGCGGCTTCTGCCCGTCCGACGCCCGTACAACTTTGCCGCCTGTAGGTCCCGCTGCCAATATCAGTCTTTCAAATTCTAGGGCTGTAAACACGTTGTCGTATTTGCCGTAGCCAGTCCATTCCAAGTCCGAAGGGTTGTACATGCTGTAGCCTATGGCAACTATGATGGCTCCAACTTCGAGATCCACCTCTTCAGGTTTTTGGTCAAAGTTGATGGCTTCTCTGGCGCCGCATGCGTCTATGCATTTGAAGCATTCGATGCAGTAGTCCCTGTTTATCGTGTGCGTAAGCGGAACTGCTTGGCCGAAGGGCGGTGAAATAGCTTTTCTGACGCCGAGGTACATGTCTGCATAGTTAGGATACTCTATGGGGCAAGCGTCTTTGCACTCACCACATCCGGTGCAGTTTGCAGCTATAACGTAACGCGGATTTTTGCGAACTTTCATCTTAAAACTACCAACGTGACCTTCAGCCTTCAAGACATCTGCATAAGAAATAATCTCAATATTAGGATGCCTTCCGACATCCACCATCTTTGGACCTTCAATGCATATACTGCAGTCAAGAGTTGGAAAAGTCTTGTCCAAAAGCGCCATGTAGCCACCTATAGACTCGGTTTTCTCAACCACGTAAACCTTGAAACCCATGTCCGCCAGATCAAGAGCCGCGTTGATGCCTGCTATCCCTCCGCCTATAACCATTACTTTCTTCGTCATCGGCAACTCTATGGGCGCTAGAGGTTCAAGCAGCTTCGCCTTAGCCACCGCCATCCTGACAGTGTCTTTGGCTTTTTCAGTTGCCTGTTTGGGGTTGGCTTGATGGCAGTAGGATGCAAACTCGCGGATGTTCGCCATCTCAAACAGCCAAGGATTCAGCTCAGCTTGAGAAACGCATCTCTGGAAGGTTGGCTCGTAAAGCCTCGGAGAACAGCCAGCTACAACTACGCGTTCCAGCCTGTTCTTTTTAATTGCGGTAACGATTTCTTCTTGACCCTGACGGCTGCACGGAAAGTTCATTTGCTCCGCATAGACAACATTGGGCAAAGTCTTCACGTAGTTAGTCAGCTCGTTGACATCCACAACCGATGCAATCTGCCCGCCGCACTGGCAGACAAAAACGCCTATGCGCGGTCTGGGTGTTTTTAGTCTGCGTCCTCGGCCAGTTGCCTTGGGTTTTTTCTGCCTAGTTTTTTCCTGCTTCTGAGAGGCTGTTTCAGCCATTTTCTAGTCCTCCTTCAATCCCACTCTTTTTTTGACGGATTCTCTTGCCTTAAGAGAGCCCTTGTTCTTCAGTTCTTTAGCAATTCCAACCGGCGAAGTTAGTCTTTCCAGCGTCTTATTCCATGCACCTGAACGAATCGGCTCATGAATGATACGCGTACGCTCAAGCTCCAAAGCGCCCTCGACGGGGCAGACAAGTTTGCATGCGCCGCAATAGACGCAGAAAGTGTCGTTCACAGCCACTTTCTTGTCTTGGAGGAAAAGGGCACCAGCAATCGGGCAGACATCTAAGCAGTCTGTGCATCCATCGGGGCACTTTTCTTGGTGTACCGCTATTTTTCCATAGATAAACTTGCGCACCTGCATAGCGCCCGAAGGCAGTTTAACCTCACAGACCCTACAGCAGGGGCAATATTCTTTTTCCACTTCCACAGTTGCCGTAGACTCGGCTTTTTCAGACATCGGCGCTGACACTTTTATCAGATGCAGAGGACATGCGTCCTCGATTTCTTCTCGGCTTGCTGGAAACTTGGCCGGATTCACTTGGATCTCTCGAATAGGTTTGGGAAAACATTCTTTCTCAATCACCGGCAGGCTGTGCTCATTGTCTAAAGTTACTTTCACAGCGCCATAGGGACAGAGTATGTCGCATATCCCGCAAAAATTGCATTTTGCCAAATCAACATCCACTTTAGGCCTTCGGGTCTTCTCTCCCTTGCTTTTCGGCTGTTTCTCAACCTTGATGGCTTCTTTCGGGCATGCCAAACTGCAGATTTGGCATCCGACGCAGCGGTTTCGGTCAAGAGACAGCCTGTAGTTCTTCACATGCAAAACCCATTCTAGCGTCAGTTTTTCAGCCGTGTCTTTTTTCACAGTTTTCAACGGCATCTATTAGTCACCCGTTTCACATCTCGGCGACGTGGACAAAGTTAAGAGATAGGCTTGTATTTGCCTTCATATATAGTTTAGTCTTAACATAACGAGGTTTCAATATTGCTTTTTTCTGCAGATTGCAACGTGGCATTTCAGGCTTTCCTCATCCTCAAAAGCAACTATGCTTAGCCCAGCATTTCCCAGCAACTCTAAAAACTGTTTTTTAGAGAAAATCTTCTTCAACCCCGTGACCGCGTAAACCGCATTTTCCTTGGCTACTCTCTCCGTTTCTTCAAGGGTTCGCAGAGGGTTAGGCATGTTCTGCAGAACTGTTAAAGCGAAAACATGGCTGAAGACTCCTTCCACAAAGGGAAGGTGGTCGGCGTCAGCTAATATCAGAGAGACATTGTGAAGACTCATGCAACGATTCTTGGCTGCCGTCAGCGTTCTCTTTGATAGATCTACACCAATAACCGTGCCTCCGGTGGCTGCAACATGATCGAAAAGCCTGCCTGTCCCGCAGCCCAAGTCCAAAACAAACGCTTTTCTGCCTAACCTAACATGTTTCATGGCTGCTTTGATTTTCGCGTTTTGCTCTTCCCCGTATAGTCCATCGTAGCTGCCTGCAGATGCATCGTACAGGCGCATTATGGAGCGTTTCCTACGCCACTCAGCCATCTAAAGCCTCGCGGAAATCTTATTTGCCTACAGACCTTCTAAAATTATCGGAGAAAAAGGTGGCAACCAACAAACCCTTTAACGTTCTTGTAAACCCAAACAGCACAGAAGCAGAGAAAGCAGCAAGAGAAGCGGTGTCGAAACACAAGACGCTGCTGATCGCTGGAAACTGCTGGGTACACTATTCAGGCAGAGCAAAATCCAAGCTTGAACCAGGCGAACGCATACTAATAATCAAGAAGGACGGCTCGCTTCTTGTTCACCGGTCAACAGGCTATGAGCCTGTAAACTGGCAGCCTTCAGGCTGCATCTTTCACACGAGGCCGAAGGAAAACGTGTTGGAAATTCATGCAGTTAGACAGAAGCAGCAGGAGTCTGTCAGAGTCTTCTTTGACAGCATCCAGCTGGCAGCCGTTCTCGACCTAGTGGACGAGGGCGAATTTTCCCTTTATGTAACTGAGGAAGATATGCAAAAAGCCGTTTTATCGAAGCCTGCGCTTATTGAGGATGGGTTCCAACCTATAAGCTATGAAAAGAAGACTGAGCCTGGTTTCGTGGATGTGTACGGCGTAGATAAGGCGGGAAAGCTTGTCGTTGTGGAGCTTAAACGCAAAACAGCTTCCAAGGATGCTGCTTTTCAGCTTTCCAGATACATTGACGCTGTCAAAGCCAGAGCAGATCGTGAAGTTCGCGGGATTCTAGCTGCACCCAGCATCGGTAAAGATGTCCAAAGAGTGCTGGCAACTCTGGGCTTGGAGTTCAAACGTTTAGATCCGAAAAGATGTGGGGAAGCTCTTCGCAAAACCGATATGAAGCGGCTTTCCGAGTTCTTTAACGAAACATAAATTAGCGTGTGCCGCGCTTTGTTTTGAAGGCTGAATTGCGATGAACGTTTGGAAAGATGTTCCCTCTGGAGATGAGCCGCCTGTTCTGCTTAACATGGTTATTGAGGTTATAAGCGGCTCCAGAGACAAGTATGAATACTATTCGAAGTGGGAATCATTCGTGCTGGATCGTATTATTCCCTCTTCTGTGGTTTTTCCGGTTGACTATGGTTTCGTGCCGCAGACATGGTTCGATGACAATGACCCCCTCGATATCATGGTGTTAAGTTTTGAGCCGCTTGAAGTAGGCTGTATTGTCAAAGTTCGGGTGATAGGCGCCTTAATCATTGAGGACGAGGAGGGTGAAGACGCTAAGATCTTGTCTGTGCTTGAGAGTGATGCTAGATTTGAGGGCTACAGCGACATCACGGATGTTCATCCACACCAGCTACGAGAGATCCAAGAGTTTTTTGAAACCTATAAGCGTCTTGAACCGCACAAGTGGGTTAGGTTCAAAGAATGGAAAAACGCGGAAGAAGCCAAGAAAATAGTGAACTATTCAATCAATTTATACAAGAAAAAATGTCAGTCCACGGCGGCTACAGCGAAGAAAGCCTCTGACTGAAGAGACTGTATTCTTTCTCCGAAAGCCACCCTTCTTCTTTGAGCCTGCCCATCCCTTTTCTGATGCCCTGCTTTCCGCCTTTTGCTCGCACTATGTCCAGCTTAGTAGCAGCCTCGCTAAGCTCGTTTCCAAGTGCCGCATTCTCCTCCAACACGTTAGGGAGCCTACTCAGCAAAGAAGCGATGGCTGCTGAACGAGGACTAAAGAGCTGTTTTATTCTTGCGATGCCTAAAGCGCCTTTCAGCTTGGTTACAAGTTTTATACTGTTCACGGTAGAAGGGGAATACGGCACATAGCGTTTTCTGGATTCAAACCGGAAACAGGCAAGATAAAAAGGCATGTACGCAAGAAAAACAGTGTCACGCTCCAATGGAATTCCTAAATTGCAAAGACCAGCACTCAGGTTCTCTCTCATCCTAGCTATCTGATCCATCTGCTTAATGATTCCGGATGTCAGTTCCTCCATCTTTTCACTTTCAAGTTTGAGAACATAAATCTCGGCGTCGCGAGCGGATTCGGTTTCGGTTAGCTCTTTTCTGGCTTCTTGGATTTTTGCATCTGTTTCGGCTCTGATTTTGAAAAGCTCCTGCGATTCTCTTTCTTCTGTTGCCTCTATCTCGCTTTCCAGCTTCCTTATCTCGGACTCGGCTTCAGAGCGCAGATTTTTCAGCCTATTCTTTTCTTCTTTCCACCTTCTTTCGCCAGCCTTGTCCTTTTTTGCCGAGCTGCTTTTGATCTCCATCTCAGATCTGTCAATCTTGTTGGTTAATTGCTCTCTTGTCTTTTCAAACTTGATTTTCTCTTTTTGCAGCCTAAGAAGTTCTCTTTCAAATTTTCTCGAGACAGCAATTATGTCAGCATCGCCCTTGCGTCGTATCTCCGCCATTTCCTTTTCCGCTGGGCCCCGCAGCTTCTCAAGTTCTGCTGCATACTTGTTTTTGACCCCTTTAATCTCGGTGTTTATGGCACGGATAAAATTCCTCGTAGTTGCGCTAAGAAGCTTAATGCTCTTGTTTAGGTTTTTCACTTCAAATGTAAGTTGCCCTTCCAGCTCTTCCAGCAACTGAATCTCATCTAACAGTGACTCTTCGCTTAAGGTTGGGGTTATGGCCACCATGTCTTGGGGCAAAAACTCCACGGGCTTGCCTTCAGAAAAATACGAACTGAAGTCCTGCAGAAATGCGGGATCAGAAACCAACCCTCGCATGCCAAGCTTTTCCTCAGTACCTGACACCTTGAAGTAGTTTACGTTGTCGGAAAGAAAGGAAGTATAGGCTTCCCGTGAAGCGGAGCTTCTTTCAATGCCTTCAGCGAAGGTTTCGATGTCGGGCATTGAGGGGTAGGTCAACGTGTGTGAAACAGTGCCGACTCCGTCGAATATGAGGTATGTGCCGTGAAATGGGAAGAGCCAGAAAGGGTAGCATGCTTTGGTGACGTACTCTATTTTTTCCTCAAGCTGCCTTCCGATTATCCGGCCTCCTTTGCCTCTTTCAAGCTCTGCTAGACAGAAGATTGCTGCCTTCTCTTCTTCAGGCATGAAGGGTTCAGTGCGATTTGATGCTAAAACTGAGAATTGAAATAACAGCATGTTTGCCTTGTCGGTCAATTCTTCACCGACTTCGTTGTTATAGGAGGTACCGTTTAAATGTGTTGTCTATGCAAACGGTACGCAACAGGAAACGTACCTCTTACGTTGCGTAACCGATAGATGCCTACAAAACGCGTTAGTTAATTTATACTGAAGCCTCTTACATCGTGGAATTCTTATAGTAACAAAGCAGTGTTTGAAGCTTTCATAAATAACCTTTGGATTTTCTGGAACGTTTTTTGCTTACTCTATTAAGCAGAGGAATTCCTGCTGTGGTTATCATCGCTGTCGTTAAAATCACTATTGCGGTAAGGTTGACGTAAAGAGGCGATAACGCTTGAAAAATGGAACTTACAGTGGGGTATCTAATTGGATCAGCATACTGCAGGGGCAATGTTGCCAGAACAGCGGCGGCTAATCCCCTAGCCATCATTACATCCATAATGGGCTTCTCATTTTCCAACTCGTCACAGCGAACAGTTGCCAGTCTTACGGCACCAACCCTTACAAGCAGCAACAGAAATGAAAGGAGGACTCCAGCTGCCACGATAACAGAGCTGCTAATTGTAACTATCAACCCTATATAGACGAAGAAGAATGTTCGCAGCAGAAATGCGATTTCAGATTCAAATTTCCTCAGCCCGGCATCAACAGCCAGATCTGAGAGCCTGCCCAACTTGAGCATCTGATAAATCTCTTTTTCGTTTCCTAGCATAATTCCAAAGACTAAAGCGCAAAGAGAACCGCTTCCACCTAGTGATTCGGAGATAGCGTAAGACAACAACACAACACCTAAGGTTAACATGTAAGCGTAAGATGCTTTAGCAACTTTCTTCAATGTGCCTAACCATAGGAAACCAAAAATTCCGCCAAGCACTATTCCGATGGAGAACCTGCTAGCTATAGACTGACCGATGTCTATCCAATCCACCGCAGAATTTTTCAGTAGTATCTCGATCACCACTAGAGAAAAAACTATGCATAGAATATCAGTAATCGCGGATTCTAAACTAAGTATAGTGGAGCATTTCTCACTTACCTTAAGTCGGGAAGCCAATGATATTACAACTATGCTGCTACTGCCGCCTAGAATGGTTCCAAATAAAACAGAATACAGCAAAGGCACATCGGGTATAACGACAAAGATCATGAAAAAAGTCGTCGCGGCTACGCTAACACCGAAGCTCGTGACCGCCAAAACTAATGCTATTGGGCTTTGAGTAAAAACATTGTAGATGTTCATCGCTATGCCGCCATCAAACAATATAAAAACCAGAGCCAAAGCAGCAAGATATGGCGCCAGACCCATTATTGAGCTCGTGTCCACTAAGCCTGTGATAGGACCAAAGAGCATTCCTAGAATGACGAGAAAGAACATGTCTGGAAAACCCGTGCGCTCAAAGAAGTAGTTCCCCAAAAAGCCGATTACGATTATTGCACCGCCCAATATGAGCGCTAGAGTTACCGGATCCATGAATGCTAACCTTTTAGCAGTAGATTACTACTATGTGGCTTTAAGAGTTTTATGCACTTTAGATCACACTCAACAAAAACATTATTTTTGCATACAAATAAAGAGGAATTAACTAGAGAAGGAAATAAACCAAAACTCAAAGAACAGCTTGGAACATGACATATATCAACACCAAGATGATGCCGCCTAATGGAGAAATTCTGCCTTTTGTTAAATACCACCATAAAATAATGTTAGTGATCAGTACGAAGGCGAGCACCTCAGCAAACAAGGTGGCATTGATCACAAAAGGTGAAAAAACAAGAACCAAGCCGAGCACCAGGGTTATAGTTGTCAAATTGGCGCCAACAGCGTCTCCTAAAGCCAAATGCACTCTGCCGCGTTTCATAGCCAGCAAACCGAAGGCAAGCTCCGGCAATGATGTTCCTATGGCCACGATCTTGGCTCCGATTACTTCATCTGTCATGCCGAGGAGTATAACTATCTCCGATGCTGAAGAAACTACGGAACGAGCGGCAATTATACGGCAATTATAATGGCTAGTGCTGCAATTATTATTATCGCGAGGGTTTTGGCAGTCCTCTGATTCTTCTTTATCGTTCTTTCTACACTATCCTCGGAAGCCGGGCTTCTTTTTTACTCATTCTATATACACTGATGAAGAATATGCCGATCAAGGCGATTCCCACAAATGAGCTAGCTATTCTTAACACAATCAAGAACAAGGGAATTAAGGAAGCCAAGAATAATAGATCAACAAGCTCTGTTAAGGTTGTAGTGGAACGGGTTTTCAAAGAACCGAATATTGCTAATATCCCGATTACAATGCCGATATTAAAGACATGAGAACCCAATATGTCGCCTAAGCTGATTCCTACGTGACCTTGCTGAACTGCAAAAATAGCCACCGTTAGTTCGGGCATGCATGTCAATACTGCCAGTATTAGAAACCCTGTGGCGACTTCGCTTAGTCGAGTGATTTCCATTAAGTCTTCAACATGTTTTATCGCAAAAAAGCTGCCTACGGCTAAGGCAACCAGAGAGGACGCGAGAGTCACTACGGAAAAAACAAGGCTCACACGTTGCCAACCATCTTTTTTCTATAACTAATCAGCCATAACTTATTAACATAATGTCAGTCCAATCACAAACCCTTGACGACGATATGCGTTTTCTGCGCACATACTCAAACACAACATGTTGTTTATCACGTCTTGAGTTTTTAACTGAGCCTACCATACTTTGTCGACTTTGAGATGAGCCAGATAACCTATCACGCCGTAGAGTGGCACAGCGATGATTTCGATCACTGTTCCAAGCGACACAGGAAATTTGGCGAAAGAAAAAAAGCTTAGCACAAAAAGAAAGATACCATACACTGTCAGCGATTTAAAGTTGTGAAAAGTATCCACAGTTTCCCAATTCAACTTCATTCCAGAGAACAGTATCCAGACCAGTACCGGAGCGAAAAGCAGTAGGGCATACTTCCTGTACCATTTCAGATCTTCGCCTTTCTGTTTTTTTCTTATTCTTCTATATATGGAAGGTAGGTCTGGCAGGAAATTGCTGTAGAAGAAGGTTAGCAATCCCCATAATGTCGCGCCTAGAACATTTGTTTCAAACAGAAGCAAATTTGTAGCCAAATAGATTAGGCTTAGGGGTACGATTATCAGTTTGAAGACTCTTATTGCGTAGTTAACGTGTTCGGCGGTTTCTTCTTTCATTCGCCAAACTGGAAGTTTTGACTTGATTTTTTGGTTTATGCTTTTAAATGAGTGGAGCACGATTCCATAGAAAATCTGGCGTATGTGAGTCACTAAACTATTGGAAGTTCTGCTGCGTCTTCGCCGTTTAGATGTGACCGTGACTTATCGCCAACCAGAAAAATAGCGTCATTAACTAATTTATTTTTTCTGATATAGCTAGTTGCCTAGCGTAAACAGGATTTAGGATTTGATGTTGACCAAGTAGTCTGTGATCCTCTTTTGAAAAAGCGCATTTTTCAGCAAGGCGCTTTTGCTGATCCAAATAGACAGTGGAATGGTGAAGCGTGTTCCTATCCACCTTAGCGCCTGTTCCAGCGTGCTGAATCTGTAGGGTTTCTGGCGCATCGCGTTCCGCACGTTTTCGCGCACTTGCCACACGCCTACCGGCATTATGTATCCTGGGTGCGCTTCGCGCAGAACGCAGACAGTAGCTTGCCGCTGTTCTTTTACAAGCTGGTCGCAGACCGCTAGTCTTGCGGCATAGTAGCATCCGCCTATTTCAGCGTATGTTGTTCTTCCCTCATGGCTTTCCCAGTCAGAGAAAATTACTGTGGTCTTGCCTGTTGGGTTCCAAACGGTTCCCGGGTACCATGCTTCCATGGCTTCGTAGCTCCATGCTTGCGGGATCATGAGGATTTCGAAGATGTTGTCAAGGTAGCGGGATTCGTAGACTCTGTACTCGTTGATTTCTGGGTAGGTTTTGACTTTCTGGACTAGGGCTTTGGAGATGATGTCGTCTACGGCAGTGATGCTCCATCTTGTCGGAACAAGTCTTCGGTTGGCTTCCAGCCCGAAGGCGCCAACGCTGAAGGCTCGCTGTATCTTGGTTACCATGACGCCTTTCGTATGAAGCTCCAGAACGGCTTGAACTGCTTTAAGGTCTGTATCATAGTAGGCTTTCTCGACATGGCTGTCCCAGCGGGTGTTCCCAAGCCGCAGATCACGGATAGGGGCTGACGGACCGAAGGGTTGAACCTCATCATCCAGAAGTATGGAGCCTCTAGGCTTCTTTTTCAGAAGTAGCTCTATGTCTACGGGTCTTATAGCAAGCCCCAGCTCGCAGGTTTTGTCGATGATTTTTCCTGCTTCTCTAAAGCGGTTCACGTGCACGGCATGTTTTCCTCTGATAAGCATTGACCTGAAACGGACGATCTCGTCCATCGGTTTTCCAAACCAGTATTCTGGCAGGTCATAGATGCTGGTGTCTTCCTGCACCGGTGGAACCAGTGGTCCTGCGTAAACTTTGGGGTAGCCGATTCTTCCGATGAAGACGCTTGGCGGAGATGCGCCGTCGATATCTTCGCTGTGTATAAGCGGGACGCTTCTCAGAAACTGGTTAACCTTGACAAGTATGGGGCAGCGGGCTTTTCCGCAGAGAAGCCTAGACCCTTTGCAGGCTATGCACTGGCTACTTCGCGAGGCTCGGGTAGTAATATTAAGGCTTTCCTCATATTCGAAGCCGGCTGATTGGCTTGAACTTTTCAGAATTTCGGCTACCCATGAGCTTGCTGAAGTGCTGTTTGACCGTGTCTGGAGAATGATTAACCCTCATAAGTTGAATGTATGAGACGTATTCTTATGTTTTCTGTGGCACGCCGCGTGCATCGCAAAGCGACGTCGTGAAAAAAGAACATATATAGCAACCTACATAACAGAGCCTGTAGGAAGCCTGCTTTTGAGCGACAAAGAAGTAAGGTACTACAAGGGAAAGCATAGGGTCAAAATCCTGACAAGAAGCAAGGGAAACTGGATTGTCGAGGCGCTGGAGCCATTCGAAGATAAGGTTTACGACAAAAAAGTGAAAGTGAAACGCGGGGAAAGAAGAATTATAGCGCCGAATCTGCTTTTTAAGAGAAAAGGACTGCCACCGATGGTCAAGGAGCATGTCTACGAGCTAAAAATGGAAAAGAAACTAAAACGACTAATCGAGCAAAAAGAGCAAAAACCTAGACTCACAAATGCATAAAGTGGCGCCCTGGCCGGGATTTGGACCCGGGTCCTGCGGGCGACAGCCGCATATACTATTCCGGCAATGTTGATAAACAACATATGTGACCGGACTATACTACCAGGGCTTTTTCTGAAACTCTGTTATGCGCACATATAAATCTACTTTTTGCTCAGGATATTTTCAAAACGTCTTTCGTGTTTGGGATTATGGAAGCCTATCTCCTTATAGAACTTTACAATTTGGTTTTGTGCATATAACCCACATTATCCAAATTCGTCCTAGACTATTCTGCAGACCTAGTGAGCAGCCCCTTTAAGCTCGGAGGACTACTAAACCGACAGAACCCCTCATGTTCTCAGCAAGCTTGCCAATTGCCTCAAGGGAAAAAGGGCGAAGCGCCTGACATTCTTTATCCAGCGTATCTTCTGGGATGAACTGCTGAAATGCGAAGGTTCTTGCTCCTTTCACAAGTTCGCACATTCTTGGCAAGTCTTCGGCACCGACAAAGCCCGGGACAACCGTTGTTCTGAACTCGTACTCAACTTTCCCTGCTTTCAGCATCTCAACTGAGCGAAGAAAGCTGCTTGTGTCTTTGGCACCCAGCTTCGGGTACTTCTCCAGCGACGTCTTAACGTCCAGCGCCACATAATCCACGTAGGGCAAGCACTCTTCGAGAACATCGGGGAAGAAGCCGTTCGTATCCAGCTTAACCTTGAACCCTCTTTCCTTCAGTTTTCTCAGAAACTTCGGAAGCTCCTTGCGCATGGTGGGCTCCCCACCTGAAATCACCACAGAGTCCACAAACCGTTTCCGGCTCTCCAAGATCTGCAAAGCCGTTTCTTCGTTGAGAAAAGGCGGCTTCGGATCAACCACGATTCTCCAGTTGTGGCAAAAAGGGCAGCGCAGATTGCAACCAGGTGTGAAAAGTACTGACGCAACTCTATCCGGAAAATCTATAAGGCTTGTCTTCTGGAGCCCAGCGAACTTCATACACTGGTCACTCACGCAGTAACAGGCGTAGGAACAGCCGCGGTCACAAGAGAGCGGTCGAAGGTTCGGCGGACGGCGAACTCCGCCTGCTTACCATCATTCCACTGGTCAACCGGGCGCAGATACCCAACCACTCTCGAATAAACTTCGCATTTAGTCCCGCATGTTGGGCATTGACTGTGCTCGCCGCTTACGTAGCCATGCGTCGGGCAGATGCTGAACGTAGGTGTCAAAGTGAAGTAGGGCAGATGAGAGTTCCATGAAACTCTTCTGATAAGCTCGGCTGCCGACCGCCACGAGTTCAGCCGTTCCCCCAGAAAGACGTGAAAAACTGTGCCTCCGGTGTAAAGCGTCTGAAGACTCTCCTGATGTTCCAGAGCCTCAAATAGGTCCCCTTCAAAGTCTACAGGCAGCTGCGAACTATTTGTGTAAAATGGTTCAGCGCCAGCTTTCACATGTTTCTCGTTGGCTACCATTATGTCTGGATATTTCCGCTTATCTATGCGGGCAAGCCTGTAGGCTGTTCCCTCGGCAGGGGTTGCCTCAAGATTGTAAATGTTTCCCGTCTCCTCTTGAAAGTCAGCTAGCTTCTCGCGCATGAACGTGAGAACTCGGACTGCGAAGTTTTTGCCTTCGTCGTTCGAAATCATGCATCCAAGAAGGTTCAGTATCGCCTCGTTCAAGCCAACTAGTCCGATGGTTGAAAAGTGGTTCTTCCAGAACTTGCCATAGCCTTCCTTAACAAACCGAAGGTAACGTCTCGAGTACGGGTACAAGCCATTCTCCGTGAAGCTTTCCAGAGCCTTCCTCTTGATCTCCAAGCTGTCGCGCGCAATCTCCATCAAGGTTTCAAGCCGCTGGAAAAACTCGTCCTCATCCTTAGACAGGAACCCGATCCTAGGCATGTTCAACGTAACCACGCCGATAGATCCCGTCAACGGGTTAGCTCCGAAAAAGCCTCCTCCTCTCTTGCGCAGTTCTCTGTTATCTATTCTAAGCCTGCAGCACATGCTTCTAACGTCTTCAGGCTTCATGTCGCTGTTGATGAAATTTGAGAAATAGGGCACGCCGTACTTGGCTGTAACCTCAAAAATCCGCTGAGTTACTGCAGAGTCCCAGTCAAAATCCTTAGTAATATTGTAGGTGGGAATGGGGAACGTGAAAACCCTTCCCTTTGCGTCGCCTTGGCTCATAACCTCGGTAAAAGCCAAGTTAAAAATGTCCAGCTCAAACTGCATATCTCCATACGTCTCCCTTGCCAACTCGCCACCTAAGGCAACAGCCTCTTCCTTCATAAACTCGGGAACCTTCAAGTCCAAGGTGATATTCGTAAACGGTGTCTGAAAGCCAACCCGCGTCGGCACATTCATGTTGAAGAAAAACTCCTGCAACGCCTGTGCCACTTCTCTTTGGCCAAGCCCGTCACGTCTTATAAACGGCGCCAGTAAGGTGTCAAAGTTGCTGAAGGCTTGTGCTCCTGCAGCTTCGCCTTGAAGAGTATAGAAAAAGTTCACCACGTGCCCTAAGGCAGTTCTGAAGTGTTTGGCTGGCTTGCTTTCGATTTTGCCGGATACTCCGCCGAACCCTGTTAAAAGCAGATCTCTTAGATCCCAGCCGACACAGTACGGGCCTAGCACTCCTAGATCGTGGATATGCATGTCTCCGGAGAAGTGGGCGTCTGCAATGGTTGGCGGATAAATCCGAGTGATCCAGTATTTCGCTATTACTGTTGAGGAAAGATAGTTGTTCAATCCCTGTAGCGAGAAGCTCATGTTCGAGTTTTCTTTCACCCGCCAATCCTCAATGTCCAAGTACTGGTCAACCATGTCTGCGTCGCTTAACAACGCTGCAAGTTCACGCATGTCTTGATGTTGCTTTCTGTAGAGGATGTAAGCCTTCGCCGTCCGTGCATGTCCTTCCTCAATAAGCATTTTTTCAACGATGTCCTGAATCTCTTCCACAGTGGGTACACCGTCTTCACCGAATCGCCTTCTAAGCTCTTCTACAACACGGTTGCTGATTCTCTTGGCTGTCTCGCGGTCTTTTCCACCTACCGCTTTTGCAGCTTTCCACACTGCGGTTGTAATGCGTTCCTGATCAAATGGTTCTAGTCTTCCATCACGTTTTCGAACATACTTCATGCTTTAACCTCCTTAAGCAACTTCTGAAAGTCAGCAGGCTCCTCAAACTCCCTGTAGACTGAGGCAAACCTGATGTAAGCTACACGGTCAAGACTCTTCAAGTGTTTCATGACCAGATCACCGATTTCCCGCGAGCTTACCTCCTCTTTACCACGCAGAGTCAAATCTTGCCTAACCTTTTCCGCTAGCTCGTGAATCTGATCCATGGTTACTGGTCTCTTCTCGCAGGCTTTCTGCAAGCCCCGGACGATCTTATTTAGGTCGAAGCGCTCGAGCCTGCCGTCTTTCTTCTTGACCATGAGTTCCACGGTTTCCACGTACTCGTAGCTTGTGAAGCGCTTACCGCAGTCAGCGCATTCTCTGCGTCTTCGCACCGTGTTGTCGGGCGAGTCTCGTGTTTCAAGCGTTTTCAGATTTTCGGATCCACAGTAGGGGCATCTCATCGGTTTTTCCCACAATTGTATGCGCTTCACAGTTTTCTAGTGTTTTATAGCTAAAAGCAACGCTGTATCTAGCGTTTTATTATATAAATCCTTTTCACAACAAAATGAAAAATAGCTGAATGCACTCGCGGAAAGCGCATGTGCAGCATACACAGAATCAGCGTAAACAAACTAGCCTAGAAAAGTGTTTCCAGCCAAAAGAACCCCAATTCTAGAATATGAGAAATGTGCTTAAGACTTTCCGACACTCAGCGCCAACCCTCCACCAACACGCTGCCTCCAGATACGTCTAGCAACCAGCAGAACAGCTTCCAAATAGAAAGCTTCCAACGCGCAGTCAAACAGTCTGTCCGCCTTTTTTCGACGAAAGCTTGGTCTTGCCAGGACGAGGGCACTCGGCACATGCAGTATCCGGCGACTCTGCCTCTGCAAGATATTTAAAGTTCAAAGGCTTCAGAAGACCTCTTCCGACGAGGCTCACGAAAACTGTCTGCACATCGTCGATGTTGTCTCCCCACTCAAGCTTATACCTGTACATGAACTCGTCGTAGTCAGGAAAGCTTTTGTGAAGTGAAATCATGAACGAGTTGATTCCTGAGCCTTGACACCCACCAGCCATTATTATGCAGCGCTGCTTGAACAGCCATTCAAAGCCTTTCTCCCGGACTTCGCCGTATCTAGCTTTGGTTGCAAGTTTTGCCTTGCTTTTGACAAGGGTTATTGCAAGTATCTCGTATCCAAGCTTTTCCCATTTCGGAACAACTGTGTAGGTTTCGATAACTTCTCTCTCAAGTCTAGCTCGGCTTCTTGTGACTGTTGGCTGAGAGACGCCGGTCTTCTTTGCTAGCAACCTATCGCTGAGCTTTGAGTTCTTAATTAGCTCAAGAAGAACCTTGAAGTCAATATCTTTAAGTTCACTCATTTGTTTTCAACTGTCATTCGGTTGACGTGGCTTTTATGACTTGCGCAATTATCACTTTCATTTCAAACAATTTGCTATCTGCAAACATAATCGGACTCAGTCATTCTTGGAGCCGCGAAGGAATCTGCCGTGTTCACGCGGTGAACAGAGCAACTATGACGTTAAACAAGGTCCAGCAACTCTTAGTAGAGCTTAAATGCTACCAATAGATAATTCATCGAACAGAGTTGCAGAAGGTGAATTTCATTGGAAAACTTGAAATCTTCTAAAGTCGCGGAGTTCTTAACTACGCCAGTCATTGTTCCTTCTTCTTCTCCAGTATCTGAGATTATCGGAATTATGAAAAACAATAGCCTCTATGAGGTTTTTATTCAAGATGGAAGCAAGCTCGGCATAGTTCCGATGAGGGAGGTTCTGAAGGCTTCAGACATTATGAACATGAAGGCTTCGTCTCTGATGTTTTCCCTGCTGAAGGTCTCGCCGGAAGACACGGTGTCAAGGGCTGCGAAACTGATGAATGATTATAGGCTTCGAACGCTGCCAGTCTCCAGCCAAAGAAACATCGAAGGCGCCGTAACCGCACAATCAGTGTGCAAGGCACTGCTAGGCGTTAAAGATTTCAGCAACGTTCCAGTTAACAAGCTTATGAAGAGAAATCTGGTCACCGTAGGTAAGAATGACTCGCTCTCCAAGGCACGCAACCTAATGATCGAAAACAGCATAGATCAGCTGCCGGTACTGGATTCAGGCAAACTATGCGGAATAATCTCTTCGCACCATATAGTCTTTCTGATGTTCCCGAAAGAAAGGCTCTCCAGAGACATGTACTTCCACGAGCGAATAGGGTTGGCTGATCTGAAGGTCTCAGCGTTGATGGATACAGACCCCTTGGTCTGCAGCCCCGACGAGAAAGCTCAAGAAGTGTTGAAAAACATGCTTGATCAGGGAAAGACCTATGCAATCGTGAAGCTTTGGGACGAGCTTCAGGGAATAGTGACCTACAGAGATTTCGTTGGTCTGCTTGCTGAGCCAGAAACACTTGAGGTTCCAGCATACATTGTTGGACTTCCGAAAGACCCCTTTGAGGCGCACCTAGCAAAAGTAAAGTTTTTCAGAGAAGCCCAGAGCTTGCAAAAGTCCTTTCCTAAGGTGGAGGAGATCCGCGCGATGATCAAGGCGAAGAGCAAGAGCAGCGAGAAACGCCGGTACGAAGTCCGTGTCTCAATTAAGGCGGCGGGGAACGTGTTTACGTATTCTGAGGAGGGGTGGGATCTGCCTACACTTTTCGATGGTATCCAGAGCAAGATGAAGAGACTTGTAACTCAGAAGAGAGATCGAAGGCGAAGGGAAAGCATAAGAAAGCTTCCCCACACCTAAAGCATTGGGGCTCCTTCCGGCCCTATCCTTTGTTCAGCAAGCGATCATATTCTTTAATGAAAGCCTTGCGCATTCTCGACTTGGATTCTTCGGGAAGGAAAGAGGAGTTTAAGGCATTAAGGCTAAGCTTGAAGAGCTCAGATGGTGAAAAGTCAAGCTGGCGGTGAAGCTGCAGATATTCCTTGTTCATGTCTGTCCCAAACATTGAGGGGTCATCCGTGTTCACAGTGACCGTTAAGCCTGAATCGTAAAAAGTCTTGATGGGGTGGTTCTTAAGCGTGCGTACGACGCGGGTTTTTACGTTGCTGGTTAGGCAAGCTTCTATTGCGATGCCTTTTGTTTTCAGATGCCTCAAAAGCGCGGGATCATCGGTAGCAGCTACTCCATGCCCAATGCGTTCAACTCCAAGCTCGTTAACCGCCTGCCAAATGCTTTCTGGTCCTGCTGCTTCTCCTGCGTGAGCAACTAGGTGGAGACCCATTTTTCTTGCTCTCTGATATGCTTGCTTGTAGGGTTTTGCTGGAAATCGTTCCTCGCTTCCTCCTAAGTCGATTGATACGACGTTGTCGTTCTTGCTTTCTATCCAGTCTAGGACTTCCATTCCTTTTTCTGGTCCATAGTTTCTGACAAGATCAACTCGAATATTGCACTCTACTCCGAAGCCCATTCTCGCGCGGCTTATTCCTCGGTTCACTGCGTCAAGCATCTTTCCATAATCAAGCCCCCTGAGCACGTGATCCGGAGCGGAGAAGCTGGCTTCAACATACTTAACGTTGCACCGAGCATCTGACTCCAGCAACTCGTAGGTGAGGCGTTCCAATTGACTTTCTTTGGTGACGAAGTCAACAACCGTGCAGTACACGTCGATAAAGTGAGGAAAATCCCTGAACTTGAAGAAGCGTCGAGCATCCTTGGCAGTCTTGAAAAGCTTAGGCAGTCCGCTGTCTTCTGCAAGCCACAGCAGAGTCTCAGGTCTGGTTGAGCCCACTATGTGAACGTGTTGTTCAGCCTTAGGAAGCTTTTTGATAAGCTGTTCGGCATCCATGAGGCTCAGCAAGCTCAATAAACCTCTGGGGTATATTGCCTTTTCCATGTGCGCGTTTCAGCTTACGCAAGCACACAAAGCAAGCTTTCAGTCGAGGGATACTCACCAGCCAGAGTTAGCCGTGACTGCCATTTCTCTTGCAGAGTGATGTGGCATAGTTCTTTTAAGAACGAAGCGCCTTCGCAAGGTCTTCTGCGTATCTCTTCGCTTTTTCCAGTTCTCCCTCTTTGAGATAGTATTCCTTCATCTTTCTCTCTACATAAGCGACCAATGGCGGCGCGGCTATTTTGAAGCCGAGTTTTTGAAGCTTCTTCTCTATTCCCTTAGCTGCGTTTCCGCTGATTCTGCTTTGCACTTGCGTGTCGAAAGCCGCGGCAAGTTTTCCGGCAAAAGTGTCTTTGGCAAGGCTGTCCAAGAAGCCCATGATGTCTCGTGTGGCTCTAAACGCCATGGTAGGCGCGCCAGCAAGGACACCATCGTAACTTTTTACACTTGAAGGGTCAGCGTTCTTCACGTATAGGCAGTCCACGTCAAGCCCTTTTTCCTTCAGAACCTCGCTTAGCGCGACCGCAATTTTCTCAGTATTTTTGATCGCTGAAACCGTATCGTACACAACTAGGATTTTCAAACCTTTTTCCTCTGTTTCTATTGTGTCGCGAAGCCTTTTTAATGTTGCCACACACCTGCTAGAGCAGGAATTTGCTTGCTAGCATTACTACAGAGATTATGCTGTAAGTCTGCGTGATTATCATTATCCAGCGGGGATTCTGCGAGGACACGCTCACTATTTGATTCTTAACTGATTCGTCTTTGGTGGATGCGTATTCTCGCGCCAAAATGTGTAGCTTTCTAAACTGCTTCAGCACCGTGAACGCGGCTATTGGTATCGCAGCGACCAGACTACCCAAAAACAGGCGTTGACCATAGGCAAACTGCAAAAGAAAAGCTACCGCTGTCAGCATTGCCCCTGCAGATAGAAGCAGTATTGCCAGCATCGATGCTTTGACAAGACCGATGTGCACCGTGAAAGTTTCTATGCTTATTGACTTATCCCCAAAGTAGTCTCTGATTTCGGTTGGAACTATAACACCATATACCGTTAAGGCTAATCCTGTTAGCGACATTAAAAAGAAAGGGTTCAACTCGTCTGTGAAAGAGTAGTAAGCAAATAGAACCGGAAAGAAGGCGAGAACGAGAATTAACGAGACGGGCGCCAGCCAGCTTCGCGATTTCAGTCTTGCCGGCGGAAGAGAGTAGGCGCCGCCCAGACTTATCCCAAGAATCCACAATAGCAAAAGGATTATTCTCTGTTGGACGTACATGAAGGTGGAGACCAGAATTAGGGTAAGCGTAAACTCGATCGCCAGCACAGTTTTCAGTCTTCTTTCGCCGAAAGAATTCATAGCTTCGACAAGTTGCGTCTTACGCTCGTCTTTTGCATCTAGTTCGCGGTCGGAGAGTGTGTTAGCCTGCGCGCCTATGGCGGAGCTTAGGTTGATTATGGCGAAGGACAGGGCTATCAGAACAGCGAGTTCTCCAATGCTTGTTGATGCTGTAGCTCCCCAAGCAAGCCCCATGATCAGCGATCCCAAGTTTGGTAGAAGAAATTCTGCTCTTGAAATAGTGCCGAGTGCTTTTATGCTTGCCAACATGACATCCGCTAAGTGTAAGCAATGCTGAAATAAAAAGACACCCTTGACATCAAGACTTCAAACATGTAGAATGAAGTGAAATGCTCACTTTATCCGTGCGTATTTTGACGTCTGCGTTATTTTTTCTAGTCTTGCTCCGCTTCGTCGTCTTTAGCAAGCAGCTGGAACTGTTGCCACGTCAGCTTCTTGCCGCGCTTCAGCTTTTCTTCTGCCTCCTTTGTCAGCTTTTCACGCAGAGTCTTCTCATCCTCAGCCCTTTCCTTCTCTGCCTCTTCACGTGCTTCATGCTTCTTTTGCTTCATCTGCCCTACAACTTCGGCCATGGTAGCTTGGACGGCTTTGGCTTCTTCTCTTGTCTTGAGGAAAAGCATGTGCGCGCTGTCTGCGTCGGCTTGAAGCTTCTTTTGCTCTTCAGCTTTTTCAAGCATTTTCTGGTGGAGAGTTTGGCTTCTCTGCGCCGTTCCTGTCAGCTTCTCGTGGCACTGTTTACCTTGAGCTTCCAAGGCTTTGATCTCGGCTTGCAGCGCTGCTATCTTTTGTCTGAGGCTGTCAAGTTTTCTGTAGACGTTTAGCTGGGTTTCAAGAAGTCGCACCCGTGTGACAAGTTCCTTTTCTTCCTGCAAGCTTAGAGTCGTTGTCTGGATTCTCCAGTCAAGCTTCTCAACTTCTTCCTGCAGCGATTTTTGGCTTCTAGACGTCTTCTTTTCAGCGGCTGCCTTGTATTCTTGTCTTAAGGTTTTTATTTCCGAGATGTTTGCGCGTGTTTTCTCCCTTAAGCTGTCCCGCGTCATTTTTAGGTCTTTAACTTGCTCGTTTAAGCTGTCTCTTTCGCTTCGAAGTTCAGCGATCGTTTTTCTTAGCGTTCGCGTTTGCTCGTTAAGTTTGTCTCTTCTTTCAGCATGTCTCTGGGCTTCTTCATCAAGACAAGCCTTTTGCGCTTTCAGCTCAGAGAGCTTTTCAGACAGTTCTTCGATCTCTCGGGTTTGCTGCTTGGCTGACAACGCTTATTCACCTCTCTGAGAGCTTGGGAAGGAGGCGTCTTATTCGAGAATTATTCTTGCGTCAACGGTTTTTGCGCCTTTCTGGTAAACCATTATCGGATTGAGGTCAAGCTCCTTGATTTCCGGATGATCCATAACAAGCCTTGACGTGTTGAGCAGAATCTTGACAATGGCTTCGATGTCTGCAGGCGGCGTATTCCGATACCCTTTAAGCAGTGGGTAAGCTTTCACTTCGCTGATCATTTGGCGAGCCTCTTCCTCGCTGACTGGAGCGATTCTGAAAGTCACATCTTTCAAGACTTCAACGAAGACCCCGCCTAGACCAAACATCAGCGCTGGACCAAACTGCGGATCCTTGGTTACGCCAACTATAACTTCCGTTGACGGAGGAGCCATCTCCTGTACAAGTATGCCTGTGATTCTGGCTTTTGCATTATGTTTTTTCACGTTTTTGATTATGCTGTTGTACGCGGTTTTGACTTCATTAGTGTTTTTCAGGTTTAAGGCTACTCCGCCGACATCAGACTTGTGGAGAACATCGGGCGAAACAATCTTCAACACTACAGGATACCCGATTTCATTCGCAAGTTTAGCTGCTTTTTCCTGTGTTTCCGCCAATTCGGTTCTGACTACGGGTATCTCATATTCGCGGCATACCGCTTTGGCTTCGGTTTCGAGCAAGTTTTTTCTGCCTTCTCGTCGAACTTGCGAAAGCAGTCGCAATGTTTCTTTCAAAACTTTCAGCCTCATGTCGTTGGTTACTGTATCACGGATGTTTTAGTTTAAAATTGTTTTGCCGAAGAAATAGAGGCAAAGATGAAGGAAATATATTAAAAAAAGCATGTAGTTAAAAGATCTATGGTGGCGGGTTAAACCCATTCTGGTAGTACCACATGAAGGTTTCGCCGTTCGCAACCACATAGCTGTCAACATTTTCCCAAACTATCAGCCATGCATTGGCCGTGCTGTTCCAAACCCAATAGGTCCAACCGAAACTGCCTTGTTTACTAACCGCGTTGATTGAGAGAATTTCAGTTCCGTAAGCGCCAGTGTTGTATGTCACGTTAGCGACCTGCTTTGTAACGTCAAAAAGGGTTTGTCCTGAAAATGCCTTTGTCTGATTCAGCCATGTTCTTGAGCCGTTGCCATAGTCAATGCCTATGTTAACGCTCATCAAGACGCCTCCAATTCTTTCATGCAGGTCAAGATATCTAATCGTATAGTATGCTGCTAGAAACGAAGCAATCAATGCCCAGCAAGCAAGCAACAGCGAAACCATGAACCACTTATTCCTCAGAAGCCTCACAAGTCTCACCTCCTGTGATCTTTGTTATTGCAGTAATCATTGGGATGCAACCGATTCCGAAGAAAAACGCGTTGCTGACCATGTGAATCAAGCCTAGAGTAGCGAACCCGAAAACCACAGCAAAAAGAACATTCATGTTTTGGACAAGCCCAAAAACAATATTTGTCATCAGATCGTAGATAAAGGTCAAAAACACCCCCAAAACGCCGAAGAAGATGCCAGTGTTAACTCTCCAATGTCTGAACGCCTTAAGTTCTTGCGGATCAACTCCACGCCTAATCAACCCCCCTACAACACCATAGATTGCCTCGGAAAACATCGTTGCCAACCAAATGGGCAATAAAAAACCTCTAGGATTCAACAATCCGTAAATTGTCCAAGAAAAGATTCCAATCAACACGCCGGCAAGAGGCCCAAAGCAAAAGCCTCCAACAAATACTATAAGGTCCATAAGTTTAATGTTAGACAGTGGAATCATGGCGTAATTGGATCCTATAGAAAGTGCTGTAAGAGTGGAGATGGCGGCGATTTTGCGCGACTTCATGGTATTGGATGGATTATCCATCCAATATAAGCTTTTCGAACAGTCTGCTTCAAACCATGAAAAGATGTGACGTTAAGCTGTAGCTAGTATGGCGTAGGTTTTTGCGTCATCAACTAGGTTCTGTATTTTTGCGTATTCGTTTGGTTGGTGTGCTGTTTCATCGATTGTGCACCAGACCACGGCGGGAATACCGATTTTTCTGAAGAAGGCAGCACATGTTCCTCCACCGATTCCGCCAACTTTGGGCTCAGTTCCTCTCACCTTTCTCAATATGTCTTTTAGCATGAGGACGACTTCGGCGTTTTCGCTTGTAGGCTTCGGCGCCACACTCTTCTGAATCAGCTCAATCTTTATTGTTGCGCCTGTTTTCTCAGAGTGCTCAGCTGCGAGTCCTCTCATGTCGGCAAGTATTTTGTCTAGATCGTAGCTTGGCAGTATTCTGCAGTCGAAGTAGGTCGCGTCTTCGCCTGGTACTATGTTTATGGCGTCAACGTTTCTGTCCTTCTTAGTAGGTTCGAAGGTGCTTTCTGGCGGGTCGAAGTAGGGGTCTTTCTGCGAGTATTTTTTGTGCAGCACCCTGTCCAGTTCTAGAGCGTAGCTCATGGCAATTCTGTGCGCGTTTAAGCCTTTGTGGGGTCTGCTGGCGTGGGTCTGCTGCCCTACAGTGCGTATCCTCAGCCACAGCGCGCTTTTTTCAGCTATCTCTATGAAGGTTCCGTCTTCGTTTCCGCCGTCGGGCACGATTATCAAGTCATCTTTACTGAAGAGGTTGTGTTTTATGAGGTGCTGTATGCCATAGGTGCTGCCCTGTTCCTCGTCTGCTACGAAGGCTAGGGCTAAAGTTATCTTGGGTTTCAGTTTAAGGTTGACCAGAGCCTTAGCCGCGTAGATAGACGCTATCATGGATTGTCCGTTGTCTTCAGCTCCGCGACCGTAGACTTTTCCCTCTTTAACGGTTGGCTGGAAAGGCTTGGTTACCGTCCAGAGAGACTCCTCGTCTGCTGGAACTATGTCCAGATGTGATATGATCCAAAGCTTCTTCGAGGTGTTCTCTCCATATAGGTAGGCAACGGTGTTCGGTCTTTTCCCTGATTGGGCGGTTTTGTCTTCTGCGTCGTAGTGTTCTATTTTGTCAAAGCCTACTGTTTCAAGTATGTGAGTGAGCTTTTGGGACTTTTTGTATTCGCCTTCTCCACCATTTGTCGGCGAGATTGCTGGTATGCGAATTAGCTCCATGAGGGAGTTGACCATTTCATCTTTTAGGGATTCGGTTTCTGACAGGATTTTAGACTGCATAAAGTTCCCGTTCCTGCTGTATGGCTTTGAAGATAGTGGGGTTTAGGGTTTAATGTTTTCCCCAGAAAATGTTAAAGAAAGATTGGGAACTTAGCTTGTTTCCTGCAGGGCGCGTAGTCGCTTGACTATGTTGGGATGCGTGGAGAAAAGTTCACCTATCTTGTGGGCGGTGGTAAGTTTCTGTGAAAGTATTTCCTGAACCATTCTCTGCTCGTTCGATGTTGCTGAGGCTCTTGAAAGTTCGGCAGCGTCTATTTCAGCCTTGTCCGGATCTGCAATGAACAGTGCTTTGAAGGCGTTGAGGTTCTGCGGCTGTCTTCCGGTTCTTCTCATGTTTCTAGTCGTGTTAACTATCTTTGCCAAGCCTAGGGAAAGCTTGCTTGACCCGTTTTCAACTATTGACGCGCTGTGTTTGTCAGCGAAGTATTCCCGTAGCCTGCTGAGGTAGAGTGTAAACAGGTTAAGCACCCACCAGAAAGCCATGAATACCATGCCTAGTAACGCGGCGTTGCCGCCTTCATCTCTGCGTCTTCCATACATCGACGAAATCGTAAGTGAATACCCGATGTAATAAAACAGTGCAGGCAGAAGCGAGACAAACATCATTATCTGCACGTCTCGATGTTTCAGGTGCCCCAGCTCATGTCCGATGACGGCTTCCACTTCGTCTGGTTGAAGAGCGTTAAGCAGTCCGCTTGTTACGGCAACGTGTTTTCCCGTGAGCGGGGAACCGTACGCCATGGCATTTGGGATTGGAACTTGCGCGAGCATGAGTTTAGGCTTCTTGATTCCGCTTTTGATGCTGAGCTTTTCAATCATCTGGTGGAGCTGCGGGTTTTCTTCAGGTTTGACTTCTTTGGCGCGGTATAGGGCGTTTATTAGATAGGGGGAAATCAGCCATTGGATTACGTTGAAGGCGACAACAATCACAAACAGCGTTATCAGGTCGAAAGCGCCAGCAAGGGTTAGGACTACTGCGAGAAACAGTGTTGACAGCCCAATTATCGCGGCTAAGGTTCCAGCCATTGATGCCCGAAGTTTCCAAACATTCATTTCTCTTTAACACCGTTAAAAGTCAATTGAAAAGCGGCAACTTATATCTGTTACCCCATGCTAGCAACGGTTTCATCGGTTCAAAGCCGCGGTTAGGTTTAAATCGGCAGCGGAGGAATTGGCAAGTATGAATGTGGCAGTTGACGATGTAGGCAGTTTTCCGCTACCTCCTAATGTGGATCGGAAGACGTTTGAGAAAGCATTCGTTCTCGCCCGAGAAGCAATCTCCAAAGGGGAAGATCTTGGGAAAAACAGGCTTCTAGCCGACTTTTGTCAGATTGTTACAGAGTCATTCAGGTTAAAGTGCAGTGCTGGCTTGGATGTGGTGAACTATCCGCAGCATTATGACATGCACAGGCAATTCGCTGAACTGATCCATAAAGCAATGGATTCAGGCACCTATGTAGTTACTGAGAAGGACGCTATCATCCCCGAGGTTCACGTGATTAGCTCTGAAGCTAAGAGCCTAAGCGAAGAGCTTAAAAGTCCCTTAAGGCTTAGAGTCTGCGTCACCGGTCCGTTGGAGCTTTATCTGCGGGAGATTGGAAAGACAGGCTTTAAGGATGTTCTCTTCATGTTTGCGGAGACGGTTAGGCGTTTTGCTAGGAACTCGGTTTTAGACTCGAAGTATGTTAGGACTGAGGTTGTTTCGCTGGATGAGCCTAGCTTCGGCTTTCAAGAAGTCTCCGTTGACAACGATCTAGTCGTAGAGGTTTTTGAGAAGGCGTTTGACTTCAGCGGCGCTGTGAAGCAGATTCATCTTCACTCACCTGCCCGTGCTTCGGATCTGCTTAAGGTGGGGAATCTGGATGTGCTGTCTTTCGAGTATGCGGCTTCCCCGAAGAATCTTGGAAGCATAACCAAGAAGGCTCTGGAAGAAGCTGACAAAAGCGTTAGGGTCGGCGTGGCTAGAACAGACATAGATGCCATAAGAGCCGAATTGTATGAGAAAGGCGTTACCGCGCCTACGGCTGAGCAACTTGTTGAAGGCGAGAAAACCATACAGAAACGGTTTGCCAGAGTCAAAGAGATTTACGGTGAAAGATTCGCGTTCACGGGACCAGACTGCGGCCTAGGCGGATGGCCCACACAGAAATCAGCACACCTTCTCCTAAAAAGAACAGTCAATGCAGTTAAGAACACCGAAACGTAGCGGGGCTTTTGGAAAGTATGAGTAGGCTTGGCATGTTTACAAGCTCAGTCGATCTTAAGGTTTATATTTGTAGTTGTTTTCATTTGAAATAGTGTTCGACTGGTTTTCAAGAATTTGGAGGACTGGAATGGGGCGCTGTAAGAGTGAGGGTTGATGGAAGAATGAAAAGGTGCATGGCGGGATTTTGTGTGTGTCTGCTACTATTGTCCTCTTGTCTCACTTTTGGGGAAACAGCGTGCAGTGACGATTTGCCATCCGAGACCATCTATTTTTTAGTCTATTTTGTTACTCCACCACTTGCAAGTGGAACATTGTTGGCTTCAAACATAGAGTTCGAGTTTAAAGGATTAAGCTTCAGTGACTTACCGCTCAATTTTTCAGTCAAAGACTTTGAACATTTGAATTCGGTGAAGTATGAGGTGATTCCATGGGGAGCACAAGGCCGAGGCGCTAGAGTGACTTGTAGGTACAACCACCTTGTATCAAATGACACAGCAGAGGAACAAACAGATACTATTGCAAACATGGTTTTGGAAATGTTCAACCAGCAACAGCTAAATTGTTTTTCTAGACAGCGAGGTAAGGATAGTTCTACTGGAGAGCTGGTTGTCCTTCGTGATCATGGCTATTTTTCTGATGACATAATTCCAACAATTCTTAATCACAAGCCTCAAGGGGGATTTAGTGATTTGATTACTGAAGATTTGCTGAACTTGTATAGAACTTATTCAAATGGCGTTTTGCACTTTGGGGTTGTTCATTTGGAATATACGATGGACGAGTTCTCTTGGGATTTCAATTTTGGAATTTGTACTGATTTGTCATGGAGTGGGAGTGACGCCATTATCGAGTTAGATATTAACGAGATGATTGCTGCTGAGGCTATCGCGGCTTCGTCTGGGCGAAAGTCTCTGATTTCGTTGGTTCTTTACAAGTCTTACAGAAGGAGTGCTGTCACATACTCTATGAGCCTTGATAGCATCATGCCACCAGACTATACGGGTAGAGAAGAGGATGAAAACACTTTGGTGGTGACCTATGACCTCTCACTTTTAGGGCCACTTGAGGTGAATGCTAAAGTTAAAATATCTGCCACACAATCAGAGAGCTACTACAACAAATTATTTATATTATTAGCAATAATATTAGCTATCATTGTTGGATCTTTCGTCACCGTTTTCATGTTACTGAGGAAACGGAAAAGGAGGAAAACGCGTGAGGAAAAACCGGTTGCACGCAATGGGGCTGTTATTATGTTTAATTATCTTTTTGCCAAATATGGCTGTTGCTGTAGAACCGCGGCAGACAGAAGGTACGTTTTTCACTAGACACGTGGAGACCCATGTCAAAACTATAGAGCTTCTCAATAAGACCTGCTGGTATGAAGAATGGAAAGAACTCCAGTTCTGGGCGAATGGAACATTGCTTCATCTGGCCAGACACTACCACTATAATCAGCCAGATTGTCTGGATGGATGGATAAACATAACAAGCTGGCTAAACTTCGAGACTTTAATGTCAAAGACAACGACTTCTCCTAGAAGATACGGCCCACTACAGGAATACCTTAGTGAAATAAGTGATTGGATCTGGTTTCTCGAACATGCGGATAATGGAACGCATTTCACCTCTTACACTCACCCTAACAATTACGAGCGTTATTATCCCTATGAGTGGGATCTTAACTATAACCTGAAAGGTGCAGCATACACGCATATGCATATCGGCAGTTCCACAATAAATAGCTGGATATGGGGCAACCTAACAGCGGCGGCGATTGTAGCACTTGATTTTATCATAGAACGCGTAGTAGACTTCTGTGTGGAGGACTTAGTAACTATGGGTTTAGAGGCTCTCGGTGTTCACGTAGCAGCAGCACTTGAAGCGCCTCTACTCGTTGCCATAACGACGTTAATCGAAATCGTAGATTTTATAGACACTATGGCGAAAGTTCTTGGGTACGTTACGACTGCTGCATGGGTAAACAGTGTAGTGAAAGAGCATTTTGGCGGTGATGGATGGAGCTGGAGAGGCCCAATAGTCACTCTTGCAGGAGAAATTGCCGTCAGAAACTTTTACTATCTTTGCCCAATAACCGATTGGCGACATTTCGAAGCGCGCTTCTGGAATAAAACATGGGGCTCGCAAGGAATATTCTGCCGCAACGAAATCTGCGCTCTATGGTATACAAGGCAAGAAGTGAAAGCAGCATCCCTCTATGTGAGCCTTCCTATTCACGAGCAGGCAGAGGACCCTTCCCCTAAACTCCTGAAACAAGAACAATGCTATCAATATTTAAAGTGGAAAACCTTCAGGTCTAACGCTGTGTCTTCTCGACTTTGAAGCATGAAAAGAGGAGTGGCTGCGTGGGCGCCTAGACCAGCGGTCCATGTTCCTCAATCTTCTTCAGCAGCGGACGCAGAGCCGTCGGCGAACTAGGCTCTTCCATCAACCCGCCTCTAGGCATTCCAGGCGAGCCGATCTTGTGGCAGATGAAGTTCAACGAGTCCTCGGTGAAGTTCAGCAGGCTCTGGCCATCAGTTGTGAGCTTGTAAACTTTTCTCGGGCGTTCGCTGTTCATGTTCCATTCACTCTTGACGTAGCCCTTCTTTTCCAGCAGGCCGAGAAGCGGGTAGATTGTGCTGGGGCCAAAGTAGACTCCGAAGGTTTTCCTTATCTTTGTGATTATCTGGTATCCGTGCATGGGCTGGGAGCTTAGGAACTGGAGTACTACTAGGTCGAGAAGTCCTTTCATCAGTTTGGCTTGAACTTCTTTTGAGTGGTTTACCATTTTCTTTTTCCCTTCTGTTTTTCTGTCCAACAGTTGTTTTGTTGGACGTGGATACGATATGTCCTTTCTCGGACATATCTCAAGACTTTATACTGCGTAAACGAAGATATAAAGGCTAGTGCTTACCCCAAGCATAAACAGGCATACACAAGCATAACAAACTGTTCCATTCCTAACATAAATCTAATAAGCCCAAACACGAACCAGTACAAAACAGAACACATCCCAAACGTGAAAAAATGACCGAAACCTTCAAACAACAACTTGTACAACGCATAACCAAAAACCTACTTGATATACAGATCCTACGCCTAGTACAAACCCAGCCCATATGGGGCTACAACATAAAAAAACAAATGGAAAACAGATTTGGAATAACACTAAGACACGGGGCACTCTACCCACTTCTCAATATGCTTGAGCAAAATGGCTTCCTAACAAGCGAAAGACAGCAGCAGCAAGGAAGAACCAGAAAAGTCTACACCATAACCCAAAAAGGCAGACAGTACCTAGAAACCTACAACGAAATAATGAAAGAACAACTATACAAGTAAAAACAGCCTCAAACGAACAGCGCATTCCCACTTTTTTACTCTCTGAATAAGAGCATAGACCCTAAAAAAGAAATACCCAGAGGCAACATAACAAAGAAAGATTAAAATGACAAAAAAACCCCGCGCGAAGTCAGCTTCCAAGCAAAAACAAGAGCTTTCTGGCAAAGAGCTTTCCCGCTTTGTTACAGAAACCTTCCACAAAAGAGGCATAGAAGCTTTCGAAACAGCGAAAAAAGCAGTTCTAGAAGAAGCAGAGAAGCTCGAAAGCCCAACTGTTAAAGAAGCATTACGCTTCTTCGTCACCTACTGGAAAGACACCACCAGGCCTGCCCTGCTGTCAATTGCCTGTGAGTCACTTGGCGGGGATCCCGCGGCAACAACGCCTGTAGCTGTTCCTCTAATCCTTGTATGCGGAGCAATTGACATCCACGACGACATCATTGACCAGTCAAAGACTAAGAGAAATCATCTAACTCTCTACGGAAAGTTCGGGAAAGAAATAGCGCTACTCGTAGGTAACGCCCTTCTCTTCAAGGGATTTGCCATGCTCTGTGAAGATAAAACGACCATTCAGCCTAAACAAAAAGAAGCCATTATCAAGATCATCAAAAACCTATTCTTCGAGCTCGGAGACGCTGAAGCTCTCGAACTTCCTCTAAGAGGCAAAAAAGACCTAAGCCCCGAGGAATACCTTTCTCTGGTTAGAAAAAAGGCAGCAGACTTCGAAGCTTACATGCGGGTAAGCGCTGTCCTTGCGGACGCCTCAAGACAAGAAATCGAAGCCCTCGGAGAATACGGGAGAATACTGGGCATGCTGGTTGTGTTAGGCGACGATAACGCAGACGTGCTTGACCCTGCTGAACTTGTTAATAGGTTAGAGAATGAGGTGTTACCTTTACCGATGCTTTACGCGCTGCAAGACTCTAGCTTGAAGAAGAAGCTGTTGCCGCTCCTGAACAAGAAAGACCTGACCAAGAAGAAAGCAGAAGCAATCGCAGAACTGCTGTACAAAGCCGGAGTCTTCGATGTTGCAGGCACAGATATGCAAAAGCTTATTGCTGAAGGGAAAGAAGTGTTAAAACCTATAAGAAACAGCGAGTTATTTATGAGAATTCTTGAATCAACCTACCCACAGTAGCCTAGAAACCCCAAGCGGGCCATCCACGAATGGGAACTTTCTGCTTTCTCCTCATCTCAATCGCCAAACTGTATATCCGTTGAACTCATATAAATATCTTTATGTTCAACACATGAACACATAAGATTGATAAAGAATTCTTGGTTATACATTGTTTTACGAAGTGAAAGAATGCATGAAGCAAACGTAACCTCGAAGCTGGGAATGGATAAAAGAGGCTTTCCGATATTTCTCATGCTGCTTAACGCCTTTTTATGGTACTACTTGACCTTGGATCTAATTGCCCGTGTTTCTCGAGATCTCGGCTTTAGCTACTTGGAGTTGATAGCCCTTCACTCCTTGGGCGTAATCGTCGGAGGAGTAGTGGGGCTGATCTTTCTAAGGAATCGATATAAACTCTTGTTGTCATGGACCCTGCTCGGGACAGCAATATCGCTGGTTTTGCTAGTTCCGTATTCTGCCTCTTCGTTTTTTCATTGGCTTTGCCTAGGGTGGGGTTTTTCATTAGGGCTTGGAATGCCTGCTTGTCTAGGCTTTTTTGCAGAGAACGTGCCCATCGAGAAAAGAGGACGTTTCAGCGGTCTAATCTTTATGTTTTCATTCTTGCTTGCCATGCTTGTCAACGTTTCTGCTGAGTTTTTTGGATTGTTTTTCATTTACGTCTTCTTTGGGCTGTGGCGACTTGCAGGAGCTGTTCCTCTCCTGATTTTGCATCCTGAGAACAAGTCATTCACTAGCAGAAAGAGGCTTGCAGAGTACAAGCTTAATATAGGATATGATAAACGTCTTTGGCTGTACATTCTTCCATGGTTTGTCTTCAACATTATAAATGCCTTTGAGGAACTGCTTTTGAGAGATTTTGTGAAAGCCACGTTTCCTGACCACTATGTTGTTTTTCAGCTTTTTTCATTGCTTTTCCACAGCACTTCTGCGTTTGTAGGCGGTTTTCTAAGCGATTTAGTTGGACGCAAACCCATGATAATTGCGGGTTTTTCCGTAGTTGGCATAGCCTACGCGTTGATAGGTATTCTTCCCAACGCGGCGCCTTCATGGTTTTTCTTCTTTATCAGCGAAGGTTTTGCTTGGGGACTGTTTTACGCTATCTTTGTTACCGTGGTCTGGGGTGATTTGGCGCCTAAAGGCTCTGAAGAGCTGTACTATTTCATTGGGAGCCTTCCTCTTTTTGTGGCAGCTGGTTTTCAATTGCTTTTTGCTGGTTACGTGTCTTTGCTGAGTGAAGTCAGTGCTTTTTCTTTGGCAGCGTTTTTCCTGTTCTTGGCGGTTCTGCCGATTCTGTTTGCTCCCGAGACTTTGCCTGAAAAGCAGATCAGGGAGCGAGAGCTTAAGAGTTACCTTGAGAAGGCTAGGAAGATAAGCGAAAAATATGTTTAAGAGCAAGTTTCTCTTTCAAAGAATCGTGTATGTTCTTCCATGTGATCTTGACGACTGAATGCAATTTGCAGTGCAGGTATTGCTATGGCGAGGCGCTTGAGGACACGGAAGACGATTTCTCTGGGCTGAATGTTGACTATGCTTTGCCCAGAAAGATTAGCTATGATCTTGACGCTTTGCGTAGGTTCTGCAGCCGTGACGCGGAGTGCGTGCTGACCTTTTATGGCGGGGAACCTCTGCTCTGCGTGGACGAGATTAAGCAGATCATGGACGCGGTGAAAGTTAAGCATTTTATGATTCAGACGAACGGGCTGCTTCTTGACCGTCTTGAGCCGGAATACGTGAACAGGTTTCACACGATTCTGATTTCCGTTGACGGTAACGAAGCGTTAACGGACTTCTACCGTGGGAAGGGCACTTTCAGAAAGGTTATGGACAACTTAAAGCTGATTAAGGGTAACGGGTTTTCAGGCGAGCTGATTGCGCGGATGACGGTTATGGAGCAGACTGACATCTACAGGCAGGTAAGATGGCTTCTAGAAAACGCCGAGTTTCCTTTCGCTTCGGTTCACTGGCAGCTTAATGCAGGCTTTTGGAAAACCGACTTCCAAAGAAGAGGCTTCAAGCAGTGGACGGAAGAAAGCTACAACCCGGGAATACGGAGGCTGGCGGAGTTCTGGGTTGACTACATGTGTGAGCGTGGAAAGGTCTTGAGGCTTTATCCACTTCTCGGAATCGCGTATTCGCTTCTTCGCGGGGAGAAAGAGGCTTTAATGCGGTGTGGAGCTGGGTGGGTTAACTATGCGATACAGACCGACGGCTACATTGTTTCCTGCCCAACCATGTGGGGGATGAAAGACTATTATCTCGGTCACGTAGGCTCTGCAGATCCGCGGATGCTGGCAAGAGTTTTCGTGAAGGAGCCTTGTACCGAGTGCAATTTGCTTGGTGTCTGTGGCGGTCGCTGCTTGTACGCTAACGTTACGAAGAGATGGAGCGCGGAAACCTACGGCCTAGTGTGCGGAACCGTCAGAAACCTAGTAGAAGCGATAGCTGATCAGTTGCCAAGGATCAGAAGACTTGCCGAAAGCGGGAGAATAAGCCTAGAAGACTTCGAATTCGTGAAATACAACGGATGCGAGATAATTCCATAAATTTTATCCGTTATATGGCGACTGTTTTGGCTTTCTGAAAGGTCTTCTGGAACTGTTATGTTTGAATGTTTTTCGTGAACAGTTGTCTTATATGACCGCGCCTTGCCTAATACCCATACTTGAAGTTAATGATTGGAAGAAGTTGGAAACATGGATAGCCCTAAAGTCGTCATGTACGGTGCAGCATCTGTTGACGGAAGGCTCACGACAGCTCTCGGCATCTTGCTCATGTTCGGAGACAAACGGTGGAATTCTATTGCAGGAAAGAAAATCATTTTGCTTTAATTCGGTGACGGACTTCTGATGTTGGTGTGCCAAGAAAGGCGCCGTTGCTACCGGCGTTGACTTTTCTCGAGAGCAAGTTCGGCTTGTGCGCAAGGCTGCTACATGCTGCGGCGTTCACGTAGATTTGGTAGAGGCTGATTGCCAGAACCTTCCTAAGACTATTCTTAGCAATAATTTTGATTTGGCGGTTGCTGAATGCGGCATTTTCCTTTGGATAAAGACCCTTAATAATTGGATGAAGAGCGCCTACCGTGTGCTAAAGAGTGGAGGCGGATTAATCGTTTCAGACTTCCACCCATTTTTTTAATAACAGAAGAGAAAGCTGGAGTAGTAACTCTAAGGAAAAGCTATTTTAAACAAAGACCCACTACTCTGAACCATGAATTCTGGGGATACGATGAAGACATCCCACCAGCGGTCGAATATCTATGGAAACTTGATATCATTGATACGGCGATTAAGGCAAGATTCAGAATTGATTGTATAGAGGAATTCTGTTATGAAAGAAAAACCAAAGGAGCCCCTCTACTGCCAACCGACTTCCTGCTCGTTGCAACAAAATGCTGATCACTCAATAAAGGGACTTGGTGCATGCTGAAGCGTAGCCCGAATAATGTGAAAAATGAGGATTAGCGGAGACGCCTCCATCTACAGTGAATGCGAGATAATCACCGATTTTTCACGGCTCCATTGTGTGATAGCAGTTTTATTATCTGAAAATAGGCAACCCTAGTTCTGAGACGTTTTATCCAGAGATATCTTCGATTTACTATTTTGTTGCCAGCCCAGATCCTAACCCATCGAGCGTTATCCTCTATCTCTTCCTTTTTAAAGAGTCACATGCGGGTCAGAGAATCAGCTGAGTCACTACTATCAAGACTACAATCAGTATGGCAGTATTTTCAGTGCTTTCTTGTTAAACTTCTGAGCTTCCTCTATTCTCTTCGCATCTACAAGCCTCATTAGGTAAACGGATGCTGAAAGGTTGTAAAGGAAAATCGTGTACACCGCAATCATCATTCTGTCAGCCAAAGTCAAATAGCCAGTCGGAGGAATGCCGGCGAGAAGTGAAAGGTGAAACGATGTTGCCGAGAGAAGCGTCGTTACGCCTAAACCTATTCTTTGGGCAAAGTTTTAAGGCGAGATGAAAAACGTAAGCAACGATATCGTAGTAATAATCGCGATAGGTAAAACACTTTTGATGAAAGACGAGACCACAGGGCGCATCAACGTAATACTGAAAATGAATCTGGAATATGACTCATTACCGTAGGAATGCTCTACTACACTTGTTTCAAAATCTCCGATCTCCCAGCCCGCTACGCTAGCTGTTTCATCCACATTTGATGTTGGATCTGCTTCATAGGTCAAAAAGGAAGCGTTGAGATTCTTATGCTCCAACTCTATTGTAAGAGAGTGTGTTTCGTAGGAGTACCGTGAGAAGTCAAATGTTTTTATGAAGTCTCCTCTCACGCGGTATTCTAGATATCCCTGTTCCTCGCTGGCGGAGATTTCGTATTTTGTGGGAAGCCCATTGAGAAACTCGAACTCTTTCACGTCGTCTATGCTTATTTCAGAGGGATCGAATCTGAACAAAAGGTAGAAATCCAGTCGGTAACTGCTCGCAGCCAAATCCACTTTCTCAACATTCACAAGCCATACTCCAACGCTGATGTTGGCGGAATCTCCTGACGAGTCTGCAGTTTTCACATTAAGCATTACGGCTAATAAAACGACTCCCACTACAGCGAGTAATAGACTTCTAGTTCTCACATCGTTCACCTGCCAAACATGTGTTCTGCTTCAGACTTCAAACTTGCTATTAAGAATTTTCCCTATGAACGCCATCAAACGCTTAGTTTCATGCATCACTGATCTGCTTGCAGTTCGGCAAATCAACAACTAATATATTGAAGAGGATGCTTAGGAAGACCGAGAGTAGCATAGGAGGGGTCTTTGTGGAGCGTGCGGCCGTCTGCGTCAAAGATCTGGTGGTAAGCTACGGCTCATTAATCGCCGTAGATCACCTGTCGTTTGAAGTGAAGACAGGCGAAGTCTACGGCTTGCTAGGTCCAAACGGCGCCGGCAAATCCAGCACCATCAAGGTTCTGGTGGGCGTTCTGGAGCCGCGTTCAGGCAGCGTCACCGTGTTCGATACGCCTTTAGCAGAGGAAGTCACCGTTAAGAGCCAGATAGGCTACGTTCCCGAAGAAGTCGCTTTGCTGGACGCGCTTACCCCTCGAGAGTTTCTCGAGTTCACGTCTTCGATAAGGAGACTTGACCGTGACACTGCAAATTCTCGGCTTGGGAAGCTGGTTTCAGCTTTTGAACTTACACCGCATTTCGACACGCCCATTGCAGCTCTCTCGATGGGAAACAAGCAGAAAGTAGCCATAATTGCCGCCTTGCTTCATGAGCCACCGCTCTTAGTGCTGGATGAACCGCTTATAGGCTTGGACGCCCGATCCTCCAGAATCCTCAAAGAACTCGTGGTTTACCAAGCCCGCAAGGGCGGAGCAGTTATCTTTTCCACGCATATAATGGAGATAGCTGAAAAACTCTGTACCAGAGTAGGCATAATCAACAAGGGCAAAATCGTCGGAGAAGGCACCGTAGACGACCTCCGCAGGCTTGTGAGAAAAGCTGAAGGCTCACTGGAAGACGTCTTCTTGAAAGTTACTGAACAAGAAGCAGGCATCGACGAAGTTATAAAAGGACTGGAAGAGGGATAGGCTGTGAGGTTTTCTGAGCTCTGGCGCATATCAGGGGTTGTTTACAAAGAAATCGCGTTTCAATCAATCTTTTCGTTACGTTCGGGAGGACTCTTGCCAAGCAAGACAGGTACAGATGTTAGAAAGCTCATCGGAAACGCTCAGTCCAGCACCATTCTCAGCAAAATCTTGATGTCCTTCTCTATTGTGATGTTTGCTTTCATGACCTTGTCCTCGACAACATTTAGGGAAACGGGCATGATCTCGCTAAGCCTCAGTATAGTGGGTAATGTTTCCGTGTTTCTAGCTATCCTCCTGTTCTTGCTAGTCATCATGGGGCTTCAGGTGACCACCTCATTCTTCGCTTCAGATGTCATAACTTCCCTGAACGCTCTACCTCTCGCCAGCAGGGATGTATCATTCATCTCGCTGTTGTGCTTCGCAAGAATTTTCGACCTTCCGCTCCTAGTGGCCATTATCAGCTTTCCATTGGCTTATCTGCTTTTCACAGGCTCAGTGGCTGGAGGCCTCGTGGTGCTTCTCGGCATCTGCGTTACGGAAGTTTTCGCTCTAGCTTTAACTACAGCCTTAGCCAAGTTTTTCTACAGCCGAATTGCTGGCGCCGCTGGAGGCTCAGCTTGGAAAACCCTCATGAGAATGGCTCTAATGCTCGTTTGGGTTATTCCCATTTTCGGCGTCTACATTGTCATGAATTTCTGGAGGGAAATCGCCTACTTTTTTATGTCGCTCACTCAGACGACTCTCTCGGCGTCGTATGCCGTATTGATGATCTACCCGTTCTCTTACGGCTACTTGGCATCTCAAGTCACGGTAACCGAAGGTGTCGACTTTGTCTCCCAATTCATTGCTGCAGCGTCCGGCGCCGGCTACTTTGTGCTGGCTTTAGGCGCGTTAACGTGGACGGAACGAGCAATCAGAAATGTAGGCTCGGTCGGCGCGATAAGTTCTGGCAGAAGCGTTGTCAGAGACACCAGAATCAGCCCGCAAGGCAGGCTTGCCGGAGTCATCCGCAAAGATCTGCGAGTAGCCTCAAGGAGCCCGTCTTATGCAAGTTTTCTCCTCTTGCCCGCGTTTCAGACGGCTATTCTCGCCTTCTCCTTCTCGGCTTTCAGTAATGTAGGCTTTGGCGAAACGCTAGGTATACTTATGGGCATGTCTTCCATTACGATTCTGCTTCCGCCCATGCTTTTCTCAATAGAAGGCTTATCTTCCGCTTATGCTCGAAGCTTGCCTCTCACGAAAAGAACGCTTATCCTAGCTAAGGCAATGCTGGCTGCAGTAACCTACATCATTTCGCTTGTTGTGCTTTTGGCGTGTACTCTGTACTTGCAGAAAAGCATCTTTTTCATCTTGGCTTATGGCGGCATACACTTTTTCTCGGTAACTGCGGCGGCTATGATTGAGTCTTTGCTTCTTGTGACAATGTTCTGGAAGTCAGGCTTCGCTATTGGCAACATCTACACGCGGTTGACCACTTACATTGTTATTCTTATTCCCGGCGCGATAGTTGCTTTTGCACCGGTTCTTGGCGCCATTCTTTTGGCAGTGTTTGTTTCGAACTTGGACTTTGTTCTGTTGTGGTTTGCGACTGCAGCCTTACTTGAGTTCGCTGTGGCAGCCTTTCTTGTTGGCAGAAGTGAAGGAAGTAAGCTAGACCGCTGAATCACTCATAAGTATCTGTAAATCTCTGAAGAAACGATGTCTGCTGGAAATCCTTGTCTAAATCGGATTCACGCGTCAAGCTCTTTAAAAGTAGAAATGAACAATTATGCTAGCCGCTTATGCCCGATTAGATTATTATATCAGTTTCTGTTTAAGATTTAAAGAAATAATGGAGACAGCAAGATGGCGAAGAAGCTTGTACTCATTAATCCCATCAACCCGCGCAGAGTTGGACTTACAGTCACTCCTAGCTCCCGTTTCCAGCCTCTTGGACTTGGAATCATCGCGGCGCTTACGCCTCGTGACTGAAACGTGGAAATCGTTGACGAGAACTTTGTTCCATTCGAGTTCAGAGACGCAGACCTAGTTGGGCTAACAGCGTTCACCGCGAACGTCACAAGAGCCTACGAGATTTCCAGCCTTTACAGAGAGAAAGGCGTGCCAACCGTGCTCGGCGGGATACATGCCTCAATGATGCCTGAAGAGGCTTCACGGTATGCTGACGCCGCAGTTGTCGGCGAAGCAGAAAGCGTCTGGACCCAGGTTATCTCAGACTTCGAGTCAGGCAAGCTAAAGGAAGTTTACAAAGGCAACTTGCTAGACCTAGAAAGTATGCCTAAGCCGCGAAGAGACCTTTTCCATCCAGGCTACATGTTTGGCTCTGTCCAGACTTCACGCGGCTGCCCCATGAACTGCGAGCTGCTCGGTCACAGCGTTCAATGGCTACGCTTACGCAAACGTCCTGTAGAAGACGTGTTAGATGAGCTTGAAAGCATCCCTCAGAAGAGAGTGTTCTTCGTTGACGACAACATTATAGGCTTCGGAAAACAGGACGAGGAACGCACAATAGCCCTGTTTAAAGGCATGATTGAACGCAGAATCAGTAAGGAGTGGTTCTGCCAAGCATCCATAAACTTTGCAGGCAACGAGGAAGTCTTGGAGTATGCGGCGAAAAGTGGATGCCGAATGGTGTTTCTTGGACTGGAAGCAGAGAGCACAAGTGCGCTGGAGGATGTTAACAAGAAGCTGAACCTGCGGCTTGGAGTAAGCTCCTATGATGACGCCTTCCGCCGCATAAACCGGCACGGCATAGCTGTGTTAGGCGCCTTCATCTATGGAATGGACAGTGACACTTATGAAAAGCTTCAAGCCCGCACTGACTACATTCTCAAATCCGGCATCGACGTCATGCAGGTAACCTATTTGACTCCTCTGCCTGGAACCAGACTATTCAACAAGCTGAAGGACGAGCAGCGTCTGCGTTATGTGAATTTCCCGTCAGACTGGGTTCACTATGACATGACGGAAGTGACCCATAAGCCTCAGTCCATGACCCCTACGGAGCTTGCAGAAGCGATGAACGAATGCACCCGAAGGCTCTACAACAGCGGAACGATCCGCAAGAAATTCTTCAAGACATGGCGTTCCACCAAAAACTTCACAACCGCGATGTGGGCGTACACCTCTAACATGAACTACCGCAAAGTCGCTTTCGGCACAAGAGAAACAGCACACACTTGATAGGCAGTCTTCGAGCTATAAACGTCTCCTTCTTAACTTATTCTGGCATACATAGTTTGGAAATAAAAATGCAATGTGATGTTTGCCACAAGAAGACTTATTCACCCATCTAGAAACAGAAAACTGGAGCATCGAAAAGATACCTCTGAAAACGGCGGAGATCGGCTGTGTAGCAACTCTTGAGGAATATCGAAACCGAGGCTTGATTGACATCTGATTTCCAAAGACGCCTTCTTTCATTCATGCTGTATACTGACTTGTATTGGCACTTATTGTCAGTAAAATTCTCCCAAAAAATATATGAATTACTTAACCAAATTAATATAAGGGGAAAGGAAATTGCTGGAAGGAACCTCTCTTATTCTTGAAGGAAGCTTTCTATGTTGAAAAAAATTGGACTAGCTACAGCCGTTTCTGTTCTAATGTTTCTTACATCTCCAAATATAATTTCCGCGTACTCTTTGACGATCACTGTAGCAACTGACAAAGAAGTATGCACTCGTGGAGAACTTGTGTCAATCAGCGGCAACATAAGCTACGATGGTTTACCCCTCAACAACAAGCTTGTTAGCATCGAAGTAAAAGACCCCCTAAACGCCACGATATTAATGCAAACAAGACAATCAGACTCCGAAGGAAGATTCAACACATCATTCAGGCTTTCAACCATGGCGGAATTTGGAACCTACACAGTTTACGTGGCAAGTGAACACAACAGCGAAGTCGCTACGGACCAAGCACAGTTTGGCGTTACATCCTTTGGAACGATCTATATAAGAAGCGACGGAAGTATCGATCCTCCAAATGCGCCAGTCTCCACCGAAGACAACATTACCTACACTTTGACAGACAACGTCTGCGAGCCAATAGTCATCGAGAGAAGCTACATTGCTTTCGATGCGCCCATCACCTTGTGCAGGGCGCGGGTTCAGAGGTGGGAATCGACGTCCATGGATATGGCGTCACTATAAGAAATTGTGACATCAGAGGCTTCTACTGGGGCATACAGCTTGTTCAAAGCCCACATTGCAGCATCACACAGAACAGTATCAAGGACAATATTATAGGCATTTACTGCAACTACTTGTCTGGTGACCACAACATAACTGAAAATTACATTCAAAGCAACAATACTGCCGTGAGAATTGCCTATTCCAACGGTATTCACATAAGACAAAACAAGATCATCAGTAGCATGTACGGCATAGCTATCAAAACCTACTCGCATTATACCGTAGTCTTAGAAAACATTATTGCTGCAAACATTGTTGGCATAACTATATCTGAGGGCTGCAGAGAAACCACCGTGTTTCACAATACTTTCATGACGAATGAATATCATGTTCTTGAAAGCGGAACAGAAACAAGATGGGATGATGTCTACTTTTCTGGGGGGAACTTCTGGGACAACTACAATGGCGTAGATCTATACCACGGTCAATATCAGAACGAAACGGGCAGTGACGGACTAGGCGACACACCCTACTTAATCGACGAGGCTAACAGCGACCACTATCCACTTATGAAACCTCTCGGAGTGGAGCACGACATCGCTGTGCAGAATGTCTCGACGCATAGAACCATTCTTTGGCAGGGAATCGACTTCTACGTAAACATAGAGATCGCTAACTACGGCTTCAACGAAGAAACAATCGACGTAATTATCTATGCAAACTCGACACCTATCTACGAGTGCTTAGGAGTTATACTTGAAGGAGGCAGAACTGCGGCCTTAAGCTGCAAGTGCTCTATAACCCTTCCACTAGGCATTTACAAAATCTCCGCAGCTGCAGATACCTTGCAGGGAGAAACAGACACTTCTGACAATACTTTCGCTAATGGGAACGTATTAATTGGCATGCCTTACGATGCAAACGGAGATGGCGTAATTGATCTTAAAGACGTAGTGCTAGTCGCTCTAGCTTTTGGCTCGTCTTTAGGAAGACCTACATGGAATCCCAACTGCGACATGAACGGTGACCTCAAAATTGATCTTAAAGACTATTTTGTAGTGTGCTCCAACTATGGTCAAAGAGAAACCTGAAGCTGCTCGAGTATCTAGAAGAGCTTAACAACGTTGCTTTCAAATGGTCTAAGAATCCCTTTTTTCAGTTGAATAAGACACTCTGCAGTGTGTAGCAGATATAAAATCAGTCTTTTTTCAAGAACGCGGGTTCTTGAAAAAGAGCTTTTTAAAAATGGAATCTAGGGTTTGTTCTTCTGCGTTGGCGCTTCCGTGTTCTCTAGTTCTCTTACTCGTGTTTCGATGAACTCTGCGATCTTGGCTTCGCTGTACTTCTTTTCCTCCTCCTGCTTTTGGAGTTGTTCTTTGATGGTGGCAAGAATTTTTTCTACGTCGAACGGCTTCATTATGTATGCGTCTGCTTTCTTGTTGACTGCTTCTATGGCGTTTTGCAGCGTCGGATAGCCGGTGATGATGATTTTGCGCATTCTGGGCACGGTGTCTTTTATTTTTTCCAGAAGCTTCGTGCCCTCCATGTCTGGGAGTCTAATGTCTATCAACGCTAGATTGTAGAAGTTGTTCTTTGTCTTCTCGATCGCTTTCTTCGCAGTATCTGCCATCTCCACGGTGTATCCTTCGTCTTTAAGTATGGCTTCAAGGACTTTTCTTATGTTCTCGTCATCGTCAACAATGAGGATTCTAGTGGCTTTATCCAAATTTTTCCACCTCCTTCTTCTTCTGTTTGTGTTTCAATTGGAAGAGTGATTGTGAAGGTTGTTCCTTTATGCGGCTTGCTATGAACAACTATGACTCCACGGTGCGCCTCTACGATGCGGTGGCATATAGGCAAACCGAACCCCATGCCCTTAGCCTTTGTCGTAAAGAGAGGGGTCCAAATCTTTTTCAAGACTTTCTTCGTCATGCCTGTTCCCGTGTCAATAAACTCAAGTGTGGCGCACGTGTTTGAATGATGGCTCTTTATGGTCAGAGTTCCGCCGTTTGGCATAGCGTCAACCGCGTTTTTGATGAGGTTCACAAAGGCTCTTTTCAGTTTTTCAGCATCCACCTTCATCTCGGGATCGTCTTTCGTGAGGTTCCTTAATCGAATGTTCTTAGGGATCTCAACGAGGGAAAGAGCCTCTTTTATCAGCGATTTCGGAGTTATCTGCACTGGGTCGATTTTTATTTCTCTTGAGTAATCAAGAAGATCATTGATTATCTTATTGGAGTAAGCTATGTTTTTCTCAATCAACTCAAGCATTTCTTCTATTCTGCCATCGTTTTTAGGGATCAGTCTTTTCTTCAAGTAGTAGGTTGCGCCCGCAATGCTCGTCAACGGATTACGCAAGTCATGCCCAACCATGCCTGCAAGCTCGCCGATCACGGCTAGCCTCTGCGTCTTAAGCAACTGCTGCTGTGACACCGCAAGCGCTGCTGTCCTTTCCTCTACTTTTTGCTCAAGCTTATCCGCATAGGTTTGCAGCTGCTTCCTTGCGGCGTGGAGCCTCGCAATAAGCTGAGCATTTTCAATTGTCATCGCTGCCTTGTGCAAGAACAACTCTAGAGGTGCAAGAGTTTCTTTTGTTGGTTTGCGACCGTCCACAGGGTCGTCCATGCTTAGTATTCCAACAATTCTTGCTTCCGGAGTGCGTAGTGGTGCATAGAGCATGTCTTGAGGATGCCAGTCCACCATTTCTTCGGGTGAAAGCTTGCTTGGCACGCCCGCGTAGGTTGTCACGTTGTCCGCTGGCGTTGTAGAAGTGACTCCGTGAACATGCTTCCTAATCCATGGGTCGCTCCATGGTAGATAGTAGAATTCTCCGATTTTGTATCTTTCGAATTTTGGCCCCAGTCTCTCTTTCCAGATTTCTCCGGATGCCTTTCTTTTCATGAGGAGCTTTTTCTCTCCGTTGGTGAGTCCTGCTGTTACGATGTCTGTGCCTTCTAGGTTTTCGTCTCTGAGTGATATGATGACTCTCTGCCATCCGAATTTGGTTACGGCTTTCGCTATGATTTTCAGTCTTTGGTGCATTGTCTTGGCGTTCATTATTTCGACGGTGCTTTTCATGAGGTATTCTAGTCCGCTTGAGAGTTTTTTCAGCCGGTCTCTTCGGATCAGGTTGCTTATGGCGGTGGCAGCGTGTGAAGCAAGGATTTCCAGCATTTTCTGGTCTTCTTCATCGAAGGCTGCAACTCTTTTGCTTTCAACGTTCAGAGCCCCGAGAACCCTTTTTCCCGTTTTTATTGGAACCACAAGTTCCGAGAGCATGTTGGGTTCTCCGCACACGTACGCTTTTTCCTTCCTGATATCTGGAACCAGGATGGCTTTTCCCGTGTTGGCTGCTTTGACGGTTATGCCTTGTTTGCCGTCGAGAGGAAGATTGATTGAGAACTCTTTTGAGTACCCGACATGGCATTTTAGCCGAAGCATTCCGCCTTCTACAATAAGCACCGAGGCGTATTCGAACCCCAAAGTTTTCTTCATGGCTTCTAAGGTTACTGCGTAGGCTTCTGGCAGGCTTTGCGCCATGTTTAGACTCTGACCATACTTGTTTAGTGCGGAAAGCCTTTCTTCAAGCTGCTTTCTTTCCTCTTCGTTTTTCTGGTGTTCAGTTATGTCTAGAAGTTGAGCGATTGTGCGTATTTTTCCGCATCTGTCTTTGATTACGGTGGATTTGATTTCAACATCTCTTTTTTCGCCGTTTTTTCGAATAAGTCTAAAGTTGTATTGTGCGGGCACTTTATCTCCTTTCTGGCGACGAACGTACGAGTCTTCAACCAAGGCTTTGTTACTTTCGTCTAAGTATCGTCTGAAATCGGATCCGAGAATCTCGTTTTTCGAGTATCCACTTAGGTGTTCAGCTTCGTCATTAGCGTAGATAATTTTGCAGTTGTCGTCAACTATTATGATGGCGTCATGCGAGTTCCCCACAATGGAGCGGAAAAGTTCTTCGCTGCATCGTAGTGCTTCTTCGGTTTTTTTCTGCTCGGTGATGTCAATCGCCATTTCATAGCGAACGTATCTGCCATCAACCCATTTGATTGCCTTGTCTATGCATCGGTACCAGTGTTTGTTTTTTTGGTTCTGGAATTCCCAAATGTAGGTCTTGCCAAGATTCTTTCCGAAAATATGCTTGTTTGTGCAAAAAGGGCATGGGCTGTCTAGGTTTTGAAACGCCTTATAACATTTCTTTCCAACGGTTTCTTTGAAAAGCGCCTTTATTTTCCCGTTGGCGAAAAGAACTTCATAGGTTTCTGGATCGGCAACGTAAACCACCTCGTCAATCCCTTCACTCAGTGCCCGAAGCCCTGCAATGGTTTGTTCAAACAGCGTTTTTCTTCTGGTCATGTAAGGCACTCACCTGTCGTGAACCATTCGTCTTTGCACTTGTTCCAGAAATTTCGCGAGGTCAAGGCGTTCAGCATCTTCAAGGCGAATCCCAAGTTTTCTGCAAAGATTCTTTGCAATAAGCTGCTCAAGGTATGTGGCTCCGGAGCCGAAGATGCCTTCTAAGGCATTTGTGAATTCGGTGAGACTTGCGGGGATGTTTTCCTTTTTTATTTGAAACGTGTTTTCAAGATGGAAGAATATGGCCTGTTTTGATGAGTCTCCGAGAGAAGATAAGCTCTCGTCAACTGCGGAGAGGAGAACCTTGTCTAGACTATTCGGCGCCAAATAGTACCCTCTATCGTAGACGTGAACTTGCAATGAAAGTCGATGAAGCTTTGATAAATCATTTACGAACTCAAAATATGGATTAGCGAACTTGCTGTGAAATGAACCGTCTAGGTTCGAGCAACCTCAACTTTGTTTCTCACAAAGGTCTTTTTCGCCGCGTTTATGTATTCCACAAAGGCGAACTCCTGTTTCTGGCTCCATTTAAGCGGCTTTCCAGTCTTTTCATAGAGTTTTCGCATAATCATAAGCTCTAGGTACTGGGCTCCGATGCCGAAGATTTTTTCCAGCCCCGCTTTGAAGCTTTCCATGCGGCTTGGGATCTGGTTTCTGGGGACTTTGAATTCTTTTTGAATGTGAAAGTATATGGATTGCTTGGCAGACTCTCCAAGCGTTGCCAGAGCCTCGTCTATGGCTTCTAGGAGGAGTTTTTCGAAGTCTTGCTCGGTCAATGCATGAACTTCCCATCTTCTCTCGAACGAAACTGCTTTTTCTAGTATGTAGAATTGCAGATGCTTTTAAGCTTAATCTCTGAAAACGATTGTCCTAAGCACTTTGGAGCTACCGTCTTTTCATAAGAAACTGAAGACCACGGCGTCTTTAACAAATGAAATATGCGCATGTATGGGCGTTATTGTCTTAAACTGGGAAGCGGCTACTTTCCCGCGATTTTCTCTTTGACAAGGCTTAGTTCCTTCGCGTAGTCCATTAGCGCCGTCCGTAAGGCTTCGCTTTCGCTTATTCCTAGTCTTCTTGCCAGCTCGTCTAGGATGTCTTTCTGTTCTTTGCTCAGAACCACTTTGACTACACGTTTCCTCGGCATCCGAACCACTTCCTTGGTGTTTGACCACTGCAATGGCTTCTCGGCTGGGACTTGCGTGGGCTACAGTGGTGTACAATTCAGCTTTTCACTATCGCCTGAATATATTGCTGGTGTTAGAAGTGCAAGGTTGGATTCACTTGCCATGGGAAGAAACTGAAAACTACATTCGAAGCGGGCACCGCAGTGAAGACGAGTTCAAGCCAGACAGCCTACGCACCATTGTTGTAAGCGTGGAAGAAGGCATAAAAGCCGTAATCGGAAAGCCTAAAGACACGTCTGCCACAGAAATCGTTAGTTTCCTTTTCCAGAAGGACAAAGGCTGGACAGTTGAAAAGGCAAAGGCTTGGTTCAGCCAGCATCAAAAAGACAACGTGACACATGAACATGTTTTGGCAGTGCTGCCGTTCAAGGTTATGGAAAAAGCATCTGACAAACCTCTACGCGTCAAAGGAATCGCGCTAACAACTGGAATGAGCCGCAACTTCAACATCTACACACTTGAAGAACTACAAGCCTTCGCAAGCCACCTCGTCTCAGCGCCAGTCTACATTGAACATGTTGCGGTTCCGAACGCGGTGGGAAAAATAGTCAAGACCGACTGGGAGGGGCAGCACCTCTGGTATGAGGCTGAAATCTATGACCAAGAAACAGCAGACAAAATACGCAAAGGCTTGATCAGACACGTCAGCGTCGGCGCAGACTACGACACTATCGACGTCGTCGACGGGAAAGTGCCACGCGGGCTACATAACGCTGAGCTTAGTCTTGTGGCGGTGCCCGGCGTTCCTGAAGCCAACATTCAGATCTTGGAGAGGCTTCATGTCTCGGAGCAGAATGCTGAACCCACGGTTGGAGGCGAATATGTTCTAGGCTTCTGCCAAGACCTTTCTTCTTTTCTGCCTGAACATTTCACGGTTACTTGGCTTGACAGAGAAAACGGCATACTAGCGCTAGTGGGCAAACCGCGTTCAGAGCCTGAGGCTAACCGCGTCCAAAGCATTTTCTTTGCGAAGGCAAAGATGTGGGATGAGAATAGGATTCGTGACTGGCTTGCACGTGTCTTTTCTCTTCGAAACCCAAGATTTTCGCTAAGTCAGCCTCGGGAAAGCTGATTCCCCAAACGTCAAGTATAACTTCACTTGGCAAGGGCTGAAACGTTTCTGGATTCAGCAGGCGACTCCACTTCTTTTCAACACGGTGAAAACCAAAAGGCAACTTAACTAGACTGCCAAAGCTTCTCTCGGCGTTGAGCTCGTTCTGCTTCGGGAAGACCTCAACTTGTTTAGGATTTAACCCCGCAAGTTCCAAAATGCGAAGCCCAAGCCATCTTGCCGCCTTGGCTGGTGTAGGCAGGCTGAACAGGACCCAGATGTGGTAGCTTGGGTCGGGATATCGGCTTGCTTCAAGCAGAATTGCACTGGACCAAATTCTAGGCCTCCCGATGCCATCTTCTTCTTTTTGCCCTTCAAAGCAGACTTGCAAGATTTTTTGTGCAACTTCTTTTGGATCTGAAAGCCGTTCCGGATCTAGGTCAAAGCACAACCACTTCACACAACTGTTGCCATCAAGCTGATAGCTTCCAACAGTTATCTCACCCCTCAAATGACGCGCCATAACCAAGCTTGTTAAAGGCTCATCCACCTTAACGTAGCCGCCTCTGTCAAGTTGCAAGGCATAGCAATCGCTACGCGCCACAAACAACGAATGCAAAACACTGGCCAAGCTAGCCTTAACCTTTAAACAACTTGTTTCCACACTATTTTTCTCTTGGGTTTTCCAGGCCCCTTCCATTTTTATGCCTCCTTTGCGAGTAGCTTTTCGAGGTTTGTGTGGAGCTTTAGAAGCGCCATTAACTCGTCTTTTTTGATGGTTGATGAGAAGGCTATGAGGACGTTTTCGCCATACATCACGTATAGGCTTGTTATGCCCTTAGCCCTTAGCGTGTCAGCGAACTTTTTGGGTAGCGTCAGCGAGTATTGCATGTAGCCGTTTTTTGATGCGCTTATTATGCTTCTTTCCTCAACTTTTGGGATCTGCACGCTTACTGTTCACCCACTAGATAAATAGCAAAATAGAGCAAAGCAGCAATCGTAGCCCTCTTCTATGAATGTTTCTGGCCTAGTTTTTGGCGGTAGATCTTGTCCTCGCCGTATAGCCAATACGCGTAGCCGTAGCCCTCTCCATAGTAGCGGTTGGCTATTGTGGCATTTGCCTGTTTCAGAATGTTGTAGGCGTGGAGCCACTGGGCTTCTGCGTTTTGCTGTTTGTAGGCAACCTCATACTCGCCTATCCTTGAGCCCTTCATAAGCTCAAACTTTAGGCATGTGAAGGTTTCCTCTTTAACAGCCGTAGGCATTGTTGAAACGCCTTTCTCATTGGCCATTTGCTGTTTAAAGCCTACTATGCCCGCCTCAACAGCATCCAGCAAATCCAAAATTCTGCCATAAACCTCAGCATCCAAGATTTCATGAACCGTTTCGCGCACTATCTGTTTGACAAGCTGAATGTCCTTTTCATCCATGGCTTTCACCTCCAAAGCCTAGGGCTTTGCGTCCTTCGCCGTCCAAGTAGCCGAGTTTCGCTAATTCTATGAGCACTGCTCTACGCGTGAAGCCGCTGACAGTCTCTCCTCTAGCCTTACACACCTTTCTCAGCAGTTCCACAAGTTCTTTTTCCATTTTATAGGATACGTTTTTCAAATGCGTTTTACCCACCTCAAAAGATAAATGTGCGACAGAAACCCACCAAGCGGGCTTCAAGCCGCTCCAAGGACACTGAAAAGAGTTTGAACCGTCGGCGTGGTTAGCGAATCTCACAGACAAAACAGGACAAGCTTGGGTGCTGAGGTATTAATAACTGTGAAAATTGCACGCTGAGACTAATCTGCAAACTCAACATCAACTGGCGATTTTTATCGGGTATCAAAAGGGTTCAAATCCCAGCAATGTTTAATGCGAACATTACAACACGTGTTGTATGGAACGAAACGGCAGTATGTTCAAATCCCAGCCATGTTAAGGGGGAGAGCGGAAGCAAAGAACCGCAGTTGATGTGCGCAAAGAGGCAACATTGCCACCCGGGTGGCAATGGAGGTGGAGAAGGCGAATGCATTGTAGCGCTCCACTATGGTGGAGCAACTTTACAACCCGGGTTGTAATGTTAAAAAATTGCACGAGTGGACTAGTCCTTTGAATGCAATTTTTAACGGTTTTTCATGGCTTTGAAAATTGCGGGGGGCAGCCATGGTTCGGCTAAGGTGCGGTAGGTTTCCCGCCAGCCTTCTCGGCTTTTGCTGATGTAGACGATTTGTTGTTCTGGAACGGCAAGCTAAGCTATTAATGGCGTTTTCGAAGCTTTTTGAAAATTTTTGTTATTAACTTACGTGTTTTGCTGGTTCTGTTAATTGTGCTTAACAGAACATTTTTTCCATGGTTTGGGGCGAGGGGCTGGCGGGTTTTCTAATAGCTTTCCTGTTAATTAACTAAAATTTGCGGGGCATAGAGAGTAATAGTATACATCAAATAGTATAGAATAGGGCTCCTAAAGGGGGTGTGGATGCGAATTATTTAGTTAATTCATATTTTTCCCTTGAAGAAGGCGCTTGCCTTGCCGAGGCCGAGAAAGTATGCGGATACTGTTGTCAAATCCTTCAGCATAGAAAGAGAAGTCTACACGAGGCTTAAGACAGCGTTAGCTGCTCAGGGCAAGTCCATAAGCGAAGAGGTTAACACGCTTCTACAGAAGCGTCTGGCTGAGCTTGAGGGCTTTGAGGCTTCAGCCCGCAACAATGAGGATTATGAGGCTTTGAAGAGCCAACACCTAAAGCTTGTCGAGGAGGTCAACCGCTTAACAAAGCTGTTGGAGAAGGACGGCGTATACGAAAGCCTAATGGGCTTTGCATACGAGCAGGGCTTAGACCTCACGGACTTGCATAACGTGGAGGAAATCGCAGCAAAAATTCTGCAGAAAGGGCGCGAAAACCTAGACCAAAACATCCGCACAAGCCACATCCACCTGTTCATAACCCTCCTCGAAAAAGGAAAACAGAAAAAGGCAATTGAACGCAAACTCACACAAATCAGACTAAAAGCCGCTTTAACATAAACAGAAAATGCATACCATTAAACATTACTAACGGAACATTTGGAGAACTGCTAATTTAGAGAACTCCAATTTTTTGCTCATTATTTTAGGATTTATAAAAGAAAAGTGGGAAGTTGTTTTGCGTTAAGTGATCTTTAGGTTAGTAGCGCCTTTACGTTGTAGCCGTTGAGTTCGAATATGAAGTATTGTATGTTGTTTATGTCGTTTGAGGTTATGAAGAATAGCTCCACACTTTGTGATGGGGCAAGATCAACCCTTACATTGTCGTCTAATGATAGTTGTGCCGTTACAGGTCCGAATTTACTATGTATTGCTATGATTAATCGGCATTCATGCCAGTTTCCTTCAGCATCCACAGCGTAGAGTTTAACGTAGTCTATGTGGCTTGTGTAGTTGTCAAGCTCTCTTAATGAAAGCATGCAGAGTTTGCCCGCTGGCTTCAAGTGCTCAAGCGTATAGTCAACTGTCACGTCTTGGCTTGCATGAATATCCAGTAACGCCTCCTCAGCGTAGCCTGTTCCATTCCAAGAGAAAAGCGTTGGACAACCACCGCCACCTCCACCACCGCTGGTGATTGTTACTGTGAGCTGCTCTGAACATGGGCTTTCATTCCCATACATATCCCTCGCCTTAACAGTGATGTTATACGTTCCAGAGGTTGCCCATGTGTGGTAAGCTATGATATTTACCCCGGAATTAAATGGGCCAATAGTTGTGGTTGAACCGTCGTCCCAGTCAAAGATATAATAGACGTTATCTCCATTAGGATCAATTGTGCATGTAGAATATGGATAAGATGTGCCCGTATAACCGGAGATGCTGCCAGAAGGCTTCAACGGGATATTCGGCGGATGAGCTGCATTAAACCAGTTTAATGTAGCCGTTATAACATCTTCCCCGGGATGGTCGTAACATGTATAGCTAAACACGTCATGCCCATCAGTCCAGTTATGCCATTCTTTGTGAATTATGGCGTTATTATAATACACCATCATTTGATCGGGAATAGGTGGACTAGTAACTGTATCGTTTACGCCTGCTATGAAGCACGTAGCCACCTTATCTTTTGAGGCAGTATCAGCAGATTGATAAATTGGAGCAGTTCGGGGATCCCAATTCACTGGTGCTGAGGCGACAACCGCTGCCGAAAATAATGTTGAAGCATACTCTTTTTGGATTTCATATGCTACAATTACACCTCCGGCTGAATATCCAAATAGGAACACATTTTTATAGTATCTCTCTAAGAGCCATTCTGCAGCATCTTTCACAGAGGTCTCGCTTCCATTGTATTCAAACCAATCCTTGTTGGTTATTACGTCGAAACCGTTCCAAATCATTGTATGAATAAAAAGAGATTCTCCCGCCTTTTTGTCTTGAAGATATGGAAAAACTTTAACATAAGTCCAATAGGCATATCCACCGTCTAGATATATCATAGCTCTATTGTTAGTCGCATTATAAAAAAGCCAGTTTACTCCGTTAATGCTTACTACAGAAGGTGTTATCAGTTCCAGTGATAATACCATATCATTATAGTCTCTATCGGATACCTGGTTGTATAGGTTTTCAAATCCTATTAGGTACATATCAGGATCGTCCATGTTTATGTATACTTTGGCATGTTTAATGCCGTCTGGATTTCTGCTCGTTTCCATATAGTATCTTCTCCCATCTCCTGAGAGGAATGACAGCCCGAACTTGCTCTTTGCAACAAACTGCTTGGAAATCGGAGGATCAACATATCCGTAATTACCCTCCGACCCTGAGAAAATCAGATTGTAGTCGCTTGTATTTACCGGATACCAGCTTAACTCATTAGAGTTGTGATAGCCGGCAAACTCTGCGTAGAGTGTAATATTATAGGTTCCAGGAACAAAGGTTTCCACAGTTACTTCAACCGTATTCATGAAACCTAAAGCATGAAGTATGCTAACTAAAGCTGGTTCCTCGGCTCTAACAGTTGGAGTGCTTAAGATCCAAACGATGATTAGGCTTATTAAAGTGAATATTTTCGTCCAATTCTTCATTTTCATCATCCTACGCTGATTTCATGTTCTTTTGAAATCTTCTCATAAAAGTTACGGTTGCTGTTACGAGAGATATAGTAGTAAACAGAAGTGAAATTGATGGAAACTCTGGTATAACCCATGTTCCGATTAGTTCAACTTTATGAGCGCTATGGACGTATGTGAGGTGTATCGACGTATGTGTTTGGTTTTCTGTTATAACGGCTTGAGAAGTCACATCTACGCTATCAACCATCACCCTCCAAGGTTCACCTCTCATAAGATCCTTAGGAATCGTCACATTAAAGAAGCCATTGGTCCCAATCACTCCACTTATGCTAAATGACATTTTCTTTTCCACTTGCATAAATTCAATGTTCGATAATGTAGAATTGCTAACAAGGCTAACCTGGTAAATATCGTTTTCCACAATGATTGGAAAATACCCATATGGAGTGTTAAGTGGTTGATTATCTCCATCGCTACCTGGAATCCCCTGATACACATTTGTGTTCCAGTAATTTCCAGTCCAATTATTAAAGTTTGGAGCGGTTATCAAGTCTTCTAATACGTTGCAATCAATAAAATTATTGTGGTGAATTTCATTCCCACCACACATAACTAACTCGATACGTCCTCCTATAAAGGAATTTTCAAGTATCGAATTATTACTCGAATATATAGCAACATACCCGTTGTTCGCAATAATGTTCCTCGCAAATAAATTTCCCTCCTTTAACTCTGAGGTGATTGCATATATGCCGATATTGTTTCCAATTATGATGTTGTTGCTTATTATGACATTACTGGCACCATCTATTTGGATGCCACGTTCAGCATTTCTTATTGTGAAACCATCTACTAAGACATCGTCCGACAATATTGTTATTGCTTTTCCGTTTCCTCCGCCATCTATTATAGTTGTTGCTTTATTTACTCCTATGAGTTTAATAGACTTGCTAACTGTTATGTGTTCATTGTATATCCCGACTAACACGAGAATAAGGTCACCTGGACCGGCTGCGTTAATAGCGTCTTGAATGGTCGTATAATCTGTAGGAACTCTAATGACTCTAGAGTTTAACGAATAATATGCCAACCCACCGCCAAATCTCGTCGAAAATAATAAAAACATTAGCAATGTAAAATAAGCAATCTCAAAATCCTTCACTTTATTTCGGTAACCCCTCAACTCTCTTCCCTTTTTGTTCTCTTTCCGCCCTTTTCAATCAAGGGCAAAAATAATTATGCACAGTGAACAATTTAAGATTTAAGTCGCCTCAAACATTCACCCTTCGTTTTCACGTATTCATCGAGACTATAGACATCTTCCAGCAACGATGTTCTATTAGTGTCTCTTAACAGAAAGAACAGAAGGGTTTAATACGTGCCTTTATAGCAAACAGTTTGGGATTTTAAAATTTATTGATTTCAACGACTACTGGGCAATGGTCTGAAATTTCTAAGTTTGGGACAAAGGCGTTTTCAATTAGGGGCTCTAGTTGCTTTGATATGAAGATGTAGCCTATTCTCCAACCAATGTTCTTTGCTCTTGCGTTAAAGCCTCTGAACCACCAAGTGTAACCATTTTTCGGGTGAACTTTTCTAAAAGCATCGATGAAGCCCAGTTGAATTATTTTGTCTATTTGTTGTCTTTCTTCTTTGGTGAACATTACATTGTTTTCGTTTTCTTTAGGCCTTGCTAAGTCAACTTCTTTATGTGCAACATTAAAGTCTCCAGCAAGAATTATTGGTTTACTAGATTGAGAAAGAAGTCTGTGTAGATAATCTGTTAAGCTTCCATAAGCTTCCAGTTTGTATGGAAGATTTGACTTATCTCTGCCTCGCGCGCTAGGCTGTTGCTAAATTGATGTTTTTGTGTTGATTTCTACGCTAGTTTTGTTATGGATCTTATTTGTTCTGGCTTTCCCAGTTTTATGGCTGTTAAGGCTGTGAGTAGCATGGCTATTATGCATAGCAAAGCGTGTATTAGGATGTTTCTTAGGCTTCTGACTCTGTGGTTTTCTAGGCTTAGGTGCTGTTTCAGCCTTGAAATGGTTCTTTCTGCTGAAGACCTGTGGGCGTAAAGCCTTTTCAGCCTTTCAGGTCCATGGGCTTTGAAGTGCTTGTCAATGCGTAGAAACTCTTCCTCCATGGGCTTTTGGTTTGAGGGATATGGTATTATAGGCTCTATTCCATGTGTGGAAATATTCTTTCTGAGCCTTCTGCTTGAATACTGCGAATCTGCCACTAAAACCTTCAATTTCCCATTTGACACCTTAACAGTCTTCTCCAACCGTTCCAAAGGAAGAGCGGAGGAATATAGCCAAAAAAGCTTTGCTGGCCGACGTATTCTTGTCGGGTGCGAACGCCATAACGATGGATGGCAAAATCGTCAACGTGGACGCGACAGGTAACAGGGTTGTGGGCATGATTTTTGGACCTAAGAAAGCGATTATTGTTGTAGGAACCAACAAGATAGTGAAAAATCTCAATGAGGCTCTCGAGAGAATCAGAAATGTAGCGGCACCTCTAAACGCCAGACGAATCAGAGAAAAACGCGGATGGGAACTGTTGCCATGTGTGAAAATTGGCAGGTGTGTGAATTGCGACGCAGAAAACAGAATATGCAACATAACCACCATAATTGAAAAGAAACCTAGGGCCATCGACATAGCAGTAATAATTGTAGGAGAAACCTTAGGACTATAGCGAGAAGTAATAATGTCACGAGTGGGAGCTGAAATGAAAGAATTGGCTGGCATTTGCGGTTTATACTGTGGCGCCTGCTCAACCTATTGCGCCTTCAAGGATAAAGATTTGGTGCTGCTCAATAAGTTGGCTATGGCACGCAATATTCCTGCCGAAAAAGTTGCGTGTGAAGGCTGTTTATCCTCTGCCTACCGCCTATATCTGCCAGCTGAATCTCGGGATTGCGATTTTCGTAAATGCGCCAAGGAGAAAAAGGTTACTTGGTGTTTTGAATGTACCGAGTTTCCTTGCAAAAAACTGATAGATTTCTCGCGGAATGGCAAAGCACATCACACAGCAGTTATTGATAACTTAAAAGAGATGAAGAGTTTAGGAGTTGACGAGTGGCTCAAGATTCAAGAAAAACGCTGGCAGTGTCCACACTGCGGTAAGAAGCTACATTGGAGAATCGGCTACATATAAGAAAATTAAGAGCAATTTCTGGTGGCGAAATTAGCCGAGAATTTAAACCGAGATCTAAACCTAACCCATAACTTCTGTTAGTCGCTGTTAACGGAAAAGTCGATTGCGAAGTAATAGAAAAATAGGGTTTAATGATTTAAGCTTTCATTTTTGCGGTTTTCTTCTTTATTAAGATTATAACAAGCATTGTAAGAATCATGAATAGCTGCAGAATAATGACTGATGGAAACTCTGGGATTATTGTGAATGAATTTTCCGTTAATGTAAGATCATTATTCGTAGTATCCACTTCCCCTATGACAGATGAGATTTTGGCGTTTAAGGTGTAGTTGCCGTTATTAAAACCTGTTGTGTTCCATGGAAGAGAGACGGTTGCAAAGTTTCCCGGTTCCAGTATCAAGACGTGCGATGCAATCGCTGTTGAGTTTGCGTAAAGAGTAACGTTTAATGTTTCTGTGTAGGCGCCATGGTTGGCAGCTGTAACGCTCACGTTCACTGGTTCACCTTGGTTCACCAGATTTGAAGAGGGCGTAAGATCGGTGACAACTACGTCATGAATGAAGTTGTTGACGTAGACTGTTAATGACTGGTTGCTGGTATTGCCTGTGCTGTCAAAGACTTTGATGAGGATTTCAATCGCTCCGTTCTCAATGGTTGTTGTGTTGAAATTGAAGGCGAAATATGAAACCGAGTAGAAGCCGATGTTAAGCGTGTCCACCAAGTTATCACCTATGTGTAGTTCCAGTTTCTGAAGGCATGAATCATCAGTTGCGGTGCCGTTAATCTCTATCGTGCCATATACTACGCTTTCTTCTAAGGGGCGTTCAACGTATACTTTTGGTGCTTCGGTGTCGTCTGAAGGAGAGCCTGAAGCGGTGAATTCAACTTCTATGATTACTGGAGTAGCTGTATCGCCATTTTCTTCTTCCGCCGTAACGAGAAATATGAATTTGCTGGCTCCAGAAGCGTGGCTTATGAAGTTGATGCTGGGAATGTTTACTGTCCAGTTTCCATCATGGTCTGGGTCAGTCATCTCGAAGCGTTCGAAGTTAGGAACTACAAGTGTGCCATTCGTGTCTGGTGGGTTCCAGTCGGGCGGCTGCATGTAAACTGCTACATGCGCCAGTTTAGTTTTGTTCTCAACTTTAGCCCATAAAGTCACACTTGACGGCGGCGGCCATGTGAATGTTTGCTTTGCGATTGCGTAGCTTATCCATGGATATGGCCATTCACAGTGTCCTATGTAGGTGTTTGCGGCTAATGCACCATCGCCGTTGTTGGGTAAATAGCCACAGTGACCGACTCCATCTCCATTGTCGTCTAACAAAGGAGTCTGTGTAGTCGATGCCATTATTTGGCATGCGTAATTGAATGCGTCCATAATAGAGTGGCCAGATTTGATGCTATTCCAGAAAGGCACGGAGAAAGCTTCCCATTTTTCATAAACATACGAGAATTGATAACTCGTACATGAAGTGACGATTATCCTGTCAGATGCTGACAAGGTATCTATGAAGCTACCGCTTTGACAAGCTGCATAAATCACATGCACGGAGGCGTTTGTGGCACTTTCCAGATTTGAGATCCATGTTGCAAGATCTGAATCTGACACCTCTTCCCATATGTTGATTCAAAAGTGGTTAAAATCACCATGATCAAAAAGGTAGATAAATAAGGGTTCAGTGGGCCTTACGCGGTACCTTGCCCATGACTCAATAGCCCATTGAAGATTCGCCGCTGTTGAGTTGGCATCGACATCGTTCTGCCCGTCACCATCTACGTCTTCAGGGCTGTAACGTTCTTGGTGCATCAAATAGATTTCATCACTGCTGTATCCAATTTCTCTAAGTATCAGGTAAGTTCGGTTGGTTCCATAATTTATCACATTCCATAACGTGTCGCCAGATACACTTCCGCCTACAACTATGCA
>JARYLR010000005.1 GCA_029907545.1 Candidatus Bathyarchaeota archaeon | reverse complement strand
AAAACTACTTTTTCTCTAGAAACTATGCTTTTCCTTTCTCTTCCTTGCCAAAATACGTTGTCCACTTAAGCTTCCGTGCATCTCTTCCAAAGTTAAGCGAGCTCTTTCTACACTTGCTTGAACAAAACCAGAGAATCGACCCATCATTCTTAACGTACATCATCCCTGTTCCAGACGGAAATTCGCTACCGCAAAAAGAACATTTCCTTGGTCTCGGCATTCCAATCCACTCTTACGCTTCTTTACCGCGTGATTTTCTTAGCTTCTCTCTCCGTCTCTCTAAGCATAAGAAGATCCTGAACACGAACCGGACCTTTAACATTACGCGTGATAATGCGCCCTTTGTCCTTGCCCTCTAGGATGCGTACACGCACCTGCGAGATTTCGCCTGTCACACCTGTCCTTGCAATTACCTGAATAACCTCTGCCGGTGTAAGCACATCTTGTGCCTGCGTTTTCTCTTCCTTACTCATCATTGAGCTCCTCGTTTAACCTGCTCAATTCTTGTGCTGAGTTCCTTAACCAGTCCGGCTGCTCCTCCTTCTTTGGCGATGCACGCCGCGGCTGCTTTGACATCGATGCCTATGGCTTTACCGATCTGCTCTCTACTTGGAACAAAGATGTAGGGGATTTTCCTTTCATCGCATAAAAGTGGCAAGTGCGCAACAACCTCCGGCGGATCAACATCCTCAGCAATAATCACAAGTTTCGCCTGCCCTCTCTCAACTGCCTTGGTGGTTTCGTTTGTCCCCTTTCTGACTGCTCCTGTCTTGGAAGCTATCTGCAGGGCTTCATAGGCCGCATCTGCGATTTCCTTCGGAACCTCGAATTTGACGTAAAACGGTTTGGACATAAGCCTCACCCTTTTTCAAAGCACAGTTTTATCATCAGTCCCTATTTATGAAGGTTTCGACTAATAAACCCAAATAAGACTTTTACGCAGAATTTCAAACGTCGAGTGTTACAGAATGGTGAGACGGAGAAAGGTTTAAATAACGTGTCTCATTGAAGCATGTGGGTTTTCGTGAGGGGACTTCAAAAGCTTGCAGGTGTTAGGTCTAGTTGCTCATGTCACACCAAGCTATAATATTATACTAAAAGTCAAGAAACTCCCGAAGATTGGCGAAACCGTAGTTGACGAAAACCTGAAACCAGTAGGCAAAGTCTTCGACATAATAGGACCAGTTTCCGCTCCATACGCATCTGTAAAACTCACGATCAAAGAGCCGGAGAAGTTGGGCAACAAAATGTTGTACACAGTCCCCTCTGAAAGAAGAAGGGAGAAAAATTGAGTCACAACAAAGAACGCTCAAGCGACGATCCAGCACCACCAGCACGACATGCAGAGACGGCGAAGATTCAGGTCTGCCCAGAATGCGGCAGCGACAGAATCGTGCGAGACTACGAAGCCGCCGAAATAGTCTGCATGAACTGTGGAATTGTTGTAGCTTCAAAGATAACCGACAGGGGACCAGAATGGCGAGCTTTCGATGACGAGCAAAGGGCAAAACGCACAAGAGTCGGCGCACCACTGACCTACACGATTCACGATAAAGGCCTGTCAACAATGATTGACTGGCACGACCGCGACATCTACGGCAAAAGCCTATCTCCAGGTCAAAAGGCACAGGTCTATCGTCTTCGGAAATGGCAACGACGCATAAGGGTGTCAGATGCCACCGAGCGCAACCTTGCGTTCGCTTTGTCTGAGATCACAAAGATTGCCAACAACCTAAATCTGCCGAAGAACATTCTTGAAACTGCCTCTGTTGTTTACCGCAAAGCCGTGAAGGAAAGGTTAATACGCGGCAGATCAATCCAAGGCGTGACAGCAGCCGCGATCTACTTAGCCTGTAGGCAATGTGGACTTGCCCGAACCCTAGAGGAGATCGCACAAGCATCAAGCGTCAACAAAAAAGAAGTTGGACGGAGCTACCGTTTCCTAATCAAGGAGCTGAACTACTCGATTCCGCCGCTTAGACCAAGTCAATACATAACCAAATTTTCAAACCAGCTGACAATGCAGGGCAAAGTCGAGGAAATCGCCCACAAAATACTAACTGCCGCAAAAGAGCTAAAGCTTACTTCCGGCCGCGGACCAACGGGAATCGCTGCAGCTGCAAGTTATATCGCGTCAGTCTTGACTGGGGAGAGAAAAACGCAGAGAGAGATAGCTGAGATCGCGCAGGTAACTGAGGTCACTATTCGAAATCGCTACAAAGAACTTGTAGACCGATTGATGTTTCAGATATCCCTTTAGCCCCTTTTTTCTTATTATCATGGGCAATGTTCATGAGCTGATATTCTCGTTACAGCGAAACATTGCTTTAATACATGTTTTTATGCAAAATACATTTTTAGCACAAAACGACATTAAGCAAATGGGGGGCTCGGTTGGTTAAGTGCCCGAAATGTGGAGGCGAGAAGGCAACCATCATCAAAACTTGGTCTCTACCTATGAGAAAACCAGTGAAAGAAGGAGAAGCCGCGCCTGTTGTAGGCATATTTGAGTGTCTGAACTGCAAAGCCAGATTTAGGTCGATGGTTGAAAAAGAAGTTGCCAAAGATGAGACAGCAAGCATTAAAAATGTGATTGAGCGGATTAGGGGAATAAGGGAGGAACTAGTGCAGACCCTTAAGAATCTCCGAGAAAAGATTAAAACGCTGGAAACTGAACGCTCGAACCTGATTATCGAGATCGAAAGTTTGAAGAAAGTTGCAGAATCCAAAGTCAGCGCCCTTCAAAGCGAAGTAAACATACTACGCGAAGAAGTGAAGTCGCTACGAGATGTCCTGGGATATGTCGAGGAACCAGAAACGCGATAGCTGACCCCGCATCACATTATCATGGGACAATGCAGAAACAGATACTTTTAAACGCACGTTCTCACAACATTTTGACCTATGCCATACAAGTTCACGTTTGACCTTTCAAGGATACCTCGCTTCTTCTTCACCGAAGTCGCAAGACTAGGCTATGAGAAGGGGATGCATAAAAAAGCCGGCGAAACAGCATACCGAATGCTTAGAAAGTTCAAAGTCCAAGAAGCAACAGGGCTCAACCTATCTGACGCCATCGTCCTCCTTGAAGACCTTGTTGAAATGCAAGCCCGAAACTTGATTGAACGTGAACACTTCACAAAAACGAAAAAACGAGCACTTTTTCTGCCACACTGCTCCAGAAAATACATGGACAACCGCTGCAAGGCAACCTTTAACCCAGAAACCCCATCCTACACATGCGCACACTGCTCCCCAGACTGCTTGATCAACAAGGCAGTTGCCTACGCTGAAAAGAAGGGCTACGATGTATATGTTCTACCAGGCGGTTCCTGTGTCCCCAAAATATTGAAAAGCAAGCAGTATGAAGGAGCCGTGGGAGTTGCTTGTGGTGAAGAAATAAGGCTTAGTGGTGATCTTCTCAAAAGCATGAATGTCGCAGGGCAAGCTGTTCCCTTAATCAAAAATGGATGCGCCAACACTGCTTTCAATCTTGAAACTCTGGTCAACACTCTCTAGGAAAACTACTTGACAATTTCTCTTTTCTTCCAGCGCAGGCTTTTGCTTCGACATTTTCTGCATTTAGTAGCGTTTTCCGCGTTTCTTGCTCCACAATGCCTGCAGATCTTCATATAGAGCCGATGCTTCTGCGCAAGAGTTTTTTTCAGAGGATCAAGGATCGGCATTGTCAATTATCCTCGGTAGATTGAAATACAGAAGGCTTGCTGGCAAATATGCTTTTTGCCAAATCATCTCCCCATAAGAAGCTTCGCTATATCACCTGGTTTCTCAGCCACTTTCACGCCAGCCTCAGTTAAGGCTTGGATCTTACTTTCCGCAGTGCCCACTTTACCCATGACGATGGCGCCAGCGTGCCCCATGCGTTTTCCAGGCGGCGCTGAGCGCCCTGCGATAAAAGCGACGACAGGTTTTGGATATGTTTGTCTTGCGATGTATTGTGCTGCAAGTTCTTCCAGGTTGCCACCTATCTCGCCTATCAAGATGACTGCTTGAGTTGAAGTGTCCTTCTCAAACATCTTTAATGTGTCGATGAAGTTTAGCCCTGTTATTGGGTCTCCGCCTAGACCTAGACATGTCGATTGCCCTATGCCGTTTCTGGTTAGTCCAGCTGCTATTTCGTAAGTCAGTGTTCCGCTTCTTGAGATCATGCCTACGGTGCCTGACTTGAAAATGTGTGATGGCATTATTCCAAGCTTGCATTGTTCAGGGGTGATTATTCCAGGGGTGTTGGGTCCTATTACTGTTGCGCCGAGCTGTCTGGCTCTTGCCATAACGTTTATGGCGTCTTTTATTGGTATATGTTCAGTAATGATTATGACGGTTGTTATTCCGTTTTCCATTGCTTCAAAAGCTGCGTCGGCTGCAAACGGCGCTGGAACAAAAATTATTGACGCATTTGCCGAGTGTTTTTCCTGAGCTTCTTCGACGGTGTCGTAGACGGGGATACCGTGCACTTGTGTTCCTCCTTTTCCAGGCGATGTGCCAGCAACGATTTTTGTTCCGTATTCCAACATCAATTTGGCATGAAAGTTTCCCTGCGTTCCAGTTATGCCTTGGACAATGGCGCGCGTGTTTTTGTCTATGATTATTCCCAAGTTATTTTCCTCCTTGTTTGGAAGTTTGAACTGCTTTTTGAGCTGCTTCTTCCATGCTTTCCAGCACGTGGATTCCTGCTTCTGTGAGTATACGTTTTCCTTCCTGCTCGTTTGTTCCAACAAGTCTGATGACTATGGGTTTAGCTATGTCTACTTTGTTTTTGGCTTCCAAGATTCCGTGTGCAACCTCGTCGCAGCGTGTTATCCCACCTAAAATGTTGATGAACAACGTTTTAACGTCTGGATCGGAAAGTACGATTCTGAGGGCAACCGCAATTGTTTCGGATGCTGCACCTCCGCCCACATCTAAGAAGTTTGCGGGTTTTCCTCCATAATATTGAATGGTGTCCAAGGTTGCCATCACGAGGCCTGCTCCGTTTCCTACAACACCGATATCCCCATCAAGTTTGACGTATGCTAAGCCGCTTTTCATTGCCTCTAGTTCTTGCTGGCTGAGTTCACTGTTGCCTTCCCACAGTCTCTTCTTGTATTCTTGGTGCCTAAATAGGGCGTTATCATCAACTATTATTCTGGCATCAGCTGCCATGAAGCTACCGTCTACTGTTTCCACTATAGGGTTCATTTCGATTAGTTCTGAATCGCATTCCATTCCAAGAGTGTAGAGTTTTTCAAAGATTCTTCCCAGCTCGGAGAGCTGACTGCCTGAATAGCCTATTTTTCTCGCTATCTGTCTAGCCTGAAAGGGGCGAAGCCCATAGAGCGGATTTACTATTGTTTTTACAATTTTCTCGGGATGTTTCTCTGCAACTTCCTCTATGTCCATGCCACCTGAGGCTGAGGCAACTGCAACATAGCTTTGACTGAATCGATCTGTTGTTACGCCGAAGTATAGTTCATTCTTTACATTAATTTTTTCTTCGACCCACACGCTTCTTACGGGTATCCCTTTTATCTGCATGCTGAGGATTTTCTCCGCAGCTTTTTCTGTCTCCTCAGCTGAACCTGCAAACAGTATTCCACCTGCCTTGCCTCTTCCAGCAACAAGCACCTGTGCCTTGACAGCGTAAGGAGGCTTGAGCTTCGCCGCGGTTTCCCGTGCCTGACTTGGGCTTGATGCTAATTCGCCTTTGGGTGTTGGGATTCCGTGGCTTGCAAGCAGGTTTTTTGCTTCATATTCGAAAAGTTTCAAGGGGGTTGTCTCCTTATTTTATGGTTTCTATGGTGACGTATGATCGTGTGTCTTGTATTCCGTCAACAGAGTATATCTTTTTTAGTGTTTCGTCAAGTTTTTCTCTTTCCACCATTATAACGGCGTCAAAGTCGCCTGCAATCCTGAACGCTCTCTGGACAGGGAGCTCTCTGATTTTGTCGTAAACTTGAATTCTTTTGATTGGCGACGCTCGAATCAGTATGAAAGCAGGTGTAGCAGACAGCCCAAGCGCGTTTAATCCTTTTTCAGTAACATCAATAAACCCTCTTCCAGTGCGTATGTAGCCGAAGTCTCTGAGCTTTCTCAGATGAACGTTAAGGGCTTGTCTGCTTATGCCGAGTTGCGTTGCCAGGTCATTTTGCTTGACGTGAAGAGTAAAGGTGCTTGCGGATCTTCCTTGATCATGAAGCATTTTAAGAAGCTGCTGCGTTCTTCTAGTTAATTCCTCCAATATGGATGCCTTCTGTCTTGTAGTTTGTCTAGTTTAGACTTTACAATTGTGAGGCTGATTTAAGCGTTTAGCAAGCTTGCCGTGGCTGACTTATTGCGAGTTCATGCTTGTGCGCGTGTAATCGTTTAATCCCCCCTATTTATAGTCTGAGAGGTTGGTGGATTTTTGCCACAGGCTTTCGAGGGGTCTTTCGGTATCGTGATTTGTGTAGGATCGTTTTTCCAGAGGATGTGAACATCTTTCCTAGTTCTGGTTTTCCCCGCATGGCTTCTTTGTCATCGGCGATTAGGCGGTTGAATGGTAATGTTTCTGATCGTTTTATTTCGATGGCTTTGCGGTTTGCTTCTGAGAAGCGCAATGTTCTTTTTAGGAGTTCGTCGGGTTCGCAGTTGTTGTGAGTATCCGGATTTTCATTGCTCCAAAGATTTTCTTCATGTGTTTTTGGGCGATTGAAGTATGCAGCTCTGGGAAAAGAAAGGGAACGATTATGTTAAGTGTGTCTCTGGCTCTTTCGTTGATTTTAAGTTTGCCGAATAGCTGATCAGATGTTGAAATCACTTCTATACAGGTTCATCGGTTCTTGTTAACAAGCAATTGTGCGCCTTCCATATAGAACGCGGATCTGTCCACGGAGCATCAGAAACAAACCACATCGGCTTTTCCCACAACGACAAGAGAACAATGTTTAATAGCCTCTTTCTGCAATTGATCTGCAAGTGGTTGAAAATGGGCGATTGCCTTCCACAAGGCTAAATTCTCGAAACGCTTAGCCCACATAAGAATCAATTCTTCATTAACATTATATTCAGCCACACACGAACATTTGGAGAGATCATAAATGTCAGACATGGGACTAACCGTCAAAAAATCCGAGGACTTCTCAGAATGGTACACCCAAACCGTCCTAAAATCAGGCTTAGCCGACTACTCATCCGTCAAAGGCTGCATGATCTTCAGAGAACACTCTTATGCCATCTGGGAAAAAATCCAAAAAATCTTCAACCAAAAAATCAAAGCCACCGGCCACAGAAATGTCTACTTCCCCCTATTCATCCCTGAAAGCCTCCTCAAAAAAGAGGCAGCACACTTCGCTGGCTTCGTTCCTGAGGTAGCATGGATCACGCATGGCGGAGACACACCGCTGGAAGAGAAACTTGCCGTGAGACCGACATCAGAAACAATCATGTACGCTGCATACGCAAAATGGGTCAGAAGCTGGAGAGACCTCCCCATAAAGCTGAATCAGTGGTGTAGCGTCGTGAGATGGGAAACCGAAGCCACGAAACTCTTCCTGAGAACTAGAGAATTCCTCTGGCAGGAAGGACACACGGCGCACGCAACCAAAGAAGAAGCAGACCAAGAAGCCATGGATATACTCCACATGTACAAGGACATAATGGAAAACTACCTAGCCATTCCCGTGCTTGCCGGAAAAAAAACCGACAGAGAGAAATTCAAAGGCGCACTCTACACAACAACCCTTGAAGCCATAATGCCTGACGGCAAAGCCCTGCAAATGGGAACGTCCCACCAGTTAGGACAAAACTTCTCCAAAGTCTTCGACATCAAATACCTAGACCAGAAAGAAAAAGAACAACATGTCTGGCAGACCTCGTGGGGATTCTCGACGCGCATGATAGGCGCCATGGTCATGGTTCACGGAGACGACAAAGGACTCGTGCTGCCTCCAAAAATCGCCCCGATACAGGTTGTCATAGTTCCCATCCCCTACAAAGGAACAAGCATCGAATCAATCACATCCAAAGCCAAAGAACTCCAAGAAAAACTGCAAAAAGCAGGCCTAGCCACGGTTCTCGACGACCGAGAGGAATACACGCCCGGCTGGAAATTCAACGAATGGGAATTAAAAGGTGCGCCGATAAGAGTCGAAATAGGACCCCGAGATATCAAGCAGGGACAAGTAACCCTGGCAAGAAGAGACACCTCTCAGAAAATTGCCGTAAAACAGGAAGAAGCAGTAGACGCATTAATCAAATTGCTAGATGAAATCCAAAGCCGGATGCTTGCCAAAGCAAAAAAAGCACTGGAAGAAAACACCACTACAGTCAAAACCTACGAAGAATTCAAAAAAGTCCTAAATGCGAAAGGAGGTTTCATCAGAGCTTCATGGTGCGCCGACGCCGGCTGCGAGGAGAAGATAAAAGAAGAAACTGGAGCTACGATAAGACTGGAGCCTTTTGAAAAGGAAACCGTCTTCTCCAAGTGCATCTACTGCGAAAAAGAAGCCAAGAAAGTAGTCTACTTCGCCCGAGCATACTAGGAACGCCGTCGCTATTTGAAAAGAGAGCTGTCTAGGCAGTCAGTTTTACATGCTTGTCAAGTTTTCTCGCGACTTCTCTCAGCCCCAGCTTCTCAAACGTTACCTTAGTAGGAATGCCGCGTTCATCCCAGCCTCTTTTCACGTAGTAATTGTTAAGTAGCGCATCATACTTTGCGCGGTCAAGTTTTGAACCTTTCAGCGCGCCTTTCGTCACCGGCTCATCAAACCATCTGGCAGGCGGAATATCCATGGCTCTATTCCAAGCTTTACCATATTCCCGCACCCAGAAAGCCCTAGTCAGATTAAAGATTCTATCAGCGACCATGTTTAGAGAACTCCAGTTCATTTCTATGCCAGTCGCGGCGTACAATAGCTTCGGATACCATTCCAGCTCGAAGCCAACTTCGATCCATGGAAGCCTGCAAACAGTAAAAGATTCAAAGAGCCCTCCCCGTATTCTCTGAAGCTCAATAACTTTGTCAACTTTCGCCGTGCTGTAGCTTTCGCGTCCGGTTTTGACCTCCCACGAAATTACCCAAGCATCCTTATGATGCGCGCCTATAGAGCTTGTCGAATAAGCCAACGCCATCGCAGGCGTCGTATGACAGTCATAAGCCGAGATCTCCAGACCTTTAACATGCATTGCCCACCTATCAGCGCCTCTGCCAATTTTCTCAGCTACGTAGCGAACGCCGCCAGCCAGCAAATAGCCTAATCCACGTTTGAAGGCAATATCTTCAATCAAAGCCTTAGTAGCCTTGAACTGCCCCCACGGCACTTTCTCTTTGATCAGCCCCTTCTCTGAAGCCTCCATCGCAAAGCCGAGAACATTCCCAAGAGAAATAGTATCCAAACCAAACTCATCCGCAATCCTGTTAAGCGCCGCAACCTGCTTCAAATTACCTAGCCCAATGTTGGAACCCAGCATCGTAACGTTCTCATAGTCGAGCTCTGACTCTTTCCGCTGCGAGTCCTTAACCACGTTGCCGCACGTCATATTGCATTGCGGACACCCCCTCTGAGAGACCCTCACTTTCTCCATCGCAAATCCGCCGATCGCGTCTGCCTTGTCGAAAACTCCCTCTCTATAGTTATAGGTGGGAAGAACGCCGTTTTCTTGGCTCCATTCAATAGTCATCATCGTACCCTGACGCTTCCAGAAAGCATAGCTAGGCTTAGTCAAAATCTCCCTGTAAGCCTCCGCACCTAGCTCTCGCATTTCCTTCGGATAAGCAGCACGCAACTCAGCAGACCCCATAAAAACAACCGCCTTAAGATTCTTAGAACCCATCACCGCCCCCATACCCGGTCTGCCACCAGCTCTTCCCTCTTGGGAAACTATGTTAGCGAACCGGACACGGTTTTCTCCACCCTGACCGATGCAGAGAACCCCAGCTGTCGGTCCGTAGCTCTCCTTCAGCTTCTTTTCAGTTTCAAAAGAGTTTAAACCCCACAGGTCCTGTCCATTGATAAATTCGACAGCATCATCGTCAACAAGCAGCACAGTGGGTTTCTCAGCTTTACCTTCCACGATCGTAGCATCATACCCCGCCTTCCGCATCTGCACCGCAGCCTGCGTACCAATATTTCCATCACCATAACCTCCGGTCAAAGGACTCTTTGCAGCCACAACAAGTTTGCCGCTGCTTGGAAGCGCGAAGCCGGTCAGCGGTCCAGCTGCAAAAACAAGTTTGTTGTCAGGGGAAAGCGGGTCAGTGCCCCACTCAAGCTCGTCCCATAGAATCTTGACTGCGAATCCTCTTCCACCAACGTAGTTGCGAGCCATGCTTTCAGCGTAGTTTTCAGCAGCAGCTTTACCTTTGCTCAAGTTCACTCGCAGAAACTTGCCGTTCCACCCGTCCATATTTGGCATCCATCCAGAACAGAGCAATACTATCGGCGTTAAGGATAGATAAATCTAATCACAAGAAAGGGCTAAATTGTTAGGCGTTCAAGCTCGATATGACGGTTTTTCAAGCCTAAATCCGCTACCCTAAATCTTCTGCCACCATATAGAAACGCTTCCTCTTCACCATTGTAGAGTGCAGTGGCAATTCTGCCTGTTGCATCTGCTTTCAAAATGCCGCTTCCACTTGCACCGCCGACAACCATTAAACCATTCTCCTCAAAAATCACTGGCTGCCCGTCAAGAGTGTTAATCTCGTACAAGCCAGCGAAAGCGGAAAACGGCTGGCAGTTTGTAAACTGGGGGAAATATTTCACTGCAACCTGATACAGCCCGTACCTGTAATAGTCATCTTCTGGCTGCGGGTCGTCTTCAAGCTTGAAGGCCCTGGGGAAATCGTCAGCGTACGCAAGCCAGAACGCTTCCTCTTCCGGAGCAGGTCTGATGTACATGGAAGGCTTGGGAAGAATCGTGAAAGGTAGGCATGCGGCATCTGTGAACTCTCTTGTATGAAGCATCTTCCTAAGGGCATCAGTGCTTGCCTTCACAGAGAAGACTTGCCGCTTCTTCGGTTTGATGAAACACTCAACACCTATGGGATCCAGTAGCTGAGCTATCCATGCCCCGGCCGCCACAATTGTTTTCTTTGCCTTAATCAAGCCTTTCGTGGTTTTGACGCCTGTGACAACGGAGTCCTGCCAAAAATATGGTTCGCCAGGCATTCCAAGTGGTTGACGTGGCTCGACAATGATTTCCTCGACTTGAGTGTTATACTGGATTTTGCCCCCAAGCTTCAGAAATTCTGATTCGTAGAATTTTACGAGACAGTCAACATCGATCAATCCTGCCTTGTGGATAAGGATTCCCTTGTGCACGCTTCCCAGTCCCATCATCTGGGCTTCTTCATCGCCTGCAAAATCCGTTTTCATGTTAAGCTTCTCTGCCAACTCGCTTTCAGAGTATTCCGTGTATTTGAACCCCTGTGCCGCCAGCTCGTTCAAAACGGGAAGCACTTTGCCGTAGCCTTCTCTGTCAAAAAGCCATAGGTAGCCACTCCACCTCTGCTTGAGATCAATTCCTAGATCGTCTTGGACGTGCCTGTAGAACTCGGCTGACGAGTCGGCTAAAGCAAAGTTTGTGCGCGAGTAAAACAGACAGCGGAAGGCAGCTGCGCTTTTAGCCGTACTCCCCTGTCCTGCTGCGCCGAGCTTGTCAATAATCAACACGTCTAACTTGGGGTTTGCTGCTTTCAGGTGGTAGCCAGTTGATAAACCCAAGATTCCGGCACCGATAATCAGGGCGTCGTGTTCCATGACTGTTTCCCTTCGGTCTTCGGGGCAGACTACTAGACTTTGATAGGGATTTAAGCGTAGCTATTTAATGATGCCGCATTAATGAATCTAGTTGACTGCTGGGCGCTTTTTGAGGCTTTTATGAGAATGCTTATCTATTTCCTAGAAATATGACATAAAGCAAAACCAAGTAAACTGGTGAATTACATGCGCATACTTAGAGATCTAAAGGGTGTTTCCGCTCTTGTTTCTATAATACTGATTTTATGCTCCTTCACTCTGGGAGCCCTCGCATCGTATTTGTGGGTTATGGCGAACTTTTACAGCATGCCAGAAAACACAACCATGCTGATAATTGAGAATGCCACGTTCCCACTGTATAACGCTACATACTTTAACGTAACCGTCCTGAACCCTTCAAATTCTGCTCGAGACACGAACGTAACAGCGATACGGCTGATTGATGAAACCTTAAACAAGACAGTTGATGTTACCTCTGCCCTGCCATCGCTTCCCTTTCAACTGAACATAGGCGCTAGACAGACCTTTATGTGCAAACGCAATTGGGGAGAATTTGCCGGAGACTCCTTGAGGGTCGAGCCGGTAGCCGCCAACGTGTCAATCCTTGGCTATCGGTGCACTACGGCAAAAGTCAAGCTGACTGCGACGCCTACTTTTAATATCTCTTCAAGCGTCAAATATTTTGATTTAAAAGTGGAAAATGATCCAAGTTCCGTGATCAACCTCACGGTCACCGAAATACTGCTATTCTCTGAAACAATGAACACTACTCCTGCGCTTCCTAGCGAAAACATGGTTCCCGGAGGCATGAACTTTTACAGGTGCAACAAGAACTGGACAAATTTTATGGGGCAAAACGTGACTATCAAGGTGAAGACTGCCCAAGGATACGAGGCAACCTATAAAACTGAGACGCTGCCGACCGTGATCCTTGAGATAAGCGATGTCAAGTTTACGACCACAACAACCAAAGGTTTCAACATAACGGTCAAGAGCTCTGAGGATTCGACAGCAAATGCGATGATAAGCAAGATAAACCTGACGTTGCAGGGAGAAGCCCCAATAAGGCTTACAGGAGTTGTTCCTTTCCTTAACACGATTTTCAGCATGGTTGAGGCAAACCGCTCTTCCACATTCATCTGTAGCTGGAACTGGACACAATATCGCGATAGAAACGTAACTATTGACGTTTACACAAGCGGCGAGATCAAGGCAAGCTCAGGCATGGTGAAGACTCCTTCAGCTTTTGTCTGGAATGTAACTGACGTAAAACTGGATCTTGATGACATGGAACACTTTTCAGTCAACATAAAAAACTTTGCAACGTCTCTTGCAGACATAAACGTCACTCGAATCCAGCTTAACCAAACAAACGTTAGCATGAACTGGGCAACCCTAAATCCTGACGAGCAGAAGACAGTTGAATGCACTTTTAACTGGTCAAGCTTCAGAGGAAAGAACGTGACGCTAACGGTTTTCACAAAGAATGGACTGAATGTTTCCAGATTGGTGTCAATTCCTTCGGTGCAGCTGCGAATTCTCGAAGACTTGTTCATTTTTGGCGACATGAAAGACTTGTACAATGTCACTCTCCCAGCGCTACTTCCTTACTTCAACGTCACACTCTCGAACTCGCTGAATTCCTTGCAAAACCTCACAATTACGCGAATCGTCTTAGAGGTCAATGGAACCTTATACGAGGTTGACTATAACCGCACCATTCCTGTGCTTGGTCCGCGGGGATACCTGCTTCGAAAGGGCGAGACAGTTACGATGATATGCGACTCTGACTGGACACGCTACCTCACCCAAGACGTGCATGCGCTGAAAGTAACGGTTTACACTAAAGAAGGCTTTCAGCAGTCAAAAACATGGCAAAGATAAGCCAGCTTCTACACAACCTTTATTTCTATTCCACCGCAAAGCCTAAACTCCGACATGGAGACCTGCCATGGGTAAAGTGAAAACTACTGAGCGTGTACGCACTATTGAGTATGCAATTCGAGATGTCATAGTCTACGCCAGGCAAGTCGCGAAAACCGGAAAGAAAATCTATTACTTGAACATCGGTGACCCAGTGGCGTTTGACTTTGACACGCCTCCACATATTAAACAAGCGCTGATGGACGCTGTCAAAGAAGGCGCAAACGCCTATTCAGCATCTGAAGGCCTGCCCGAGCTTCGACAAGCAGTAGCCGCGAAAGAGAAGAAAATCAACAACGTAACCATTTCTCCAGACGACATGATCATAACTACAGGAATCTCCGAGGGCATCCAGATGATCATGGCGGCACTTATCGAGTCGGGAGACGAAATCCTTCTTCCCGGGCCAACGTATCCGCCTTACATTTCCTACGCCCGATTTTTCGGAGGAAAACCTATCACCTATGAAACCGTTGAGACAGAGGGCTGGCAGCCGAACGTTGACGACTTGCGAAAGAAAATCACTAGGAAAACCCGTGGAATCGTCATAATCAACCCAAACAATCCCTCCGGCGCCCTTTATGAGGAAAAAACTGTGAGACAAATCGTAGACTTGGCAGGAGAATTCGACTTGCCTGTGCTGTCGGATGAAATCTACGATCAGATAGTTTTCGAAAAGAAGTTCACCAGCACGGCCACGCTCTCAACAGATGTCCCAGTCATAGGCCTTAACGGCTTCTCCAAGGCCTACCTAATGACTGGCTGGAGACTTGGCTACGTCTATTTCCACGACCAAAACGGCGAACTAGAAGAGCTAAAACAATGCGTGGAAAAAGAGGCTAGAATAAGACTATGCGCTAACACTCCCATTCAAAAAGCCGGTGTCGCCGCATTAAACGGGCCCCAAGACCACGTGAAAGAGACTGTCCGGAAACTCAGGCAGAGAAGAGACTACACGTGGAAAAGACTTAACGAAATTGAAGGAATAACCTGTGCGAAGCCTGAGGGAGCATTCTATGTATTCCCAAAGATTGAGGGTGTAGGCTCTAAGTGGAAGACGGATATGGACTTCGTGCTTGATCTTCTGCGAGAGACAGGGGTCCTCTTTGTTCATGGATCAGGGTTTGATCCCTTGTATGGCGCTGGGCACGTTAGAGGAGTAATCTTGCCTCCAATTGAGACGCTTGAACAAGCACTTAACAGAATCGAGCTTTTCATGAAAAAAAGCCAAGCTAGCGCCTACAGCGCCGCTATTCCCTAAACACTGCTCCCCATGTAATACTTCGCTATCGTTCTACCTGTAGATAGGGACCCCTTGGCTTGGATCACGCACGAGCTTCGCGAATTCTGCCATAAGCCTTTTCGTTATCGGACCAGGCATTCCGTTGTCTATTAGCCTCTTGTTTATTTCCCTTACAGGTATGATCTCTGCCGCCGTGCCGGTGAAAAAGACTTCATTAGCATTAAACAGCTCGTATGGAGTTATGTTTTTCTCTCTTGCTTCGTATCCCAGTTTTTGGGCAAGTTTCATGACTTCTTCCGCAGTGATGCCTGGCAATGCCCCTGTATAGCTTGGCGGAGTGTAGATTTTTCCGTTTTTAACTATGAAGATGTTTTCGGCTACTCCTTCGCAGACCATGCCGTTTTTGTCGAGGCATATAGCTTCGTCTACGTTGCTGATGTTGGCTTCGATTTTTGCCAGAATACTGTTAAGATAGTTGAGGGACTTGATCTCGTGTGACGTCGCATCAACTGGATCTCTTTTAACCCATGAAAGCATGGCAGTTACGCCTTTTTCTTTTGCCTCGCTTTTATGCAACGCGATCGTGTCCGCTATGACAATAATCGTTGGTTTGGGGCATTTCTTAGGGTTAAGTCCCAGATCACCTACTCCGCGCGTGACGACGAGACGTATATAGGCGTCTGCCATCTTGTTCTGTCTCAATGTTTCCAAGACTATTTCTGTCATCTTTTCCTTTGAAACAGGGATCTCCAGCATTATCATGTGCGCTGAGCAAAACAGCCGGGCAATGTGCTCTTTCAGTTTGAAGACTATGCCGTCATAGGCGCGTATGCCTTCAAAAACGCCGTCTCCGTAGAGAAGGCCGTGGTCGAAAACTGAAATTTTTGCTTGGGATTTAGGGTAGTATGCGCCATCTATGTAAACCTGCAGTTCTTTCTCCATGATTTGCCCCTCTCAATGAGAAGTCTAGTCTATGAAGTTAAGGTTTGATATAGTTTTTGTAAGACGCCTGTTGTTTCGAACATGTTTAGCCGTAGAATTGAGGTCTTTTTGAAAGGTATTTTGGCAGCGGAAGAGGCTTGAAAGGTTTATTCTTTAGGCTTTCTCGGATTTCTTTTATCAAGTCTTCAAGTTTCATGCTGCGCAGGTCTTTCGTTTTTCTGTCCCTTACTGAGAAGGAGCCAGATTCGACTTCCCTCTGCCCAAAAACGATTGTGTACGGTATCCACTCCATTTCTGCTTCTCTAACTCTCTTTTGCAGCGTCATTGCCCTATCATCTATGTCCACGCGGATGCAGTTTTGCTCCATTCTTTCAGCTAGTTTTTCCACATGGGAAAGAAACTCGTCAGAGGTCGGGATGAGCCGCACCTGTGTTGGCGAAAGCCACAGCGGAAGCATGGGCGCCTTGCCCTCTTGCTGCTCTTTATGGGCTTTTTCCAGCAGCGCATAAACAACCCTTTCGATTGCGCCGCTTGGAGAGCAGTGGAGAATGAGCGGGTTATGTTTTTCGCCTTTTTCGTTCACATAGCTGATCTCGTATCTCTTCGCGTTTTCTACGTCTATCTGGTCTGTTGACAGGGCAGCGGCTTTGCTTTGATTGTCCACGTAGTTGAAATCCCATTTTAGCACGAAGTAAAAGAACCGTTCCTTCCACATCTCTACTAGGACAGGTTTTTCGAAGGTTTTCGCCAATGAGGCTACGAATTTTTTGTTTTTCTCGTAAAACTCTTTGGTGAATCGTACCGCTGCTTCATAGTTTGCTCTGCTTAAACCTATTTCTTCAAGAATTTGGATGCATAGTTTGAACCGTGTCATAAACTCTTTTTCTGCTTGCTGCAGGTCTGTGCAAAACGCGTGGCAGTCAGGCATGCTAAACGCTCTTAAGCGTCTCAGGCCAACTACTTCTCCGCTTTTTTCCCGCCTGAAACTGTAGCGTGTCAGCTCATAGACTTTCAGCGGCATATGGCGGTAGGAGAACTGAGCGTCATGAACCATTAAAAACTGCCCAAAACATGCTGCGAACCGCAGAAACAGTTCCTTATCTTCGGATTTCAGAAGATACTGTCTTGCGGGAAACCGGTTCAAGTAGTCGGCGAGGCTTGGATGCTGGAAGTCATACATTACAGGTGTCTCAACCTCCATGGCGCCATACTCCGTCATCTTCGCCGTGACAAACTGTTCAAGAAGTGATTTCACCAAGCGTCCTTTAGGATACCAGCGAATGTGCCCAGGATCGCTTCCAGGCTCATAATCAGCGATTTCCAGCTTTTTCATCGAGGTGACGTGGGGCGGCATTTGCTGTGTGGCTCTGACTTTCGAGATTTCATATTTCGCAAGCTTTTCAAGTTCCTTGTACCCGCTGAAGTCGAAGTCTTCAACAGGTATCATCTTTCCATCAGGCTGGAGAATGAACCAGAATGATTCAAGCTTTTCCTCGGCTTTTGCTGCTTCGGATATTTTTTCTTCTTCTTTTCCTTCTTCTTTGGCGGGTATGATTGAGCGCGACTGTTCCGCGAGTGGATGTCCCTTGATTGAGATGGTAAACTGCTTGTTCCATCCGAAAGGCGCGCGGATGGTCTCCACACCTTTTTCCCTTGCGTAAGCTTCCATTGTTTTGACTATTTTCAGGGCTTCGGCTGGTTTAGCTAAGTTGCTGCTTAGGTGAGCGTATGGGTAAATGAGGAGACGGTTTACTTTCTGTTTTTCAAGGAACTCTCGCGCTTGGTCTACCGCTCTTTTTGCGGTTGCTTCATTATCACCTTCTTCTACCGCTGTAAAGAGCACCAAAATCTCTTCCAGCCGCGTGCTCTTTTTCTCAGCATCCTCAGCAATCGCTATTTCTTTCTGTATAGGTTGGAACTCGATAAAGTTGGAATGTAGCTGAAGTATTCGCATTCAAACACCTCTCCTTCTAGTTTATGCGCTGTATCGCCACTTCTCAAGTTTCTTTTCCTTTTTCGTCTTCTTCTTAAACTCCTTATAATGCTCCTTACACAGGTAGGCACGTTTTTCAGTGCTTCCAACTTTAAGCCCTGCAGCCTTAACTTTTTCCGCGGAAAGCGACCGAACCGCTTCTCTGCTGCAGCCGCTTATGCCACATTTTGCTCCTTTGTCGATTCTTCCCAAGATAGATGCCTCTCAAATAGAATACGCGTCAAGGTTTAATTTCTTTTTCATAAAGCAACCGCGTTCTTCGGTAAATTTCATCTTTATCTATAGGAAAAGTTGGACCTATGCCTTCTGTTGCTAGGGAGGCTGCTGCTGAGCCTACATAGGAGCACCAAGAGCAGTCTTCACCGCGGGAGTATTCGGCTAGGAAGGCTCCGATGAACGTGTCTCCGGCTCCGGTTGGGTCAATGAGTTTTTCAGGTTTGTAGGCGGGCACACGGTGTATCGCGTTTTCGACCGATATGGCTGCGCCTTCTGCACCTAAAGTGACGATGACTATGCTGGCGCCGCGGTCATGAATCGCCTTTACGGCAGCCTCCATATCAGGCATGCCTGTGACGGCTAGAACTTCGTTAAGAGAAGACTTGTAGATGTCAATGAGGCTTAGGATCCGCTTGTCGGGTAGTGCAGCCACGTCTACTGTTCCGTTTTCACTGAAGCTTCGCACTAAGCCCTGAGGATCCAAGGACAGGACTTCGGCTCTTTTTTTCAAGACCTCTACATTCTCGTATGTGATTTCGCCCGCGATGGGGGCAACATGAATTATACGGGCCCGTAAGTTTGGCGGCAAATCGTCAACTGTAATCGGTGGAGACCTACTTTTCAGCCGCAGCACCCTTTGCGTCAAATCCTTGTTATATTCAAGCTCAAAACGCGTGGTTTGAGCATCGTCTTGTTTTGAGACACCTGAAAGATCAATCCGCTCCTGCTCAAGCCACCATCGGTAAGCGTCTGGAAAATCTCTGCCGACCTTTGAGATCGCCGCCACTGACGCATCTAAACGCCTTGCAACAAGCGACACATAGGTTGCTGAACCGCCCAAAACAACGAAAGGCGTCTGCCTGCTCGGCAGCATGATAGAGTCTATTGCAAGATGCCCCACTACTGCTAGATCAAACACTTAGCAACGATGCCTCCAGCGAAGACATTGTGCAACATCAAACTTAAACCCAGCGGAACGTGGAAAGACCCTCAATAGCCTAGTAAGCTCAGCCGGCTACAACTTTATAATACCGCTCACTTCTAGGCCCGATCCCCAAGTCAACAGCATGCTTGATCTGTGTTAGATTCCATACATCGGTTCTTAGACTGCTATCTGGGTAGCTTTGCAGCACCTTTACGCCTTCAACGTCAATTGCCACCTGATCTCCCGATGCCAAAATCAAATTCGGCGTTCGCAGTTCGCCTCTTGCCGGACCGCCTGTAATGAAGACTTTGCGGGCATCCATTATCACCAAGTCTGGCTTAACCACAAGCATTAATTCCGCCAGTTTTTGCTGCAGGTTGCGCATGTGAAACGCTATCTGATCAAAGAATGGCTTCACAAGTCCCATTGACAGCTTGATGGCTCCGGTAAAACCAGCGGCGTGATGGGTCTTAATAAGAGGAGCATAGACTATTTTATCTACTTCAAATACCTCTCTAGCCACTGCAACATTGCGAAGGCAGCAACCGCCAGTCACTTTCACGCGTTTCCATCCCCTTCTATCTAGCAGTGCACGCCAACCATTCTTTCCAAAGACCCGAACCTCAGCACCAGCACGCCGCGCCACTTCAACGACACCTGCTTTCTCCAAAACCTTCCAAGTATCAAGATAAGCTGACCTTTCTCCAACAATGACTTTACCAGCGCCCGCGCCGTAAAGCTGCTTGACAATTATTCTGATGAACTCCGGATCACTTGATCCCGGGTAGGGATCGGCGGTGTTGTAGTTGGGCTTCAGCAAAATGGTTTCGCCTTTTTTGGTAAGTTTTTCTAGTCCTCCGATTAGTGACATGGCTGCTTTTGCTGATTTTTCCAAATCCCCAGTGAAGGTAACTTTGCTTACCAGAGGCTTTCCATTTTCAGTGAAATAATTGGTTTTCGCCAATCCTTTGCCTCCTTTTTTTCGATTTTGCTCAAAAATGGCTGATGGTTAGCCTGATTGAAGCAGCAGAATTGCCTTAGCCAAGTCTCCTCCACTTTCTTCCAGCGCTTTTCGGGCTTCCTCTATGCTTTTGCCAGTTTGATCTGCAACGAGACGGGCGTCCTCTTCGGGTATAGTTGTCTGACGCTTCACAGTTTTCTCGCTGATCTTTCCCCCTGTCACTTGGTAGATTTTCTGTCCCTGCATGTCCAGCAGTGCGACTTCTGGTTCCTCGATGACTATTTCCTTTCCAGAAGTCCGTATGATTACCTCAGTTACTTCTTCTAAGGTATTCATGCTCATGCCCATGCGCTGCATCATGCGTCTTGCTTCCCGCGGATTTATTCCTCTTCGCACAGTACCACCTATTTTCTATTCAAACATAACCAAGGTAGACTTGATAAAGTTAACTTTCGTTACAGCCGCGTCTAGTTTTGACCGCGATGCCTCTTTTGAAAGCCTTCATCTCAGCGGCGCATAGAAGGACTCGTCCGACCGCCAGCAAGCTACCGTTTTCGTCGGTTACGATAACCTCGTCTCTCGCTCGGATACTTTCATCCACTTTGATGACGTGGGCTGCGAACACGTCTCCGCCTTTCTTGATGATTTCTGAAACATCGTTGCGGACAGCGACAACGTATCTAGCTGAGGCTTTTTTCTCCAGTATTCTTGAGGCGCCTTTGATGCTGAGCGAGAATAAGCCGTCTGTTGGGCGGAGCGTAGCAAGCCTTTCGCCGTCCAAGTATACATAGCGAATCCTTCCAGTGTTCCTTGAATATTCTATTTTTACACGTTTGGGGAAGAGCGCGATGCCTACGCCTTTCCCGAACTGGTAGTCCGCGACGCTTCGGATCCTTTGAAGCTCTTCATCCACGCCCAAACACCATGAATAGTGTACTGTCTTTTCGACAACTATAAACATGACTAGCAGAATAAAAGCTTCAGGTGTGGCAACATTGCGATGCGAAGTCTGCGGACGCAAAATCTTCGGACAACCACAACGAGTTCTCATAGAAGGAGCCAAGCTGACAGTATGCTATGAATGCTCAAAACACGGCAAGATCATCCACGAAGAGCCAAAACCTAAAACGATAGCGCCGAAGCTCTCGGGAAAACGCCAGCCCCTCAACATTCCAGTCAGAAGCCAACCGGGGATAAAGATAGACACGTCCATCGAACTAGTAGAAAACTACGGCGAAAAGATAAGGCAGGCAAGGGAAAAACTCAATCTGTCGCATGAGGACTTGGGCAAGAAACTGAATGAAAAAGTTTCCCTCTTGAGAAAGATTGAAACTGAGAAAATGAGACCCAACAACACTCTCGCCTCCAGACTTGAACATGTTCTGAAAGTCAAGCTCATCGTTCCAGCCTCAGAAGAAAAAATTTCAGACGCAAAAATCCCCAAAGCCGTAAGCCGAGAAGTAACGTTAGGCGATCTGATGAAGCTTAACGACGGTGAAAGCAAAAAGGAGACATCTGGACGAAAGCAGTCATAGTTCAACGTCGACGAAGACACGAGCCTCCGAGCATAGATGAGCTTGAAAACCTTGCAGTGTCAGCCGGCTACACTGTGGTAGGCAGACTTGAGCAGACAAGGCATCCGGACTACCGCTACCAGATAGGGGCAGGAAAGGTTGAAGAACTTGCCCGACTTGTGAAGGAAAACGAAGCTCAAAAAGTGATTTTCGATAACCCACTTAGACCTGTTCAATCATACAACCTTGCAAAAGCCACAGGCGTCGAAGTCATCGACCGCTTTCAACTGATTCTGGAAATATTTTCAAGAAGAGCCACCACGACAGAGGCACAACTGCAGATTAAACTTGCTAGACTGAGATACGAACTGGCACAGGCGAAGGAGAAGGTTAGACTTGCTAAAAAAGGAGAGCAACCTGGCTTCATGGGGCTTGGAGCCTACGAAGTGGACATATACTACGAAAGCGTCAAAAAGGAAATTCACACCATACTTAAGAAACTGAAAAGGATACGCGTAAAACGAGTTTTGCACCGCGCACAAAGAGCTAAACTGGATTTCCCGGTGATTTCTTTGGCTGGCTACACGAAAGCTGGAAAAAGTTCGCTGTTTAACGCCCTCACAGATGAGACCGTTCCCGTTGACGAAAGCTTGTTTACGACGCTTTCCACTACGACGCGGCTCTTGGAGATCTCTGGAAAAAGGTTTCTTCTCACAGACACGGTTGGCTTTATTGACCGTCTGCCTTTGACGCTGATTGAGGCTTTTCGTTCAACTCTAGAAGAAACGGTATACTCTGACCTCATAATCCTCGTGGTCGATGTAAGCGAGCCTGCATATGTTGTTGACAAGAAGTTGTCCGTTTGCCTTGAGACACTGGGGCAGATTGAGGCTTCAGGCATCCCGATGCTGACGGCGTTAAACAAGATTGATTTGGTTCCTGCAGAAGAGCTTGCTCGGAAACTTGAAGTTCTTAGAGATAGAGCAGTAAATCCCGTACCGATATCTGCACTGCAAAAGGTAAACATCGATAAGCTGGAAGGAAAGATTCTGGAACTTCTACAAAACTACGTCAGCGCGTCGTTAACTCTGCCAATGTCAGATGAGACAATGGCTTTTATGTCGTGGCTTCACAAAGTTGCAGATGTCCGCAAAATCGAGTATAAAGGAGATTCAGCGCTACTCTTTTTTGAGGCCAGCCCGGGGGTGGCAGAGAATATTAGAAGGCGGGCAGAAAAGCTCAATGGGAAGCTGGAGAAAATAGAGTAGCGGTTATCATGGTTAGGGTTGTGGTTTTGAGATGGGGTCATAGACCGCAACGGGATGTGCGATTGACGACGCATGTTGCCTTGACTGCGCGGGCGCTTGGCGCCGCAGGCATTGTACTTGCCGATGTTGAAGACAGCAAGATTAAAGAAACGGTGGAAAAAGTCAGAGGCCTCTGGGGTGGCTGCTTCTTTTTTGAGATGGGAGCTTCGTGGAAGAGTGTGGTGAACACGTGGAGACGGAATGGTGGACTTGTGGTTCATCTTACGGTTTATGGAGAAAACATCGAGACAAGCGATGTTTTGAGCAGGATTAAAGCCTCGGGAAAGGATGTTCTCGTCATCGTCGGAAGCCAGAAGGTTCGAGGCGAGTTTTTCACCGCAAACGTGTCAGATTTCAACGTAGCCATCGGAAATCAGCCTCACTCGGAATGTGCCAGCCTCGCCGTTTTCCTAGACAGGTTTTTTGAGGGAAAAGAGCTTGCAAAAACCTTTGACTCGGCTAAATTGCGGATAATTCCTAGAAAAAGAGGCAAAAAAGTCGTGAGAAATGAAGAATCAGGATATTAATTTGGAAAAGAGATTTATGCAAAAGATTACAGATATATAACGTAGGTATACGCATACTGTACAAGAACAAAAAGGTCCACCATGTTATCCAACATAGATGACGCTACGTTGATGAAGATTGCAGAAGCCTTTGGAAACGAAGAAGCCATACAGCTAATTGGAATTCTGAAGAATTCGGAGCAGATAACTGACGACGAGATAGCGAACAAGACAGGGTTGAAGCTGAATTTTGTCCGCAAAATTCTGTACAAACTGTATGACCATTCGCTTGTAAGCCTCAGAAGAACCAGAGACCCAAAAACAGGCTGGTTCATATTCCACTGGAAACTTCAACCCGACCAGCTTGAAGGCTTCATATTAAGCCAGAAACGGCGTGTCCTCGAGAAGCTTAACACCAGACTCGAATACGAGAAAAACCATGACTTCTACTATTGCAACACACCTGGCTGCAAGCGCGTGCCCTTTGAGGAAGCAGTAGAGCTTGTTTTCAAGTGCCCCGTGTGCGGCAAGGCATTGATGCACTGCGACAATGCAAAGTTTGTTCAGTCTTTGATGAGAAAGGTTGAAGTGCTAAGGAAGGAGCTTGGTGAGTGAAAAGCTTCCTACACGGGAAGAGGCATTGGAGCTTCTCCGCAAGAGTGGATGCCAAAAAAACGTTGTCAAACACTGCAAAGCCGTAGCCGAACTTGCCGAGGAAATCGCTTGCGCATGCAGGCAGAAGGGTTTAACTGTTAATTTAGAGCTTGTTGAGATTGGTGCGCTTCTGCACGACATTGGACGATCCAAAACCCACAGCGTCCACCACGCAGTAACAGGAGCAAAAATCGCGAGATCGCTGGGTCTGCCTGAAAGCATAGTGTCCATCGTTAAGCGGCATGTTGGGGGAGGAATCACCTCAGAGGAGGCACGAAAGCTTGGCTGGCCAAAAGATGTCTACGTTCCTCAGACACTTGAAGAAAGAATAGTTTGTTACGCAGACAAGCTGATTGAAGGGTCAAAGCGTGTTCCCATTGAGAGAACCTTGGAAAACTTTGAGGAGATGCTGCCATCCTCTGCAGCTGAACGGATCAGAAAGCTACATGCGGAAATGATAGCGCTAGTCGGCGATTGCAATTGCATACCGTAACTCTTGCAATCAGAATCTACAGTGCTTCGCAAATCAGATACGTGAAAGATGTTTTGAAATCCAAGCTTGAGGGGCTAAGATGTTCATTAGAAAAAGTGGAAGCTACACCTGCTGGAAGGATAAAGATCGCATTCTCTGGAGAGGACGAAGACGTAGCTCTGCGTTACCTAGCTAAGGAGTTTGCTGTGTGCCCAGAAAGCTTGGAAAATCTCGAGAAGAATGCGGTTGTTAAAGGAAGAGTTTCTGGCTTGAACCCGAACGTAGACAATCTCTACGTTGATATTGGCGTGTTCCAGCCTAAGGAATTTCAGGCAGAAATACCTATTCAGCAGCTTCAGGTTCAAATGGCGGATGGCAGAAAAATTGCATTAAAAAAAATTGTAGAACTTTTCGGCTTATGCAAAAACTTGCCCTTAACTGTGAAAATCAGCGACCTTGCGGCCGACAACTCTGTGAAGGCAATGTTAGCGGAAGAGCAACGTGCCATCTTCGGAATTTGGATAAGGTCACTGCTGGACAGGCTGCTTGTTTTAGGGGCGACAGAACACGAAGTAAGAGATGCATTAAAGCGCACGGGATTTACGCGTGACATCGTAGATGTTGAACAACTAAGTTTGCTGGAACATGCTGTGGTATGCAAGCTCGGAACGGATGCCGTTGGCTTAATTCCAAAAGTGGGCAGGAATCTACGCAACGCGAGTCTTATAGTCTTTAGCCCTCGTAAGGTCGTTGAGTTTTTCGGGGAAAGTTTCTTGGATGCTTTATAGCACCAGCGAATGCCTATTTCCTCGTAACAAGGTAGACGCCTAAAAAGATGAGAAATGCCCCACCTAGAACGGACGCGTCAACCCGCTCTCCCAACAATGTTACAGCGAAGACTACTGTGATGACTGGCTCTATGAAGAGGAAGGAACTGGTCGCTGCTGCTCCTGCTTGTTTCAAAACGTGGAACCATATAAGGTAGCCAATAAATGAGCATGTAACCGAAAGAAAGAGAATTGACAACCAACCGATGCTGCTCATGCCAAGTGCCACATGGAAAGAGTTTTCCGCAACTGAGAATGGAACCAAGAACAGCCCGCCTAGCATGTTGACGTATGCAACTACAAGGAAAGCATCATATTTCTCCAAAGTTTTTCGTCCCAGCAAGCTATATGTTGCCCAAAGAAACGGCGTCAAGAGCAAAATAAGGCTTCCAATAAGTAAATCTAAGCCGCCTTGAGCATTCCATCCTCCCCCCACAATGACAATGGATGTTCCGGTTGCAGCGATGGCGGTTCCAATAATCTGGAGTCTTCGCAGTTTCTCTTTAAGCAGTCTTACGGAGAGAGCACTGATTATTATCGGAGCCAGCAGACATACGAAAATCGCTGCAATCGAGGCTCCAGCCATCCATATTCCCGTGTATTGAGCAATGAAGAAGAATGTCACTCCAGTCAAGGCAAGAAGCAAGATCGTAGGCAACTCTCTTAACTGGATGTTAAGGTTGTATTCTCGGTTTGTGCTCTTCTTTAGCACAATAGCTACCAGAAACAATGCACCTGCAATCAAGAAGCGAAAGGTAGCAACCGCTGTGGGAGACAACCCCTCATTTAAAGCAATCTTAACAACCACAAATGAGCTCCCCCAGAAAAAGATCAACAACAACATTAAAAGAGCATTTAAATGACTCATTGGACGCGCGTCCACCACCATTTTCACCAGCGAAACCTACTCTGCATTTTCTTCAAAAGCACGCCCTACCATATTAAAGGTCTGCCACTTGAGAACCGCAGCCTATATATAAGGGGGTTAATTTTCATTCGAGCAAAACAGCCGTCAATGCCATACTCTGCTTTCAGCAGCATCTCCCATCAGGAGCATGGAAAGCGTTAAGGCGTCAACCGAGCCTTATCCCTCGGATACAGAGTGACTTCCCGAATATTCTTCTTCCCAGTCAACATCATCGTCAACCTCTCCAAACCTATTGCCCAACCCGCATGCGGAGGCATACCATAGTCAAAAGCTTGAAGATGACAACGGAAAGAATCAGGATTCAATCCCTTCTCTTTAAGCTGCTTAACAAGAAGCCCCTTAGAAGCCACCCTTGTCCCACCGGAAACAAGTTCAATCCAACGCCACATCAAATCAAAACCCTCAGTCAGCTCTGGGCGATCAGCACAAGGCTGAATATAGAAGGATCTAGCTGACTTCGGCCAATGTGTAATGAAGTAGAAGTAAGGATGAATCTTCCCTAACGTTCTCAGAACAGGCGTCGGAATATCCTCGCCCCACGAAATCACTATACCCTTCGCTTTCAACTCTTCAAGCACCTCATCATACGTCAACCGCTTGAACGGCAACTCAGGAACCTTAACGCTGTACTTCAGCACAGCCAACTCTCTGCCGCATTTTTCGCTGACCGTTTTGCACACATGATGCATAAGATGCTCTAACAGCTGCATAACATCCCCCGCATCCGCAAACGCTTCCTCGATGTCGATGGAAACAAACTCGCTTAAATGCCGGCGAGTATGCGACTCCTCCGCTCGGAAAAAGGGACCTATCTCAAAAACCTTCTCTAAGCTCATCACCAGCTGCTCTTTATACAGTTGAGGGCTTTGCGCTAGAAACGCGTCGCGCCCAAAATAATCCACCTTAAACAATGCTGCACCACCCTCGGTGGCAGAGCCTATAAATCGTGGTGTATGCACCTCGATAAATCCCTGTGCAAACAGGAACTCTCTTATTGCTTCTACAGCTTTGTGCTGAATCTTGAAAACCGCAATGTTTTCTTCACGGCAAAGATCAAGTGCTCGTGCATCAAGGCAGACATCTAGTTTGGCAAGAGTTTTCCCACAGATGTCTATTGGCGGCGACTCAGCTGTGTTGAAAACTTTGATCTCCTTCGGAATCACTTCGACACCTCTCGGAGTCATGTCCGTCTTTTTTACCGTGCCTTTCACACCAATGCTGAACCGCTTCTGAAGAGCATCCGCCTTCGAAAGCACTTCGACGCTCGTTTTCTTCCGCAGAACAGTAACCTGTATCGTGCCTTCTCGATCTTGCAAAATAATGAAACGCAAAGCACCTAAATCTCTAATCTCCTGAACCCAGCCGAAAACCGTGACTTCACAGCCATCCATCTCGGGCTTCACGTCAACAGAATAATGCGTTCTTTTCCATTCGCCGATAACATCCAAATTCATAAAACCCCGCCACACTAATCCGTAAGCTCTACACGCAAGGTAATGTTGCGGATCTTACTCGCAATCTCCTTCAAAGTTTTCAAGTCAAAAGGCAGCTGCGAACCCCGCCTCCGACGCAGAATAACCCGCGTCTCCGTACTCCCATCAGGCAACCATATCGTGTTAATAGTAACGATATTCAAAGGCGCAAACAAGTCCTCCAGAAACCTCCGGTCATCAACACCAAACTCCAAAACCCGCACACTCTTACCCGTCTCCTCACTAATCGCCCTAATAATCTTCCCCCCATAACCCAAAAGCCTAGGAACATCCCCCGGACCAACAACAATCGCCAAAGTCCGACCCGCATCCACAGCCCTATGAAAAAACACATTCTGAAGAGAGGGAAACTTCACCTCCAAAGACAAAAGCAAACGAGCAACCTTCAAATCTACACCACTAATATCTCCAGACTTTAACCTAGCTGAACACTTTGGGCACAGTATGCCACTTTTCAAACAGAAACTGCACAGCTCTGCTTTCACCCTTGAAACTGCCCTCCACAAATAAAGGAGGGGCGGCGGAGCTCTGAACCGGCATGGGAAACACGTTTCTAGCGTTCTAAAGTTATTTCAACTGTGCTTACGTTTGTTGGCGAGCCACCCTCTTCTCTGGGTGTCATCTGCTGCGTTCCGATGTTGACCTTCTTGACCTTTACGTCAGGTAGGAATTTGCGTCTGACCACTTCGACTACGTCTACTGCTACGCTTATGGCTCTTCCTCGCGCTTTAATGTTTACTTCTTTTGCTCCGCCGTGAAAGAGGGTTATGCATGCCAGTACGTAGTTCATTACTGGCTTGTTTCCGATCAGCACTGAATTGCTTTCAGACATTTTCTTGCACCGCCTTACTCCTAGTTTTTCAGTTTGTATAGGCTCGATAACCTTTTTTAAGCTAGAATAAATACATTGCGGTATCAAGTGGAATTCAACAAAAACATTAATCTAAATCATTAATCCCCAGAACATAGTCTAAGAAACAAGTCTTCCAGCAAAAGGATCAGTTCTCAGTCTCCAATAGAATTAAAACAATAACGGCCGCAATAGCGGGAGAAGCCACATCAGTGACCATAGAACATGCGCTCATCATGCGAAGACCAAAAGACAATAAGCGCCTACAACCCCACATAAGATACCAAAATAATGCAGCAAAATCAGTAAAGAACTTAAATCCAAGCTCCATAAATCAGAATCAGAAGGGCCGGTCGTCTAGCTTGGTTAGGACATTGGCTTTACGAGCCAAAGGTCGCCGGTTCGAGTCCGGTCCGGCCCACCAGAAGCAAGTTTTCCGAGGATGGGCGTCGGCTTTAAGCGCCTATATCTACCTTATGTATGAATTGAATGTGCTTTGGAAGGAAAGACTATAAGCTTGCTTGATATTATTGAAGAGAAAAGCCATGTCGGCATCGCATAGGAAGGGGAGCGGTTTTGCCTGTTTATCTCTATGACATCGTTGGATCCGCAAGCATAGGCGTCTACTCGTTGGCAACAGACAAGATGGTTATAGTGCCGCGACTTGTTCCGCTCAAAAAGGCGGAGAGAGTGGCGAAATGGCTTAACGTTAAGCTTGTCCACACTTCTATAGGCGGATCTGTTCTCGTGGGAGCTTTCGCCTGCGCCAATTCTAACGGGATCCTTTTACCAAGTCTCGTGCTGGATGAGGAAATTAACAGTATCAAATCTGTTTTTGATGGTAAAATTAAGGTCATGGAGACAAAGCGCACGGCTTATGGAAACATGGTTTTAGCGAATGACTATGGAGCGATTGTTGACCCACGGCTTAAGGACAGCGAGATCGCCATGGTTTCTGAAACGTTGGAGGTTCCTGCTGTGCGTGGTGAAATCGCTGGCTTGCCCTATGTTGGCTCCCTCGGCGTTGCCACCAACAAGGGAGCTTTAGTTCATCCACTGGTTAAAGACGAGGAGCGCAAGATCTTAGAGGACGTTCTCAATGTTCCTGTGGATGCGGGCACAGTGAACTGTGGAATCCCCTACGTCGGGACAGGCTTGATTGGTAACAGTTATGGAGGGGTTGCTGGATCTATGACTACTGGTCCAGAAACATTTATAATTGAACACGCTTTGGATGTTGTGCGCTGAAAGGTGATAGATTTGAAAGTCTTCAGAGTCGTCGGCGAAACTAATAAGCCAAACTTTAAAACCAGTTTTAAAAAGGAAATTCTTGCCGAGAAAAAGGAACATGCCGTGGAGAAGGTTTATGCGGAACTCGGCAGCAAACACCGCGTTAAACGTTTCAACATAAAGATAGTAAGCATTGATGAGATCGCGCCTGAGCAGATTGAGAACCCGCTACTGAAGAAACTTGTTGTAGGAGAAGTGCAACTTGGCGGAAAAGAGTGACGAAGAATTCCGCAGGCTAAGCCTCGAATCGCGAATTTTGGAGCAGAGGGCTGAGGCGATACAGTCCCGCATCAACATGGTTAGCGCCGTGATTGCTGATTTGAACTATTCAAGTGTGACTCTTGAAGGCTTAGAAAAAGAGAGGGAGAACGCTGAACTTCTCATACCCATAGGCGGAGAGTCATATGCTAAAGCACGTCTTGTCACACCAGACAAGGTAATAGTAGGCATCGGCGCCGGAGTCTCGGTAGAGAAGAGACTGCAGGAAGCCAAGGAAATCATGAAGAAACGTCTAGAAGATCTAGAAAGGACAAGAGCAGCCCTCCAGCAACAGTTTGTCCAAGTTGTAGACATGATTAACAAGAACCGCGAATCTGTTGAGCGCCTGATTTCTGAAACAAGAGAAGGAAAAGCCCAGCAAAATGTTTGAGAAACTGAAGACCGGCTTCAAAAGCCTCGTAGGCAAGATCACTACAACTGAGCTTAAAGCGGCAAATCTGCATCCTGTGCTGTCTGACTTCAAGATCAGCCTCGTCGAAAACGATGTTGCCTTTCCAGTTGCAGAGCGCATCTGCGACGAGATGGAGAAGAGGCTAGATGGCGTACAGGTCAAAAGGCTTGAAGACCGCAAGAAAATTGTTGAAAGTAGCTTGCGCGAAGCCATCCTTGAAGTTATGCTAACAAACAGCCGGATAAACCTCTTAGAATCTATTAAAGAAAAACGTGAAAAAAGAGAACCGTTCGTCATAGTGTTCGTAGGTATCAACGGAACAGGAAAGACGACGACCATTGCGAAGGTTGCGCGTTTTCTGAAGAAGAAGGGTTTCTCGGTTGTATTAGCGTGCAGCGACACGTACCGTGCCGGCTCCATAGAACAGCTGGAGGAACATGCCAAGCGTTTAGGCATCAGGATGATAAAGCACAGTTACGGTGCTGACCCAGCGGCGGTGGCTTATGACACTATTGGGCATGCGAAATCACATGGCGTCGACGTGGTTCTGATAGATACTGCTGGCAGGATGCAGACAAACAGGAATCTGATGAGCGAGCTGGAAAAGGTGAAACGTGTTGTCAGTCCAGATTTGACCTTACTTACGGTTGACTCTCTCACAGGAAATGACGCTGTCATGCAGGCAGAGGAATTTCATAAAAGTATAGGCATAGACGCGACGATACTCACTAAGGTGGATGCTGATGTGAAGGGTGGGTCTTCTTTGAGTGTTACGTATGTCACTAAGAAGCCGATTTTGTTTATTGGAACTGGACAGCGGTATGATGATTTGGAAGAGTTTAATCCAGAAAAATTTGTGGAAATGATACTTAGGTAATGGCTACACGACAAGTCTGTCATTTTATATATAGGCAACCTGAGCAGACTTTGGAATATCTGAATTCAAAAGCGCTTACCGCGCTCCGAGCCTTGCCTCTCCAAATGGCTAAAGCTCAGAAATTGTCGATATATGTAGGCTCGGTTTTTTCGCATGGCATGGCGAATTTCATATTATGCAAATCGGATTAATCAAAACCAAGGTGAACACGATGGCAGTGGGAAGAAAAACGGAGAGTTATAACTGCACAGAATCCACATTAGATTATCCCAATATATGGTGTCGAGAATGGCTGAAAAGGTTCATTTTCTACCAGTTGATTTGCGTGTCCACAGGTCCCAAGTAATTGATTTGAACTGCGAATTCATGGACTGGATGTTGAGAGAAATCACTAAGTATTTTGGAATAGACTTGCTTGCGAAGAGTGCAGTGTCGGTTCGGGATTATGTGACTGGCATGGTTGAGAAATTGTGTTCAGCTCCACATGGAATCTATTATCTGCTTGAAATTGAAGAGACTATTATCGGTATGGGTGCACTCCATCAAGTAAGGAAAAACATCGCTGAGATAAAACGAATGTATATTCGACCCACATATCGGGGAAAAGGTTATGGCAAAGCCTTATTGCAGCAGCTAATGCAAAAAGCGAAGGAATTCGGATATCATTCAATCTATCTCGAATCTGGACCATTCATGACCACTGCGCACAATCTCTATCGTTCTGTAGGGTTTGTTGAACGCAGCGAATATCCCGAAACGGAAGTCCCGCCACAACTTAGGTCTAAATGGCTTTACATGGAAAAAACCCTAGAAGACACAAGCAAGTGAACTCACTTCTTTCTGTCTGAAAAGGAAAAGAGAGCAACGTAAGCAGAGCTTTCTCCTATCAGTCCTTATAGGCTAGTTAATCAAACTGTTTAAACTTCTATTGCGAAACTCCAAGAAAAGAAGCCTAAATCAAGCTCCTCTAAAGTGGATTTTCGGAGATTTTCTCCGATTATATATAGATTAAAAACATATCGCTTGTGAACCTCGCGATCAAACCTTTCAACTGTTTATGTTCAAAACAATTTTCGGCGTTACAGCTTAAAATCAAGGCTTCATCAAAGTTAAATAGTCGAGTTGTGGCTAGAACTTAAAGAGTCAATAAAGATTAGCGACACTTACCGTGAGAGACAATGCTGGACATTAAGCTTATCCGAGAAAACCCCACACTCGTTAGAAACAACCTCGAGAAGAGGGGAGACCCTGAAAACCTGAAAAAGCTTGCAGCCCTGATCAATTATGACGAGGTCTGGCGCCGAGGCTTAACGAAACTGAATGAGCTTCGCCACGAAAGAAAACAGATCACCACAGAAATCGCGGCGCTCAAAAAGAAAGGGCAAGACGCAGTCAAGGAAGTAGCAAGAGCTAAGTCCCTTGACAGGGAAATTACGGTTCTGGAGAAAGAAGTGAGCGAGGCTGAGGCGAAAGCGCATGGGATTCTTATGCGTCTTCCGAATCTGTTGCACGACTCAGTTCCCATCGGCAAAGACGAGAACGACAATGTCCAAATACGGGCATGGGGAAACCCTCCAAAATTCAGTTTTCCCGTCAAAGGTCACATAGAGCTAGGCTTAGACCTTGACATTATCGATATTGAACGCGCCGGAAAGGTTGCTGGAGCCAGATTCTACTACTTGAAACGAGATGGTGTCTTGCTGGATATGGCGCTGATGCATTTCGCGATGGAAGAGGTAGCCAAGAAGGGCTACATTCCTATAGAGCCACCTTTCATGATGAGGCGCGAAGCATACGAAGGGGTCACCGCATTAAGCGACTTCGAAGACGTGCTATACAAAATCGAAAATGAAGATCTCTATCTGATCGCGACATCTGAGCACCCTATCGCAGCAATGTTCATGGATGAGGTGTTAAACGCGGAAAAACTGCCTTTTAAATTCGCGGGTATCAGCACGAACTTCCGCAAGGAAGCCGGAGCACACGGAAAAGACACGCGGGGGATCTTCCGAACTCACCAGTTCAACAAGATTGAACAGTTTATTTTCTGTAAGCCAGAAGACTCTTGGAAACTACACGAAGAACTCATACAAAATGCTGAAGTCATCTTAAAGAAGCTAAATTTACCCTACCGCGTAGTCAACGTGTGCACCGGAGACATTGGAACGGTGGCGGCGAAAAAATACGATTTTGAAGCTTGGATGCCCGCTCAGCATGCTTACAGAGAACTGGGTTCATGCAGCAACTGCACAGGCTACCAGTCCAGAAGGCTAAACATTAGGTATAGGGAAAAAGAGGGGGAAGCCCCAAAAGGTTTCGTGCACACACTTAACTCAACCGCCCTCGCAAGCAGAACAATCGTTGCCATACTTGAGAACAATCAGCAGGAAGATGGCTCAATTATTGTCCCTAAAGCCTTAAGGAAATACATGAGCGGGATCGAGAAAATAAAGCCTGTACGGTAAACCTTTTAATACCCTTATGCGAATTTTCAAGCTACATTCGAAGGGAAAGACGTGTCTTCAAAAACAAAACGTATACGAGATAAGTGGAGAAGCAAAACATGGTACACGGTGATGGCGCCTCCCTACTTTGGAAACGTTGAGCTAGGCTCCGTGCCCGTTGCTGAAGCAGAAAAACTCGTGGGAAGAGTAGTTGACGCCACACTTTACGACATAACGAACGATTTTTCTCACCAATATCTGAAAATGTATTTCCAGGTAACAGAGGTTGAAGGAAAAACTGCACACACGATATTCAAGGGGCACGAGTACTCCAGAGACTATTTGAGAAGCCTTGTCCGCAGAAGAACAACCAAAGTTGACGCGATATTCACTGCTACAACGAAGAATGGATACAAGCTTCTGCTCGCTGTCTCAGCCTTTACGCTTACACGGATAAGAACCTCGCAGGAAAGAACGATCCGCGCAATCATGGAGAAAACAATCAAAGAAAAAGCCGCTGTATTGACACTAGATCAGTTTGCACAAGAAATAGTTCTCGGAAAGATTGCCTCAGACATCTACAATGAAGCAAAGAAAATAGCGCCACCGCGACATGTCGGCATCCGAAAGTCGAAGCTTGTAACCAAACTGCAACACACAGAAGTAAAGGCTGCAGAGCCAGCTTAGGCACTCAGCAGGTTTTTTCCGTATTCATAGCCTTTTTCAAAAGCTTTAACGTTCAGTTCTTCGGTGCCCTTTGGAACGTTAGCGAGAATTGCTTCTTTAAGCGCATCTTTGTCCAGAACGCCAGTCAAGGCGACAAAAGCCCCTAACATAACAATGTTAGCCACGATCTTTCTTCCAAGATCCTCAGCGATTTTCGTAGCCGGTACCTTGAAGATCTTCACATTCTTCAGCTCCATTTCTACAGGAATCATGTCGGGATCCAAGAGCAATGTGCCGTTTTCTTTCATGTTGCCTGCATACTCATTGTAAGCATGCTGAGACATGACAACCAAAACGTCTGGGATATCAACTTTTGGAAAGTCAATTTCCTCTTCGGAGATCACTACTTCAGACTTGCAGGCGCCGCCTCGTGACTCTGGTCCGTAGGACTGCGTTTGGACTGCGTTCTTTTGAGCGTAAAGGCAGGCTGCTGCCGCTGTGATGATGCCTGACTTGATTATGCCTTGTCCTCCGAAACCCGCGAATCTTATTTCGACGCGCATGCTAACTCATCTTCTCCATTGCCTTTTCGTTTATCTGCGCTATCTTCTCGTGGAAAAGTTTTTCGTAGCTCATCTTCTCAATGTCAACAAACTCGCCTACAACTATTCTGTCAGGAGTGATGTCCGCCTTTGCAGGATCCGAAAAGTTTTCCACAACAGACGCTTTCCGGAACCATTCCATCATCTCAAGCCCTGACCGCATCTTGTTCCGTCTACCGAAAATCTCAGGACACGGCGATATGACCTCTATGAAGCAGAACCCTTCCTTCTGCATCAGCCTCTTGATAGATTGAGTGAGTCTCCGCACATGCAGAGTTGTCCACCTCGCAACATAAGAAGCTCCCGCCGCGGCTGCCAAATGCACAAGGTTGAACGGGTGCTCGCTGTTTCCATAAGGACTTGTAGTTGTCAGCGCCTCAAGAGGAGTTGTCGGACCCAGCTGCCCGCCAGTCATGCCATAGTTGAAATTGTTTGCACAGATCACCTTTATCCCAATATTCCGTCTAGCCGCGTGGATGAAGTGGTTTCCGCCGATAGCGAAAAGGTCGCCGTCACCGCTAACGATTACTACGTCAAGTTCAGGATTTGCCAGTTTAACTCCTGTGGCGAACGCTATGGAGCGCCCGTGGGTAGTGTGAAATGAAGCCGTGTTCGTGTAGCCTGCTGTTCGCCCGATGCAACCGATGCCGGAAACGACCACAAGCTTGTCCAGATCAGCTTTAAGCTCGTCCAAAGCATGGACAAAACAGTTCAGAACAATGCCATTACCACAGCCAGCACACCAGATATGCGGCATCATCTCTTCGCGAAGATATTTTGAAAACGGATGCGTCACAGCTTCCTGAACCATTAGATACCCCTCTTAATAGCTTCAAAAATTTCCGTAGGCGTATGCGGATCTTCACCCAGCTTAGAAAGAAAAGACACGGGAGTGCTCTTCGCTACTCTCTCAACTTCACGCACAAGCTGACCACAGTTCATCTCTGGAACCACTATTACCTTAGCTCGAGCTGCCGCTTTTGCTACTTGCTTCTCTGGAAAAGGCCACAAAGTAATCGGACGCAGAAAACCAGCCTTTATGCCTGCAGCTCTAGCCTTCCGTACAGCGCTCAACGCTGATCTTGCAACGATTCCATAGGAGACGACAACAACATCTGCGTCTTCAGTCATTATCTCTTCAACCCTCACTATTTTGTCAACGTTTCTCCGTATCTTATCACATAGCCTGCGCACAAGCCTTGCTTGAACCTCAGAGCTTTGTGTCTTCGGATAGCCATGTTCGTCATGCGTCAATCCAGTTGCATGGAATCGGTAGCCTTCGCCGAAGCTCGCCATCGGTGGAACAAAATCTTCTTCAGGCATAAAAGGCTGATAATCCTTTGAAGGAACATGCGGTTTCTTGCGGTTAACAATTCTTAGCTTGTCTGGAGGTGGAATCACCACCTTCTCATACATGTGTGCCACAATCTCGTCACCTAAAAGCAGAACCGGAACCCTGTAAGTCTCCGACAAGTTGAAAGCCTCAACCGTCAAACTGAACATTTCTTGAACTGAACAAGGCGCCAATGCAATAATCTCGTAATCGCCATGAGAACCCCACTTTGCCTGCATAACATCCTGCTGCCCCGGCAATGTAGGCTGACCAGTACTTGGTCCACCACGCATAATGTCCACAACTACACACGGTGTCTCAGTCATAACTGCGAGACCAATGTTTTCCTGCATAAGGCTGAAACCTGGTCCAGAGGTCGCAGTCATGGATTTTAAGCCCGCGTATGAAGCGCCTATGACGGCGGCCATTGACGCAATCTCATCTTCCATTTGAATGTATATTCCGCCGAACTCAGGCATTCTCTCCGACAGGTGCTCGGCGATTTCTGTCGCGGGAGTAATCGGGTAGCCAGCAAAGAACCTGCAGCCAGCGGCGATTGCGCCCTCTGCACAAGCAACGTCGCCGTTTAGAAAGTGTGCTCCAGTCAGCAAGCTTCGTTTTATGCTCATTTTTTCGTCTCCTCCTGCTTCTTTTCTAGGACGAATATTGCAAAGTCAGGACAGACAACGCTGCAAAAACTGCAGAGGATGCATTTATCTTCGTCGACGATTTTCGGCGGGTGCACTCCTCTGGCATTTATCTCTTCAGATTCTTCAAGCACTTTTTTCGGGCAGAACTCGATGCAGTAGCCGCATCCCTTGCACTGGTTCTTTATTAGGTGAATTTCCGCTTTAGGCGGCTTCACTTTTTTGATGTCTAGAGGCGCATGCTTTATTCTTTCAGGCATATCTTATGCACCACCTAACGCTTTCTCAAAAACTTTCTTCGCTTTCTCTATCTCCTCCGGCTTCACGCTTTCCACCAGCGTCTTCATCTCGCGGATTTTGGAAGCAAACCTTTCGCCTTCAGCAGCTGAAGCCCAAAAAAGCTGCAGCCGCTCCTTGCACAATCCGCTTTGCTCCATTTTCTTCCATAGGCGTTCAACCCGTTTTTGTGTCTGGTAATTAGCGTTGATATAATGGCAGTCTCCAAGATGGCAGCCAGCCACCAGCACGGCGGCTACACCTCTGGCAAATGCCCTTTCAACAAACTTCGGTGCCACTCGCCCAGAGCACATAGTCCTTATAATACGTACGTTAGGGGGATACTGCATTCTGCTTACTCCTGCAAAGTCGGCGCCTGCATAGGAGCACCAGTTGCAGCAGAAAGCCACAACCTTCTTATCAGCATCATGCTCTGTTACCGCGTCTATCTCGGAAACGATCTGGTCATCGGTGAAGTGCCCTTGCGTCAAGGCGCCAAAGGGGCATTCTGCAGCGCAGGTTCCGCAGCCGCCGCATGCAGCCTCCGCAATTTCGATGCGCTTTAAATCCTTGTTCAAGGTGATGGCGTTGTATGGGCAGACCTTAGTGCAGAGACCGCAAGCCTTGCATTTGTCTGGAAACACTATGGGCGTGATAGCTTCCACAGTTATTTTTCCCTTCGCCATCAAAATGCCTGCGCGTGCTGCCGCTGCACTTGCTTGGGTCACGCTGTCTTTGATGTCCTTAGGAGCTTCAGCACATCCGGCAAAAAACACGCCTCCCGTAGCTGCGTCAACTGGTCTCAGTTTGGGATGCGCCTCAAGGAAGAAGCCGTCTTGGTTTCGTGAAAGTGTTAATAGACGCTGGATGACTTCGCTGTCTTTTCTTGATTCCAGCCCAACCGAGAGCACGACAAGGTCAAAGTTCATTCTGTAAAGCTCTTGACAGAGCGTATTCTCGCCAGCCAACCAGAGATCACGAGTCTTCCTGTTTTCTTTAATTTCAGATGGCAAACCGCGAATAAAGACTACTCCTTCTTTGCGTGCCCGCTTGTAAAGATCTTCGAAGCCTTTGCCGTAAGCTCGTATGTCAATGTAAAAAACATAGATTTCGGTTTCAGGCCAGTGCTCTTTGATGAGCAAACTGTCTTTTATCGTATTCATGCAACAGACGTTACTGCAGTAGAGCCTACCATTTCTGTCAGAACGCGAGCCTACACACTGTATAAACGCCACTCGCTTAGGGATCTCTCCATCGCTGGGCCGTAACAGGCGCCCGCCAGAGGGTCCCCCTGCATTGATAAGTCTTTCGAATTCGAGTGACGTTATTACATTTGGGTATTTGCCGTAGCCGTAGTTAGGAAGCGTAGACGGGTCAAATACATCTGCTCCTGTAGCGACTATTATTGTTCCTACCTCAAGCTCCACGGTTTCAGGCTGCATTTCGTACTGGATGGCTTTCCTCTCGCATGCTTTCATGCATTTATCGCAAACAATCACGCCATTTTTGTTAAGGCAAGAGTTCATGTCAATGAGGTATGTTGCTGGGACGGCTTGCGCGAAAGGCGTGTAGATGGCGTGTCTGATGGCTAAGCCCACGTCAAACTCGTTTGGCACTACAATTGAGCAGACTTTGGCGCATTCGCCGCATGCTGAGCAGTCTTTGGTTACGTATCTAGGTTTCTTGTTTACTTTGACATGGAAGTTGCCTATGTAGCCTCTAACTTCGGTTACTTCGCTGTTAGCGAGCAACTCAATATTCGGATGGTGGCCGACATCGGACATTTTGGGTGCAAGAATACATATTGAGCAATCCATCGTGGGAAACGTTTTGTCTATGCGTGCCATCATTCCCCCGATGCTTGGCTCCTTCTCAACTAGAAAAACCTTGTAGCCTGTATCAGCAAGATCTAAAGCGGCTTGGATGCCTGCAACTCCTCCGCCGATGACTAGCGCTTTCCTTGTTATTGGAACCTCAATCTCAACGGCTGGTTTAAGCAAGCGAGCTTTGGCCACAGCCATCTTCACAAGGTCTTTTGCTTTCTCCGTTGCCGACGCCCTATCATAGAGGTGCACCCAACTGCACTGCTCACGGATATTTGCCATTTCAAAAAGATACTTATTCAGTCCAGCTTCTTCGCATGCTTTTCTAAAAGTAGGTTCATGAAGACGAGGAGAGCAGGAGGCGACAACTACGCGGTTTAGCTTATGCTCCTTAATATCGTTCTTTATTCCAGCCTGTCCCTGATCAGAACAGGTATAGCGATTATACTGCGCTAAAACAACATCGGGGAGAGTGGACGCAAACTTGGCAACCTCTTCACAGTCCACTGAACCAGCGATATTTAAACCGCATTGGCAGACGTAAACCCCAATCCGAGGCTGAACAGCTTCTCCCTTCGACTCATGTTCTTTCTTTTCCGCCATCTCTAGGTCTCCCTCCCTAAAGAACGAAGATATTTTCCAATCGAACGCGCCGCACATTTGCCTGCTCTAATGGCCTCAATAACCGTAGCAGGCCCCGTAACAGCGTCTCCGCCTGCGAAAACTCCTTGCAAGCTAGTTTCCATAGTCAACGGATTAACCCAAACCGTTCCATCTTCGTTCAACTCAACTTGACTGGGCAGAAACCCAAGGTCTGGGGTTTCACCAGTCGCAAAAATCACCATGTCTGTTTCAACTGTAAACTCTGAGCCCTCTATCGGGACAGGTTTTCTTCGTCCGCTTTCGTCTAGCTCGTCAAGCTGCATTCGGATACACTCGATGGCTTTGACCCTGCCGTTTTCTCCAAGAATTCTTTTCGGGGCAGCCAACAACTCTATTTTTACGCCTGCTTCCTCGACTTCTTTGATCTCCCAGGGGATGGCCGGCATTTCTTCTCTGGATCTACGGTAAAGTATGACTGCTTCGCATGCGCCTTTGCACAGCGCGGTTTTTGCAGCGTCAACAGCAACATTTCCGCCACCGATCACCACAACCTTCTTTCCAACATCAGCATTTCCACCTGAATTTACACTCCAGAGAAAGTCAAGCGCATGAACCACGCCGCCGAGGTCGGCGCCCTCAATTTTCAGATGTTGACTTTTGTGAGCCCCCGCGCCGACAAAAACCGCCTTGTATCCATCACGCCATAAATCACTAAAACTCACATCCTTTCCAACTGCAACGGCCGTCTTGATCTCGACGCCTAAATCCCTGATAAAGCCTATTTCTTTTTCAAGAATCTCTCTAGGCAAACGACTTTCAGGAATACACTTCCTTAACATGCCACCTGCATAGGGTAAAGCTTCAAAAACTGTAACACCATATCCCTTCATACTCAGCTCGTAAGCCACGGTTAAGCTGGCAGGTCCCGATCCTATGACGGCTACTTTTCCTTCTGAAACTTTTTGGGCTCTCTCCATCTTTTTCTGTCTCAAATGCTCTAGATACGATTCTTCAATTTTCTCTAGGATCTTCTTCTTTTCAAGATTTGCACGTTCAGGATGTAAACAAACTGCTGTGGCAACAAGAGGCAAAGGAATGTTTTGCACTATTTTTCTGAGGGCATTGTTTAGTGGCTCAGTGTGCTGCTGATCATCAACGGCTCTTGTTCGCAGCCGCAGAAAGATTTCGGGCAGTTTTAGAGCTTGTGGGCAATGTCTATGGCAGCAATAGCACCATGCACAGAACCAGATTTCGTTAGAAGCCATGGTTCCTTTAGGGTCGAGAACCACCTTCTCAAGAAGTTGTCTTGGATTATAGTCTCTTCCAAGCAGTTCGGCCATGGGGCAACATGATGTGCAGATGCCGCATTCGAAACAGTATTTGAGCTTTTCAGTGTCAAGTAGTTCTTCGAGGATTTCCTTGGATTCTATGTTTTTGGTGGTTACCAAGTGAGGGATCCTCCTAAATATTGGCGTTTGCCTCAAATATAAGAGTTTACAAATGTAAAGATTTTTTCCATGCGGCAAAGCCCTTCTTTGAAGCAACGAATTTTTATACAAAGGCCATATAATAAAGCATTTCCGCTAAACGGAGAACTCGATATGAAAAAGGTGCGAGTCCTTCTCTACGGAGTCGGCGCCGTCGGCAGCATGATCGCAAAGGTGCTGCTGGAAAAGAAAGGAGTGGAAATAGTCGGCGCGATTGAAGTTGCAGGAGACAAAATAGGCAAGGACCTTGGCGAAGTTTTAGGCTTGCAGAAAAAGCTAGAAATCAAAATCTCGAAAGATTTGAGTGTCGTCGTTTCAAGAACTAAGCCAGATATCGCAATACATACCACTACATCCTATCTAAAAGACACGTATTTTCAGATAGCCTCAATTGTAAAACACGGCATCAACGTCGTTTCAACATGCGAGGAACTGTCATACCCATATTTAACTGAGCCAAAACTAGCCCAACAGCTCGGCACCCTGGCAAAGAAACATGACGTAACCGTTCTTGGAACTGGAATAAACCCGGGTTTCTTGATGGATACGCTTGTAATCACGCTGACAGCCCCATGCCAAAAGATCGAAAAAATTGAGGCTGTTAGAAACATGAATGCTGGAACAAGGCGGTTGCCATTCCAGAAAAAGATAGGCGCAGGCTTAACTGCCCAAGAGTTCAACCGCAAAATCAAGAATAAAAAGATAACGGGACATGTAGGACTTGAGCAGTCAATCGCTATGATCGCTGGAGCTCTTGCATGGAAACTTGACAGTATATCTGTGGAAAACGCTGAACCCGTCATAGCGGAAAAAACCGTGGAAAGCCGAGAGATAAAAGTGGAGTCTGGGAAAGTTGCGGGGCTAAGGCAGATGGCGAAAGGTTTCATCGGCAATAAAGAGGTTATCACACTAGATTTCAGAGCATACATCGGTGTCGACGAAGAATATGATGCGATAACAATCACAGGGTTCCCGAACATCAGCCAGAAGATCCAGCCATGCGTACACGGCGACATAGGCACAATAGCCATGGTAATCAACTCCATTCCAAAAGTGCTGAATGCTTCTGCAGGACTTGTGACTATGAAAGATCTGCCGGTGCCGTCTGCAGCTACCGAGGAAATGACAAAATACGTCAAGTTCTAGAAAAAGGCGACCACATTGAAGTATAGAGTCGACATAAACAGTGATTTAGGCGAAAGCTTCGGAGCCTACACAATCGGGAACGACGCCCAACTCATGCGGCACATAACCTCGGCAAACATCGCATGTGGCTTCCACGCAAGCGACCCTACAGTCATGGCACAAACCATCAAGCTGGCTAAAAAGCACAGGGTTGCAGTTGGCGCACACCCAGGGTATCCTGATCTCGCGGGGTTTGGAAGAAGAGAAATGAAGTTAACGTCTGAGGAAATCGAGAATAGCGTGGTTTACCAAACTGGCGCTCTCGCCGGATTCGCAAAAACAGAGGGCTTGGCTCTTCAACACGTGAAACCTCACGGAGCCCTATACAATAAGGCAGCAGAAGACGAGCAAACGGCGAAAGCAATAGTCAACGCCGTAAAGTCTCTAGATCCTAACCTCATCATCTTTGCACCCCCAAACTCCGTGTTAGCCAAGACCGCGGCAGACAGAAAAATGCGTGTTGCTGCGGAATTCTTCGCAGACAGAGCCTACAACCCTGACCAAAGCTTGGTTTCAAGAGCAAAACCAAACGCAATTTTCCACGATTCCAAAAAAATTTTGGAAAGAACAGTTAAAGCAGTCACTGAAGGAGTTGTTGAAACAATAGACAACAAAACCATAAAGCTAGGTAAAATCCACTCAATCTGCATACACGGTGACACACCATCTGCAGTGAAGCTTGTGGAAACGCTGAGAAAAGGGCTGGCGAAGGCGAAGATCGAGATTAAAGCGGTAGGCACTTTCATCTGAGTTTCTGGACTGAACCATGAAGCAAGAACAAAGTCAGCCTATTCGATATCTTCCTTTCGGCGACGTGGGACTAGTCGTCGAACTAGGCGACAAAATAAGTCCTGAAATAAACAGAAAGGTTATTGCACTAAGCCATGTGCTTGAGAAAGCGCGGATACAAGGAGTTGAAGAGATTGTTCCGACCTATCGATCCTTGCTTGTCCGATTTGATCCACTGAAGACAAATTACGAGAAACTCGTATTTCAAGCAGAAGAAATCAAAACAAAACACGAAGAACAGATAAAAAACGTGAAAGGCAAAGGAATCGTCATCCCAGTAGCCTATGGAGGAGAGTACGGACCCGACATAGGCGACGTAGCAGAATACCACGGCTTAACGGAAGACCGCGTCATAGAACTGCATTCACAGCGGGAATATAGAGTTTACATGATAGGTTTCGTTGCAGGCTTCCCTTACCTCGGCGAAGTCGCAGAAAAGATCGCTACACCACGGCTTGCGACACCAAGGCTGAAAGTGCCAGAAGGCTCAGTGGGCATAGCAGAAAAGCAGACAGGCATATACCCACGCGAAGCTCCAGGCGGATGGAGAATCATCGGCAGAACCCCAATCAGCCTATTCGATCCCGAGCAACAGCCACCTAGCCTTCTGAAGGCGGGAGACACGGTGAAATTCAAGATCATCACTGAACAAGAGTTTGAAGCATTAAGCAAAACTAAGACAAAGCAAGCGCCAAAAGCGCAGCCTATCGGAAGGAAAGTTTTCAGGGTGCTCAAGCCTGGGTTCCTCACAACCGTTCAAGACCTTGGGAGACATGGCTTCCTTAGATACGGAGTTCCCGTCTCAGGCGCAATGGACACTTTTTCGCTTACAGCGGCAAACCTGCTTGTTGGAAATCAGCCGAATGAAGCATGCCTTGAAATAACACTAATTGGTCCGGAACTGCGGGTTTTAGCGCCGACACAGATAGCAGTCACCGGAGGAGAGCTGTCTCCGAAGATCAATGGGCATAACACTCAGATGTGGCAGACACTTAGTGTGCATAAAAACGATGTCATAGCCTTTGGAAAAATGGAAAGCGGGTGCCGAGCATACCTCGCAGTAAGAGGCGGAATAGCTGTGCCCCATCTGCTTGGAAGCAGATCCACCTACATACGAGGAGGATTCGGAGGAATAAACGGCAGGCCACTAGAAGCCGGAGACATAGTAGCCACGGCAGAAACAGATCCTATGGAAAAAGAGCTCTACACGCCAAGAGAACTAGTCCCACGGTTCACCAGCAATGTCAAAGTGCACGTAGTCCTCGGGCCACAAGCAGACATGTTCACAGAAAACGGAATGCAAACCTTTCTAACAAATTCTTACAAAGTGACCTCGGAAGCAGACCGAATGGGCTACCGTCTTGAGGGCCCAGCAATAGAGCACAAGGAAAAAGCTGAAATCGTCTCTGACGCCCTTTTACCAGGAGCAGTTCAGGTGCCTGGAAATGGAACACCTATTATAATAATGCGTGATGCCCAGACAACAGGTGGGTATCCGAAAATTGCGGCAATCATAAGCGCCGATGTTAACGCTCTTGGGCAGGCAAGACCGAACAGCACGGTAGAATTTTGCAGCATCACAATGAAGCAAGCACGCGATAAAGTCAATAACTATCTCAAGATACTTGCAACTTTGAACCGAATGTTTAAGGAAAAAAGTTAAAAAAAGAAAAAGAGGGGGGAAGCTAAGTGTAATTTTTCCCATAATTCAGAGCGGTTACCATGTAGTCTTTTAGATCTATCTTGTAGTCGCAGACGATATCGAGGTCCGGATGGTATTTCGGTTGACCGGTAGACGAGCCATACACTAAAGCCACGGCGAGAACATCTTTTAAGTCGCATTTCCTGTCGCCGTTAATGTCGCCAACACCGGTGACTACGAGTCCGGAGTCAATAAACTCGTTGTCCACTAGATTGTTTTCGTCTTGAACCGGACCGATGGTGGCGCACAGTGTGTAGTTTCCGTAGTAGGGGACGCTTGTTGAGAGCCAGTCAATGCTTACGACTGGTGCTGTTCTAGGCTGGATGATTACGGTTGTGTTACCGCAGACGCGGAGAGTGTTGTTTGAAGACGAGTATGCGTATAAGGTGATTTCAACTGTCTCTGGGTAGTTTCCGCGGTTAGATAGGGTGACATTGATTGCGTTGGCATTGTAGCCTTGGCAAACGTAGTGTTTAGCCTTGCCGTCCGAAGTTGTGTAACGTATTACGTTGCTTACGTCCACATCGTGGTAGGGGAAGGGCTCGAGACAAGGATACTTCTTCTGTATTGCTACGGAGTTGATTTTCCCCTGTGTGGCAAAGCTCCATAATATAGTGTTTCGCGTCTTGCTGAAAAAGTAGACTGTACCTGATAACGCGGGTTCTACGCGGTCACCTACCACGCCATATTCCCCAGTAAAAGTCAAATCAAGAGCATTGACGATGCCGTCAGCAAGCGTTTGCAAAGTCCCACCAGCATTTGACAGCAAGTACACGTTACTCGGTCCAGGTCCGGTGGCTATGACTTTCCCGTCTGGCGATATAGCGACGCTATAGAAATCATCTGCAGGGTTGACCGGCAAGGGGGTGAAGAACCATAGTGGTACGCCATCGGTTGCCTGCCATCCAAGAACCCAGTCGGTTATGTCACTGAAATACACTAGATCTGTGCCAGCCATGTTTGTTGGATCATCGTTAACTGCAACTACGCTTCTTCCATCCCATGGCATGTCCACGCGCACATAGCCAAATTTCGTGAATTCCCAGCTCCATACAAGTGTTCCTGAACGGTTAAACAGATAGACTTCCATGAGGAGGTCGCTGTCAGAGTCGCCGGTGAAAGCAATGTGCCTTCCACATCCGTCTATTGCCAGCCAGTTGAATGTTCCTCCAGCTATTATTTTGCTCCATAGAGGTGTGCCGTCGCTTGGTTGCCATCCGGGCGTTCCATCGCGCATGTGCCAGAAGAAGTGATTTCGTTGTTGAAGTAGCTGCAGCATGCAATGCATTTGCCGTCAGGAGATATTTCAACAAAGGTTTCTTGAGGAGTGATTAGCCCCATGTACTGCCATATGAGAGCACCAATGTTGTCGTATAGATATATGCCGGTAGCCGTGGCGGCAACGATGTATGACCCGTCAGCAGAGATTCCTACTGTTTTTGAGTCAGAGCCTCGCCAGCTCCCATCATAGCTTTCAGAAATAGGTATCGGTTGGTTCCACAGCAAGCCTCCAGTAGAACCGTCAAAGACGAAAATGCCGTTGTTGAGGCTTCCGGCAACAACATATTCGCCTCGTTCAGACATCGCAACTGAGACTACGGGAGCGCCTGTAGAGAAAGCCCACACAAGATTACCCATGTAGTCAAAGGCGTAAACATTGCCATCCTCAGATCCAACCGCAACCATTGGTCCGTGGCATGAGACAACTACAGCATACTCGATTTCCACGAAAACCGGCAACCCCATCCACGGTTCCTGAATCTCCGTAAAATTACGAGGCGTATTTTGCCCATATGCGTTAACCAATATGGCTGGAGTGCAGTTGTAATTTGGCAATCCCCATATGCCGCCTGGGCTGGGGGATGGAGCGATTCTGTAGATGTCATGAGAGACTACCGCAGCATCATTGTGCACTGTATCAGGAGGCAACGGAGGATGACCATGCGGTGGCGCGGGAATCACTCGTCCTATTCCTCCTTGCTCAGCATTATCCTGGAATGGGTCGCTAACTCCGATTAGCAGGGTTGTTTCGTTTACGCCGTGAGCTGTCACGAAGTGCCCCCCGATTCTGATGTAGTAGCCTTGGCTGACTTCTTGCCAGAATCCCAGAAGAAGCACGGCATCCTCGCACATTTTGATTTGATGGGCAATGTACTCGAAGTCAGGTTTCCTTACGGTTTTCTCATAGAATTTTCCCCATTTTTCGCTAACATGCGCCCCAACAAGAGTAAGATCTTTCATGTTAACCACGTTGTCATGAGCAACATCTGCCCGCAGATCCCAGTTAGGCGCTCCAGGCGTGGAGCCCATTGCCGCCATTACTATGTTGATGTCCGCGCCATCGACTGAGCCGTCACCGCTAGCATCTCCAACTGGATTTACACCTTTGTCTGACAAATAGTGGGCTATACCTGCGTGCATGTCAAAAACGTCTGTGCCGCAATGTGGAAGACCGGTTCTCTGGCCGTCAGTATCCATGTACCACGCTAGGTCTTGTATCAAGGGTGGGGCGTTCAGCGGGTCGTGGTCATCCCAGAAAGGCGGCATCGTTGAGTACGATGTAACTAGCGGAAATCCATCGCTTATCGTGGGAGGAGGCACGGCGTTAGGTTCGAATTTAGAGTCATACCACCAAAGACTGTTAGCTACAGCGGTAGGTCCGCAGTAGCTCCATGAGCCAGGGTTTGGCGGCCACGGGTTCTGCCATGCATCCTGTTTCTGATCGAAGTCGGGCATGCCGCTGGGAGCATAATCGGTAAAGTTCTCTTTCCAATACATTTGAGGTAGCTGGGTAACTGTCCCGTCAATAGTAGTGTGGGTGATCGGGAGCTGGTTGGAATTAAAGAGCATCGTATTAGAGAAATGCAGTTGGCTTATTCCTGGGCTGATACAGTGAAACGTGATGTATGCTAGAATTCCGTCTCCGCTTACTCCTGGAGGAATCAAAAGCGAACAGCCCATATGCACGTTGTCCGGCTGAGGATCTGTAAGGAATACAGTTGGCCCATGCATTCTAAGGAGTGGCCCTTCAGTGGCGCTTACATACTGCATTAACGAGGGATCAAAGAATACTCTGAGATCCCACATGAAAAGGTCTACAACTTCGCGAATTCTTATCTCGACGGTGAACTCGGAGCAAACATTCACTTTGGTTTCCGGTGGGTTGACGTATAGTGTTGTTTGTTGCGAAAAGCTTGGTTTGACGAAAGCAGCTGAAGCTAATAGTATGCTGATGAAGATGGATATTACTACTGTTTTTCTGTTTGCTTCATGCATTCTCCTTTCTCCTTTACTCATTCGATCTTGGAAGAGCAGATAGCACGCGGGTAAAAATAGGATGAACCCCGTCAAAGAATATGCTAACCCGAGACTCTCCCGAATCAAACATATCACCATTAGTAATTAATAAAATTTACCCATAAATGATATAGAAGAAATTTCTGTTTTGTAATAGCGAAGAAAACATATACACACTATTTATAGACACTACACAGACACACTTTGGAGAGAGGCAAGTTGACAACACAAAGCGGGGTTCATGAAAAAGGAACATTCACTCTTCTAGATGCAATTGAAAACTCTCGAAAAAGAAAGCCCTTTAGCAAAGCCGGAGCAGTCGCCACATTTACTGGAGTAGTCAGAGGAGAATCAATAGACAAGAAAAAAGTTCAGAAATTAACGCTGGAAGCCTATGAAGAAAAAGCAAACGACACACTGAATAAGATCTGCAAGGACTTGATGAAGAAGCCAGGCATAGTTGATGTACAGATACACCATTTGCTTGGCGATTTTGCAGTAGGCGAAGACGTAGTGTACGTTATAGTAGCAGGTTCTCACCGGAAACAGGTTTTCGCAGTGTTAGAAGAAGCAGTAGAAAGGTACAAAACTGAAGCACCTATCTTCAAAAAAGAATACGTATTAGCACGCAAAGGTAAGATAAATGGGCGTTGGGTTGCTGAAGTAAAGCACACGTAGATATGTACGCCTTATTCTACCATGATTTCGTCTTTCAAGCCATGGTCCGGATACAGGAAGACGTGCGCTTTTTCAGGCGGAAAGCTTACGAAGATCTGTTCGCCAACGTTAAGCCATTTCTCAGTCATGGATGGCTTTACAATCACAACTGAATCTTGATTTACCAGTTTAACCTCGTACCTTATGGTTGTTCCTTCGAAGGTTGTCCGTTCAACAATGCCAGGTATCACGTTTTCTTCTTTCTTTTTCTCTTTATCGACGGAAAAGATTTCGGGTCTCACGGCTAAAACTATTTTCTGTCCGCTTTTGATGCTGTTTCTTTTTGCGCGAACTGTTATGTTTTTCCGCAGTTCCACTATCATTCCTTCGTTGTCTGAGTTTAGAGCGTAGCCTTCGAGAAAGTTAGATTCGCCGATGAAGTGCGCAACGAAAATACTTGCTGGCTCCATGTACAGCTCGTTTGGGGTTCCAACCTGAATTATTTTCCCCTTTCGCATTACGGCAATTCTGTCAGAGATAGCCATGGCTTCAGACTGGTCGTGGGTTACATGTATAGCTGTCAGCTCCAAGTCCTTTGCCATCCGCCGTATCTCATATCTAAGATCGGCTCTCACCTTAGCGTCCAGTTGCCCAAGAGGCTCGTCCAGAAGCAGCAGCTTGGCGCCAGCAGCCAGCGCCCGTGCGACAGCTATTCGCTGCATCATTCCCCCGCTCAGTTCACTTGGAAACGCGTCCAGACGTTCATGCAGCTTAACCATCTCCAGAACTTCGTGCCCGATAGTTTCTGCTTTGGTCATGTCGAATCCTTTCACTTTAGGTCCGTAGGTCACGTTGTTCCAAGCGTTCATATGTGGAAAGAGGGCGAATGTCTGGAATACGAATCCTATGTCTCTTTCTTCTGGGGGAACGTCGTTGACAAGTCTGTCCCCAATGTAGATTTTGCCTTGGTCGGGGTGAATGAGCCCTGCGATGAGTCTTAGCAGTGTTGTCTTGCCGCAGCCGCTGGGACCTAGCAGCGCAAAGTATTCGTGCTCTTTGATGTGGAGACTTACGTTGTCCAGCGCGATGACTTTTCCGAATCTTTTGGACACGTTGACTACGCGAACATCAGGCATAGGTGAACCTCCCAAGATTCTGGTTGCAAATGCACTTTAGGCTGGCTAAGTGAATGCTGTGTGCTAGCATACTAATATCTTCCTTTTTCTCTGACTGCAAGTCTTAAAGCTAGAAGTATCAGAAAAGAAAAAAGCATCAGAAAGCCGCTGCCTAAACCTCTCTGTAATGCAGTGAACTGGTAAGGGTGCATCACCCAGTCAACAAGAACCACTGGCGCGGTTTTAAGAGTGGAAACCACGGCGATCGTTGCTCCTGTCTCGCTCATGCTTCGTGTGAAAACCATAATTGCACCAGAAAGTATTGAATATTTAGTTAAGGGCAGAACAATTGTTTTGAAAACAACCAGCGGCTTTGCTCCTAGCGTTCTGGAGGCATCTTCCATGTCTATGCTGATTCTTTCAACGGCAGCAGACATTGATCTGACAAAATACGGGTATGTTATCGCCAGATGCGCAAAAATCAGCAGCAATATCTCGGGAACAGACGTAAAGGTCTCTTTCCAGAAAACACGAAGCGACACCCCCAATGCTATGGAAGGAACAACAAGCGGAACATTGACCAGCAAATCCAGCGCAGCCGAAGACAAGGAGCCTAATCTTTTCCGCGCGATAATAATAGCCATCGGTAAACCCATCAAAACATTAAGTAAAGTAACCGCGCCTGCAAGAACATACGAGAGTGCAAGACTTTGCCAATACTCGCCCCAAATACCACCACCTGAAACCGCCTCGGCAAAAGTGTCTGTCAGAACAGCGTCAAAGGCCGTACGCGCGACAAATAGGGATGGAATAAGCACGATCAAAAAGAAGACCAGAATAGTAACAGTGTCCCTTGAGAAAGACGCTTTTGCATAGCTTAATTTCCCTTCGAACGCAGGGTAGATTTTTTTAGCAGGCAACTTCAGTTTTGGGCCAACAAGTCTAATCACCAAGAAGATCAGCAACGCCACAATAATCAACATGAAACTGGTGAATACTGTAGCACCATCATATTCGGCTTGTGTGATTACCCCTTGGCTTAAGCTTTCCTTCATATTCTGTATGAATACTGGTCCATTCTCGAAAACTCCTGCGACAATGAATGTTGCTCCAGTTTCAGAGATCGATCGAGCAAACGCGAGAATGAACGCGGCTATCAGTGATGGCTTGATAACTGAGAAGGTGACGGTTCTCGCGGCTACAAACGGGGGAGCGCCCAGAGTTCTTGCCGCATTCTCGTATTCTCTTTTATAGTCTAGAAGCGCTCCGACAACAACTCTGACAACAACTGGATACGAAAATGCGAAGTGAAGAAGCATGATAAGAAGCCAGCCTGGCGAGACAATTGATGGCCCAAACATCGAGGATAGGCCTTCCGGAAGGCTCCAGAAGAGCAGCAGAGAGTAGCCGAGCACTGAGGTGGGCACGATAAAAGGGATGTCTGCCAAAGTGTCCAAGATTTTAACCCATCTTGACTTGCTTCTGGGTATAATCCAGGCCATCGGTATTCCAGCGATAACGCTGAGCGCGGAGACAACGAAGGCTATTGTAAACGAGTTTTGCACAGCGATCAGTGAACGAGATAGAAGGTCATGGCGACCCAGAACATAGGTTAGTGATTCCCACTTGATCGCTATCCCAAGTATAGGTGGCAGAAGAATCAAGGCGACAAGCACGATCACGGCGGTCAAGTACACTCCGTACTTGACTGATCTTCTAGAGGAAAGATTGCCTAAGGCTCCCATAGTTCCTTGTTTTGGCAATTGGTTTTTCGCCTGTTTTGCTTAGCAACGGTTACCGTTGTTTTCTCCACCTTCTTTTCTTCTTAGCTGATAAGTCTTCCCTTCAGAAACATTTCATAGAAAGAACGCCTTAATGCCTCTCTCTAAGAAAACGTGCTCCATGCCTGCTGAGACCTGAGAGGCAGAAAACGGCTACGTGTGTTGCGTCTTCATGTGTTCGCAGATGTTTTTGACAGCACTGTGACACGTGACGTGGCGGTTAGCAATTGAGAAGGGTTATAAGCAATCGCGAAAAACAATTGAAATGGAGACAAAAAATGGAAAGAAGAAGCTATGCATGGTTTGAAAGACGGCGGAGAACAAAGGCTCTAGACCTAGCGCAAGAGCAGATATCGAAAGCTTTGGACACCGTGACGCTGCTTCATCAAGCTACCAAGAGCGTGCTTGATGGAAAAAAGAAAGAAGCCAAACAGCAGATTGAAAACCTATTCAAAGCTGAGGAAGAAGTAGACAGGCTGCGAATGGAAGTTTTCAAAGAACTCACAAAAGGAGCCGCACTATTTGCTGATTACCGCGAGGATCTCCTTCACCTGGTAAAGAGACTTGACACCTTAGCTGATCATGTTAAAGATGCCGCGAGATGTATGGAGATGCTATCCGATACGCGGCTTCCGACAGAACTATGCGAAAGTGTGGTGTTCATGACGGAAACGCTTGTGGAATGCGCTCAAGCACTGCGAAACAGCATAGAGAAGCTTGCAACGAACCCTTCGGAGGCTGCTCAAAGCGCGAGAAAAGTCGACGAAATCGAGCACAAGCTGGACATGGCATATCTCGAGACCAAGGCGTCATTTGTCAAGCATGGGGAGAAAATAAACTGCGGTGCTATGGTGATCTACGACGATCTTATCGAGTTCATAGAGCAGGCAGCAGACATGTGTGCTGACACAGCGGACTACATTGTGATACTGGCAAGCAGAGAATAATGCTGAACGTGGTTCAATGATTATCGCCCAGATCTCCGATGTTCACTGTGGGCCAATGTTTTCAAAGGAAAAACTGGTAGCAGCCACAAAAGAGATTAACCAGCTATCACCAGACATCGTTCTTGTCACAGGCGACCTTACCGAAAACGGATTAGTTTCCGAATTTAAACAAGCCGCCAAAGAACTCAAAAAAATTCGGTCAGAAAAGAAAATCTACGTCAGCGGGAACCATGACTACCGATCTACAGGCTATCTGCTGTTCAAAGAGTATTTTCCTTTCACGCAGGTAACTGAAACTGATGACGTCGCCATAATCGTCCTGAGCTCGGCGAGACCGGACAGAGACGACGGCGAAGTTGGAAACAGACAGAACCTCTGGCTTGAACGCACACTCCAGAAATATAAGGACAAGGTCAAAGTTGTATCTATACACCATCACGTGATTCCTGTTCCAGACACCGGTGCAGACCAGATCACCGTTATAGATGCGGGAGACGTTCTCAGAAGCCTAGTCAAGTCAAAAACAGATCTTGTTCTCTGCGGGCATAGGCATAGACCTTGGAGATGGGAATTTGAAGGCATAGAAGTAATTCATGCAGGAAGCGTCTCATGTGAGAAGCTTCGGGGTTTCTTCTGCAACTCATATAACGTGATAACCATCAAGGGAAAAAAGGTTGAGGCTAAACTCAAGATTGTCGGCGGCGAATCCGTGGATTTCGGCGAAATTGTGAAACGAAGAGAAGTTCTTCAGGCTTCAGACATATCCATGTACAGCGACTCGCTGGCACGTTAACAAATGTCTTCATCAGACAAAACAATGTTGTTGCTCTGACACGCAAGAGGCACTATGCTGAGCCGCTTGCTATACGGAAGCATCTGTTGATCGCTGGGCGTCTCACCATCGTTAAAGCTATACTTGCGGAAGGCTTGTTAACATCGGGATCTAAGTGCCTGAAAGCAACTCAAGTATTGAAGGCACTGTTTAAAATGAATCAAAAAGAATGGTGATTTCCAGACAACTTAGACTAAATCAAAGGTTCTGGAAAAAATCTGAGCGCCTTGCCTTACAGACTGCAATTGCTAGTAACGTAGTTGCCAGAAACAGCGGCAGAATGAAGAACAATTAATGCGACGAGGAATAACATGAATCTTCTGTTGATGTTCATGTTCAGCAGATTCTCTTTAGAGTTTTTATGCTTTACGGAATGCCCTTCTCAGTTTGATGGTGATGTATGCCCAATTTATTAAAGAGACGGCTGAAAATGTTCACTTTGTGCGTGAAAGCGGGTATCTCTTTGTACCGTCTTCTAAACTCGAGATGAAATAGCTCGATCGCAGGGATTGTAAGCCGAAGGTTAAAAATAAAGCTCAGTTTAAACTCTCAAGCTTTGAGTTAGGGTTAAGGAAATAAATAGTTGGGAGAAAGATTAATTATGGAATTTTCCAATGTTTACGAGGACGCTAAACGCGCAGAAGCATACTCGAAACTAGAGTTCCCGGGCACTTACTATCTGGCTTACAGGGATTTACCTGAAATCATACACACGCATGTAAAAGGAAGAAAGGCGATAGACTTTGGATGTGGCACGGGACGCTCCACGCGTTTTCTAAAGAGATTTGGGTTTAGCGTTGTCGGCGTTGACATAGCTCAAGACATGGTGAAAAAAGCAAGAGAACTGGATCCAGAGGGCGACTATCGCGTCATCAGAGAGGCTGATTTCCGCCAGTTTGCCCGCGGTGCCTTTGACCTTGTGCTGTCGGTTTTCACATTTGATAACGTGCCTACGATGGAACGGAAAGTTCAGAATTTCAAGGGGCTTGGGATTCTGCTGAAAGACAGTGGGAGGCTTGTTAGCGTGGTTTCCTCTCCTGAGATATACACGCATGAGTGGGCTTCATTCTCCACCAAGGATTTCCCAGAGAATAAGCATGCAAAAAGCGGAGACAACGTTAGAATTGTGCAAACCGACATAGAAGACAAGAGACCCGTTGTGGATGTTCTCTGGACGGACAAGTCTTACAGAGAAGCTTTCAAGAAGGCTGGACTGAAGGTGGTTAGAACCTACAAACCGTGGGCAAAAGAGAGCGAACCGTACAAATGGGTCAATGAGACATGGATTGCGCCATGGGTTATTTACGTATTAAAAAAGTGCAATAAGCTTGAATTCGTAAACAATGCTGTAGAAGCTCCCATTAAACGGAACTGATTTTCAAAATGCTCTTTTTAACGATGAAGAGAAAGACATTTTGGAAAGACTTCATTATGGTGCACCTCAAGGCATCTTAGGCTTTAAGCGACTCTGGTAACACGATGCGCAAAAAATAGTCCCAAGACAAAAAACATGATAGACAAGACCGCAAGTGCTCCACTTTGAACCCCCATCCAGAAAACATCTGAGTGTGTAGGAAAATTCGTAGCGAACAGGTGCCAAGCAATAAATATGCTTAAAATAAGAAACATGGCTGAAGCCACCCCGTATAGCAACACAGTTAACGGGTTTGCCAACTTGATTTTTACCATATAGTTTACGCCAATTTACAGTATAACGACCAGAAGAAATAAACCTTAAGCTCACAAGTATGTTCCGAAGGAATCGTTGCTTTATGTGTAGAACAGCTTTTAACCTTGCTTCTTGCGTGCAATGTATATGTCGGCTTCTATCATTTTGCCGTCTCTGAAGAAGTGGTGAGTGAAATAGATGTTTCCTTCGTTATCTAGGGAAGGCTCGCCGGCGAACTGGGAAATTACGAGTTCTGGCTCCTGCCATGTTCCATTAACTTTCTTCGATCTGTAAACAGCGGGGCTTCCTTGATAAGTCCGCGTGAACCAGAGCTCGTTTCCATCCTGCGTCAGAAATGGCCAGCCCTCATTTCCCCCAGTATTGACAGCTTCAATGTTTTCAGGTTCTTGCCATTCCCCATTTACTTTTCTTGTAACCCAAATATCTAATTCCCCTTTTCCGCCTGTTCTTGCTGAGTGAAAGTACATTGCATTGCCGTCAGCTGAAATGTGCATCTCACCCACTTCGTATTCCTTGTTGAGCTTGTCTCCTGCATACTGCCAGTCCATCCATTTTCCATCTTGGAATCTTGCGGTGAAGAGGCGCACCCCAGTGTAGCCTTCTCGGGCAGAGACAAACCACATTGTTGTGTCCAGAACAAACGCGGCGCCGTCGAGCGCGAGTTTGCCAGGGTCTTGTAGGAATACTCGTTCTGCAGCGCCCCATGTGCCGTTTTGTTTGGTTGAGACGTATATGCCGGTAACCTTGTCGAGAACCTGTTTTTCTGGTGGAACGGAGGCGTTTGGCGTGAAAAAGAAGTATAGCGTGTTGCCGCCGGGAACGATAAATGCGGAGTCTTCTGCTCCCGCGGTGTTTATTGAAGAAGACAGAGGGACAGGGTTCATCCACTCGTTTGAGTGAAGAATCGGAGGATACGTGTCTGTTTCAGGCGTGACTTTGACCGCGCCTTGAGGTATTGCGCTTTCTCGCGGTATTATCTCGTTCTGCTCTGGTAGGTTGCTGTACAGAAATGCAATGATCGCTACAACTATGATGCAGACTACTATTAGGCTAAGTAGCAGTTTGATCTTTGAAATCAACGCTCTTCCCGCCTTTTTGGACGAATACTTCGGTGTGAGTGATTATATGCTTTGCTGGTTGGCAGTTCACGTTTGGTCGCCAAGCTAACAGCTGAAAATGGCTATCTAGACACGGTGCCACCATGCTTTTTTACTTAGCCCAAATCAAAATGCGGGAGTGGATCCCCCACCAAAGTCACCGAAAGAATGTCTTGCGGGATTGACAGTTTTAAATGCTCGAGTAAAATCAAAAATTCATGCAGAATTTGAACTCGATATTCTGCTATCTTATACTCAAAACAAGCGTAATCTGAGCGAATCTGACATTGCGAAGGTGGTGCGGGGGGTGGGATTCGAACCCACGAACCCCTACAGGATAGGAGCCTCAGTCCTACGCCTTTAACCTGGCTTGGCAACCCCCGCCCAACACACAGCCCGCATATCTTCTAATTTGGAGATAAAGTTAAACCTTACCCAAACCGCCAAACGACAAACCCATCAAAACCAAACCCCAGCAACGTCTCCACACAATTCAAAAACACACACCAAAACAACCAGCACAACCCCTATATATAAGGGGGCAAAGAAAACAAGCGGCACGCGCTCACCGACTAGATTAAGCGAAAATCCTCTTTGATAGTTGTCAAGACCACGTGTGTATTCGTTCGCTCCACATACGGCAACGCAAGCAACTTCTTTGTGAACCTGCCCAGTTCCTCTCGGTTCTTAAACTTCGCAACAATAACCGCGTCTATAAGCCCCGTTAGGTCGTAGACGCAGCAAACGTTCGGCAGCCGCGCAATTTCATTTTCCATCTCGAGCAAACGACCCTTGGAAACCGTTATCTCGCTTACAATAGTCAGCTCGTAACCAAGCTTCTCATGATCCAGCAAAGCCGAATAGGCCTTTATCACGCCATCGTCCTCCAACCGCCTAATCCGAGACAAAACCGTGCCTATAGAAATGCCACATTTCTTCGCGATCTGCCTCGAAGACAGCCGAGAATCCTGAACCAACACATCAAGTATCTTCAAATCCGTTTTATCCAACTGCAACATCGCTCACACTCATTGAGCACTCATTCAAACACCACACCTAATATTTAACATTTGTCCATAAGAAAGGGAATAAGGCTTTTATATGCACAGAGTAATCTCAAGATACTGTAAACAAGTCCGACGGTGTCACCATGGCGGAAAACAGGCTACAAGCAATCCAAACACTCGAAACCACACTGAAACTAACAAAAAACGCCGACCACATAATCCTACACTTCACAGACATGCTAGGACTCCTCAAAGGAAGAACCATACCCGCCGATCAAGCAGAAAACGCCCTAACTCAAGGAATACCATTCGACGGCTCATCAATAAACGGTGGCGCAAACATAGAAGAAAGCGACATGACCATGAAGCCCGACCCCACGTCGTTCACCGTCTGCCCACACTATTTCTACGGCAAAAGCGTCGCCGCGTTCATCTGCGACATCACAACTCCAGACGGCGAACCATTCCCAAACGACCCAAGACACATCTTGAAAAAAATCACTCAAAGAATCAGGCAAGAAGGCTATGAACTGACCGCCGCAGCTGAACTCGAATTTTACCTAGTAAAAAGAAAACGACAAAACATAATCGAGCCAGTCGAAAACCATGTCACAGACAAACAAAGATACTTTGACAATTCTCCAGGAAGAGACTTGACAGAACCATATAGAATGGATCTATCACAAGCACTATCTACTATGGGAATAACCGTGGAGCGCCAGCACCACGAAGTCGGCTCAGCACAAAACGAGGTTACCATCAAATACTCCGACCCGCAAACCACCTCAGACAACATCACCAGACACAAGTTCGCAGCCAAAGCAATAGCCGACAAAAAATACGGTTGGACAGCCACGTTCATGCCCAAACCTTGGATGGGAAAAGCAGGAAGCGGAATGCACATTCACCTAGGACTCCGAGAACCCAAAACAGGCAGAAACCCACTCTTTGATCCCGACGGCTACGCAAACATCTCCCAGAAAGGCCGATATTTTATAGGAGGAATCCTAGACCACGCAAGAGCGCTCAGCGCCCTAGCAGCCCCGACGGTGAACAGCTACAAAAGACTTGTCCCAGGCTATGAAGCCCCAGTATACGTGGCGTGGAGCAGAAGAAACCGCTCAGCCCTTATTAGAATACCGGCATTTATCAGCGAAAAAGAGGCAAGAGTCGAATTTAGATGCCCAGACCCTCTCTGCAATCCCTACCTCATTTACGCAGCAGTATTTGAAGCAGGAGTAGACGGCCTCAGAAAGAAAATAGACCCTGGGAACGCCGTTGACGCAAACCTTTATCATCTAAGCGAAACGGAACGAAGAAACCTCAACATCAAAATGCTGCCGGCATCGCTGAAAGAGGCCTTAGAAGAATGGAAAAGCGATGATATCTGCATAAAGGCTTTGGGCAGAGAAACAGCAGAAGCATATTTGAAACTTAAGACCCAAGAGTGGAACGAGTACGAACAGCATGTACCAAATGGCGGTAACGAAGTGACGAAATGGGAAATTGAGAAGTATCTGTATACTTGAAAGCGAAAATGTAGCAACAAAGGCCCACAACCTTTTGCTAGATCCATAAAGATCCGGCATAAGCATACTAGTTTCCCATACTTCCAGAAAACTGTGCTTTTACTCAGACAAGCGATTTCGATTCCAAATCACTGCCTTCCGCTTTTTTCAGCGCCTCAACATGCCACACCAATTCTTCGATAACAGCTTTCAAAACCTTTTCCCCCTTGTCCGCAGATGCAGCAGTGGATTTTCCCCAGACTCCGCAACTTGTAAAGTCAACAGTATCTAAAGGAAGCGTCACACCTTCTGCCCGCGCTGGATGCTTACGCGTTTCTTCATCCACGGTCTTGCTCGTGGCGACAAGATGAGGAAAAAGGGCAAGGTTCACTGATGTTTCTTCAGCAGAGGCATGCAGCCTTTCTTCAGAAGTGAAAAGCTCGGGAAGCAGTTTGGCAGACGCTGTCCACCACTGAAAAACCGAGAGGAATATCCCTTTTTCTCTCAGTTCCCTTGCAAGTTCTGAGAGCACACCGAGGTTGCCGCCGTGTCCATTAACTACCACGATTTTTCTTACACCGTAGTAATAAAGTGCCAAGCACACATCTTTGACGTACGCTTTGAAAACTCGCGGTGACACGGAAATTGTGCCCCAAAACTGTCTGTGGTGGGAGCTTACGCCAAACGGAACAGTCGGCAAACACAAGACTTCGGTGCGCTTTGCTACTTCTTCAGCGATGACTTTGGCGACAAGATGGTCTGTTCCTAACGGGTTAGCAGGTCCATGCTGCTCCGTAGAGCCTACAGGCAGAACGGCAATATTGCTTCTGGCAAAATACTCCTTAGCCTCAACCCAGCTCATCTCATAAAGCAGAAACTTGCCACCCATAAACAATCATCCACGAAACCATTTTATTACAAACAATCAAATATAAGTCTACAACAACCACAGTGAAAGACATTGAAAGCAATAGTCTTGGCAGGAGGTTTCGCAACAAGACTGCGCCCACTCAGCTGCACGAGGCCCAAGGCGCTTTTCCCAGTAGTCAACAAGCCTCTTCTAGAATGGACTTTCGAAAGACTTGAAAAACATAACATAAGGGATGTTATAATGGCAGTTAATCATCAAACTGAAATCGCGGTAAAGGAACAGAAAATCCCGACGCACACACTACGCGTAATGTATTCGCGAGACCCGCCAAGAAAACCTCTGGGAACAGGTGGACCTATAAAAAAGGCGGAAAAACTAATCGGCCACGACTCCTCTTTCTTGGTCTTGAACGGAGACATCTTCGCTGACGTTAACTACACAAGGCTTCTTGAAACCCACAGAAAAACAAGGGCAACTGCCACAATTGCTCTTTGTAAGGTTGATGATCCAAGCAGGTTTGGTGTCGCCGAGCTGGCCAAAGATAACTGCATACGGAGATTTTTTGAGAAGCCTTCTCCAGAGGAAGCGCCCTCCAAGCTCATCAATGCAGGAGTTTATGCATTCCACCCAGAAATCTTTGAGTACATGCCAGAAAATCGAGCAGTCTCTACCGAGCGGGAAGTCTTTCCAAAGCTGGCAAAAGAGAAAAAACTCTATGGATACATTCACAGTGACCTGTGGATGGATATAGGAAAACCTGAGGAATATCTGGAAATAAATAGAATATTGCTGAACAGAACTAAAGGAACCCAAAACCAGCAGGCAAGCCGAGGCAGCCAGGTCAGAGAGCCAGTAGCAATAGGCAAAGCCGCCGTTATCGGGAAGCGCTCAGTAATCGGACCGAACACCGTTCTAGGGCATGATACTGTAGTAGGAGATGACGTGCGAATTCAAGATTCCGTGGTTTTTGATGGAGCAGAAATAGATGATTCCACCCGAATACAAGGCGCAATAATCGGGGGACATGTCAAGATCGGGAAAAGAGTAAGCATCCCAAAAGCCTGCATCCTCGGAGACTACGTGAAGATAAGAGATGACGTATCGCTAGCAGAAGGCGTAACTGTCTGCCCAGCAAAAGAGATTTCAGAAAGCGTGGCAACAGCTAGAAACATCTGTTGCTAAATGGGGAAGCCTTATGTTTACTTCAAGACGCTTGTTCGGAACTAATGGCATCCGGGGAATCGCCAACAGCGAACTTACATGTGAAAAAGCAGCCAAAATCGGAGGCGCAATAGGAACCTACTTCAAAGAAGGAAGCCTCATCGTAGGATACGACGCAAGAACAAGTGGGCCAATGCTTACCGACGCAGTGACTTCAGGGCTTGTCGCCGCAGGCTGCGACGTGCTCTCTGCTGGAATGGCGCCCACGCCTGCACTGCAATACGCCGTGAAAAGGCATAAAGTGGATGGCGCCGTCATAGTGACGGCATCTCATAATCCGCCTGAGTATAATGGGATTAAAGTTGTTTGGAACGATGGCATCGAGCTTTCCAGAGAGCAGGAAATCGAGATAGAGAACATATTTTTCGATGAAAAAACCTGCTATGCTGAATGGAACAAGATTGGATCTGTCTGCAGTTTACCCTCTATAATTGACGACTACGTTGACGCAATCAAACAGCATGCAGACATCGCTAAAATCGCCGCAAAACATTATCACGTCGCTGTCGACGCAGCAAACAGTGTGGGAAGTTTAGTAGCACCTCGTTTACTTCGAGAACTTGGCTGCAAAGTTACAACGATAAATGCGAATATTGATGGAACATTTCCCGGCAGGCTTCCTGAGCCGCGTCCGGAGAATCTTGCCGAGCTTTCATCGATCGTGCGGGCTGTTAAGGCTGACTTTGGAGTGGCATTTGACGGAGACGCTGACCGCTCAGTTTTTGCTGACGAAACCGGAGAAATCCATTGGGGAGACAAAACCTTCGCTCTCGTCGAGAAGGATTTCCTGCAGACTCATAAAAGAGAAAAAATAGTTACCCCCGTTAGTTCCTCGACTTTGATCAAGGATGTTGCTGATGCCTTTCAAGGTGAACTGGTGTGGACTAAGGTTGGAAGTGTGACTGTCTCGCAAACAATGAAAAAACTGAAAGCGAAGCTGGGAGGAGAGGAAAACGGCGGAATTTTCTACGGCGCCCATCAAGCCGTCAGAGATGGAGCAATGGCGACAGCTCTGATTCTAAGTATTATGGCGAAAAGTGGAAAGAAGCTCTCAACGCTGCTCGGCGAACTCCCTCGATACTATATTGAAAAAGGAAAAGTGCCGTGCCCAGAAAGCCTCAAAGAAAAAGCGCTGAAAAAGCTTGCTGAAGAAGTAGAAGACCTAAATCCAAACACTATTGATGGAATAAAACTATGGTTTACAGACAAAAGCGCGATACTGATACGCCCAAGCGGCACCGAGCCGATATTCCGACTTTATGCTGAAGCAAAAACCAGCGAAAAAGCAGCTAGACTTGTGAACGAGTACACTTCAAAACTTAAAAAGATACTTAACCGTCTGGAAAGCTAGAATCCCAGACCAATAAAGGGGGATACCAGCAAAATGTCTTCATCAGCGCTACAGATAAAACCTGAAGACATCAGTACACACGAGAAAAGAGGCAAGTACACTATAAGCGTTATAGATGATGGGCTGACAGGCATCTTACACGCCTACTTTTTTGCAGAAGCAGGATTCAAAGTGTTTTGCGTAGAGCTTGAGCAGACACTGGCTGACCGGATCATGAAGGGGGTCATGTTCTTTCCAGAGCCAAATATTGAAAAAGCCGTCAAAAACCATGTCAAATCTTCACATATAATCGCCACTCATGATGTTAAAACTGCAGTTTCGCAAAGCGAAGTTATCATGATTACAATACCGGTAAAAGTTGATGAGAAAAAAAGACCTGACTACACGCAGATCAAAAACCTATGTAAACAAGTAGCTACGTGTTTGCAGCAAGGTGCACTTGTTATTATCGCAACAACAATGGGAATAGGTTCAACAGAAGAAGTGATCAAGATCATAGAAGATGCGTCAGGGTTTAAAGTTGGAAGCGACATAGGCTTGGCCTACAGTCCCTGCATCATATCATTAAGTGCAACACCAGTGGAAACACAAGCGCGTATCGTCGCTGCAGACGATGAACTTAGCCTCAACTCGTCAGCAACTATTCTTGAAACAATCACGCCCAAAAACCTCAGAAAAGTGAGGAACATTAAAACTGCAGAAGCCGCATTGCTGTTTAAAGCCGCTCAAAAAAACATGGAATCCGCGCTCAACAACGAGCTTGCAGCATTCTGTGAAAAGGCCAAAATAGACCTACTGGAAGCAAGCGAAATCGTGAATTCGCTTCGCCACGGTAAACTTGCGATTCCAACGTTTTCTGACACGGGTACTCAGAAAGGAATAAGCATACTTCTTGGAGACTCGGAAAATCTTGATGCCCCGCTCAGACTCACAAGAGCCAGCCAAAGCATAAATTCGGAACTTGCACGTCGAACTATCAACTTGGTCAAGGACGCATTGCACAATAGCAACAAAACAATGCGAAGAGCCAGAGTCACATTGCTTGGAATCGCCCAAGCTCCAGACAGAAAAATCCTCCCAAATAGGAAAGTCAACGAACTTGTCAAAATCATGGAAAAAAGAGGAATCAGACTAGGCATCTACGATCCATACTTCACAAAAGATGATCTCCCTGACTTCCAGAAGTACGTCAAAAAAACACTCAACGAAGCCTTAGAAGGCTCTGACTGCGCAATAATATTAACCGCGCACACGCAATTCCGGCGCTTAGACCTAAAAAAACTGAAAATCTTGATGCGGATGCCAGCTACAATAGTTGACCTAGAGGCAGTGTTTGACCCCCGCAAAGTTGAAAAAGAAGGCTTCATATATCGCGGTTTAGGTCGAGGAGTCTGGACACGATGAAAAAACTCGGCGTAGCCGTTATTGGCACAGGTTTCTGGGGCAAAAATCACGCAAGAGTCTACAAGGAGCTGGAAGAAACAGAGCTTCTTGCTGTTTGTGACATAAACGCTGAAAGAGCGAAGGCGGTGGCTCAGCAATTTGGAGTTAAACATTATTCAAAGCCGTCGCAGATGCTGAAAAACAGAGAAATCGAAGCGGTTAGTATCTGCACGTGGTCAACGGTTCTCGCGAAAGAAGCGCTGAGAGCACTAGACGCTGGAAAACACGTTTTAGTCGAGAAACCAATGGCAGCAAACACAAAACAAGCAGAAAAACTCGTCGAAACAGCGAAAAAAGAGAAACTCCACCTCTCTGTAGGTTTTCTGATGAGGTTTATTCCCGGGCTACAGCACATAAAGAACGCAGTAGCCAAAAAAACTTTAGGAGAACTCGTGTGCGCCACTGCAAAAAGAGTCTCTCAATGGCCTGAAAGAATAGGAGATGTTGGCGTAGTAAAAGACACCGCTATTCACGACATAGACGTAGTATCATATCTTTTCAACGAAGAACCAGTTGCAGTTTACGCAAAAACTGGCAACATGATGAACCGAAAGTTTGAGGATTACGCACAGATAATGCTCACTTTTGAAGAGGGAAAAACCGCGTTTATTGAGTCAAACTGGCTTACTCCATACAAAACCAGAACCTTGGAGGTCACCGGAAGCGCCGCAATAATGAAACTTGACTACATCACACAAGAATTGTCAGTTGAAACTGAAAAGGAAACAGTCCAACCAAGATACCCGATAAAAGAGCCTTTAAAGCTTGAACTGCAGCATTTTGCCAACTGCATTCTCAAAAAAGAAAAACCGCTGATAACCGGAACAGACGGCGTAAAAGCCCTTAGAATAGCAGAAGCCGCTCTAAGATCGTCGGCAACAAGCAAAGCCATAAAGCTGAAATAGAGAATCACTTGCCCTTACCCAAACAGAATGGCTTGCCCCTCAAAAGTATTTTTTCAGGAAATTTCTCTTTCCATTTTTCCAGAAAAGGCAAATCATCATTCTCTTTTCGCAGTTCATCAGGCAACATCTCAGGTATCGCTTCTCTTATAGGATACCATCTTAAGCACTTTGGGCAAGCAATCAAGCCTTCTTCGATTTCATTTTTTTCGTCAAAAACATACAGCTCGAGGGGATGATATTTGTCAATAGGGCAAGCCAACATGTCCATCAGTTTCCTTTTCACCTTCAAGCCACCGCGTAACCGATAGCCAAGCGCTAGCTTATTAAACTTTAAGATTAGGCTTAATTACTACGTCGAGAGCCACTTGACACCAGTTTGGACCGGTTGACCTAACAATACGCCCGCTTGAGAAGCGGAAATCAGCTCCAATGCTGTGGAGACGCCCAGCGACTTTCTGCTCTGTTTTTGTTATTGGGTTCTCATTTTTCCCGCAGTGCACAAAATCGTAATAGTGCATCCATCCTCCCCTTTCTTTAAGAGATAACAGTGCATACGGTAAGTAGTCTAGGGCTTTTTCAGGCAAAGGCATCAAAACTCGGTCTGCCACGTGCCTCGATCCTGCTTCAATTACCTCTTTGGAGTCGCCCATAATGGGAATCACTTTTCCAAAAAGCCCATTGATGCGTATGTTGCTTTGCATGTACTGAACCGCAACAGGGTTCATATCAATTGAATAAATCTTTTCAACGCCTGAGTGTTTGCCTATCACTATTGAGAAGCAGCCTACGCCGGCAAACATGTTTACCACGACCTCGCCGTCTTTAACCTGTCTTGCGATGCGCATTCTTTCATAGTGAAGTCTAGGTGAAAAATAGCATTTTTCAACATCAACCTGGAAAACGCAGCCATATTCTCTGTGAGTAGTGGTTGTCTTGTTGATGCCTGCCGCATAGCTTAGTCTTCGAAGGCGAAATTCCCCGTGAACAGCGCCTGACTGGGCAAGCACGGTTTTGACGTTTCTATGGATCTTCATGAGGGCCTCGGCGATTTCCAGAGAATACTTGGCAGTTTCTTCTGCTAGGCGTACTATGGCAATGTCGCCTATTATGTCGTAGGAATCGTAGATGTAGCTCAAATTTTCTGCTGGAATCTTGTCTACAAGAGCTTGTCGCAAGCCTCTAGTCATGTGCTTTCACTTGCGCAGGTTACTTTGTTATATCAGAAAGCCTTTTAAAGCCAAGCATCCTCCTCCTACGGGGAAGACCTATGGAGAAGCTACTTGGAATTATCTATGAATGCGTAAGATGCGGAGCGAAAGTTCCTTCCGACGAACTGGAGCTTCGAGGTGGAGAGATTAAGTGCATCGTCTGCGGCTACAGAATTCTGAAAAAGGTAAAGCCTCCGGTTGTTAAACGGATTCAGGCTAAATAGAAAAAATTAGGCGTCTGGTGAATGCAGTTCGCAATGGCGCGGCTAGAAGACTTCCTTCTCGCCGATCTTTCGCAAGGCTCTTCCTCGAAGTTTTATTGTTGAACCGACCACTTGTTCTGGTTCTTTTTCAACGGTTTTTCTCTTTATTGTTTCTCCGCAGATTCCTCTGGGCAGTAGCCTTCGTTTTAAGCATAAAGCGTAAGTGCAGTTTGCTACGTTGCAAGCTTCCTCAGTCCATCGGCACCAGACGTCTTCTCGGCGGTAGACTGCTGCGTTTTTTGCGCACTTGAAGGATTGGCATGTGGGAGAGCACGTTTTTGTTTGAGCCAATATACGCACGTCCTACGAGCTCATTTTTCTTGTTTAAAACTTCGTTTTTGCTTCCCTAAGAATATTTTCCACGAGATTCGATTTAAGCTTTTATGCTCCAGACTCTTTATTCTGACTCTTCTTTTTCAAGCTTTACGTGTTTTCTTTGTCTATAGATTTCTATTGCAAGAATCACCAGCAATGACATGGCAATAAGTAGCGCTAATGCCAGGTGGCTTGTCTCGACCAGAAAGCCCATCAAAACTATGTATTTGCCTATCTTAAACTGAAACATCACTGAACGCTCCTTGATGGATTGCTCATTAATGGTAAACGTGTTTTGAGCGCTTAGCTCTGTCTGCCCAGCAAAACGCACGCTAACCTGTACAGTGTCTCCAGAGACGTTATCAAACACGGCTGACCCATTAGCCAGAGTCAAGTGCGAAAACTGTGCTAGGTTCTTCAAGCGTATTGTTACGTTAACGTTCGAGATAGGTTGACCGAAGTAGTCAACGACCTTCACATGTACAGAAAAACCGTATAGAGGACAGTTTATGGTCAGGTTGCGATTCTGGAAAATCTCCACTGTGGTTTCATGGATCTCTATTCCATCGGAGCCATAAACCTTGAGGCTATAGCTTCCAAAGGTACAGTTAAGAACAACCATGCCCTGCGCATCAGTGGTTCCCTCATTTGATAATCCGCCGACAAGGTCTCTAACCCTAACTCGCGCATTAACTACGGGCTGCCCGCTTACGCCTGTAACGTTAGCCTGCAGTCTCAGCATAGGACAAGTAATTGTGACGTTAAACCATGGAATCACTGAACCATTTACAAGCAGCGTCGGGATCGACGTGACATTAAATGATCGACCGTAGCGGGAAGCATTTAGAACATACGGCTTAGTAACATTCGGTAGCAGAGACCGCTCAATAACCGTGCCGTTGATATCGGTGGGTGTCAGCGTTCTGTTATCAGGCTTGAAGTATATTGAAACTTCGGGAATGCGCACCAGATCTTCATTTACAACCAGAACCCTGAGATTAGTTAGACTGCAGATGAACTCAGTTGCCATGGCTTCAGTGACGTTTATCCATCCCGCGTCAACTTTTGCGTTCTTGAAATAGGCTTCATATGTGTAGTTGCCAATCTCAAGAAGGGTGGAACAGAAACCATCAGAATCGCTGGTCACGTTCAGCAAAGAGACGCCGCCCTCAAAGAGATGAACAACCACACTTGAAACACGATCCTTTGCAAGGTTTCTAGTAGTCATATTCACATTGAACCCTGGAACTGTGAATGCTTGAACGTCAGCGGGATTCTTCCTAGTTCTGTTCACTGTTGAGGCGGACGTGATGTTAAGGTTGTAGGTTCCGATTGACGCGTCGGAAGGCACGGGCCAGTTGGTGTGAACTCTTCCGCCTTCGCCGGCAGTCACATCCGCTGAGTAAACCAGTTTGGAACCGAAAGTAATTCGCAGTGCAACATTTTCTGTCTGGTTATAACCAGCCGCTTTGATGTCCACGTTTTGGGAGCGGTGATATTGAGTAAAGTTAGTCAGCCCTACAAAAAAGGTATCTGTAGCCAGCGTCTTGTTGAAAGCAACAGTATACGTGCCTATGAAGTTCGTGTTTGATTTTCCACCGAAACTTGTCGGGTAAAGTGTTGTCAGGTTTAATGCTGTTCCGGTGTCTGTCGTGTTGGAAAGCTTTACGAGTGCAAAATAGGTTTGATTTGCCGGAGTCTTCACCGTAATGTTCGCAACATAAACAGTGTTCGCCACTCCACCAGTTATATTCACGTTCACTTCTACTGAGTCACCTTGCTGTAGCTGCCTCGGAGATGAGGGAGCTTTCACCTTGAGATAGTAGGTACTCTGTATATACAACCATGTAGTAGCGTTAATGTTTGCTGAGACATCGCGTAAAATCAAAGTGTAATTTCCACGTGGAACAGGAGGAACGATGAACGATGCACTAACATTGTTCTGAGTTGCAGTGGTCTCGTTAACCAGTAATCCCCTAAACCAGACTTGACAGGCACCGCCGGTAGTGTTTATGGTGCCGGCAACCTCTGCCTTAACGCCAACACGGGCATAGTGGTCTATGGGGGAAACAAAAGTGATCGCTACGTCCGCTGCTTTGACATTGGGAAAAAGCATGTTAGATGACGTCAAAGCTATGATTAACACGCATACGAGGATGAATGGACACCATTTTCGTCTCAAATTAGCTCTACTCCGCACAGATTTTCATGATAGTGTAACATCTACTGCTAAGGGAGCATTTTAAACTTTACCATTCCTCATTTGGTTTCCATTTTCAAGTTTCAACATTGATGTATGGAGAAAGCAAGGCGACGGCTCTGACAGTCAGCAGCTGAATGAAAGCTCTCGGAAGAACAACAAACCAGCAGCAATTGACCTACCTAGCCAAACAGTGTCTAGGGTTTTCCCATGCCGCTGTCTCAGAAGGGTTCAGGCAATCCGACATGCTTGGCTATAGATCGCAGATCATCAGCCACTTTAGCGTTCAAGGGAACCCCATGCTTTGCCAAGTATTCAGTTTTTTCAAACTCTTTTTCACCATGAATGTAGATGCGGTCAGCGCCAGCGGCCTTCGGGGAGTTTTTTAGACGCTGAATCAAGTCGTCCATGTCACGTTTGAACTCCGCCTTTGGACGGAAAGCGTCGATGCATATTGCGCCGAAAAAGTGACCTAGACCAGAGGGCAAAGGTTTTCCTTCTGAATTCTTCGGGTAAACTTTATTGGCATACAGAGCGCCAGGTAATACTGCGCTGAAGATTTCTACTGCGAGGGCTAGACCGTAGCCTTTATGCCCACCTGACTCCTCCAGTGCACCGCCTAATGGGAGCAAGCCGCCGCCTGCTCTTTTTATTATGTTTTGGAGAACTCTTGCTGGGTTGGTTGTTGCTATGCCGTTTTCGTCGGTAGCCCATGATGGAGGAATCTTTTTCTCTAGTCGGGCGTAGACTTCGAGTTTTCCGCGTGTTACTGTTGCGGTGGACATGTCGAGGACGAAGGGGCGTTCTTTTCCGGCGGGTATTGCGATTGCGATGGGGTTTGTGCCTAGGATGGCGTCTTTGGCGAATGTTGGTACTACGAGGACTTCGGAGTTTGTGGTGCAGATGCCTATCATGTCTTCTGCTAAAGCCATCGTTGCGTAGAATCCTGCGATGCCGAAGTGGTTGGAGTTTCTAACTCCGACGAAGCCTAGAAAGGTATTGCGTGCTTTCGTTATAGCAAGTTTCATTGCGTTAAAGGATACAGGTTGCCCTAGCCCGGCGTCGGCGTCGATTGTTGCGGTAGACGGGGTTTCATGGATTATTCTTGGTTTCGCTTTGGGGCGCATCATGCCTTGCTGTATGCCATTCACATAGCGGCTCAGCCTCGCCACGCCGTGAGAGTCTATTCCTCTGAGGTCTGCCTCAACCAGCACTCGCGCTGTTATTTCTGCGTCCTCACGTGGCACTTCCAGCCTTTCCAAAGCCTCTGTGCAGAACACTCTCAGCTTTTCCGCAGAAACATATACATCACCTTGGTCCATACCCATATTCACCTTTTAATTTCCTTTTCATAAAGTTCAGACACGTATTCAGCTATTGCCGGCGCTGCTGTCAGGCCTGGAGACTCTATCCCAACAAGATTGATGAAGCCGAACAAGCCCCGATCATGTTCATGTCTTATGACAAAGTCCTTGAAGCCGTCATTTGGTCCCTGGAGTTTAGGTCTTATTCCGGATGAGTCAGCCTGTATTCTCGAACTGCGTACGCTGGGCACGAATCTCGCTACGTCTTCTAGGAACTCCTTTTCACTTGATTCAACCTCGTAGCTGATCTTGTTCACGTAGTAGGCGTTTGGTCCAAGTCTGATGGAGCCGCTGAGGTCTGGGGTCAGGTGGATTCCAAGTCCTGCGCCTTTGGGAACGGGATAGACAAGTATCTTTACTGGGGGTTTCCCGAGCAGTCGGAAATAGTCTCCTTTGCAGTGGTGTAGTCTGTAGCCGAGCTTGTCTACGTCTAGTCCGATCATTTCAGCCACCTTATCTGAGTAGAGACCTGCGCAGTTGATAACGGTCTTGGCGGTGACTGAGAATTTTTCGTCGACGCTTGTTCCGCCGATTTCGTAGCCATCAGCCGTTTTTCTGATGCTTGTGACTTCAGTTTCCATTGCGAAAACAGCGCCTTTTCTGCGAGCCTGCAGATAAAAATGATTCATCAGTTCATCGGGTTCAATGATTCCTGTTGACGGCGTGTATAGCGCTTTTTCAACGTCGATGTTAGGTTCCAGTTTCTTGATCTCTTCTTTGTCAAGGTATTTTACGCCCTCGACACCGTTGTCCTGTCCCATCCGCATTAGTTTTTCCAGTTCTGCTATTTCGTCTTCTTCGACGGCGACCGTCAGCTTTCCCAGTTTCTTGTATGGAATTCCGTGTTTTTCGCATATTTCGTATGTTTTCTTGTTTCCTTTGACACATAGAATTGCTTTCAGGCTGTTTTTTGGATAGTGTATGCCTGAGTGGAGAACCCCGCTGTTATGGCTGCTGGTCTCCTGCCCAAATTTCTTGTTCTTCTCGAAAACATACACGCCTTCGTTCCTCTCGGAAATCTCGGCGGCAGCCGCTAAGCCTACTACGCCAGCGCCTATTACTGCTATGTTTATGAGTTCCACGAAGAGCCATGAGAGAGGGAAATGGCTAATAAATTTTCGGAGAAAACACGTGAAATGGTTGATAGAAAACAGAATGTTTCAAATATCTTGACAGTATTGTAGAACACGGAGAGATCGACTTGCTCAGTGAAATACTGAACTTAGTTAAGGCGCAAGAAAGGTGGCGCGGCAAGCAGTGTTTGAACTTGATACCGTCAGAAAACATCATGAGTCCACAGGCTAGAAGTCTACTGTCCTCGGATTTTGCACACCGCTATACTGCGCGAAACCGCTTTTACATGGGTACACGCTTTGCTGATGAGCTTGAGCAGTTCGGGGAAAAAATCGCGAAGAAAGTATTCAAAGCTGAAGTCGTGGATCTGCGACCGCTGTCGGGACACATTGCCGACTGGATCATGTTGACATACCTAGCTGAAAGGGGAAACAGACTCATGTGTGTTTCGCCAGAAGACGGAGGGTACCCAGGCATGTGGAAAAACGGTCTAGCTGGAGTTTTAAAGCTTAAGGTTGTGGCGTTTCCATTTTCAAAGCATGATATGAATATACTGGTTGAACAAGCAAAGAAAGCCGTGCAAAGGTTTAGACCTAAATTTCTGATTTTCGGTGCCAGTCTTATCACGTTTCCTCAACCCGTTAAAGAACTAGCTGAAGCTGCACGCGAGGTCGACGCGCTGGTGGGATATGATGGCTCTCACGTGCTCGGTCTTATTGCAGGTGGACAGTTTCAAGACCCTCTTAGAGAAGGCGCGTTCGCTCTTTTCGGTTCCACGCATAAATCCTTTTTTGGGCCTCAAGGCGGAATAATTCTGGCTGATAGAGAGCATGGGGAAGTGATCAAAGAGAGAATTTGTCCTGCGTTTGTGGACAATGCGCACTGGAATCGTATTGCGGCATTGACTTTAGCACTAGCGGAGATGGAGAAGTTTGGTAAGGCGTACGCTAAGCAGGTGACAAAAAATGCTAAAGCCTTTGCAGAGGTTCTTTCCGAGTATGGGTTTCCTGTTAGCTGCGCTCATCTTGGGTTTACTCAGTCGCATCAGGCTACTCTTGATTATGGGGGTTATGATCAGGGAAGAGTTATAGCGGAAAGGTTGCAGCAGGCTAATATTATTGTGGATTGTGCGGTGCGGGTTGGCACGTGTGAAGTTACGAGGCGCGGTATGAAAGAAACTGAGATGCGTCGGATTGCTGAGCTTATGAAAAGAGCGGTTATCGACAAAGAGTCGCCTAATCGAGTGAAGAAAGACGTAGCTAAGTTGACAGGCGAATTTCAAAACGCTGAGTACTGTTTTGCGTAGCGAACTTTTTATCTGCCCATAGCATTTCCTATATCAAACTCGGAAAACAAGTGGCTTGCTTGGAAAGCTCTATTCCTCAACCATTAATGCAGGTGTTGAAACGGCAAAAATATCACCTTGTCGGCAGACACTCCGCTGTGAAAAGATGCAGATGGCTGCATGAGGCGCTTGTTAAGGGGAGGCCATGCTACAAGCAGAAATTTTATGGAATAAGGACCCATCAATGCGTCCAAATGACACCTGTCCTTTTTAACTGCACGCAGAGGTGCTTGTTTTGTTGGAGAGCACAGAGTGGTGACCAAGAAATTGTTTGGAATGAGGTTGAACCGCTTTCGCTGGATTCTCCGGATGAAATCGCAGAGAACTGTATTAGAACGCAGATTAGGATTTTAAGCGGATACAAGGGAAACCCTCAGACTGATCTGAAGAAGTTTAACGAAGCCTTAATGCCGAAGCATGTGGCCATAAGCCTAAGCGGAGAACCCATGCTGTACAAACGCTTGGGCGAGTTGATTGGGGCCTTCCGCAAAAAAGGCTTCACAACGTTTCTTGTTACTAACGGTACAATGCCTTCGGAACTGGCGCGTCTCGGGGAAGAGCCAACTCAACTCTATGTTTCGGTATGTGCTCCAGACAAGGCAACGTACAAGCGTGTGTGTCGACCGCAGATTAAGGGTGCTTGGGAGAAACTGAACCAGACTTTGGCTCTTTTACCAAGTTTCAAATGTCCCACCGTGATTCGGGTTACCTTAGCTCGCGGTTTAAACATAAACAACATCGAGGGCTATGCAAGAACTATAGAAAAGGCTAATCCTACGTACGTGGAGCCCAAGGCTTACATGCATGTAGGGTTTTCGAGGCTTAGGCTTGGTTTCGAAAATATGCCGAGCCACCGTGAGATTCGAGATTTTGCGGCGCAGTTGGCGCGTTTGATAGGGTATAACGTTGTTGACGAGTCGGAAAGCAATCGCGTTGTGTTGTTGAGTCGGCTGGCGAAGCCTATCAAATTTGATTTGTGATAGGTTTTCAGATTATTCAGGTTCGCTTCTTGTGCATGCTGGTGTAAACTTTTTGTGCAACTGTATGAGAGCAAGGTTTATATGATTATTCCAATGATTCAAATATGTTCTAAAACTACTGATTAAACTTGGGTTTGAGAAAAGATGGTAAGCGAGGGAAGAGGGAGGCTGTTCAGAAGAAAAGACGGCAAATACTTAATATATGTCCCGAAAGATCTGGCGGAAGACAGCATGTTTCCATTTAAGGTTTTAGACTCGATGTTTGTGAAGATTTCTTTCAAAATCGGTGACTCCAAACTGGTTGTCCAAGAGTGGGAGACACCTTTGCCCGAAAAAAATCGGTAAGCGCATTGTTCTGCGAAGTGTCAGCGGGCTTCGTTTGACTGTGCCTTAAGGATACGATAAAATACTTCTTTGCATCAATCAGCATAGCAAGCTGAAAGTGGTTGAGATGCCAGCGTTGAAAGACTTTCTTAAACAGATCAGAGAGGAGCTAAAGGAAAAAGAAGCCGTGCGGGAGAAAATGCAGAGCAACGCTAGGAAGGCTACAAGCCTCTCAAAACAGTCCATTCTCCTTATTCACCAGAAAAAGCTGAAAGAAGCCAAAAAGCTCCTCCGAAACGCAAGCAGAATTATCCATGATCTCTGCGAAACAGCCGGCAAGTACCCTGATGTGGCGCATAGTGGCATGTTAAGCGCGGCTCGGCAGGAATATGCTGAAGCTGCTATTTTTCTTAAGCTAGTGGAGCATGAAAGCTTTGCAGCGCCGGAAGAAGTTAAGGTTCCTTCTATTGACTATGCTCTTGGATTAGCAGATGTGATAGGCGAGTGTCGACGCCTTGCGTTGGATGCCCTTCGTGAAGGTGATGGTGAAAAAGGGGAGCGATGCTTGGAGATAATGGATGAGATTTATGTTGAGCTTATGAGCATGGATGAAGCCTACATGCTGGTTCCGGGTCTCAGAAGAAAGTGCGATGTTGCACGGAAAGTGATCGAGATAACACGTGGCGACATAACTCAGGAAATTCGAAGAAGCGCTCATGAAAAACGATTGGAAGGGCTTGCAAATCTTAAAAGCAAGAAGAAAACGTAGAACGCAAATAAAAAAGAAAACATGCATGGCTTCTTCATTCTCCGTGAAAAAGGCTCATGAAGCCCAGTTACAGCTCTCCAGAAAAGCCGTTTTGGAGGACACGTTGCCAAGAAAAATTAGGTTTGTAGGAGGCATAGACGTTGCCTACTCAGAGGGCAAGTCTGTTGGAGCGGCAGTGGTTCTGGATTACGAGTCTCTAGAGCTTGCTGAAGCCGTGACTGCTGTCTGTGAAACTCGATTTCCGTACGTTCCTACTTTGCTTTCTTTCAGGGAGGTTCCGCCTGCAGTTCTCTGCGTTAGAAGGCTGAGATTGCAGCCTGATGTCTTGCTTGTGGATGGTCACGGTTTGGCGCATCCGTATCGGTGTGGGTTTGCGACTCATTTGGGGTTGGTTTTGGACATGGCGACGGTGGGTGTTGCGAAGAGCAGTTTGCTTAAGACAGATGTTGCGGCGACTAGAGGTGACGTTGCTTTTCTGGAATGTGGAGGAGAGGTTATAGGTGCAGCGGTCGCGGTTAAGCATGGGGGGAGACCGGTTTATGTTAGTGTGGGCCACATGGTTTCGTTGGAGAAAGCTGTTGAGATTGTTAAGCATTGCATTGTCGTGGGTCGGGTTCCTAAGCCTATTGGAGAGGCGCATAGAGTTGCTGCTGAGGCAAAGAAGAAAATCCAATAATACTGTAAACATCAGATAGTTAGGTGGGGTTGCAGATGCTTGATTCGAAAATTCAGTCTTTACTAGAGAAGATTCGTGATAAGAAATTGCGGAAGAAGGTTGCTGATCTTCTGAAGAATCCGAGTTTTTCGATAAACGGTAAGGAGTATTCGGGGGTCTCTCTTGATGCTTCTCCTGCCGGGCTTTCTCATCACCACAGCTATTTAGGCGGATTTACGGAACATGTGGTTTCTGCGGGTGCTATTGCTTTGGCGATGTGTGACTGTGTTGAAGAGGTCTATCGTGGGGTGGTTAATCGTGATCTCGTGGTTGCGGGGATTCTTTTACATGATGTTTTCAAGCCGTTGACGTACAAGGTGGATGAGAGCGGTGACTACAGTTCAGCGCGTTTGGCTGACTACTTGGATCATTCGTCGCTTATCGTGGCTGAGCTTGTTCGCCGAGATTTTCCGCTTGAGCTGGTTCACATAGTGGCTGCGCATCATGGAGGCTATGGAGCGGTGAGACCGCGAACGGTTGAGGCTTTGATCTGTCATCTGGCTGATTTGGCGGATTCGAGGTTGAATGGCGATGTTCTCAACGCTGCTTCGTATCTTGTCAGAAGAATTGTGGGAGAGGATTTGTCTGTGATGTCGTCGAAGGAGGCCTTCGAGATTGTGCACTGCAAGGCAGCTGAAGGCGAGGACGGTGTGAAAAAGGCGTATAAGCGAATAGTGCAGGAGAGGAAGGCACGTAAACCTTAATAGCGCATGTGGTTGAGAGACTGTAGCACGGGTGTGGGCGTATGGAGATCTCTTTTGAAGAGTTTCAGAAGCTTGATTTGAGAGTGGGGAAAGTTTTGGAGGCAAGTCAGATTGCGGGTTCGCGGAATCTTATAAGGATGCTTGTGGATTTTGGCGTGGAGAAGAGGCAAGCTGTTGCGGGGCTTCTGCAGTACTATAAGCCTGATGATCTTGTGGGAAAGAAGTATGCGTTTATTCTTAACTTGCAGAGGCGTAAGTTGATGGGTGTGGAGTCGCAGTGCATGATTTTCGCGGCTGAAGATGATAAGGGCAGTGTTGTGTTGCTGCAGCCTGAAAAAGACATTGCAGAGGGAAGCAGAATACATTAGGCACGGTTAGGAGAAGATTTGTGCGTAGAAATTTCAACCCCCCTATATATAGGTAGAACAAGATCCCGTGTGCGCCTGCTGACTAATAAGTAGAGAAATAAGAGTTTTCGGTTTTATGTCTCATTCTAGGAGTTGGGTGATGGCTTTGGTTTTCTCTTCGTCTCCAGTTAGATATTCAATCATCTCTTCGTCTAGATCAAGCCATCTTGCCAGACCGGCAGCCATCTCGGCATTGTTGCGAAAGATAATCCGCAGGTAGGGAACAACCTCTCTGGAAGCCTTAACAGCTGAAAGATGAGATCTATGTTTAATCTTTCTCCCTATACTCAGCCGTAGCGCACGCTCAGCCCTTGACCTAGACAGCATCTGTATGCGCCCGGGAAACTTGAAAGGAATCCATCCACGGGTCTTCGTGTTCTTCCTAGCCATAGCAACACCGGCTGTCATGTAGTCGATCACGTACCGCGTCAAGCTCCAGTCCTGAGTGGAATGTATTCTGCCTCGATAGACATCAGCCATCGAAAGCGCATCCATCGCTTGAGCTAGGTCGCTTGGATCCGTGAAATGGTCGGGAATGTTCTCGTATATCCATTCAAAAAGCATGTCCACATCCACATCAGCCATATTTACCGCTTGCTTCGCGCTTGCACAGGTCTTACCATACAGTATCATGCGTAAAACGTTGAAAATCGACTCTTGCCGGTCACGGTAGCCAAGCCAAGACACGTCTTCATAAGTCAGCTTCCTCTTCCCCTCAGCCAGAGCCTGCAGATCATTAACAGCGGAGCGGACATCACCCTCGGAGCGCTGAGCAATAAACTTCAACGCACCCTCATCAGCCTGAATGCCTTCTTTCTCGCTTATCCGCTTAAGATGCTTCATAACCTCGCCTGCCGCAGGCTTCTTAAACTCCAGAAGAAGACACGAGGCGCGAAGAGTTGCAAACCGTGGATCATAAGCCGTATTCGAGATCAAAACTATCGGAACCTGAGAAACCTTCACGATCTCGGTGATTGCTCTAACCCCGCCCTTGTCCGCTGTCCCCGTCAAGCCGTCAAGCTCATCTAAAAGAATAAGCCTCTTCCCGCCAAACAACGATCCAAACTGCGAGGCTAAACCTGCAAAGCGGTTCACAGCTTCCTCAGTGCGGTAGTCACTAGCATTTTTCTCAACAAACTCCATTTCATGATCACTAGCTAAAGCCTCAACCGTCACCGTTTTGCCAATTCCCGGCGGCCCATAAATCAAAACCGCTCGCTTCTTGGGAACCCCTTTCTCCCATGACTGAACCCACTCTTCAAGTTTCTGGATTGCTTCGCTGTTTCCAACGACCTCGGCTACAGACTTGGGTTTGTGCTTAACAGTCCATGCAGCGTGCAAGCGTCTGCACCTATTTCGACTTGTTCATCTGGCATCCAGCTTCAACAAGCCTTGCCAGCAGCGCGCTTAGCTGCACTTCTTCATCCGCGCCCTCAACAAGCCGGTAGTCTATTTCTCCAACGACATCAGCTAGCTTGATCTTCCACTCTTCCGGAACCGTTGACTTGAAAATTTCCGAATGTATCTGGCGGATCAGGTCGCTTCCAGCTACCCCATACTTCTGAATCATATCCCGCAGCTGCTTTCTCGCCTCCAAAAAGTTGCCGCCCATAGCTGTCTCAAGCATTTTTCCAACATCAGCGGGGCTTGCTTTCCCAGTAATAGAGTAGACAACCTTAGCGTCAATAGGCTTGCCCAGCGAAGCCGCCGCCTGCAAAGTATTTATCGCCCTCCTCAAGTCTCCTCCACAAACCTCGAAAACAGCGTCAAGACCGTCCGCAACCAGTTTCAAGCCCTCCTTTTCCGCAATCTTCCTGAGGTAATGATCATGTTCTTCGCGTGGAAGATACGAAAACCTAAAGGGCGCACACCTCGACTGGATCGGCTCAATTATCTTCCCACTGTAATTTGCACACAGAATAAAGCGGCATGTCTCCGTGAAACGCTCCATCGTCCTCCTTAAAGCCTGCTGAGCATCAGAAGTCATGTTATCCGCCTCATCCAAAATCATAATCCTAAACGGAAGCTCACCCATAGACTTCACCCTCGCAAAAGTCTTCACCGTCTCACGCACCACATCAATACCCCTCTCATCGCTAGCATTCAACTCCATAAGATGCTCACGGT
>JARYLR010000055.1 GCA_029907545.1 Candidatus Bathyarchaeota archaeon | reverse complement strand
ATAATTAAACTACACGAAACGTTTAAATATTATGTATGCATATAATTTATATGTGGTGCAACATGAAACGAAACGTTATGATACGGATAGACGCTGAATTGGCGGTTAAAGCCCACGATTTAGGGTTAAACATTTCAAAGGTAGCTGAAAACGCATTGAAAGAGGCAATTAAACGCTTGGAAGGCTCAGATTGTCATAACAACCGTGAAAACTGCCCATCTGACAGCGGAAATAACGTTGAGTGCGGTCGCCGGGATTTGAACCCGGGTCGTCAGCGTGGCAGGCTGATGTCCTAGACCAGGCTAGACTACGACCGCCTGTGCTAAGAGTTTGTTAAGGTTCTTATTTTCTTTTTCTGAATGAACTTTTATGGATAAAACTTTTGTTTCATGTTTTGTTTTAGAATGCTTTCGAGTTTCTCTATCTTTTTAGGATTATGTCTGAATGAGTTATTATTCATGGGCTTGGGTTTTTAATTTGGCATATGCAAATGGTGCATT
>JARYLR010000054.1 GCA_029907545.1 Candidatus Bathyarchaeota archaeon | reverse complement strand
CGAAAGTTTCCTAATCAACCTAAAAGACACTCTTCATTATCGCCCATTGACCTTCAAAGCTTTAGCGGAACACCTACTAATGAAAAGCAGAAACAGAGAACAACCACCGGCACTTAATCGCACAAAACATGCTTCTAATCGAAAGCTCTAAATTCCATTATGAACGTTTTCTCTTTTTGCAGAACGCCTCGGTAGCCTAGCCCGGTGGGGCATCGCCTTGGTAAACCTTCCGAAGAGGCGGTGGTCGCGGGTTCAAATCCCGCCCGAGGCTTTAAATAATCAGAAATACAGCAAAGTAGCAATGTGTTTTGATGTTAGAAACTATTTACAAAAAGCCGTTAAGTATATATAATAAGTTTTTTATATATACCATAAGTAAAGGGGCATGCCTAAGCTTAGATAGAGAGGGTTAAATTTTGGCGCCAGACTTAACTGAAGTAATGATAAAAAGAATCGAAGAAAACGCCAAACAACGCATCCAAGAAGAATGCAGAGAAATTGTCCAACGCTCAGAAGACTTAAAATCCTACTTAATCAACATCGCAAAAATCGGCAAATGGA
>JARYLR010000053.1 GCA_029907545.1 Candidatus Bathyarchaeota archaeon | reverse complement strand
CAAGCAACATTCCAGGCTTGGACGTTGTCACAGTTAACAACCTTAACACGGAACTGCTGGCGCCAGGCACCCACATGGGCAGACTGACCCTGTGGACGAACAGCGCTGTTGCACAGTTAGCTAAACTCTATGGAGAAGAAGCGTAATGGATCCGAATGATGTTATAGCATATCCGTTGATGACGGAATCCGCCAGTCTCATGGTGGAAAAAGACAACAAGCTCATCTTCATCGTCAACCTCAAAGCTGGAAAAAGTGACGTGAAAAAGGCGGTTGAAGAGCTTTACGAAGTTAAGGTGGAAAAGGTTAATCTGCTGATAACTCCTCAAGGCGAAAAGAAAGCCTTCGTCAAGCTTACGCCTGAATACAAGGCGTCAGACGTTGCCATTAAACTCGGCATACTCTAATAGGTGAGATCAAATGGGAAAGAGAATTCGTGTTCAACGGCGTGGTCGTGGCGGTTCACAATTTCGCGCTTCAACACATAAGCGTGTTGCGCCAGCGCAGTATCCACCAGCGATAACGCCGAAGGAATCTTTTGAATCCGCCATAAACGGCGTCGTG
>JARYLR010000052.1 GCA_029907545.1 Candidatus Bathyarchaeota archaeon | reverse complement strand
AGCGGTTTCGTCGGCAATTTTAAAGCTAAAATAAGGCTTAGCAACGGCGAAGAAAAACAAATAGAACATGGCATAGTGATAGTTGCCACAGGCGCTGTGGAATACAAGCCAAAAGAATACTTGTATGGCGAAGACCCGCGGGTTGTAACCCAACACGAATTGGAAGAGAAAATCGCAAAAGGAGAATTCAACGCTGAAAAAGTTGTCATGATTCAATGTGTCGGCGCAAGAAACGAGGAACGCCCTAATTGTGCACGGATATGCTGTGGACAAGCCATTAAAAACGCCTTGAAAATCAAAGAGTTAAACCCAGACACTGAGGTTTACGTCCTCTACAAAGATGTTAGAAGCTACGGGTTCAAAGAGGAATATTACCGCGAAGCAGCGGCAAAAGGCGTGCTCTTCATAAACTATTCTGATGAGAGAAAGCCAAAAGTCAAAAATGAGGGTGGAAAGCTTAAAGTCGCCTTCTGGGAGCCAGTGCTAAAACAAGAAGTTCAAATGGAACCAGACCTTATCGTTTTAAGCGCAGCCACTATTCCAAACCCAGACAACAAGCACATAGCTGAAATGCTCAAAGTTCCGCTGACAAAGGAT
>JARYLR010000051.1 GCA_029907545.1 Candidatus Bathyarchaeota archaeon | reverse complement strand
AGTAAAGGCTGAAGAACGCTTCCTTCTAGAGAAGTATGGAGATACATATCGAGAATACATGAATAGGACTCCAAGATGGATAGGAATACCGAAATCAGGGAAAAAAGACTAATACCTCTTCATTAAGTGTTTAGTGAGAGACTAGACAGTTATACCTTCCAGCTTAAAGCAACTTTCCACGCTTTTCGCGCAAAACAAGCACCTTCGGTTCTCCATGTCGGAAAGTTGGAAAAGCGGAAGCCTAGGCTGGCTAGCGTACGCTCCAAAGTGAGAAATTTAAACGAGATAAGTCACGTATCCCGGGCTACCAACAACAAACCCCAGACTATTTTAAGCAAAGATGTTTGGTCGAATCTTTCGTGGCCAAAATACGGCTAAGGATACGTTTCGACAAACTTTAAATACGTTTCTAGAAAAAGTTTGAGCCGAGGGATTCAACATGCGGATAAAAAAATCTTTTGTCTTGATCGTAATCGTTATGGTGGTGTTGACCTTCATGAGCTATCATTTGCCGATAGCAAAAGCCGACCTTATCTTCGTAGAAGGACACATTACGTCAAACACTACGTGGACATCTAATAATACTTATCGTGTAATAGGCGATGTTGTCATAGATCTTGGTGTAACGCTTCTTATCGAAC
>JARYLR010000050.1 GCA_029907545.1 Candidatus Bathyarchaeota archaeon | reverse complement strand
AATCAGAGAGCATACGGCAACCCAACACTCACCCATAAGCCTGGCTGGGAAGCCTTCGAAACAATCATGGAGTCAGCCCAAAAAATCAGCCGGTTCATGGGCGCCAAAATCCTCGAAGAAATCACTTTTACGCCAGGCGAGACAGAAGCCAATAACTTGGCGTTGATGGGCGCAGCTTTCGCCATGAAAAGCAAGGGTAAAAAGATTGTAATCTCAGAAATCGAACCCATAAACGTGCTGCACGTCGTGGAGTTGCTGCAGAAATTCGGCTTCGCCACCACCAAAATCCCAGTCGATACGCAAGGTTTCATCGACCTCGCTAAACTGGAGGAGGCGATAGACAAAGAAACAATCCTCGTCAGCGTCTCAGCGGCTAACAACGAAATCGGTACAGTACAGCCCGTAAAAGAAGTAGTGGACATAGTTAAAGCCAAAAACTCCTCAACTCTCTTCCATACGGACGCGTCAGATGCGTATGGCCGGATGCCATTGAACGTTCAGGATTTGAAGGTGGATATGGCAACCGTGAGCAGTTACAAGATTCTTGGACCCCGAGGCATAGGTGCACTCTACGTGCGAGAAGGCATAAGCCTTGACCGGATTCTTGAAGGTCAGATAGGGACGCAGAAACTGTGGCCTGGAATTGAGAATACGCCACTGATTGTCGGCTTCACAAAAGCAAGCGAGTTAGCGTTTCAGAATTTTGAGGCGAACGTGAACCGCATGCGCACACTCAGGGACAAACTGGTGGACGGCATATTCAATGAGCTCTCTGACGTGAAGCTCAACGGTCCGAAAGGCGACAAGCGGGTGCCTGACAACGCGAACATAAGCTTTCTCAGATGCGAAGGCGAAGCCTTAACGATTGAGTTGAGCCTCAAAGGAATTTACGTGTCCAGCGGCAGCGCGTGCAGCAGAAGGCTATTGCAGCCCAGTCATGTGCTCGTGGCTATTGGTCGCAGATTCAGCGAAGCACATGGGAGCATCTTGATGAAGACGACGCGGTACCACACAGAAGAAGATATAACTTATGTTTTAGAAGTATTACCCAACGCTGTAAAAAGAATAAGAGGCATAGTTGGCTCAACAGGAGTTGATTAAGGATGTCACGTGTACCATTACCCTACAACCCAAAAGTCCTTGACTTATTCCGAAACCCTAAGAACCTCGGTAAGATGGAAGACGCCACAGTAGAAGCAGTGGCGGGAAACCCAGCTTGCGGAGACATGATAACCTTCTACCTGAAAATTAACGAACAAGAAATCATAGAAAAAGCCTCCTTCGAAAGCTACGGCTGCGCCGCCAACATAGCTACCTCGAGCATAGTCACCGAGATGATCAAGGGCTTAAGTCTCAAGAGCGCTTGGGAAGACATCACTTGGAAAAAGGTAACAGAGGAAGTTGGCGGCTTGCCCAGCATCAAATTTCACTGCGGAGTCCTTGCCGTAGGCGCTCTGAAACGAGCAATAAGAAAATACTACTCGGATAGGAATTTGGAGCCCAGT
>JARYLR010000004.1 GCA_029907545.1 Candidatus Bathyarchaeota archaeon | reverse complement strand
CCTCGGGTTTCCACGTTTTCCACGTCGCCTATGTGCTGAGATAGAAAAGCCTTGTCCTCGTGCAGGATGCATACGGTGTTGTTTAGTTCTCCGCCTAGGCTAAGAACGTATCTCTTTGCCTTTTTCCTTAGAGTTATTGGGGCTGGCGCATAGCCTCTTGAGCGCCTTATGAAAACGCTGTTTTTGCCATGCACGCGGATGACAGAGTCGTCGCATCGGTGAGCTATTTCCCTGTTATGGAAAAGGAAGTAGTCAACCGTCTCTCCAAGTGTCCGGAGTGCTTCCTCATTGTCTTTTATTATAGGCTGGTTGGGGGGATTGGCGCTTGTCATGACGAAAGCTGGTTCTGTTGTCTCGTCAAAAAGCATGTAATGCAACGCCGTGTAGGGCAACATGACGCCGACATTATGTAGCTGAGGCGCAACCAGCGGAGAAAGATAATAGTCTTCGCTCTTGTTCAGCAGCACTATGGGACGAGCATAAGACGACAGAAGCCTAGCTTCTGCACGGCTCAGCTCAGCGAAAGAGCTGACGGCTTTCAGGTCTTTAGCCATGATGGCAAATGGTTTCTGGCTTCGATGCTTGACCCTGCGGAGCTTGATAAGCGGCTTGTCTTTTGTGGTTGATGCCGCAACATGAAAGCCACCGTATCCTTTGACGGCAAGTATGTAACCCTCTTGAAGAAGTTTTCCTGCTTCACGAATTGGGTCGGCATTGTTAACTGTTTCGCCTGTGCTTGTTGCCAGAAAGGCTTTGGGACCGCAACGCGGGCATGCAACAGTCTGTGCGTGAAATCTTCTGTCAAGTGGATTGGCATATTGGCTTTGGCAGAAGCTGCACATAGGGAAGGCTTGCATTGTCGTGTTTTCTCGGTCATATGGAGGCTTTTCTATTATCGTGTATCTTGGTCCGCAGTCAGTGCAGGTAATGAAGAAGTAGTCGTGCCGCGGGTCTTCGGGTTTTCTCAGCTCTTTTAAGCATTCGTCGCATATGGCTATGTCGGGAGGAATCACTGAGCCTGAATGCTCTATTTCGCCGCTGCTGCGGTGAATCGAGAAGGTTTCATACTTCACGGTGTCCTGCAGTCGGGTAATTTTAAGGTGGTAAACTTGTGCGAGAGGCGGCTTCTTTTCTTTCAAGTCTCTCAGAAAGCTGCGGATGGATGGGGCTGAGCCGTCTATGATGATTTCTACTCCGGCATCGCCCTTGTTTCTAACATAGCCGTTTAAACCGTTTTTCACAGCGGTGCGGTAGATAAAAGGACGGAACCCTACACCTTGGACAATGCCTCTTACGTTGACTTTTATTCGCACGGGTGAAGCATCTCTTGACTTTGGAATCGGGAAGGATTGCTGATATACGTTTGGAAACGTGGATTTAGGTTTTTTGTGATGTAAAGTTGCCGCTGGCATAGTATAGAAAAGGTAGTGCAAGCAGTATGGTGTTGTTTCCTTTTTCTGTAAGAGAGTATCTTACTCTTACTGGTGGTCCTTGCTGAACGATTCTTTCAAGAAATCTATTTTCGCTTAGGCTTTTCAGCTTGTTTGACAAGGTGCGAGAGTTTACACCTAGGGTTTTCTTCAATTCACCGAAACCCGCAGTCTTTCTAAGAAACAGCATATAGAGAACTTGAAGACTCCACTTCTGGGAGAGCATGTTGAAGCTTTCCTCGAGAGTCGCCATAGTTTCTTTCAGATCTTCCAGTCCTAATTCTTGGATTTTGAACACCTGCGATAGGGTTTGCTGTATGCCTTCGAGATTATCTTTTAAACGTGTTTCGACGAGTCGCCGAAGCTCGCTGCTCAGTACGGGCTGAGGGTTCATACGCACACACTCAGTGTATGTTAGGTTACTACAAGATTTATATGGTTTAGTTTTTAAATCTGGTGTAGAATAGGTATGTGGAGAAGATAGAGAATGCCGCAAATTCAAGAACAAGCCAAGTTTGAAACGCACTCGACAAGTCTCTGCCCCGAGTGCATGAAGAAAATCCCCATGAGAATCTATGAAGAGAACGGAGTTATCTACTTGGAGAAGGCATGCCCTGAGCATGGCAAGTTTGATGACATCTACTGGGGAGACGCGGAGCTTTACAAGTGGTTCCACGAAAACTGGCACGACAGCAGATACGAGGGCGGCGGTTTAGAGAACCCGCATACACAGACGGTTCAAGGCTGCCCGTTTGACTGCGGCATCTGCCTTCAGCACAAGACTCCGACGATTCTGGGAATCATCGACATCACTAACCGATGCAACCTCGCCTGCCCAGTGTGCTTTGCCTATGCCGGTGCATCAAACTATGTTTACGAGCCTTCGTTTGAGCAGATTGTAAACATGTTCAAGCTACTTAGAGCTAACAAGCCATGGGCTTGCAACGCCTTGCAGTTCAGCGGAGGCGAACCGACAATACGCAACGACCTGCCAGACCTAATTCGAGAAGCAAAAAAGGCGGGAATAAGCCACACGGAGGTTAACACGAACGGCCTACGAATTGCAGAGGATGTTGAGTATTTCAAGAAGCTTCTTGACGCAGGGTTAAGCACGCTTTACCTGCAGTTCGACGGTTTAAACGATGACATTTACGCGAAGACACGTGCTCGTAGAGAATTAGTCAGCGTCAAACAGAAGGTTATCGAGAATGCGCGAAAGCTTGGCATGACCTCGGTTGTTCTCGTCGTCACGCTGGCAAGGGGCATCAATGACAAGGAGCTTGGAGCAATAATCGACTATGCCATTAAGAATCACGACGTCGTCCGCTGCATCAACATTCAGCCGATCTCTTGCGCTGGAAGATTCAAGAAAAATGAAATGCGGAAAATGAGAATCACAATCCCAGACACGATGAAAGAAATCGAAGCACAGACAAACGGCGTCGTCGGACGCTTTGCTTGGCGCCCAGTGAACTGGCCGGTGCCCATGACCAAGGGCATGGGCGTGATCAAAAACAAGGTTTACCCAGACTTCACCATGCACCCCATGTGCGGAGCAGCAACATTCCTAATCATTGACAAGGATGGCTCATACAAACCGATCATGAATTACATGGACGTGGACAAGTTTGCTGAAGTATTCTGGAGCGTCTACTATTCCGGCGTCAAAGGCAAGAAAACAGAGGCAAAACTGAAAATGCTGAAGCTGTTGCCGATGGCGAAAAGCGGCTTCGTGCGGGGATTAATCAAAGACGTAGTTTCAAAGGGAAGCTACGAAGCTTTAGGCGACTTCATGCGCAGAATAGTCATGATCGGCATAATGCACTTTCAGGACGTCTGGAACTTTGACTTGGAAAGAGTGCAGAGATGCGCGATTCACTATGTTACGCCGGACATGAAGATTAGAAGCTTCTGCACGTATAACAGCATACATAGACCGAACGTGGAAAAACAGTTCGCCATGCCGATAGACGAGTGGACGAAGAAGACGGGCAAGAAAATTAACGAGCCAGCATAACAGCCTAGGTTGACTGCTTCTTTCTTTCCTCTTCCTGCAGCACTCTTCTCAGCACTTTGCCGACAAGCGTCATAGGCAACTCTATTCGAAACTCCAGCTCCCTTATAGCCTTGTACGGCGCCACCTTGCTGTTCACAAACTCCATAATCTCTTTCTCAGCCGCAACCGCTCCTTCCTTCAAGACTACAAACGCCTTAGGAATCTCCCCTGCAACCGCGTCCGGCTTACCTACGACTGCACAGAGCTTCACAGCTGGATGCTCATACAGCACGTCTTCAATCTCTCTGGGATAGACGCTGTACCCCTTATACTTGATCAGGTCTTTCTTGCGGTCAGTAATGTAAAAGTAGCCGTCCTCATCCATCCTCCCAATATCGCCAGTGTACAGCCACCCCTCCCTCAAAACGCTCGCAGTCTCTTCAGCCATCTTCCAGTAACCCTTCATAACCTGCGGCCCCTTAACCACAAGTTCTCCATCCTCGCCTACGCTAAGCTCTCGTTCTCCAGACTCCGGATCCATGATTTTGGCATCAGTATCCGGCCACGGCAGTCCGATGCTTCCGATTTTCACGGTTTTCATCGACCTGTCAAGGGGGTTGCAATGTGTAACAGGTGAAGACTCTGTAAGCCCGTAGCCTTCCACCAGCACTCCGCCGGTTGCATCCATCCACTTTTTCTGAACCTCAGGCGGAAGCGGAGCAGATCCAGAAATGCAGAAACGCACCGAAGAGAGATCATACCTGCCAAAGTTTGGGTGGGCAAGAAGCATAGAGTACATTGTTGGTGCACCACAGAAGCACGTGACCCTGTGCTTCTGGATCGCCGCCAGAGTGCTTTCAAGGTCAAACCGGGGCAGCATAACCATTTTTCCAGCTAGATAGATAGGCGCGTTCATCCCTGTAGTCATACCGTAAATGTGGAACAGCGGAAGCACGGTGAGAAAAGTTTCTCCGCCCTCAGTGCCCCTAAGCCAAGCCGCGCAGGCTAAAGCGTTAGAGACAAGATTCAGATGTGTCAGCATCGCGCCTTTCGATGTTCCAGTTGTTCCGCCAGTATATTGGAGCGCTGCCAGATCCTCTTTCGGATCTATATCAACCTTCGGGGGATTAGCTGCATGCTTGGCTAACAACTCTTGGAAGAAATACACGTTTGCCTGGCGTTCAACCTTTCGTGAAGGAATTTTTCCCAGAAACAAGCCCAAGATCGCCTTAACACTAGGCATGTATTCCTTCAAACCAGTAACAATGACGCGTTTAACAACGGTCTTCTCTAAAACTTTCTCAACGATGGGGTAGAGCATGTCTAAGACAACAATTGTTTCAGCCTCTGAGTCCTGAAGCTGGTGTTCAACCTCGCGCTCCTTGTATAGAGGGCTTATAGCCGTCTCGACAGCGCCAATCTTGATTGCGCCGTAGTAGGCTATCACGAACTGCGGTATGTTTGGTAGGAAAAGTGCAACTCTGTCGCCTTTCTTAACGCCCAAGGCTCCAAGAGCAGTAGCGAATCTGTCAACAGCCAGGCTCAGTTCGCGGTAGGTTATTTCGCGGTCAAAGTAAACAAGAGCTGCGCGGCTAGGATACCTACTCACCGTTCCTTTAAGCAGATCAGACAGCGGCACGTTTGGGTAGTCGATGGTTCGGGGGACGCCTTCAGGCCAAAATTTGAACCAAGGCTTATCCGCAGGCGGCCCCGTCGATGACGGAGTTTGAGGTGCGTGCTTTTTGGCTTTTCTTTTTGAAGTCATAAGTTAGAAACCCGTTTCATATATCTGGGGCGAGACGTAATAATTCTTTCTACTAGGAGTTTCCCGTGAAGACTGAGCCTGAATGTCCAGCACAGAAGAGCTTGCTATCCCTCACTTTTATCTAGAGGAACGAACTCGTATGACCACTCCTCGTCACTAGACACCTTTGCCACAAGCTTAGCCTTCATACCTACCTTGACCTGTGAGAACTTGAACCCTGTCAGCCAAGCCAAGACTTTTACACCTTCTCTGAGCTTGCCGATGGCAACAGTGTAGGGCTTGTGCTGCGAGAAGGAAGTGGGTCTGACCACGATGTGCGTGAACGTCTCAATCTCGGCTTCGCTGCTAAGCTCAACCCACTCCATGCTCGTGCATAGGCAATTTGCGCAGTCCGCAGCGGGCGGAAAGTAGAGGCTACCGCACTGACAGCACTTGGTGGCGAGGATTTTGTCCTCTTTCAAGCCTTCCCAGAACCTTAGAGTCTTACTTACCGGAATGTCTTGAGAGATTGTCACAGGTTTAGACTTTATTGTTGGCATGGATGCTGAGCTCACTTTTTCACCTCCTTAGAATGGTAACATAGCAGTAATGCCCTGTTCCGCCGATGTTGTGCGCCAGACCAACATAGTTCTTCAGCGGAACCTGCCGGCTCTTTTCTACCGCTTCTTCTCTAAGCTGTTTCGTAAGTTCATAGAGCATGGAGCAGCCCGTGGCTCCTATGGGATGACCCTTCGCCTTAAGCCCGCCGTCCACGTTTACCGGAATCTTGCCGCCTATCTCGGTTTGCCCTTCGCGCAGAAACTTGACGCCTTCTCCTCTGCCGCAGAAGCCGAGATCCTCGTAGGCAAGGATTTCCGCAATTGTGAAGCAGTCATGCACCTCGGCAAAGTCAAGTTGTTTAGGCTGCAGTTTAGCGGCTTTGTAGGCTTGCTGTGACGCTGAGACGCTTGCGTCTAAGCTTAGGAAGCCTGCTCGTTTGCTGAGGTTTGCCGTTCCAGAAGAGTAGCCCACGGCTGCCACCCAGACAGGCGCATCTATCTTTAGCTCGCGGACTTTTTCTTCAGAAGCCACGATAATGCATGCTGAGCCATCCGTCATCGGCGAACAGTCATACAGCTTAAGCGGGGAAGCAATAACCATCGACGACAGCACATCCTCCACAGTTATCCTGTTTTGAAGATGAGCAACAGGGTTCATGGCTGCATACTTGTGGTTCTTGACTCCGACAAGAGCAAGATCCTCCTCTGTTGCCCCATACCTAGCCATGTACGCGTTAGCATACAGCGCATAATACGCGGGAAAGGTTAAGCCAAAGTTGTGGAACTCCCAGAGATAGTAGCCTGCTCTGCCGATCCACTCCATAGCTGTCTGAGTGTCTATCTCCCTCATCTTCTCCACGCCTAGAGCCATAGCAATATCAGCTTGCCCACACGCAACCGCCGAGTAAGCTGCAAAAAACGCGGCGCTACCACTTGCACATGCAGCCTCGCAGCGCATAAGCCCAGCTCCAGTTAGCCCGCAGTACTCGCTGGTCACCACGGCTGGGAGAAGCTCTTCGTACCAAGCTCCAGCCCCAGCGGAGCCTAACGCGACGAAACCTACGTCCTTCGAGGTCAATCCTGCGTCTTCGAGGGCAGGCTTAACCGCTTCGAATGCGAGTTCTGACACGTTTACGTCGTTTCTGATGCCGAATTTCGAGTTTCCTACACCGATAATTGCCACTTTTCTCAAACCAAGCCACTTCCACCACGATTATAATAAGAAGTTATGTGGGATATAAGTAAAAAGAGTGGAGTTGAAAGGGCTATTTGCCCTTGAACTCGGCCTTTCTTCGAGACATGAAGGCTTCAACGCCTTCCTTCAAGTCTTCAGTTGAGAAGGTTAGTCCCATGAGACCTGCTTCGAGGCGGAGACCAGCTTCCAGAGGCACCTGTGTTCCGAAGTTTAATGCATGCTTTGCGTATTTCATGGCGACAGGTGGTCCTTCTGCAAGCCGCTGAGCCAATGTTTTGGTTTCGTCTCTGAGTTTCTCAAAATGTACCACTTTGTGCACTAGTCCTGCTTTCAGCGCTTCATCTGCTTTGAGCCTGCTGCCAAGCAAGATCATCTCTTTGGCTTTGGCTAGTCCTACGATTCGGACAAGCCTTTGTGTTCCACCCCAGCCTGGAATCAGCCCAAGCATTATTTCTGGGCTGCCGAGTTCTGCGTGTTCTGCGGCTATTCGGAAGTCGCATGCCAAGGCAAGTTCCAAGCCGCCTCCAAGCGCGAAGCCATTAATTGCAGCGATGACTGGCTTGCTCATTTCCTCGACTTTTCCGAAGACCTTTTGCCCTATCCGTGAGAATTCTTCAGCTTTTGCTGGCGTAGCCTTTGGGAACATTGTTACGTCTGCGCCTGCGCTGAAGGCGCGGTCGCCGTCGCCTGTTATAACGAGACATCGGATGCTTGGGTCTTTTTCCGCCGTGTCGAGGGCGTCGGCAAGTTCCTCAAGCAGGACGTCGTTGAAGCTGTTCAGCCTGTGCGGTCTATTCAATGTAATCCATAGAACGGATTGATCTCTCTCCAGTTTTATGGTTTCATATGCTTTGCTCATGCAGTTTCACCTTGAATGAAGTATGTGTGCTTGCGGTTCTTTTAGAATTTGCGGAGAAGATACTTCAGAACGGTCAGCTTCTGGATTTCACTTGTTCCCTCGTAGATTTCCGTTATTTTCGCGTCTCGATGGTAGCGTTCAACGCGGTAGTCGCCCAGATAGCCGTATCCACCCAGCACCTGTATCGAGAAGTCGGTTACTTCCATGGCGACACGGCTCGCATACTGTTTAGCCATCGCCGTAACCATAGGATCCATTTTTCCAGCGTCAACAAGCCAAGCAGCACGGTAGGTCAGCCATCTAGCTGCCTCAATCTTCGTCGCCGCCTCAGCCAAACCAGCGCCTATTAACTCATGCTGAAGAATAGGCTGCCCGAAGGCTTCACGTTGCTTGGAGTATTTGAAGGCAATTTCCCATGCGCCTTGAGCCATGCCGACGGCTTGAGCGGCTACGCCTACGCGTGTCTTGTCGAAAAACTCCATGGAGCTGTAGAAGCCTTTGTTCAGTTCGCCTACGATGTTCCAGTCTGTTGCTTTAACGTTGTTGAAAACTACTTCGCCTGTGACTGAGCAGCGTATTCCCATCTTGTTATGCAGCTTACTTGTTTCCAAGCCAGCCATGCCTTTGTCTATTGCGAAGAGGGTTTCTCCTCGATATGTGGGTCTCACTTTCGTGTCTGTCTGCACAAGCACAACCATGAAGTCGGCAAGGGTGGCATTGGTGATGAAGGTCTTCGTGCCGTTGATCCACCATTCGTTTCCGTATTTGGTGGCGGTAGTTTCCATGCGGGTTATGTCGCTTCCGCTCACGTTAGGCTCGGTGAAGCATGCCGCGCTCATGAAGTCGCCTTTACAGACTGGCGGCAGATACTTTTCCTTCTGCTCCTTTGACCCGATGGCTGCAATAAATTCGCTTCCAAAGTTTCCGCTTGATATCGCCACGCCCAGAGAGGAGTCGGCGCGGCACATTTCCTCGATCGCCAAACATGTCTCAAGCAAGCCGCATCCTTGTCCACCGTATTCCTCTGGAAAGCTCAGACTTGTGAAGCCGAGCTTCGCCGCCTTCCTGTAGAGTTCCAGCGGGTACTCTTCCTTCTTGTCAAGTTCCAAGGCAAGCTCGGGCTTGAACTCTTTTGCACAGAACTCTCTTACCGCGTTCAAGATTCCGCATTGCTCTTCTGTAAGCTCAAACTTCATCTAGTAGAACCCCCTTCCCGCCTTCTTTCCCACACGCCCTTGAAGCACATAGTCTTCAAGTAGCGGACAAGGCTTATACATCTCCATGCTGTACTTGGCGTAAAGCTCCTTAAGCTTGCTAAGAACCGAATCTAAGCCTGCTCGGTCAGCGTATTCGCAGGGTCCCTGAGGCCAGTACGTGCCCAGCTTCATTGCCGTGTCTATGTCCTGCGGCGATGCTGCCTCATCTTTCACAAGCCATGCTGCCTCGTTGACGGCTACAGTCCATGAACGGTCAACATCGTATTCCTCCAGCAGGTTGAAGGGAATTCTTGGTCTGCCGGCGGTCCAGTTGTAGAAGCCTGCGCCTGTTTTCTGTCCAAGTTTGCCTTCGCGTATTAGTGGCTCTATGACTTCGTTGCATGGCTTCATTCTTTCACCATAGGCTTTGTACAGGATTTTGCCAACCTCGTAGGCTATGTCTAGACCAACGAAGTCGCTGAGTTCAAACCATCCCATGGGGAATCCTCCTGTGTATTTGACTGAGGCGTCTATGCCTTCTTTTGTTGCTTCGCCTCGCTGCAGCGCCCAGTAAGCCTCGTTGAAAACCGCTCCCAGTATTCGGTTGACTATGAAGCCTCGCACGTCTTTGCGGACGTTGACGGGGTTTTTTCCCAGCTTCTTCGCGAGTTCGATTAGGCTGTTCATGGTTTCTTGGCTTGTGTCTTCGCCTTTGATTACTTCGACAAGAGCCATGAACAGCGGCGGGTTGAAGAAGTGCATGCCTCCGACTTTGTCTGGACGCTTCGTTGCCCTTCCCATTTCCGTAATGCTTAAGGTTGAAGTGTTAGAGGCAAGCAACGCGCAGGACAGCGTGACCTCGTCTAGTTTTATGAAGATTTTCTTTTTCAGCTCCATGTTCTCGGGAACAGCCTCTATGGCAAAGTCTACGTCTCTGCCTGCCTGCTCGTAGCTCGTGTTTACGGATATTCTTGCAAGCGTGGCTTCAGCATCTTCCTGTCTGATTCTTTTCTTTTCAACGAACTTGCCTAGGCTCCACCTGATTTTCTCCACGGCTTTTTGAAGAATCTCGTCACTTACGTCAACCAATGTTACTTCGAAGCCATTGGCGGCGAGAAGCTGTGCGATGCCATGACCCATTGCGCCTGCCCCAGCTACCAGTGCTTTCCCAGCTTTTTCACCCATGATAACCATGACCCCTTAATCGTATGACTTTTGACTCTGAAGCAATAATAAAGTTTCTGAATCTGGAGTCAGTCATTTGCGCGAATGCCCTTGCCTTTTCACTTGGCTGAAAATCTCTTAAAGTAGCTATGCGTGAGAAATGCGTGACTTCCAAAAAAGAGCTTGAGCGAGATGTAAAAAGGGGTTGGAGTTTTTCCGCTTGTTTACTGTTGTTTTGCAAGGTAGTTGCTGATTGTCAGTTTCTGTATTTCGCTTGTGCCTTCGTAGATCTCGGTGATCTTGGCGCATCTGTGGAATCTTTCAACATGGTAGTCTGCCAAGTAGCCGTATCCCCCGAAGATCTGGATGGCGTCGTCGGTCACTTCCATTGCCACGCGGCTCGCATAGGCTTTCGCCATAGAGGTCGCCACTGGGTTAGGCTTCACCTTGTCATACAGCCAAGCCGCCTTGTACGTCATCAGTCTTGCAGACTCGATTTTCATCAGCATCTCTGCAAGCTTGAAGCTTACTCCTTGGAAGTTAATTATCGGCTGCCCGAACTGTTTCCGCGTCTTCGCATAATTCAGCGCCTTCTCGAATGCACCTTGCGCGATGCCGACTGCTTGGGCTGCCACAGTTATGCGGGTTCCGTCGAAAAGTTCCAGAGTGTAGTAGAAGCCTTTTCCTACTTCGCCCACCAAGTTCGCGTCTGGAACTTTAAGGTCGCACATGGAAAGCGAGCCTGTCACGCAGGGTTTTATGCCCATTTTGCCATGCAGCTTAGTGGCTTCCAGCCCCGTCATGCCTTTCTCCGCTAAGAATAGGGTTTGTCCTCGATGAGACGGCTGCGCGTTCGGGTCGGATTGGCAGAGAAGTATAAAGGTGTCCGCGGTTGTCGCGTTGGTTATGAATTCCTTAGCTCCGTTGATCACCCACTCGCTTCCGCATTTGACGGCTGTTGAGTCCATGCGGGTTATGTCGCTTCCATGCTCAGGCTCAGTGAACGCAGCAGCAGCAATTTTGTCGCCTCGCGCAAGCGGCGGAATATACTTGCATTTCTGCTCTTCGTTTCCATGGTGCAGCAGCACGTCTGGGATCATGAGGTTGCCAAGCGAGATGGCTACACCTATGCCCGGGTCTACTCGGCACATTTCCTCGACAACTATGCAGTCTTCCAAGACTCCTAAGCCTTGTCCGTCGAATTGCTCTGGGATGCGCATGCTGGTGAAGCCTAGCTGCGCGGCTTTCTTGTAGAGTGCGGCTGGAAACTCTTCTTTCTGGTCGTATTCCAAGGCAAGTTCTGGCGTGAACTCTTTTTCAGCGAACTCGCGTACAGCTCGTTTTATCTCTTCCTGTTCCGGTGTCAGTTTAAATTCCATATGGTTCTTCTCCCTTGATGTAGGTTATGTCTTCTGCGCTTTTGCCTCATTAACTTTGTTTTTCAGAGGTAGCACAATCTTGAACAGGTCTTCAACCACGGCGTAGTCTGCGAAGCTGAAGATAGGTGCTTTGGGATCCTTGTTCACGGCGATTATGAGGTCGCTGCTTTTCATGCCCAGCACGTGCTGGAAGGCGCCGCTTATGCCAAGCGCCAAGTACAGCTTGGGCTTGACGGTTTTGCCTGAGCTACCTACCTGGCGGTCTGTGGGCAGCCATCCCTTGTCCACGATTGGGCGTGAGCATGCGAGGACGGCGCCGAGGGTTTTGGCTAGTTCCTCCATCAGAGGCATGTTGGCTTGGTCTTTGATGCCGCGTCCTACGCCTACGAGTTTTTCGGCTGCAGTTATGTCTACGCCTCCGGGCGGTGGTAGCACGTATTGTAGGAAGCGTTTTTCGGCGATGTCTTCGGTCAAAGGTGAAGGCGTCTCAAGGATTTGCCCGTTGGCTGGCGGTGAAGGCTTCTGCGGGGTGAAGGTTGCGGTGCGTATGGTTGCAATGTAGGTTTCGGCTTTGCGGACGACTGTTTTGACGTTGACTTTTCCGCCGTACATTTGGCGGGTTGCGGTAAGCTGGTCTGCTTCGAAGGCGAGGTCTATTAGGTCGGTTGCTAAAGGAATGCTCAACGCTGCTGCCAGTCTAGGCGCAAGTTCGACGCCGTAGCTGGTGTGCCCCATCATGATGAGCAGAGGCTTATGCGCCGCGATTAGTGCTTGAAGAACTTTCTTGTAGGCTTCGGAGTTGAAGTTTTCCAGCCGCGGGTCTTCTACGAGTATGACGGCTTGCGCGTATTCCGCAAGGGCTTTGGCGTGTTCTTTGACGTTGCTTCCGAGGATTACTGCTGTAAGTTCTGTGCCGGTTTTTTCTGCAATCTCTCTCCCCTTAGTCAGCATTTCAAAGGTTATGTCGCGTAACTGTCCTTGCCGGTGCTCTGCGAGTACGAAGAGTTTTGCCATCTTTATATCAGCCCCCTTGACCTGAGTAGGTCAACGATTTTTGCCGCGATTTCGTCTGGCGTGCCCGTGACTGGCTCGGCTTGTTTCTCGGCTGGCGGCACGTAAAGCTTTTCGATGCGGGTCCATGAGCCTTGTTCGCCTACTTCTGCCTCGGTTAAGCCTGTGTCAGCCAGCGTCATGATCTTGATTTCTTTCTGCATGGCTTTGCGGATGCCCATGATGCTTACGTAGCGCGGCTCATTTATGCCTGTGGAAACCGCCAGCAACGCAGGCAGCTTCACTTCGATTTGCTCTTCCAATCCACCTTCAAGTTCACGGTTGACCTTGGCTGTGCCTGTGGCTAGTTCGAGCTTTTTGACCATGGTGGCGTGCGGTATGCCTAGCATCTCGGCGAGGATGGGGCCTACGGCTGTTGCGCCGTCGTCTCCGGCTTGTAAGCCTGCTAGGATGAGGTCGTAGTGCATGGTTTTGATTACGCTGTGCAGGATTTTAGCTGTGGCGTAGCTGTCTGAGCCTGCGAATTTTGGGTCGGTTAGGCGTATGGCTTTGTCTGCTCCGCGTGCGAGGCACTTGCGCAAAGTGCTGTCTGAGTCTTCTGAGCCTATGGTGATCGCGGTTACGGTTCCACCCTGCTTCTCTTTGATGCGGACAGCCTCCTCAAGCGCATAGTCATCCCACTCGTTGATATCATAGACTAGGCCTGCCTTGTCTACGGCTTTGCCTGATGCGTCTATTTTCAGTTCAGCTTCCGCCGTGTCTGGAACATGCTTAACACAAACGATTATGTCCATTGGCCATTTCAGTCTCCATTATGGTTTGCTGAACAAGTCTAACAACGAATATCATAAAACTTTTGCTTACAAGAGGAGTTTTCATCATTCAAGCCACCTTACAAGCAACAGTGGCCGCTCTTGTCAGCGACTAACGTAACGAGCAGTAGCGTATGGAGCCATGTTCTAAAGTTTAGAATTATAGCCTTGTTTTCCCTTGTTATAGTAGGGAGATAAGCTCGTGAAAACCACAAGCAGATGGCTCGCCGCCATCATCCTAAGCGCTCTTTCAGCCTATCTCACAGCATACACCTTCGAAACCCATAACATAGTAGCTAGACACATCATCCGCTGGAACGGCGAAACATGGTGGCGAACAAGCCCCAGTGGCTCCCTGTTCCCTTGGCCTAAGGAGCCCGGGATGCTTGAAGCTCTTTCAAAGGTCGATGATGTTGACTTGTTTATCTATTCATACTTAATTGAGCCTTGGGTTCTCGTTGTGTTGTCGATTTTAATGTGGGGGTTAGTGGGCATCTGCGTGTACAGAGCGATGAGAGAATGACAACACAACAAGACTAGACAGGAAAGCATTCGCTAAGCCCACACCTTTTAGCTAAAACAACCATCAAAAACCCATCAACCAGGAACACTTCAGATGGAAACAACAAACGGAGGAAACAGCCAACATCCACACACACCCCAACTCAACATTCAGCCTATATATAGGGGGCTCTAAAGTCCTTCGAGCCTAAGCTCTCAATTATTTTCCCTTGCTTCTGTATAACCGTGTGATAATTTCTCCTAGCAGGTAGATGGCGACAAACATTCCCACACAGCCAATAGCCCAAGCTGTCACTCCAGAAAGAACAGTGCCAGATTCCATGCCGAACGGGAAAACTATCAGGTATCCAATGTTGTATGCAACGTAATAGGAGTATTGCCTTGCCACGTATCTAACATCAGTTTTATCATTCAAATCCAAGCCTGCGCTCAATACAAAAATGCTGCCCATTAAACAACCTTCAATTAACACGGTTAAGAAAACGTACAGCACTAGCCTCTTGGCTTTCAACATCAAGCGTTTCCATGGTCATCCCTCCTTATTAATTTTACCATCAAAACAACTCCACGAAAAAAAGCTTCACAATCCTCAAATTGAAAACGTCTGCTAAACAGTTAACTAAATGAAACCTCCCTAAAAAGCCACAAAAACGCGTGTCTACAGCTTCGCTGCACCACTAGACAGACGTGCTTCAACCTCGTTCCGATCCATGCCTCTAATTAGCAAACGTTTTTGCCTAGAAGAAAAACCGGAAACAAGCTCCACCCTCTTTCCAAAAAGCCGCGACAGCTCCTTAACAAGCTCCTTGTTAACCCTGCCCTCGACAGGCTCTTCTGTGCAGAAAACAACAATCCCGTCAGCCTCAACCGCTATTCTAAATTCTCTGGACTTAGGCTTCACAAAGACTTCGAGGACTATGCCTTCTTTTGTCTCAGTCATTTTCATCAAAGCTCCAAACAAAAGAAAAACTAATACACATAAAAACATGCCTCCGTGCACAGCCACAGACGGAAAAGGATAAGCGTAAATGACGCCCTACATATCCCTCCTAGGCGAGGAGAATGAAGCACCCATCCGCATACCTAAACTGGTACATCAGCGTACCCCACGTAAAACACGATCTCCGCTCAAGCGGCATCACTCACCTCAACTTCAACATGAACCTAGGAACAATCGACCTAAGCATCAACTACGCCCACGGCAACCCCGAAACCGCAGAGCTACTAGCACGCCGATATCACACACGAGCAGAAAACGTTTTCATCTCCAGCGAAGGAGCCACCGGCCAAAACACGCGGATAATAAGACTTCTAGCAGAAAGAAAACCCAAGAAAAACGAAGCCATAGTCGAGTATCCCACCTACGAGCCACTGCTGAGACAGGTGCAAGACCATTTTCGCCGCGTAAAGCGACTTGAGAGAAAAGAAAAAGACGGCTACAGACTGGATGCAGACACGCTCAAGAAACTCATATCGGAACGGACAAGCATTCTTGTTTTAACGAACCCCCACGCTCCCAGCGGAGCAACAGCAGAAAAAAGAGAACTTGAAGAAATCATGTCCGTGGCAAAGGAGCATGACTTCTTTGTCCTATGCGACGAAATATACGCCGAATTCAACAGAAAACACGCACCCGCAATCTTCTCCATCGACCCAGAACACGGCATAGTTACCACAAGCTTCACCAAAGCCTACGGTCTAGGAGGATTAAAGCTGGGCATAGCTCTTGCAAGAAAAGAGCTCGTTGACGAGCTTTACACCGACGTCCTGAACACCGTAGGCAACAGCCCCAACATCGTGCAGCTCGCAGCCTCCAAACTGCTGGCAACCGGAATGAACATGCTAGAAGAACACAAACAGAAGTGGCTACCTCTCAAAGCTGAAACCGAAAAATGGCTCGAAGAACAGAACCTAAAATACTTTCCAAGAATTGCCGGCGTCACGTACTGGGTAAAGTTGCCGATAAAAGACACGTTTAACTGGATTAACAAGCACGCCATCCCACGCTTCAACGTTGCCCCTGTTCCAGGCGCATTCTTCCTCTTCAAAAAGGACTACGAGATGCAGACATCAAACATGGTGCGACTAGGTTTGGGCAGCATAAATCCTGACAGGCACAGGCTTTCAGAGACTCTTGATGCTCTGGAAAAAGCAGTTGGCTCAGGCAAATCCAACTTCTAAACGATGATGATAAACTATCCTTAAAGTTCTGCATTGACCTAACAAGAGGAGAAAATGAGTCAGCTAGCGAAAATCCCATGGCATGCCAAGCCAATACTCAGACATCTTCCCATCTGGGAATTCCCAAAAGACATCTGGCTAATATGCATATCCAACGTGATCGGCGCATTCGGCGAAGGACTCTACTTCTGGGTCTTTCCCATCTACGTCCGATCGCTGCAAGCAGACTACGTGCAGCTCGGCCTCGTCTTCTCCGCCTTATATGGAGTATCCGCGCTGATGCCGATTCTAGGAGGCTTGTTAGCAGACCAGTTCGACAGAAAGAAGATACTCATCATCGCTTGGACACCGTGGATCCTCTCGCCACTTCTGTATTCCCTTGCAACCGAATGGACGCAGCTGATCCCGGGAGCAGTTTGCTCGGGAATATCGATGATCGGCGTGCCCGCGGCAAACGCCTACATCATCACTTCGATAAATGATAAGAGGCGATTGGCTTCTGCTATTACCCTTGTATGGTCAAGCTACTCGCTCAGCTACGTGTTTGCGCCTGCAGTCGGCGGATATCTGGCAACAATTATCGGCATGCGCACCGTATTTCACATCTCCACTATCCTGATCGCTGTTGCAACAGCCGTCTTCTTCTTTCTAAGCAGCCAGCATCCGCCTAAAAAAGAGCCGAACAACAACAAGCCAACTAACCCCTTAAATCACAAAGGACAATTGCAGCGCGTGATGCTGCTTTGGGCAGTCTTCTTCATGGTCGCAAGCTTCTTTATAAGCATCGCCAGACCCTTCGTCCAAACATTTCTATCCGAAGAAATCAAGCTCAGCGAATTCCACATAGGAGTCTTCGGATCATTCCATTACGCAGGAATAACCGTGCTAGGCATTTTGATCGGATATTTGGGAGACAGAGGAAAAAAATCCCGTGCCATAGCACTTTGCCTACTGTGCTACACGCTAGCGATGGCACCGCTGGCTTGGATTTGGGAAATCCCGTTGTTGATGACTTTTGCGTTCCTCTTAGGCGGATCATGGGTAACTGGCGCCATTGTAAACGCGTTCATAGGAACAGCCGCCCCAGAGAACAGACGAGGCCTATGGGTATCTATCCCCCAGACCCTAAGCTTAGCTGCAGCTTTCATCGCATCATACGTGGGAGGCTACCTCTACTCAATAAGCCCCTACCACGTTTTCGCCTTATCTCTTGCCGCGATGCCTTTCCTGATCCTTTTCGCCTTGACAAAACTTAGGGACGGGGAAACTACCTGGCATGTGCCCTTAGCGAGAGCCTGAGCTTTTCCTCACCAATTAACATTACAGCAGAGAAAGCGAGGACTATAAGCAACGCAAAAGTGTTCAAGGGAAATTCCGGTATAAAGTTGTCTGTTACTGCTCCCCAGTTTTGCGGTGAAGGCGGAACATTGAAAAGAGGCTGCATCCTCGTCCAGTTACCGCCGGCACCCAAGGGCCATTCAAGCATCGAGTTGCTATGGTAGTCGCAGGCAAAAACATAGAACCCATAGTCTTCTGCGGCGCCCAAGTACTTGCATGGAATTTGGAACTCGTATATCCGGTGATCTATGCTTCCCTCGTAGGGATCGTTCACATGGGAATAGTTCGCCTTTCCTTCGACATCAACCAGAGAAACCCTTGCCCATGCATCTCTCGGATACTGCCCTGTTCCAGTTCCCTGAAAAACGTCAACTTGAGCCGGCGTTTGCCCAGCTTGGATGCCAAAAAGATAATCATCACTCTGCGGAAGAACCCCTCCGTTGTCAAGTCTGTCGAAGCATACGCCCCCAATATCATAGGTGGATCTCGTGTAATCTGTTGCGAAGTCAAGAAGAATGAAGATACAGGTGAAGTTGTGCTTTACCCTAAGATAGCCTGTCATGTTAACGGTGTTCTCAAGCCTTGTTTCACTTGCATCTGTCCACTCGTTTGCCGTCGTCCACTGCCCATCTATCGTTGGAATATCTGAAGAGAACAACGCTTGAAGCCCACCGTTTACCACCAGCGCATGGGCAACGCTAGAAATGATAAGTAAACAGCTTACGAGAAAAACAGTCGAAGCAAACCTGCTCATCTTCTAACCAACTTTTCCAAACAACTTTCACCGTTCGTTGGCTATATGTTTAGTGGACTGGGGGGGATTTGAACCCCCGGCCTCCTGAGTGCAAGTCAGGCATTCATACCAGACTGAACTACCAGCCCTCACTTTTTGGTCTTCAGAGGCAGATTTAAGGCTTTTCGGATAAATGCTCACCTTCCTCTGCGTAGGTTAGCTTGAGCCCGATTGGAAATAATGGAATCCTTTTTAACCCAATCTGAGCAACACTTGCTGGGAAACAGCGTTGAACAAAACTGAGTTAAGACTGCTTTGTGAACTGATGAAAAACAGCAGAAGAAGCGACCGCAAGCTAGCAAAGGCTCTTGGGGTTTCTCAGCCCACGGTCAGCCGAACTTTGAAAAAGCTGGAGACAAAAGGCTACGTAAAGGAGTACACAATGCTGCCTGACTTCGCGGAAATCGGGTTTGAGATAATGGCTATTACCTTTGCAAAATTGAGAGAGCATTTGACCCGTGAAGAACTTGAAAAGGCAAGAAGTGATGTCCGTGAAGTGATGAACAGGGAAAGCTCTTCCGTCATCCTTGGAATGAGCGGCATGGGATGCGAAGCTGATAGAGTGATTATCTCGCTGCACGAAGACTACCCAACATACAGCAGCTTCATAAGGTTCGTGAAAAACCAGACGTTGGTGAAAACCGGCGAAGTCAAAAGCTTCGTCATAGATCTAACCGATAAAGATCAATTTCTGCCTCTAAGTTTCAATGCTCTAGCAGGATACATCCTAAGAAGCGAAAGAATCACGGAAAAGCAGGCTCGCAAGAAAGAAGCTGAGTAACAGAATCACGAGGCTATAAGCCTAGCCAAGATAGTGGCATCTTGACTGCTTAGACAAAATGTCTGTGCATGCCTTCTAGAGAAACTTTTTGGTCACAAGGTTTTTACTAGATAACACACTAGTCAAGACAGTGAAATTCATGTCCCACCAAGCCACCGCAATCTTTGTCATTCAAAAGCATTACGCAACCCACCTGCACTACGACTTCAGACTTGAAATGGACGGCGTACTAAAAAGCTGGGCAGTACCAAAAGAGCCGCCCAAAGAGGCAGGCGTAAAAAGACTCGCCGTACAGGTGGAAGATCATGAACTCGAGTATGCAAGTTTTGAGGGAACAATACCGAAAGGCGAATATGGCGCCGGAAAGGTAGAAATCTGGGATAAAGGCACATACACGCTGAGGTCTAGAAACAGCGAAAAAATCGAATTCACACTCCACGGCACAAAGCTTCAAGGAGATTACGCGTTGATAAAGTTTAAGGGAGACAAAAACTGGCTTTTGATCAAAAAGAAAGCGGCAAAAACTCTTTAGAAGCCGCCGCGACATCTGCATAGACTTCGGCAACACTGAAACAGGGTAGGAAGAAGGAGTGTCTCAGCAGCCAGCCAGAAAAACAGTGTTTCTGAATCTTGGGCTATTCCAGTTTCTGTCGTTCGTTAGAAGAGGCGTATTCTACACTTTCATGATCAACTACCTTTTCATGTTAATGAAGACTGTTACCTATACGACCCTGCTGGGCACAATGAACATGGTGGCTTCTGCTTTAGGACAGAATCTAATATGGGGCAAAATCTCAGACAAGCACAGACTCAGAGCAGAACTAGTCATCGCAGGAGAAGCCGTAGCAGCAGCCTTCTACTTCATCGTCTACCTTATTCATAAGACACTGCTGAACGGACAGGCAGACTTTGCAGCTGGCTTGTCGCTGATTCTCGGGCTCTCACTTCTAGAGTTTTTCTGGTCTATGTCTGATGTTGGATGGGCGGCGCTGCTGACAGACGTGACCACGAGCAGAAACCGCGGAGGCATCGTTGGAACCCTCAACTTCATAGCCTCGCTGGGAAGAATGATCGGCATCAACTTCGCCAGTTTTCTCTACAATGGCGGACAAGGTTTCCGTGAAGGAACAATATTCTACATAGTAATAGCCATGCTCATCACAAGCGCAATAATAATGACAGCCGCCTCAAGACTAATCAAAAAGAAGAATGCAACAACAAAAAGTGAATCCTTAACAAACAAGGACTATGACGTTTCTGCAAGTTACAGCTCTAAAAAATACAAGTGGTTCCTAGCATCCCTCATCATAGTAGTGATAGGCGCCACATGCATAAGCCAAGTCTTTCTCCTTTTCCTCCAGCTCCCAACAGGACTAAGCAAAAGCGAAGCAGAAATGGGCCTTATACTTACCGCATGGACACTTGGAGGAATGCTGACAAGCCTAACATGCGGATGGATTGCGGACAAAATAGGGAAAGAAAAGACTTTGTTAGTAGGCTTGGTCTTAGCCATTCTCACGCCCCTAGGCTACAGCCTATCCACAGATTTCTTCTTCATTGCTGCAGTCTACGGTCTAAATGGCGTGTCATTCTGGACAGTGCAGACGGTGGGCTTCGCCCTTGCAGGAGACATAATCCCCGAAGACAAAAGAGGGAGACTGTTTAGCAGATACAACACGGTGATGGCCCTAAGCTGGGGTCCTTCAGGACTTCTTGTAGGAGGACCGCTTGCAGATCTCCAAACACAGATTCTCGGGCTCCCTACGAACATAGCATACATCAACACCTTCTACGCTTCCTCAATCATCGTTGCCGTCGGCACGGCTTTGTTTGCAACAAAAGTTGCAAAACGCTGAAAAGTCTTAAATCTTAAGAGCAAGTTCCCGCCACAGACTATTTTATGCTTGAGTTCAAAACCGTCAAAATCGAAGTGCCCCAAGACTGCAACGTGATCCTCGGAACTGCACACTTCATCAAGACAGTTGAAGACCTATACGAGGCGCTAGTGAACGCGGTTCCAAATGTGAAGTTTGGCATAGGCTTCTGCGAAAGCTCAGGACCATGCCTAGTTAGGCATGAGGGAAATGATGAGAGACTTCGACAGCTAGCAGCAGAGAAGGCTTTCGAACTCTCATGCGGTCACAGCTTCATCGTTTTCATGAAAAACGCTTACCCTATAAACGTCCTTGACAAAATTAAACATGTTCCAGAAACATGCGTGATCTACGCGGCTACTGCAAATCCTCTTCAAGTAGTTGTCGCTGAAACTGAGCAGGGCAGAGGCGTCGTCGGCGTCATAGACGGATCGAAAAGTAAAGGAATAGAAAACGAAGAAGACATTCTCGCCAGAAAAGAATTTCTGCGTAAAATAGGCTACAAGCTTGCCTAGACATCGTGACGTAGCTGTAGAATAACGCGGCAGGGCGAAACCGCCGCATTTTGCCTGTTTCAGCTTCTGCTTGGGGATAAGTGTACATCGAGCCTGCTTCTAGACTTTGCCCCGCGCCATAAGCTCTTGCTGTAGCTCAAAGGGGATTTTTTCCTTCATTCTTTCAGCAGTGTAGGCAACTAGCTTCCTGAACTGTTTTTCGGTTAAAACGTTTCGTGCTCTGGATAGGATTTCAAGGCATACTTCCTTAAAAACAAGGTCGGCGCATCCCATTTTGGCGTCGTCAACCAACTCTTTGCAAGCTTGAAGCATTTGCTCGTTCAAGACGATTTCACCCTGCAATCAAACAACTTGCGCTAAAAACCATTAAAGACTTATGAATCGGAAAGCTGTATCGCCAATTCACATTCACTTTTCTCTCCAGCAAAATCTTCCACACATTCTTTTCCTAAATCAAAATATCTGGAGCCGCAGACAAACAAGTTTTATCAACTAGCACTTTAAAAAGTCTAAGCCAAGGGTAAGAAAATGAGCCTGAACAGTAAACTGCACTTCATCGGCACAGTGAGAAAAACCACGGAAGAAGAAACACACATCGAAATCCATCCAGACTACTGTAAGGGGTTAAAGGGCATAGAAGAGTACTCTCACATAATCATTCTTTACTGGATGCACCTTTGCGACAACGAGAAAGACAGAAAAACACTTCAAGTCTTCCCCCGCAGACACAAGGCTAAAGTGAAAACTGGAGTCTTTGCTTGCCGAAGCCCAAGCCGCCCAAATCCGGTAGGTCTGTCTGTTGTAGAATTGCTCGAAAAAAAAGAATGCCTTCTCAGAGTAAGGAGACTTGACGCGCTAGAAGGCTCGCCTATAGTTGACATTAAACCATACGTTCCACACATTGATTCAGTAGCCAACGCCCACGCCCCGCAATGGACAAGGCATGGTGTTTTGGCATAAAGCAAAAAGCGGTATAGCCGCTTGCTGATTTCAATTCAGAATCTAAATTAGATGTTCATAACCGATTTATACATTCCACGCCCAGATGAACACAAAACCGAAAAATCACATTATATTTCGAGGAACCCCTATTGCCGAAACAGCCGTTTGAGGAAATTGTTCTAGAAGCAATAGACGAAGGTCTTTCCTCACTAGGAGAATCCTCAAAACAGGCAATATACTTCTATCTGGATAAGAATTTTAACATTAAGAAAGAGGAAATCCCAAGCAAAATTGAAGCTTTCAAGCATGCAATAGGAAATATCTTTGGGGTAGGCGCCAACTACCTACATACACTGATAATACAAAGACTGCATGCAAAAGCTGAACAAGACATTAAGTGGCAAGCTTCCAACAATCTTTCTCTTGAAGAATATGTAGCTACTCTTAAGAAGAGCCTTCAAGACAACAAAGAAGAGAGCAACGTGCAACTGGAGGTGGCTCAATGCGAAGAGCCAGCAATCGAAAAATGATAACACCTCCTCTTTTTCCCATTTTCACTTCCAAAGTCTTCAAGTGCTTATTCGCAAAGACAGGCGAGGGCATAATTCTCCTTGACAGCAAAGGGGAAGTAATAGAAATAAACCGTAAAGTCGAGACGCTGCTTAACCTAAAAAGAAAAGAGTGCGTCGGAAGAAAAATTGGGAACGCCGTCCCTCAGAAAATCTTGTCGAAAATCCCTCGGAGTCTCTGGGATGTCTTGAAGGGAAAGCAGACAGGATGTGAGTTGGAGTTTACGGCAAAGAACGAAAAGCGCATAAACGTTGAAATTGTGCTTACCCCTTGTATAAACCAAGGGAAAATAGTAGGAGCTCTAGGCATCGTAAGAGATATCACAAAGGACAAGTTACTGAAAGAAACACTTTGTGAAAGTGAGGAATGTTACAGGAACCTTGTTGAAAACGCGCCTGAAGTCATTTACACTATTTCACGAAACGGCAAGATCACTTCGCTGAATCCTGCATTTGAAAAGATCACAGGGTGGCCATCTGCTAGATGGATTGGCAAACCCTTTGATCGGCTTATCCATCCTGATGACTTGCCACTTGCAACAGAAACATTTTACATGGCTCTGAATGGAAAACAGCCACCCTCTTACGAGCTGCGTGTACGCTCCAAGTCAGGAAAATACTTGGTCGGCGAGTTTACAAGCACGCCTTATATAAAAAACAGCAAAATTATCGGGGAATTCGGAATAGTTCGAGACATCACAGAAAGAAAGAAAACAGAAGAAGCGGTAAAATTCTCTGAAATCAGGTTCCGCACCCTATTTGAAAATGTGCCAGACGGCATATACCAAAGCTCTCCAGAAGGCAAAATAATCACAGCCAACCCCGCACTGATAGAGATGTTTGGCTATTCCACGTTAGAAGAACTCCAAGCAGCCAACATCTCACGCGACATGTATATGAACCCAGAAGACAGAAAGCGTTGGATGCATCGGCTTGAAAAACAAGATAAAGCACGCAACATTGAACTTTTTCTAAAACGGAAAGATGGACAGCCAATAATTGTTCTGGAAAATTCGCATGCCGTGCGTGACGAGCAAGGAAACATCCTATACTATGAAGGCACGCTCACTGATATCACTGAAAGAAAGCGGTTGGAAGAAAGACTCTCTGTGCTGAACTACTACGTAGGACGACTGAACGCAGCAAAAACCCTTCAACAAATCTACGAGCTGACTTTAGATGCTCTGGAAAAAACGCTTGAAGTGGATAGTGTTGTCTTCTTGAAAGTCGTGAAAAACAGTCTCCGCCCTGTTGCTCGACGCGGCAAACCTCATGCACCGAATAACCTGCCACTTTCAAGCAATAGAGGCATAACTGTCAAGGCTGCAAACACGCGTAAGCCTGTGCTGGTTCCAGACGTGACAAGAGACAAAGACTACATTGAAGGCATACCAGATGCCCGTTCCGAGCTCGCTGTTCCAATCAACACTGAAGAAAAGCTTTTTGGCGTACTGGACGTTGAAAGCAAGAAGCTGAACGCCTTCAATGAAAAGGACATTACGTTACTTCAGATCTTGGCTTCCCATATTGCAACAGCGATAGGTAACTTAGAAAAGCGTAAGGAAATTGAAAAACGCTCCAGCCAACTGATGCTGCTGATGAAGAGCTCGGCCGACGTGATTTACACGATGGATCTGCACAAGCGCCTCAACAGAATCGCAAAAGCCATTAAAGAACTAGGCTGGCGCCGAGTTGTCATATCTGTCCGAGATTCAAAAATGGAGTTATCAAGCCCAGATGACTTGGTAACGGCTGGTCTGACAAAAGAGGAAAGAGCCTTTCTGTGGGATAACAGACCCCCTGGGCAGGTGTGGCGCGAGCGGTTTGGTCCAGAGTATGAACGGTTCAGAATAGGAGAGTTCTATTATCTTCCGTGGAGCGATCCCCTCGTGAGGAAGAGATTCTCCGAAGGCACTGTTCCCAGTAATCTTTCTAAGGAAGAGATGATTGACTGGGATCCGCAAGACTTGCTCTACGCGCCGCTTAGGCTGGCTGATGGACGCATTGTGGGGATTTTGAGCATAGATGACCCAGTGGATGGAAAAAAGCCGACTAGGGAGTCGCTGGCTCCGCTGGAGCTGTTTATTCATCAGGCTGCAGTTGCGATCGAGAACGCTCAACTATTTCAGCAACTGAACAAAGCCAAAAAACAGCTAAACGAGTATGCCACATGCCTTGAGGAAAAAGTGAAAGAGCGAACCGTAGATTTGAAGAGAAATGAAGAAAAGCTCAGAAGCATTATCACAGCAACCCCGAACGCCATTACCGCAACAGACCTAAATGGAATCATCACTGAATGCAACGAACACACGCTAAAACTGCACGGATTCTCCTCAAAGGCTGAATTGATCGGCAAAAGCGCCTTCGAGTTAATAGCCAAGAAAGACCACGAAAGAGCTTTTGAGGGAATAAAGAAAACCCTTGAAGAAGGCTATGTAAGAGACCGTGAATACACCTTTGTCACGAAAGATGGACGCGAATTTCCGGCAGAGCTTTCCGCAAGCGTGGTTCGAGACGATTCAGGCAGACCTATCGGCTTCGTAGCAATAACCAGTGACATTACCGAGCGCAAACGGATGGAACAGCAGCTTCTGAAATCCGAAAGACTGGCAGCTATCGGGGAAGTGGCAGCAATGGTTGGACACGACTTGCGGAATCCATTGACAGGAATTGCAGCAGCCGCCTATTACTTGAAGACCAAGCAAAACCAAAGAAGTAGCAGCAAAACGTGGGAGATGCTTGAAATAATCGAAAAGAACGTAGAATATTCAAACACAATAGTGAATGATCTTTTGGATTATTCTCGTGAGATGCGACTTGAATGCACTGAAACCAATCCTTATGCACTGGTTAAAGAAGCTCTAGCAATAGAGATTCCCGCGAACATTGAAGTTAGAAATCAAACCAGCACCAGCCCAAAGATTATTGTTGACTTTGAGAAAATGAAGAGGCTGTTCATCAACTTGATCAAAAATGCTGTGGAAGCAATGCCTAAAGGCGGAGTGCTCACGATAAGCAGCAGACAGGTGTCAAGCAATGTTGAATTCCGCTTTGCTGATACTGGCATGGGCATGACACAGGAAGTCTTAAAGAGAATCTGGTCGCCACTGTTCACTACTAAGGCAAAGGGGATGGGGTTGGGTTTGGCTATATGTAAACGCATTGCAGAGGCACACAAAGGTAAGATCTCGGTAAACAGCAAAATCGGTAAGGGAACTGCATTCTCCGTAACCGTTCCCATCAAACCACGTCTGGAAGGAGGTGAAAACATATGGGTGAACGTACCCGAATCCTTGTTGTCGACGACGATGAAAGCATAAGAAAAACCATTTCAACGATACTTGAAGAAAACGGCTACAAAGTGGACACCGCCGAGGACGGCAGAGAAGCCATAGAGAAAACAGACGCAAGATTCTACAATCTAGCTTTGATAGACATCAAACTGCCAGACATGGAGGGAACCGAGCTTCTAGATAAAATGAGAGATACGACCCCGAGGATGGTGAAGATCATCGTAACAGGCTTCCCTTCGCTGCGAAACGCTGTAGAAGCCGTAAACAAGAGTGCTGACGCATACCTAATCAAGCCTGTGAAAATTGAAGAACTGCTTGAAACCATTAGAGTGCACTTGGAAATCCAAGAAGAAGAAAAACACTACAATGAACAAAAGATCGCGGAATTCCTTGAAACACGCCTGCTGGAACAGAAAGAAATAGCGACCTGCAAAATAAGAAAATAAAACTCTCTTTTTCAAGTTTCCATATTCCAATTTGATTTTAAGCTTTGAGACAAAATTAAGTTCCACACAGGCCATGCACCACAGAAGAATGGAGCCAAACCTCTGTTGACCTATATATAGGGGGTTAGTTACTGCGAAGAACCTTTTGTCCGCATTTGACCCCTGTCTAAGTCTATGTTGACAAGTAGTCCTTCTAGTATTGAAACGCATCACGCACAGAACAGCGCTATCTGCATCTTTTTCCCTGTATGAACTCTTCTACAGACTGTTTTGCCACGGAGTCAGACACCTGAATCGGAGGATGCTTAAACGCGTAAGATGAGATACTCAGCAACTGCCCAGCAATCTTTCTGTCCAACGCAAGTTTAACCGCTCGAATGATGTCAATCACCACACCAGCGCTGTTCGGGGAATCTTCAACTTCCAGCTTCACCGACAACGTTAAAGGTCTGTCTCCGAACTTTCTGCCCTTCAGCCACAGATAACAGATCTTCTTATTCCCCAAAAAAGGCACGTAGTCGCTTGGCCCGATGCGCGTAGGCAGATCATAGGGCACTAGGCTGGTTACGGCTTCGGTCTTGCTGATTCTCTTGGTTTTCAGCCTCTCCTCAACCGTCATGTTCAGGAAATCCGTGTCTCCTCCCAAATTAAGCTGATACGTCTCATCAATGATTATCCCACGGTCAACACAGAGCCTAGCCATATTCCTATGCAGTATCGTGGCGCCAAGCTGGCTTTTAATGTCATCTCCAGCAATAGGCAAGCCTTTCTGCTCAAACCGTCCAGCCCACGCCGCGTCAGACGCAATAAACTCGGGCATACAGTTAACGAAAGCGCAGCCCGCATCCAAAGCGCACTCTGCATAGAACCTAGCGGCGTCATGGCTGCCAACGGGAAGATAGTTCACCAGAATCTCTGCCTTGGATTCTTTCAGAACCTTCACCACATCAGCCTTTGTTGCACTACCATCATAAACGTCGAACACTTTTCTCATGTGAGAAGCTACACCATCTAAAATTGGAGCAGAAGCAACCTTCACTCCTAAGCGCGGCACGTCCGCGAACTTTGCACAGTTGTTTGGCTTAGTGAAGATTGCTTCAGACAAGTCCTTCCCAATCTTGTTTCTATTCACCTCAAAAGCCGCGACAAACTCTACGTCTCTCACATGGTAGCCGCCGAAATTCACGTGCATAAGACCTGGCACGCTTTCGTCTTCCTTCGCGTCTTTATAGTAGTGCACGCCTTGAACCAGCGCGGAAGCGCTGTTGCCTACACCTACAAGAGCAACATGTATCCTTGACAACTTGAGTTCTCCTTTTCTTCGATAATGTGCTATGCCATTAGCAACAGTCTGCTCTTTAACTTTTGCTAGACCCCTACGCAGTCGAGTTTGATAATCAAAAAAAGGCATGAGCAGACCGTTGCTGATTCAGGAACATGCACACAAATGTAGGTATAAAAAGCAGTGTCTTCGGATTTTCAATCAACGACAAGGTTAAAAAGTGTAAAGGCACAGAAACATAGCCGAGAGATAATTATCATGAGCGAAAATGAAGTCGCAGTCAAACATGAACCATTCAAAGAAATAATCATCATGGAAAAAGACTTCTTCCCCACAGCAGACGATATAGCAAGATTCGCCTCAATAATTGCCGGCGGCAAAACCGCTGGGCTCTACTGGGCAGAAGGCATAGTTTTCCTCTACTTCCCTCTTCCGCCATCGACAAGCGCCGTGGCAAAAGCACTGATCGAACAGAGACGCGTGTACTGGACCTTTGTCGGCTACGCGCACATGCCGAAATATCAGCCAGTAATCGAAACCCGAGAGAAAATAATAGTTCCAGTAATAGACATGTCCTCGAACCGCGTGTTCAGCGCCGTAACCACATGGCTGAAAAAGGAAAAGTAAGACAAGCTTCTTGCTTAATCTCCACGCCCATACAGAATGCAGAAAACTACACATTCAATTCAGACGAAAAATTGGCGCCAGCGCCGAAGGAAGCAAGTTGACAAAGAAAACATTCATCATCAAAGGCAAAGTTTTCTCTGGAAAAAGCGAGGCAGCACGCTTTCTAGAACTTGCTTGGGTGAGAAGCCAGATAGCCAGCAAAGTCGGCTTCACGCCTTTCTCAGGCACGCTAAACCTGAAAATCCCGGAAGAGAACATAACGCGGAAGCTGCTGGAAGAACATAATCCGAGTTGCATACAGCCTTCTGAAGGCTACTGCCGCGCAAAGTGCCTCAAAGCCCGTGTTGGCACTGTGAAATGCGCCATAATAGTTCCAGAAATTGCCTCATACCCAAGCGACATGCTGGAAATCATCGCACCAGTAAATCTTCGAGAAAAACTCTCTCTAAAAGACGGAGACACATTAGAAGTTAAGGTTACTTCCTGAAAGGTGCTTGCTTACGCTTGTTTTCCGCAAACTTCTGCATGTACCCTGCAAAACAGCCAGTTCTCTGCAGATACCGCCCATACTTGACCAGCGCGCTCATGGCTCTGGCAGCGTCCTCAGGCGAAGAGTATGCAGGTATGCCTAGCCTGTCAAATCTAGAACGCGTATGCAGCGCCATCTCCGTCTCCCCAATATCGCACGCGACAATAGGCTTGTCGTACTTGCTGGCAACTCGCGCCACACGGTCAATGTAGTCTTCCTGAAGGGCTGGAGTGTGGTGCAAGCCAAGCATTATAATGCCGCAGATCTCAGGATCCTTGCAGAGAACTTCGGTTGCAAGCTCAAACATTTCGGATGTCCCTGAACCTGTGATATCTACGGGGTTAAGGTTTGTTGCAAACTTAGGTATCTTGCCCTCTTCTTTCATCTTCTCAAATCTTCTAATCGTCTGGTCAGAGAAACGCTTCACCGCCAACCCCTTCAGCTCGCATTCGTCAACAGCCAGAATCCCCGGACCGCCAGCGTCAGTGATTATACCGACACTATTGCCAGCGGCTGGAGGCTGCATCGCAAAAGCCTTGCCAGCGTCAAAGAATTCCTCCATGTCTCTTGCCCTTATGATACCTGTCTGCTCAAACACAGTATCGTAAATCTTATCTTGACCGGCAATGGCGCCAGTGTGCGAAGCTGCTGCTCTTGCTCCCGCCTCTGTTCTCCCTGCTTTCAGTGCCACTATGGGCTTTTTCATAGTAACTTGGGCTGCAGTTTTCAGAAACTCTCTGCCCGACTTTATGTCTTCAACGTAAAGCAAGATAACTCTTGTGTCTTCGTCATGTAGCAAGTAACCTAACATCTCAGTTTCGCTTACGTCGCTTTTGTTGCCGAAACTAACGAACTTGCTGATGCCTATCTGCCGCCCAGTCAGATAATCAAGAGCGGAAACGCCGAAAGCTCCGCTCTGCGTGACGATGGCTATGTCTCCTGGGATCGGGCGCGGAGTGGCAACAACCTCGTCTCCGGTTGTTAGTATTTTTGTTTCTGGAAGGAAAAGCATGTCAACCCCTGTTCTCGTGTCATAAACCCCGAGGCAGTTGGGACCGAGAAGACGAATTCCAGCTTTTTTGGCGATAAAGACCACTTGCCTTTCCAGCTCGTGGTTTCCTATTTCGCCGAAACCTGAGCTGATTATGACTACGTCTTTGACTTTCTTTGCTGCCGCGTCGTTCATGACGTGTGGAACGACGTTTGCGGGCACCACTATGACGGCTAACTCAACTTTAGCGGGAATATCCTTCAGTGAAGGATAGCTGGGTATTTCAAAAATCGATTTCTCATTCGAGTTGACGGCGAACACGTTACCTTTGAAAACTCCTCTTCTCTTGTTCTCCACAAAGTTTTTGAAGATCACGTGTCCTGCCTTGTTTATCTTCTTTGTTGCGCCTACGATGGCAACGGAATGCGGATCGAAGAAAGCGTGCAGCTGCCTGATTGCAGAGTCCATCCGGTTTTTTCACCGTTTCCTTCTTACAATCACTATAGGTTTATGTTTTGCCGTCTCAAGCATCTCCCAGCTTACATCAGCCAAGCCCACCTTAAACCGCTCCGCCATATCCCAAACAGTCCTTCCAGACCCGAAGCCTCTCACACGATTCGAAAAATCAGCAATCTCCAAAGCTTCTTCTGCAGAAAGTCTGCGGCCGGCAACTCCAATCGGCGTTGCTCTTCGCTTAAGCCTCAGCATCCTCCCAACTATGAAGGAAAAAACACTACCACACGAATGAATGCCGGAGACTGGGCAGGGACGCGGAGTAAAATGAAAGTTCCTGAAGGAATAGGTTTTATCAGTATCAGCTATCATCACATACACTTTCTTTCCGATTTTTGACATTACATGCCGACGTATGACCTCGGCAACTTTGTCTGCGTTTCTCAACGGAAGGCTTACATAAGAATACGCAAGGTTACTGCCGTCTATGCCTCCTTCTGAACCAAACATCAGAGACTGAGGCAGACCAGCATACTGCAACGTGACTTGCTTGTGACGACTACCTACGTTGAAGGGGTAGTGGCGAAGTCTATGCAGCAGTTTCCAGTGAAAACGGCAAAGTACGCCAAGGAAGCGCCCCCAGACTATAGGAACCCAGACTCCGGCAATGAATTTTGCACTTAAACCAGGTTTAACCTTGCTTTCGTCAACAATATTATTCATGGCTACTGAAATTGCCTTCTCAGAAACTACCACAAAGTCGCCGTCAACGACTTTTCCCCTGATGTTGCTAACGATTTCCTGCAAGAAATCTGTGCTAGGCTTCCAATACCCTGTAACAATCGCCAAAGCTCTATTTTTGACCATTCAGACCGCAACAATGTTTTACAGTTTCTTGAATCGCTGCTTTATCTCTTCAAGGTTACATTCATCAGGCTTCATTTTTCCCTCAGCGCAGTAGCCTAACTCTACGCATGTAGGTCCCGCATTTTCGAAAAGGGCTTGAGCCACCTTCTTTGCTTGTTTGAGCATCTCGGTGGCAACTTCTCGCATTTCCCATTGGGCGCGTGCGCAACATCTCAGATTAAAGAAGTGCCTCAGTTCACGAGCGTTCATTGTCACAATGATGTTGGTTTTGGCGGCGTTTGGAAGAATGAAACGTGCATCCTCTTTCGGAATCTTCAACTTCAAAAGAGCCTCATAAACCCGGGAAATGCTTTCTAGCGCTTGGCCATATAGTTTCTTTGCTTCGCCATCTTTTTCGATGCTTGGAGGCGTCACGTAGCTTTCCAACGTATCGTATGCAACGTACCTCTGGCTTTGCTGGGTGTAAGAGGCAATACGGTGCCTAACAAGCTGATGTGTCATGGCTCTTGACACACCTTCAATACTAAATGTGAAGGACGCGTGCTCGACCACTGAGCCATGCCCGTAGCCTGTTACTCTTCTGATGATTTGTCTGGCGGTTTCCGGATCGAGTTTCCTAAGAAGTTCTGATGGAGTTCCGCTTCTGGTTGATGTCAGCGCCGCTGCGCCGCATAGAAGCTCGGCATCGTCTGTATATCGCAGAAGCTTGACCTTCACTAGCATAGCCTCATGCCTTTTCTTGCTTGAAGTAGTAGATTTACTTTGCTAAACATGCTTGTAAACGCGGTCAGTTCCATATTGCCCAGTCTGCATTTCGTTTTCGATTTCTTTCAACAGCAATATGCGCCTGAAAGTTGGCGGATGCGTCGAAAACCACGTGTTGATAGTTTTCCAAGCAGATTTGGCTTCATTCTCCATAGCAAGCTCCAGCTCTCTCTCATCCAAAACCCCATCCCTGTCAAGGTCGTACTCTTCTTTCTTACCGATCACCTTCTGAATCTCCTGTTTTGCCACTGCTGGGTCACCGATATAGAACATTCTTGCCCCAGAAGGCGGCTTAGGAGAGAGCGACAAACCCCACGTAATCTTTGTTAACGCACTTTCCAAGTTTCGCGGTGAACCTGTCACATAAGCCGAGTACGCATCAGCATAGTGCTCGCGTAGCCTGCTCAGCCGCATAACGCATAACAGAGAGATTATGTATACTAGATATGAGATCGCGCCGACGGCGAATAAGGCTGCTTTCATGCTTCCTTCATCTTTACGCCTAGATCCAACTGACACAGCCGCTACCTGCCACGTACCCCGCGCAATAATATACGCCAGCAACGGCAACGCCGAAAGCACCGTCATAACAATGTAATCCTTATGCTTAATATGCCCAAGCTCATGGCCGATCACGCCCCTAACTTCATCCTTATTCAGGTTCCGCAGAAGCCCTTCATGCAAAGCCAAAGTGGCGCTACGCGCCGTTCTGCCAAAAACAAAAGCATTTGGCGTGTTGTCTGGAACCGTTGCAAGTCGTGGCACAGGAATACTGCTTTTGTCTGCCAACTCTTTTACGGTTGATTCTAGCAATGGATTCTCGCCTGGTTTGAGGTACTGCAGCCGCGTTGACATGCTTACGATCGCTGGTCCTATGAGGTACTGGAATAGTATGAAAAGGACTGTGAGGATCACGGCGTAGATGAGGTCAAGCTGGACAATGAGCATTATGGCTGTCAGAAAGAGGGCAAATATGAAGGCGACTAGGAAAATTGAGCCTCCCATAGCTAGCTTTAGTTCGGCAAGTCTTGCCATGAAGTTCGCCTTAGCGATAAGGAACTGCTCTTTGAATTAAAGTTTTCCGGACACAGTGATGCAGATTCTCTAGGCTGCTGCTGGAGCATAATAACTACTCCAAACAGAAGACTGCAAAGGGCAGATCAGCTCAGTCACCAGCGCGTCTCTTGGGATTGCAGCCGCTTAATCACTTCTGCGTCTGGTTGTTAAGCATTTTCAATACGGCAATGGGTATCTCTGAGGTTTCTTTGCAGGTTTCGAAAACCATGCAGGTAAGAGTCTTCTCTATACCCTTGATAAGTCTCAGTTTGTCGATTATGAACCTCCCTACTGCATCTACGTTTTCGCCTTTAACCTTTATCAGAAGATCCCAGTCTCCAGCAATAATGTGGACTTCTTGAACCTCTAAAAAGCTGGCTATCTTTCTTGCTATTTCTCTTTGAGAGAGCAAAACCTCGTCGTCTTTCATTCTGTACGTTACTGAGGCTAGAATGAAAGCAGTTGTTTGAGCATTAAGAAGGTTTGAATCTAGAACAGCCCTATACTCTTTTATAATCCCCAGTTTTTCCATCCGTTTTATCTTAGCGAAGACCGTTGTTATCGGCGCGTGGACAATTCCCGCGATCTCTCTGGCGCCTAGCTTCGCGTTCTTCTGCACCACTTTCAAGATGGCTAGGTCTTTATCGTCAAGTTTCAGCTCCATGCTGCAAATATTACATATTTCAAGCTTAAAAAAGTTGCTTTTCCGAAAATTTTACCAGTTTATTTGTAAAAAATTTATAACCAACGACTCGAAGTTGACTAAAGAGAACGCATCTGAGGCGACATCGTGAGCATAGCCAAGACCGTGCAGAAAAGCTTATCTATCAAGGAAAATCGGCAAATCGAAACGCCGAAACCTCTGGAACAGCTACGTGAAGGCGAACTGGAAAGAAAGAGACATATCTGCAAAATAATGACTTTCACGCTGAAATATCTTACAAACGAGTTAATTAACCATGGATTTGAGTGGCTACTACCTGTAGTGTTCTCCAAGACAACGGATCCTCTTTGGCCGGATCCAGGCGCCTCTATAGAAGAGCGCGTCGAAGTCGAGATCTATGGAAACACTGTGAGAACGACGCAGAGCATGATAGTGCATAAGATGGTTGCCTGCTCCTTGGTTCAGCCTAGACTGTTTGTTCTCTCGCCTAATGTGAGAATTGAAAAGAGGGAGAGAGCAGCAAGCGGAGTGCACGCCTACGAGTTTACTCAACTGGATTTCGAATCCCGTGAAGCCTCGTCAAAAGATGTCAGAAGCCTTGTCGAAAACGTTCTTTCAGGCTTAGTAGCCAACATGAAGACCCATCTAAGGAAGGAGCTTGCGTATCTCGGCAGAGACGACGGTCTCACATCTCTTTGCCCTCCGTTTAGAGTTTGTGACAAGAGAGAGCTTGAACGCGAATACGGGGAAGCATGGGAAACACGGCTTCTGTGGGAAACACGCGATGCAATGTGGGTGACCAACATACCTCGCGAGTTCTACGACTTTGAAGACGAAGACGGCAGATGGGATAACTATGATCTGCTACTGCCCATGTACGGCGAGGTTCTTTCAGGAGGCAAGAGAGAATGGGAATACAGCAAGCTAGTCAAAAAAATGCAAAGAGACAACGTAAGGCAAGAGAGATTCAAACTACTGTTGAAGCTTGCAAAAGAGAAAAAGCTTAAGCCGTCAGCTGGCGCCGGCATCGGCATAGAAAGACTGACAAGCTGGATCACAGGAGCCAAGCACCTTGGAGAAACACAGCTGTTTCCCAGAGTGCCTGGAATAGTCTACGACCTATAAGGAAACAACAGAATGTTTTAAAAAAAATCTTAGTACACTTTGAGTGTGAAGATTAGGTGTGGAAGCACATAAGGGAGGCCAGCATCACGCCGAGGTTATTTCTAGGTTCAGATGATGGTGGCATGATATTTTATCTTATAATTATGCCAACAGCAGTTTTGGTAGCTGGTTTGATAGTTATTGGTTGCCTTCTGATCTTTGCAGGCACTGTTATGGATTTTGGCATTCTTTGGATTCTTACTGGAATAGCGCTTCTGCTTATAGGCATGTGGTTATTCAAGAAAACATGGATACTCGCCAAAGAAATAGACAAACGGAGAAGCGTCAGTTCCAACCCTGAAAAGGCAGTAGGCACAATCATCGTGGTCGTATTAATCATTCTGTACATAATCTATCGACTGCGGCGATGACTTCCGTCTAACAATCGGATAAGATTATTCACTACAATTACGAGATCGCTTTTCATCTTTGCAAAATGAAATGCCAAAAAAGAAAGACAGAGAAAATCCAAATAATGCTCCGGCCGGGATTTGAACCCGGGTCCGTGACTTTCTCCCTTTGCACCTGCTGCGTCGAGAGGCCACTATACTTGACCGGACTATACTACCGGAGCCTTGGGTTGGCTAGTATTGTTGTTTGCTAGTCTAAATGCGTTTCCTCTGCAGCAGACCATTATTTCCGACGGGAACGTTGATGTAGTGTACGTAGGGTTTATATAGAGGTATCCTCCAGAAAGGATAAGAATCGCTTTTAGAATATTTCTAATGGTTTCAGTATGAAAGAACATCTAGCATTGGCTGCACTGGTGATTCTTGTCTTCACGATGGCTTATGCTTGCAGAGTCAGCGTGGTTAGGGCTGATGGAACTGTGTACATAAGGGCTGATGGAACCATAGATCCAGACACAGCTCCAATAACCAGAATAGGCGACAAGACGTACTTGCTTATCGATGACGTGAACGATTCGATTATTGTGGAAAGAGACAATATCACTATAGACGGTTCCGGCTATACTTTCAGAGGCAACGGCAAGGCGAAAGGGGTGGACTTGTCATGGAGAAGCAACGTCACGATCAAAAACGCGAACATTGAAGGTTTTTCATCAGGGATTTGGATGAACCGGTCAGCATACAACACTGTGACCGGCGTAACATTTACAGATAACACTGTGCAGGCGCTTTATGTTTATTCCTCGTCAAACAACATCATAGTCAGCAACAAGATAACGGGCAGCGAGATTGGTATACAGCTTTCCAGCGCCTCTTACAACTACATCAGCGACAACACGATATGCGCAAATACCGCTCAAGGAGTAATGCTGAATCTTCTTTCTTCTTCTAACACCATCAGAGCAAACAACATCACAAGCAACCAACATGGAATCTGGCTGGACACCGCGCCGCTGAACACGATCTCCATGAACACGCTTAAAAACAATCAGTATGGAATAACGGTTCAGTTTTCTCCATACAACGTTCTATCTCACAACAATTTTGTTGATAACAGCATTAATGCCGCAGGTGCAGGAGCAGCAAGCTTCTGGAACAAAGGCAGCCCCTCCGAAGGAAACTACTTCAGCGACTATAATGGCACGGACAGATATTGGGGGCACTATCAAAATGAGACAGGTAGCGATGGAATAGGCGAGAATCCATACGAGATATCTGATTATAATAGAGACTATTATCCGCTTATGGGATTGTTCTCGAGCTTTAGGACACCCTACGGCTTCTATTCTTATGTCATTTCAAACTCCACGGTCACGAATTTCTCGTGCTTCGAGTGGAATGGAACGATAAGGTTTCAGGTCTCAAACATGAAGCCGTCCCAGACAGCGGGATTCTGCAGAGTAAGCATTCCCAAAGGCGCCTTATCTCCGCCTTACATAGTCAAGATTAACGATGGCACCACGCCTGTGATTTATTTGAATGACATGCTTTATGATAATGGAACGCACCGGTGGATATACTTCTCTTATCCGCAATCCACCCACACGATAACTATTTTGGCAACAGTTGTTGAGGAAGACACTACGCCACCAAACATTGAGTACGTATATCAGGAACCAGACAACAGCAACGTCCAGCCAACCGACATAGTCAAGGTCTATGCAAGCGTCACTGATGGGCAAAGCGGAGTTAAGCAGGTCATTCTTAACTACACTACTGGGGATGGAGTGTGGCATGCTATGGCGATGACATGTCTTGAGGGAAGCGTTTACAACAGCACTATTTCCCCGTTTCCAGAGGGAACTCACGTCACGTATGCGATTCAGGCTGAGGACAATGCAGGCAACAGCATCACTACCAGCGGGATGGGGTACACTTACCAGTACATGGTGATCCCCGAGTCCTTAACGGTTTTGCTGACTACAGCATTTTTGCTGGTTACTGTGTTTGTAGCGATTGCACAAAAAAGACAGAAAGCCGCAGAAAAATAGTATAGAAAATTATTGGAGAAAAATTGGGTAGGGCTAGTATTCTTCGCCTTCAGATTCGCTTGGCGGCGTCTTTCCTTTCTCTTCTTTTGGCTTTGTGGCTGCTATGACGTCGTCTATGCGCAGTATCATTGAGGCTGACTCTGCAGCAGACTTGATCGCTTGCTCCTTAACTACGAGCGGTTCGACTACGCCGTTGTCAAGCATGTTTACAACTCGCCCAGTAAATACGTTGACACCTGCATGCTGTTTTTCCGGCTTCTCGTGAGCAGATTTCAGGTCTACAAGTATGTCAATTGGCTCTAGCCCAGCGTTTTCAGCAAGCGTCTTCGGTATTATTTCCACGGCGTTTGCAAAGGCTTCGATTGCAAGCTGCTCTCTTCCGCCGACTTTGGTTGCGTAGCTACGGAGTTCTTTGGAGATTTCAACTTCAACTGAGCCTCCGCCGGAAACGATCTTGTTAGTTTCCAGCACGTCTGAAACCACGGACAGCGCGTCAGTCATCGCCCTTTCTGCTTCATCAACCATTCTCTCAAGACCAGCACGTAGGAGAATGGCAACCGAGTGCGGATCTTTGCATTTCTCAACAAAGATCATTTTATCTTCGCCCACTTTTCGCTCTTCAACGAGCCCCGCTGTGCCCAAGTCTTGAGAAGTCAAGTCACCGAGGTCAGTGACTATTCTTCCCCCTGTTGCTCTTGCAAGCTTTTCCATGTCCGACTGCTTGGCCCTTCGTGCAGCCATTATTCCTTCTTTTGCAAGGAAGTGCTGAGCCATGTCATCAATGCCTTTCTGGCAGAAAACGACATTTGCACCTGACGCCTTTATCTTATCCACCATTTCCTTCAGCATCTTTGTCTCTTGATCTAAAAACGCTTTCATCTGCTCTGGATCGCGGATGCGTATTTCAGCGCTTATCTCTGTTTTCTCAATCTCCAAAGGACAGTCAAGCAAAGCGATTTTCGCGTTTTCAACTTTCTTCGGCATTCCCGGGTGGACAGTCTCTTTGTCGATGATTACGCCTTTGATAAGCTGCGATTCGAGGAGGCTTTTGCCTGTTTTCTTTATTAGCTGGATGTTGTCTATGTCTGCGACTGTTCTGTCTCCGCGGGTTTCCACGATCTGTTTTACGGCGTCTATGGCGATGTCTGCTAGGTGTTCTCTTGCGGTGCCTACAGCTTTGCTTGCCATCGATGTGAGTGCCACTTTTTTCAGTGTTGAACGGTCATCTATGTTTACGGGTATTGAAACCTTGTTTATGGCTTCTATAGCCTTCTGTGCCGCTTTGCGATAGCCGCTTACGATTATTGTTGGGTGAATGTTCTGGTCAAGAAGCTCTTCAGCCTTCTTCAGCAACTCGCCTGAGAGGACTACTGCGGTGGTTGTTCCGTCGCCAACCATGTCGTCTTGTGTTTTTGCGATTTCAACCATCATCTTGGCTGCTGGATGCTCTACTTCTATTTCATCCAGTATTGCGGCTCCATCGTTGGTTATGGTGATGTCGCCAAGGCTGTCGATAAGCATCTTGTCCATGCCTCTAGGTCCCAGCGTTGTTCTTAGAACTTCGCCGATTACCCGCGCCGCCATTATGTTGTTTCTCTGAGCTTCTTTTCCGCGGTTGCGTGTTGTCCCCTCTTTGAGGATAAGAACCGGCTGCCCTGAGGCTGTTGTCGTCAAATACGCCATTACAAACTCCTCCATTCTACTGATAACTTTTCTGAATAAGCTGAAAATAGGTAAAATATAAACCTTTCACTGCCAAGTTTTGAAACCGACTCGCGTCACATAACGGTTTAAATCTTTCAACACAATGTGTCAACTGGAGGACTGTGCCATGCAGGTTTCAGTGCGGTTCTTCACAAACCTAAGAGAGATTACGGGCAAACGCGAAGAAAAATTAAGCTTCAAAGAGGACAAACCAGTAACCATAGACTATGTCCTCAAACGCCTAGCTAGACGCTACGGAAAAGAATTCGTCGAATACGTCTACGAGCATAAGACTGGTGCGGTCAAGGGTTTTTTGCAGTTCCTAGTAAACGGAAGAAGCGCCTCAACGCTTAACGGGCTAGACACAAGGCTCAGCGATGGAGACGTTTTGGCGATAATTCCGCCTGTAGGCGGTGGCTGACCGCAAGGAGCGATTTAGGCAAATCTTTTATTTTTCATGAATCTAATAGAAAGTGGTGTTTAAGTTGGGTAGCCTTTGGCTTGGAGCGTTCGTGGGCTTTGTAGTGGCTACGATTCTCGGATGGCGGCTCCCCTGGATCGGCCACTTCATCGGCGGAATCGTTGCCGGTCTTATTGCGGGAGGAGCAGGCAGAGGCGCGATCGCAGGGTTCCTAGCAGGAATAGCCGGCGGAATCGTTCTCGTTGTCATAGCAGTTATTGCCGGGGCGTCTGCGGGAGGACTGCTAGCAGGAGTATTCGGCGCCTTTCTAGGAGGATTGCTAGGCGCAGTAATTGGCTTAATCGTGGCACTTTTCATAAACTTTATAGGAGCCATAATCTCGGCTATCGGCGGATTAATAGGCGGCGCAATATCAGGATAAAACAAAAATCAAACATGCAGCCCCTTCTTTGTTATAACGTCTACACGTGATACACCTATGAATCTCTCTGAAGAAATCCTCTATCTTTCCAGAACAGACGTAGAAAAGCTAAACATTTCGATTGAGGAAATCATCAAAGCAGTGGAAAACGCTTTCCGCGAGAAAGCCGCTGGAAAAGTTGAAATGCCGCCTAAGCCGGGCATTCACCCCAGGAAGGACGCGTTTATCCATGCCATGCCCGCTTTTCTAAAAGAAACCAATTCTGCAGGAATGAAGTGGGTAAGCGGGTTTCCAGAGAACCCAAAACGTGGATTGCCCTACGTTTCCGGCTTGATCGTGCTAAACGATACTGAGACAGGGTTTCCCATCTGTGTCATGGATTGCACTTGGGTAACCGCCAAACGAACAGGCGCAGCCACCGCGGTGGCCGCCAAGTGTCTTGCGAATAGAGATGCTGAAAAACTGGAAATTCTCGGTTGCGGTGCTCAGGGAAGAAGCAACCTTGAAGCCTTGCTGGCGATATGCCGCAGCCTAAAAGAGCTTAGAGCCTATGATGTGAACAAAGAGAACTTGGGTAGATATGTTAAAGAGATGACTGCAAAACACGGAGTTCACGTGGCTCCTGCAGAGTCGCCCAGACAAACAGTGGAGGACTGCGACATCGTTGCTTCAGCCGGTCCAATACTGATAACTCCGCATCCCGTGATCGAGGCTTCATGGTTCAAAAACGGCGGCTTCGCATGCGCACTGGACTTTGATTCCTACTGGAAGCCGGAAGCTATGCACTCCATGGACAAGTTCTGCACAGATGACAGAAAACAGTTTGAATACTACAAGATGCAAAGATATTTGGCAAATGCGCCAAGAATTTATGCCGAACTAAGCGAAGTAGTCGCTGGCAAAAAAGCCGGTCGCGAACATGAAGAAGAACGCATCATGTCAATGAACCTAGGTATAGCCATAGAAGACATAGCAACAGCCAAGATTATCTACGAAAAAGCCAAAAAGACCCACGCCGGAAACACACTGCAGCTTTAAAGGCAAGACGCTCTTATATATAGGGGCTAGTAGTTTCGCATGCTTCAAACCTAGATATCAAGCGTCTATGCAGCCCAGAATGGAGACTTCTTTCTCATAAGCTCAACAAACTCGTTCAACGCTTCTCGCTCATCTTCTGTTAACCGGTCTATAAACGTTGACAGCAAAGCTTTGGCATGAGGCTCTGGCACCTTCACGTACAGTAGGTCTTTCTCAAAAACATGCCTCCCCACAACGGGTTTGTCCATTGAAACCGCGACCTGCATGCCCTTTGTAGCCTCAGCTATGGCTTTGCCTTTGTCCTGAATCTGCTGCACATCGCCGATTTCATCGCTGTCCTCGGCTCGCATAAGCACGCTTTTAGGCTTAAGCCTTCCAGCAAGAACCTCAATTCCAAAAATCGCGGGCTTAGCTCTGCGGAAGATGTAGCCTGAAAGCACTATGATCTTCGCTGGTTTTGTAAGCGCGTCAAAGCTTCTGCCAAGCTCAGCTTCACGCAACCCCTTAGACCACGAAACATAATTGTCAATCACGTGGTAAATCACTTTATCAAGAAAGATCTGCACACCTTTAACTCTGGCTTCCTCCTCGGCATCGGGCAGAACTCTAACACCGAAAGCAAGCACAGCGCCATAAATCGGTTCATGCTCCTTCACTACTGCGGCCTCAACAACATCCCTTTTGGAAACGTCGCCGATGTCAGCCAGTCTAATTGGAACATCCTGCTTTCTGAGAATATCAGCCATAGCCTCCAAGGAACCCAAGGTGTCAGCCTTCACCACAACACCATCAGTATCGGTGGCGATCCTGATCCGGTCAATTTCCTCGGACACCAGCTGCTCATAGTGCTTTGCGCTTTCACCCTTGCCTACTGCATACAACGGTGCACCAGACAACGCACCCTCCAGATCGGGAGCAACAATCTTCACTCCCGCAGCAGCGGAAACAGCTTCCACGGCAGAAAACCTGTCACGCGGATCTCTAATCTCATCCAAAGGCTTAGGAACCAAAATCGCCCTGATCCGAGTAACAACAGGCTTTTCCTTCCCACCGACAACAATCAAGTCATCCTTACGCAGCACACCGTCATAGACAATGGTGTTAAGAGTCAAGCCCAAACCAGACTCTTCCTTGACCTCTAGCACAGTGCCCTTCGCCGGACCTTTAGACGCTTGTAAATGCTTCTTAAGGTGCTGCTGCGTCAAGCCGACAAGAACAGCAAGAAGCTCCATCACGCCTTCCCCTGTCTTCGCGCTTGTCGGCACAATGGCAACGGTCTTTGTGAAATCAGTCACTTTGTCAAACCGGTCCGCGTTACGCCCGATACGCGAGAACACCCCCATCATCTCATAAAGCCGGTTATCCAAGTCTTCCCTGACAAAAGCGTCCTGCCGACGATAAGCCTCAAGAAACATCTCGCCTGGACATGGCTTCCACCCATTAACACGATCGATCTTATTCGCAGCTACCAGAAAAGGGGTTCTGCGAGATCTAAGTATGTCCAGAGACTCGTAAGTCTGAGCCTCAAAGCCATGCATAACGTCGATGACGAGAATGGCTATGTCAGCCACACTTCCTCCTCTCTTTCGCAGATTAGTAAAAACCTCATGGCCAGGAGTATCAACAATCAGCAAGCCGGGAATCTCGACTTCGCTCTTGAATCTTGCAAGCAAAGAACCGCACAGCTGCTTGAGCGTTTCAACAGGAAAGAAGCTTGCCCCGATATGCTGGGTTATTCCTCCGACTTCACGGGCTTGGACGCTTGTCTTGCGAATCCTGTCCAAAAGCGAAGTCTTACCCGTGTCGACGTGTCCGAGAACACAGACGATAGGTTGACGAATAGGCATTTCAACGCATCCTTCCTAGGAAACGGTTGGCTATAAGCTAGCCGATAATAGCGTACTCCAAAACTAATAATGATTACCCTAATAAGCACTAAGCCGGAGACTCATAAGGTTTTTTATCAGCATCCAAACTTTGTTCCAGAAGGTGAAAGAAGCGTGATTTACTGTGCGAAATGCGGAGCCAAACTGAAGGAAGAAGATGAATTCTGCTATGTTTGCGGTGCACGTGCCTCGAAGATTACTAGAGAAGAGTTCTCGATCTCCGCTGAGAACCTTGCTGAAAAAGTCAAAGAGCTTATCCACGAAGGCAACGTGACCCGAATTATCGTGAAAGACGAGAAAGGCAAGGTTCTGCTTGAAATTCCAGTAACGGTTGGCGTTATCGGCGTTGTTGTTGCTCCTTGGCTGGCAGCTTTAGGTGTCATAGCGGCGCTTGTTACGAACTGCACGATCGTTGTCGAAAGAAGGGAATAAGCACCTATCAACACAGCTTAGACTTGTTCTGTAGGCAACCTGGCTAGTCCAAGATGGCAAACCATGCAATTCGTTGAAAAGGGATCAACCGGCATTACTCGGTCTTTGCGATAATTAAGAATAACCCGAGAATGATAAGGATTAGGCTGAGAACCCCGAAGAACCCTGTGAAGATTTTTAGAACAGTTGCACTTGTCAGTGTATAGTACATGGCTATTGCTCCTGTGATAAGGAGAATTAAGCCGAAGAATTTTTCAACCATCGACGCTCCGATGCTTCCTTCTTCACTCAAACCCAATCCATCCGCATTCAGTTGCTTTCTACATAGGGAAACACACGATTATTTCAAACTTTCCCCAGTTCACCGCGTTTCCTCCAGCTTGGCAGGCAAATATTCATCCACAATATACGTTAGCCCGTATCTGCTGAACGCCTCTTGCTCCGCCTTCCTCTTGATCTTCATGAAAGTCTTGATTTCTCTATGCCACAGCGGATCCTCCTTATATCTTGGGTCTTTCTGCAACTCAAGCAGCCTTTTCATGTCAATCTCATCCAAGGGATCGGTTGGCAGCTTATAGTTCACTATGTCTGTCGCCCAAACTCCACTCCACTTCGCGTCAGGCGTATTCAACTCTCTCAGATGTGCGGCATTAGCTGAACCCGAAATTATCACCATAGCAATATGCATGCCCCAAGGATCCCCATCAGTGAACACGTAGACAGGAAGCTTGAGCTCCTCATTCAGCCTCCTGATAAAATGCCTCGTCGCGCGTGGAGCTTGACCAGCCGTCAATACGAGCAAGGCATTAAACTTTCTGTGCACGTTCTCCTCGATAAATCGGGTGAACAAGCCGCCTTTCTCTATGGCGATGACCTTATCAGCCTTCGTCTTAACAAACTCAGCCGAAGTCAAAGCAGGACCAATCATCACGCCGTCAGGATGAGAAGTCAAATCCATCGTCTTCCCCTCATAGCCAGGCACAGTATACTCAATCGTCAAGTCACCGAAAACAGCAGAACGCTCTTCAGGAAAAATGTTAAAGTCTTCGCGGGAAAATCCAAGAACAGTTTCAAGATCGGTGATTATGTTGTTCGATTCCTGCTGATCTTTGAAAGTCATCTCATAGGCTTGCGCCGAGTAGTACACATCTCTGAGAGTTGATGTCTTCCGTTGAGAGGAAAGCTCGTTAGAAAAAAGCGCTGCCCAAACAAGCTGGGCAAAGGGCTTCAGGTGCCGGATGTTGCGCGCGCTTCTCTTAACTCGTCTGTCGCCTAGAATGAACTGTCTGAGCTGAGGATCGTAGTTAATGTTCTCGGTAGAGCGGCTAGGCATCGTTATCGATGGAAACTGCCCACCATCAATTTGTTCGTATATGCTAAGCCCCAGATTCTCCAAGCTGCTTAGGACTTCCTTTTTCCTCTCTACTACGCTTCCTTTATGCTTCTTCTTCTCCAAACTGCCTCACACTCTTCAAAAGCTTCTCAATGTCAGGTGGCTTCTCTTTGCCGGCAAGCTGAGCTGAAAACTGAGCTATTTTCGGAAGATACTTGCTGAAAACCCCGAGACGTTTCCTCTCGCGGTCAACATGCTCCCTTCTAGACAGGAAATGCTGAATCTGCCGCGCAACCTCCCGAAGACCATTGGCGATTTCCTTCCGAACTTCAGGTCTATCAGCAATAAACTCCTTTCCAACCGTCTTGTAAGGCACCTTCGTACTACAAATGTGCACAACTATAGAGATAGGCATGTCAGGCATAACCTTGTATCTTCGCCAATTCATAGCCGTTATCACACGCATCGAAACATCGCTGGCCTCATCGTAGAGAAGCGGAATCCTGTTCGCAAAGCGGTAAAGTATGAAGCTTCCTCTCCTTGGAACCTCTCCACCATAAGCGATCCCCGTTTCAACTACGAACGGGTGCCCAGCATAGGTCGCTGGCTTACGCTGGTGAACTGCTACGAACTCTGGTCTCAGCTCTTTCACTATGCCGGCTTTAAGAAGCTCTTCGCCTAATGGAGAAAGACAGCTTGCATCCGGCGGCAGAAAATCCTTAAACTTTTTAAGATTATGCATCAGCCTAACAATTTCCTCGTGCGAAAGCCTCTTAGGATTCTTAGAAGGGCTGAGGTTGCTGAATTCCAGAAACTTCCGTGCAGTTATGTCGCCGACACGGTGAAAGTGGACACGCAGAAACTCAAGCAGATTCTTACAAGAAGTAAGCTGAATCAAACGCTGAAGAAGCTCTACGTCAACACCGTAAGGATGCGGCTTAGTCTCCTTAGGAGGCTCAGGCATCTCCTTGGTAACACGGGTAAACTTGTAAAGCCTTCCTTTAGGATCAACAAAAGTCAAGTTCGCATAAGGATTAACCATGGCTGTCTGCTTAAAATACTCCAAAAGCCTAGGCATAGCTCGGAAATAGTCGCCTTCCAAGCTGAACTCTACCACGGTTCCGCGCCACTGCTCCCTGTTTATAAGCACTTTCCGATCCAAAATGATGGGACGGTTTCTCTGGATGTCAATCATAAGCTTGTACATGTAGATTTTCGCTAGCCCAGTGCTGGAAGTTATGGTGGCAGCCTGATGTGTGGTAATCTGCCCATACAAGATTGCCATTTTTCCGCCTAGGCCGAACGTTCCTCTCTGCTGTTTCAACTTGTATTTTGAGCCAAAAAGAATTTGTCCAAAAGCAGAGGGAATGTGCCTCGGCTGGATCCCCATGCCATTGTCTTCGACACGCAACTTGTAGATCTGGGTTTCCGCGCTGGCTTCCCCTTCATACGATAGCCGAACATAAACATCTGGAGGAATCTTGAGGCTCTCTGCTGCATCCAAAGAGTTTTCAACAAGCTCCCGTATCGCCGCAAAGATGGCTCTAGACGGATTTGTAAATCCCGCTATATCCCTGTTCCTATAGAAGAAGTCAGCAGCACTGATTTCTTCAAATGTTGTCTGAGCCACCTGCGCCTTCACCAACCATTTCGAATGAGTTAGGTATGTTCTGCTTATTCTTTAATTTAACTACGCTTTTCTGAGAGAAAAGTTCATTTTCTGTAGGCAAGAGGCAGTAGCTCTTCAATGGTCTTAATGCGAACTTTCTCAAGCAGGATCTTGCCTTTCTCAGCTTTCGCCATAACAATTTTCAGCCTTGCGCTTTGAGCAAAATCGTAAATATATTGTAAGCAGGCACCGCATGGACGAGGTTCGGCATCGTTTTTTGCATCCATCACTACAGCTATTTCTTTGATACATCTATTGCCATGCAAAACTGCATGATTAATGGCGCAACGTTCAGCGCATGTCCCCAGCCCAGAAACCCAGCTTTCCACATTGCAACCCTCATATACGCAACCGTCTTCTGCAACCACGGCCGCACCAACCTTGATTCCCCACAGCACATAAGCAGATCCCATGGCCTTCAAAGCGGCTTGCAAAAGCCTATTTTCGCATTCATCAAGCTCAATCATATCGATGCAACGCCTACACTACTTTCGTAGCGTTCGAACATAGTAGTATTCGCCGATCTGCTTTTGAAACTTGTCCAGTTTTGAGCCTTCCTTATTAACTCTAGGTCTTCTTGTCACAGGGTCTCTTCGGAAAGTTACGCCCATCTCCTTCAGAAACATGTTCATGCCTTTTCTCAGAGTGGTAGGTGGATTGGCCACGCCAGCTTCTCCGGGTTTGCCTGCGAAAACCATTAGGTAGTCAGCTATGAAGTCTTGGGCGACCACATCATGCTCGACGACAAATGCCGTGACGTTGCGGCTTTCAACGACTCTGCGAATGACCTTAGCCATGCTTAAGCGTTCTTCGACGTCTAGATAGGCGCTTGGTTCATCGAGCAGGAAGATCTCTGCTTGCCGTGAAAGGCATGCGGCGATGGCGACTTTTTGCAGTTCACCTCCGCTAAGTTCGGTGACGTTTCTATCCATAAGCGGTTCCATCTTAAGAGGCTGGATGATTTCGGTTCGATACCAGCTGGAGGAGAAGCCTTCTTTGGCGACGCTCATAAGAAGCCCGCGAACGGTGCCTTCGTATTCGGCTGAAATATACTGCGGCTTGTAGCTTACTTTTAACTCGTCAAATTTTCTTCTATTATCCGTCTCCTCGATGCCGGCGAGGATTTTGACGAACGTCGTCTTGCCGATGCCGTTTGCGCCAAGAATCCCAACGACTTTTCCTCTCTTTATCTCCCCAGCATGCGCAACAAGTTTGAAGCCCTTGTATGTTTTTTCAATTTGCTCCCACGCCAGCAATGTTTCACCAGCGTCAGAGCTTTTTGTATGAGGCTTTTCGTGAAATACCACTGCCTCTTTTCTGAAGCGAACGTTTTCATCCGGAATGTATCCCTGCAAATAAATGTTAATACCCGTTCTAACACCATGAACATTAGAAACCACTCCGTAAACGCCTGGCTCTCCATAGAAAAGGCAGATTTGATCAGACAAATAGTCGATTATAGCCAGGTCGTGTTCAGCGATAACAATTGTTTTCTGGGCATCTTTTAAACTTCTTATTGTCTTGGCAACCTCAAGCCTTTGCTTCACGTCCAAGTAGCTGGAAGGCTCATCGAACAGATAGACATCTGCTTCACGACAGATTGCGGCGGCGACGGCTACACGCTGCAGTTCTCCTCCACTTAACACGTCGAGAGGGCGATCCCAGAACTGTCTAAGTTCAAGCCGATTGGCAATTTCGTTTAGTTTATCTCTTTCATTGACTTTTTCAAGTAGCTCTCCAACTTCTCCAGAAACAGCCTTTGGAATCTTATCGACATACTGCGGCTTGTGTGAGACTTTAAGTTTTTCTTCACTTATCTTCTGAAAATAGTCTTGAAGCATCGAACCCCTATAGTGCTGTATGATCTGATCCCATTCAGGGGGATTCTCGTAATCTCCGAGATTAGGTTGAATTTCTCCTGAAAGCATCTTCAGCGTAGTCGTTTTGCCTATACCATTCTGACCTAGCAGCCCTAACACTGTGCTAGGTGATGGTGTTGGCAGTCTGAAAAGCTTGAAAGTGTTAGGTCCAAATCTGTGGCTGCAGTCTTTTTCCAGTTCGTCTGGAAGATTTACGATTGATATTGCGTTGAATGGGCATTTTTTAACACAGATTCCGCATCCGGAGCACAGAGACTCCACGATTATTGCTTTGTCTGCCTCGAAGCGTATGGCTTCTATGCGGCTTCGGACAATGGGGCAAAATCGGTGACATAGGCTATTGCAATGCTTGGGTTTGCACTTGTCAGCATCTATGACAGCGACACGGGTCATCGTCCAGCCACGCTAATGAATGGTCACTGCAGAAGGTTATAAATATGAACCCCAAAAAAGCGTAAACGACCAAAATAATGTAACAAAAAGAAATCGATAAAACTGGGCAATTAGAGGGATTTTACCATTCTTCTTCCTCAAAATCCTCCTCTTCCCATTCCTCATCTTCTTCCCATTCCTCGTCTTCATCGAACACCTTTTTCACCTCCTCTAGTATCCGTGTGTGCATAGTCAACGCATTAGGCAACGCTTTAAGCATTATCGTTCGTCACTTGTCGAAAAAAGCCGCGCCAAGCAGCCCTCAGAACATTCACAGAATCCTAATCTTTCACAATTTCCGCTGTAAGAGAAGCTATCGGCTCCCTAGTTTTTGGGGTAAGGTACGCCCAGCACATGTTAGGCGAGTTATGAGCAGCTCCAATTCGCCCATACATGTCAACCGCTATCAATCCCATCGACCTGTAGGAATCATTTATTTTCCGATTAACAAGCCCAATAGCGTAGTTCACCGCCTTCTGTGCCGACAAGCCAGCCTCCATACGATCACAGACAGCTTTCGCCAATACAAGCCTTATTGCAATCTCACCAACGCCCGTCGCTGAGCAAGCTCCAGACTCGTTGTCTGCATACGTTCCACATCCAACCAACGGTGAGTCGCCGATCCTGCCCGCAAACTTCAGAGCATATCCTCCAGTTGAAGTCGCAGCTGCCACATTTCCGTTTTTGTCTAAGGCAACCGCGCCAACAGTATCCATATCTGGAAACAGTTCTGGATGTTTCTTAACGAGATCAACAAGCTTCGGAAGAGTTGATTTACCCTCAAGCAAAACTTTCTTCTGCTGCTCATAATATTGCAGCCTAAGCTCAGTGACTGGGTTCATCCGCTCCATGTTGAAAAGCTTAGCAAGCTTTTCTGCTCCCTCACCTGCGATAAAGACATGGTCAGTTTCGTCCATTACTATTCTTGCTAAGCGAACCGGGTTTTTCACATCTCTTAGAAGCGCCACTGCACCGGCTTTCAGCGTTTTTCCATCCATAATGGACGCGTCCATCTCCGCAGCTTTATCTATGTTCAAGCTTGAACCGTAGCCAGCGTTGAAGGCACCATCATCTTCCATAACCATCACCGCCTCCATGACGCTGTCCAACGCCGTTCCATCTTTCTCCAGAATCCCGAAACCTCTTTTTGCCGCTCTTTTAACGCCCTCAATCCCCGGCTGGCTTCTCTCAGGCTGCCATGTTCCAGCACCACCGTGGACAACGATGACAGGTCTACTTGCTGCTAGAGGCACGCGTTTCACCTTATAACGCCAGAAAAGTGAAACTTGATGAGAGAGATTTAAGCTTATGCTGAAGAAAAAGTCAAAACGGATAAATCCATGCGCATAAATAGTAAATCTGGGATGATGTGAGGCGACGGCTAAGAGCCTTTGAGGCTGTGAGAAAGCCAAGTCGAACTGACCCTTGATCGATAAAACGCCTAGAGCCAATTCTTAAAAACACCGATTATTTATAGTTCACACGCGAAGAATGTGGGTAAGATGCGTGACTTCAATCTTCTTGTCTCAACTGCGCGGGGATTCGAGAACGCTGCATGCGCCGAAATACGCTTCTTGCTGGAAGAAATTGGAGACAAAGACTCCGCTGTAAACCAAACCGGTGTTTCAGGCTTGATTGCTGCAAAAACCGCTCTCCACCCTTTAGATGCCATCAAAAAGCTCCGCATAATCCTAGAGGAACGACCCTACGAGTTTCGCTATGCACTCAGAATAATCCCTATTGAAAGTGTTGTTCGCACCGAAATAGAGGAGATCCGAGAAGCAGTCGCAAAGTTAAGTTCAAAAATTGGAGAGAAAGAAACGTTTAGGATAACAGTTGAGAAACGCTTCACGACATTGCACTCAAGAGAACTTATCGAGACAGTTGCCGCAGGCATAAAGAGGAAAGTTGACTTGAACAACCCAGAAAAGATTGTGTTAATCGAGATTGTAGGCAGTTTAACCGGATTATCGGTTATTGAGCCTTGTGACATTATATCTGTTCAGAAAGAGAAAATTCTTTAAACTATCTTTTAGTTGCGAGAAGCGCCATTCGCTCGATAACCAAATCGGCTAAAGCTCTGTTCTGATCATTTCTTTCTGAAACTGTATCAATCTCCTGCTGCGAAACTGCAAAGGCTCTTTTGATTAAAGCTGCTTTCTCATCTGAGAGTTCCAGAACGCTTTCATCCTCTTCAGCGTGAACATGCTTAGAAACGACTGAAAAAGCCAGCTTAACATCGCTTAGCTTCTCTCCAACCAGTAAAACCGCTGTTTGAGAGGAGCTTCTAGTTATTCCTAAGAGCTTGGTTGCCTTTGCTATCTGATGCTGAGCCGAAGCATAAAGCATCGCTTCCATCGGCAAACTTCTTGATATGTTTGTCTGTTTCTCGAATGCTGCTAAAGCGTTAAAGATGGCGAAGTAAATATGCTCCCAACTGGCTATCAGCTTCGCATCAAAAAATTGAATCCCCACATTTGCGGGCGTTTTTCTGCAAATTTTTGCAAAAAAATCGCTTAACAAGCCGATTTTGACGCCTTTAAAGCCGGTTATGCCGACATACTTGTCGAACTCGTCGATGTGTCTAATGATCATTTCTCTTCCTCAGAAATCTCCCTAAGAAATCGGCTGACAAGACTGGGCGACATGCCAGATTTCACAAGCCCCTCTACTCCACTTTCGATGCTTCTTCCGTCTCGCCTACATTTCTTAACAATTTTCTTGACCGTTTCTTTGATTTCCCATGGAAAAACGATCCATAAACTTGTTTCCTTTTCGTAGAAGTCCGGCTTGATGATGCTCCATGGCTTGTAGTACACTGTTGCAACCTTGACTTCTTTTGCGCCTCTTTCGATGATGTGCTCTTTAACAAGCTTCAAGCTCTTGCCAGTGTCCGCAACCTCGTCAACGATAAGCACGTTCTTGCCAACAACATCCACGGAAACACGCTGTGTCAATGTTGGCTCACCTTTAGTTTCTGCCACACCTAGATAGAACTCGGCGCGCACGTTCGCGAGGTTGGGGTTGCTGAGCAAATCGGACAGCACACGAGCTGGTGGCCACCCTCCTCTGGAAACTCCGACAATTATGTCTGGTTTGAATCTGCTCTTTCTTATCTTTGCAGCTAGATTAAGGAGCATAGTGTATATCTGATCCCATTGGGGAACTTCAAACTCCTGTCTCAAATAGATCAAACCCAGATTCTGACAGACAGATAGCTTTTGCGGAAATGACTATTAAGGTTTAAAGGCGCAAACATGATTTATAGAAAATGTTAAAAACTGTAGGACATAAATCAGCTACTAGGTGTATTAAAAATGAGAAAAATAGACGTAATACTGTTGCTTTCAGCAATGATAACTTTGGCTTTGACCGCGACAGCAGTACCAGTCCGCGCGACGGCAACATCATACAACTGGGTTGGAGACTGCGTGCTCAAAAGTGAAACAGACAGCTTTCTGGGATACGTGTCCGCCGGCTATGAAACAGGAAAAACAGCGGTGTTGAAAATCAACATTTACAATCATCTACCAAAGCAAATGAACATTTCAGGCATCAAAATACGCTTTGACTGGGGAATCAACTACTCCTCAACCGAAGTCAGCACCGATGCGCCTTTCCCAATAGCGCCTGGCATGTCTCATGTATTCACGCTATCCTTCACTGTTCCAGACCTAACAACCGCGTCTAACGTGGTGAAACATACTTTTAGAATATTCATTGAAGACGTCAACTCCACCACCGGCCCCAAGAGGCAGCTAAACTCCAACAGCTATGTAGATGGCAGCGACTTTGCAGTATTATCCAGCACGCAGACAGCATGCGTAGAGACAAAGAAGGAGATTGCAAAATACAGTGGATACTATTACTTTATAACTGCTAAGGCAAGAGAGTTGTCAATAATGGCAGCCGGTGCGAAAAGCTTTGGTGACAATGAATACTTGAAAGGCAATTTCGGCGATGCAGCCGCCGCATATGATGATTCCTTGGGCTTCTATCAAGACGCAGTGGCCAATGAAACTGATTCGATTTCAGGATTTGAGAAAGCCTTTAAAGACATCTTAAACAGCAGCGTAGGCGCAATAAGCATGGCTGGATGGGGCTACCTACTGTTTGGACTGGGCTGGGTATTCATCGGCATAGGTATCATAATCTACTCTATGAAGAAAACAGCAAAGCCCGCGGCGTCATCTCAGTAGATTAGAAACTCTTCCTCCTTTTCTTCCCTTCTTTTCCCCGAAATCTACTTATCTACTAAGTGTCCTTTTCATAAAGGCATAGGGGCATGGAGATGACGGAAATAGTTGAATGCATTCCAAATTTTAGCACCTCAGATCCAAAAACAGTTGAAGCAATCCTTAACCAGCTCAAAAAAATCAAAAACGCACATTTACTTGACTACACCTTCGACAGCTACTACAACAGACTTGTAGTCTCGATAATAGGCAACAAAGAATCCGCACTCAACGCCGCCTTGAACATGTCCTTAAAGGCAGTAGAACTTATTGACATGCGTAAACATAAGGGGCAGCACCCACGCTTGGGCGCCGTCGACGTTGTACCTTTTGTACCAATAAAAAAAGTCACGCTCGACGACTGCGCTCAGCTTGCCCGAAAATTCGGCAAAGAGCTGGCAGAAAAAACTGGTGTGCCAGTTTACCTTTATGGGGCAGCTCAGCCAGACCCTACGCGACGAGATTTGGACTGGATCCGTGAAGGTGAATACGAAAAGCTAGCGACGATGATTGCTAAGCCTGAACGCAAGCCAGACTTTGGTCAGGCCAAGTTTATCGCAAAGTCCGGGGCCACAATCGCTGGCGCACGCAAGATCATGGTGGGTTTTAACGTTAACCTAGGCACAGCGGATCTGTCAGCTGCAAAAAAGATTGCGAAGGCGTTGCACTCAGGTAAAGGAGGGTTTACGAACGTGAAGGCTATGGCTGCAGTTGTCCCAGAGAAAAACATCACGCAGATAGGGATGAGCATTCATGATTTTGAGAAAACTCCTCTTTACCGAGTTTTTGAAGTTATCAAAATTGAATGCGCACGTTACAACGTGCCCATTGTGGGTTCAGAGTTCTGCGGCATGGCTCCGCTGAAAGCTCTGATCGACGTAGCTGACTACTACCTGAAGATAGATAATTTAACTGAAGACCGCATCTTAGAAATAGCTATAAGCAACGCTTTGGAGAAGGGCGATTCCTTTGAGTAAAGCCTCCAGAGTTAAGGCAAAGGAAAAAGCTGATCTGCTAATCGTTAATGCAGATGAGCTTATTACTCTCGACGGAGGCAGCCAAAAGCCTCGTGCAGGCAAGCAGATGCAGGAACTAGGCATAATCCGCGATGGCGGCATCGCTGTAAAAGACGGAAAAATAGTGGCTGTAGGTAAGAGCGCTGAAGTAAGACACAACATCAGAGCAGAAAACGTAGTCAGCGCCGACGGCAAAACCATTCTTCCAGGCTTCGTTGACGCGCACACACATCTAATCTTTGCGGGCTCAAGAGAAGACGAATTCCAGATGCGTATCGAAGGCGCATACTATCTGGAGATTCTCAATGCAGGAGGCGGCATTTTGAAGACTGTTCGCGAAACCCGGAAAGCCAGCATCGACAGACTTGCGGATGTTGGCTTAGAAAGACTTGATGCTATGCTGGAGCATGGAACAACAACTGTGGAAGCAAAAAGCGGCTATGGATTGATAACGCGAGATGAACTTAAGATTCTGGAGGTAATGAAACGTCTGAACCAGCTTCACTCCGTTGACGTTGTTCCAACGTTTATGGGTGCTCACGCGGTTCCACCCGAGTTTAAAGGGAACACACAGGGTTACGTTGACCTTGTTACCGATGAGATGCTCCCGAAAGTGGCTGAGAAAGGTTTGGCAGAGTTTTGCGACGTTTTCTGCGAGAAAGGCGTCTTCAACTTGGAACAAAGCAGACGTATACTTATCGCGGGAAAAAGCTTCGGCTTAAAACCGAAAGTTCATGCAGACGAGCTAAGCATGTTAGGAGGCGCAGAACTTGCTGCTGATGTAGAAGCGGTTTCGGCGGATCATCTCCTCTTTTCCTGCGATGAGGGGCTACGAGCCATGGCTAAGAAAAATGTGATCGCAGTCCTCCTTCCTGCTGCTGCTTTCAGCTTGATGAACAACAAGTTTGCAGACGCGAGAAGAATCATTGACCTCGGCGTGCCTATAGCTCTGGGCTCTGACTTCAACCCAAGCTGCTGGATTGAAAACATGCAACTAGTCATAGGCTTTGCCTGCAACTTCATGCGGTTAACACCCGCTGAAGCGATAACCGCAACCACTATTAATGCTGCACACGCGATAAATAGGGCGCCAGAAGTAGGCAGCTTGGAAATTGGCAAGAAGGCAGATATACTCATTCTAGACGTCCCTAATCACAAGAACCTGGGCTACCGGTTTGGAGCTAACCTAGTGGATAAGGTTATCAAGAACGGTAGGATAGTTGTTGACAAAGAAGAAAAACGTGGCGAACCAATGGTTCTCAGAAGAGTTGAGTAAAAACTACAGCTTTGGTTTCCGTGCTTTTTCAGCAACCGTGAAGACTAACCATGCAATTATTCCATAGATTACGGCGTTGAAAACTGCTATTATCAAAACGGTTGCAGGAATGCCGAGCACAGGGTAATCGGTTTCAGGAACATTAAGGGCGTCATAAATCTGTCTTCCCGGAGGCATGGCTGGATAGGCTATTGAAGCAGCGAAGGTGGCAAGAAACACTGCTAAAAATACTAGTACTCCTTTCATGTTTTATTCTCCCTTTTTGACGTTACAATAGGTTGAGCTGTTGTTTAAAAGAATAGTGGATAAGCAAAGAATTTTAGCATGGTTGTGCTTCTGAGGTTCTGGTGGCGTGGAATGAGGATAGAAAGACCCGTCAAGTGTTTAACTGGTTCTAAGCTACATTGCAGAAACTGGCAGATCGAAGGAATTCTGCGCATGCTTTGCCATGTTCTGGATCCGGAAGTGGCGAAAGATCCGGAACACCTTATAGTCTATGGTGGAACAGGTAAAGCTGCACGCAACTGGGAATGCTTTGACAAGATTGTGGAGACGGTGGTGAATCTTGAAGCTGACGAAACAATGTTGGTTCAAAGCGGTAAGCCGATAGCTGTGTTCAAAACGCACGAGTTGGCGCCTAGAGCGTTGATTGTTAACGCCATGATTGTGCCAAAATGGGCGAACTGGGACTACTTTCTAGAACTGGAACAGAAAGGCTTAACAATGTACGGGCAGATGACTGCTGGCAGTTGGGCATTCATCGGAACACAGGGCATACTGCAGGGAACCTATGAGACGTTGGCGGCAGTTGCTCGACAGCATTTTGGCGGCTCATTGAAGGGCAGACTTGTTTTAACAGCCGGCTTAGGCGAGATGGGAGGAGCACAGCCTTTAGCAGTCACAATGAATGACGGCATTGCCTTAGTTGTTGAGATCAACGAGTGGGCGATCGAACGTAGATTGAAGCATGGGTACTTGGATGATTGGACTGACCGACTGGATGAAGCGGTTAGAATGGTTCTTGATGCGAAGCAGCGGAAGGTTTCTCTAAGCGTCGGGTTGTTGGGTAACGCTGCAGACGTGTATCCTGAGTTGCTAGGACGAGGAGTCATCCCAGATGTGGTGACTGATCAGACAAGCGCCCATGACCCACTGAATGGCTATTATCCAGCAGGTTTCAGCAAGAGTGAAGCAGACGCCCTCAGAGAGCGTGATCCAAAGGAGTATGTGTGCCAAGCAATGAACAGCATGTGCAAGCACGTTGAAGCCATGGTAGGCATGATGCGGAAAGGCGCCGTGGTATTTGACTACGGCAACAATCTTCGGCAGCAAGCCTACGACGCTGGCTTTAAGGACGCTTTCGCCTATCCGGGTTTTGTGCAGGCTTATGTTAGACCGCTGTTTTGTGAGGGTAAAGGACCATTCCGCTGGGCTTCGCTTGTCGGCAGCAATGAAGACATCTACAAGCTTGATGATGTTGTTCTTAGAGAATTTGCCTATGACGAAGGTCTATGCAGGTGGATACGCAAGGCAAAAGAACACGTGAAGTTCCAAGGGCTACCGGCAAGAGTTTGCTGGCTTGGCTATGGAGAACGCGCAAAATTCGGAAAAATCATTAACCAAATGGTTCGCTCAAAAGAGCTTAGTGGACCTGTATGGATTGGACGCGACCATCTTGATGGAGGAAGCGTGGCGTCGCCTAACCGTGAAACAGAAGACATGAAAGATGGAAGCGACGCTATCGCCGATTGGCCAATCCTTAACGCGCTTATCAATGCGGTTGGCGGGGCTACGTGGGTCAGCGTGCATCACGGAGGCGGCGTAGGAATCGGCTACAGCATTCACGCAGGCATGTGTCTGGTAGCTGACGGCACAGAAGAAGCAGAAAAGCGAATTGAGACGGTGTTAACAACTGACCCGGGAACCGCAATTGTGAGGCATGCGGATGCTGGATACGAGAAAGCGCAAATTGTGGCTCGAGAAAAAGGCGTCAAGATGCCAATGCTGAAATAGTTCCTGTAGTAAACATATGGAAGAGAGACTTATTCATTTTATTTTGTGGAACCTATTTCTTTCGATAAACAAATCCACCTTTCCAGAGCTATCTATCGTAAACTCTACAGGCATCCTTGTCCCGCCTGCGAGGATATAGAATCGCAGGTTCTCAAGCTTGTCGCTTTCAGGGATCAGCGCAAAGCACTGTTCAACCAGCTTCTCCTTTGATTCTACAAAGAGTATTCCGCCTTTGCTTGCAACCGAAATTTTCGCAATTCCTTTGTAAGACTCGTATTCACCTACAAGAATGCTCATCTTTTTCTCAATTTCAAATACAGGTATCTCTTTCAGAGGGTCTTTACCTATCAGCAACGCCAGCACAACTGGAGCAATCATATACACTGATTCAGCGGCGCCATTGTTACTTGCAACTGCGACGCCTAGTTTCAAGTCGGGTAGAAAACGTAAATCAGCGTTTGAAACCAAAGTGGAGCCGCTGTGCCCTATGCAGCGATGTCCGAAAAAGTCTTCGTCACTACGCCATCCGTACCCGTAGTATCGCTTTCCAAGAAAAGTGGAATAGCCAACGTCAACATGAGGCTTACACATTTCTTTGAGCAAAGCAGAGCCCAAAATCTGGGAATCCTCGAAAACGCCTTCATTGATGTAGGCAGTCAGATAGTTCGCCAACTCCATAACAGAGCTTAAGAGCCCACCAGCAGCGAACTCCAGCCTATCCAGAGGAAGAGTGGAAGGCATCGCTGCAAAAGCATCTTCTTTTCTTTGCACAAGATAGGACGTGGCAACATCCACATCCTTCTCTATTTTCTCACATGGAAAACCCGACCTATTCATCTTGAGAGGCTTCAAGATGTTCTCCCTAACATAGTCTTCATAACGCATGTTACTGGCTCTTTCGATTATCCATCCTAAAAGAGTATAGCCTTCATTAAGGTAGAAGAAACGCTTGCCAGGTTCAGCAGCAATCTCGTTTACGGCACCGTTAATAAACGTCATCACGTCGTCAAAACTGGCAAGGGGTACCCATTTCTCCTCAATTTCGAGAAATCTGTTAATTTCAAGGTCTGCTGTGCCTAGATCGGGAATGCCGGAAGAATGGCTCAAGAGATGATGAATCGTGATAGGGTTATCTTCTTTTCCGATTTTGAACTCTGGCAGATATTTCCGCACAGGGTCATTTACGTCTAGTTTTCCCTGTTCATGGAGCTGCATCAAAGCCAAGGCTGTAAAGGACTTCGTACAAGAGCCGACTCCATAAAGAGTGTCCGGCGTTGCTTTGAGACCCGCTTTCAAGTTTCTGGATCCGAAACCCCTAGCATAAACAACTTTCCCATCCTTAATAATAGCCAGACTCAGTCCTGGCACGTGATCCCGTAACATTGCCTCGGCAATCAGACCCTCAAACTTTTCAACCTCAAGCGACACAGCGATTCAAACCCCCCTATAAATAGACTCGATGATCAAATAAGACTTCCGAGGACTCGACGGCAATCACAAACCCAGAGTAAACTCGGTATTAACCGCTAAAACGTGAATGTAACATTCAAAGATCAAGAAAAAAAAAGAGCTTTTTAGTAAGGAGGCATTCCACCCATGCCACCCATACCATGCGGTCCTCCGCCAGGCGGCATCGGCGGTCCTTTTCCGCCACCTTTAGCAGCAATCAAGTCATCTATCTTTACTATCATGTTTGCGGCTTCGGTTGCGGATTTTATGACCTGCTGTTTTACTCGCAGCGGCTCCACTATTTTCATTTCAAGCATGTCTCTGATTTTTCCTGAAAACACGTCGATGCCGTAGTAAGGTGTTGCAGCTTCTTCATGTTTGGCTCGTAATGCAACCATAATGTCGATTGGATCTAAACCCGCGTTCTCTGCTAGAGTCAGCGGGATCTCTTCAACTGCTTCTGCGAAAGCCTCTATGGCAAGTTGTTCGCGTCCACCGACCTTGGTAGCGAATTCTCTAAGCTGCCTAGCGATCTCCGCTTCTGGAGCGCCTCCGCCGGCGACGATTTTGCCGTCTTCAATGGTATTTCTGACAACGCAAAGAGCGTCATGCAATGATCTTTCTGCCTCGTCAATAAGATGTTCTGCTCCGCCTCGGATCACTATGGTTACTGCTTTGGGATTCTTGCATTCCCGTATGTAGACAAGCTTGTCGTTGCCGACCTTGACTTCTTCAACAGTCTTTGCCTTTCCAAGCATTTCAGGCTTTAAATCCTTGAGGTTTGCCACGATTTCGCCGCCTGTAGCCTTAGCCAGTTTCTCCATGTCACCGCTGCTTGTGCTTTTGACAGCCAATATGTTAGCCTTCGCCAGAAAATGCAAAGCCATATCGTCGATGCCTTTCTCGTTCAATACAACATTAGCGCCGCTCTTGACGATCTGGTCAACCATCTCTCTGAGCATGCGTTCCTCCTCATCCAAGAAAAGCTTCATCTGCTCTGGGCTTTCGATGTTGATCTTGGCGTCAAACTCGGTTTTCTCGATCTCAAGCTTGGCGCTGAGAAGGGCTATCTTGGCGTTCTCGACTATTTTGGGCATCTGAGAACTCGCTACTTCCTTGTCAATCACCATGCCTCTGACAAGCTCTGTCTCATCTAAGCCCTTTCCATGTTTCTTAAGCACCTTGATAAGGTCGATGTCAGCCTTAACCTTTCCAGAAGTTTCTTCAGCCACCTGCTTGACTGCTTTCACAGCTAGCTTCGCAAAATGATCTCTCGCAGTTGTGACGCCCTTAGTTTCCAGGGAGACAAGGGCAACATCGATAAGTCTCTTTTCATCATCCGCGCTAACAGGGATCGCAAGCTTGCCGAGAACTTCTAATGCTTTTTCACTTGCCTTTTTGTATCCTTCAATGATTATTGTTGGATGTATTCCCTGATTAAGCAGGGTCTCTGCCTTAACAAGCAGTTCTCCTGCCAACACCACGGCAGTTGTTGTGCCGTCGCCTACTTCATTGTCCTGTGCTTTGGCGACTTCAACAAGCATCTTCGCAGCGGGGTGCTGCACATCTAGTTCTTTCATTATGGTTGCGCCGTCATTTGTTATCGTGACATCGCCGATGCTGCTGACAAGCATCTTATCCATGCCAAGTGGACCCAGCGAGGATTTCACTGTTTCAGCAATGATTTTCGCAGCCATGATGTTGTTTTTCTGAGCTTCTTTTCCTGTAGTTCTTCCAGTTCCTTCTTTCAAAACGAGTACTGGAACTGCTCCTTGAGATGTTTCAGCCATTTATAATCTTCCTCCGACGTTTCTCCTTCTAACTAGACTTCGGAATCTTTTAGCCAGAGAATTGCAATATAAACGTTTCTAACCGTTATCCGTCTTGATAATAGTGTATCCTGATGCTTTGCGAAGCCGATTCATAACAGCTAATCCCAAGCCTTTTGTGGGAACCCCTTCTGCAAGAATTATGTCGACGACTTCAGAGTCAAACTCTCTCAGAAGCCTAAACAGATTCCGCGCAGCAGTTGCCGAATTGCTTCTGCTACCCATGGATTTCACATTGCATACCGCATATCGCCCAGCAGCCTCGTCAGTAGCCAAAATCCCCACCTTTCTGCCGCTACCTATGTAATGACGTGTTAACTCTATGATCTTTTTAGCAACCGCTTCTAAGTCTCCTTCAACAACAATTAAATCCGCCTTAGGCGCATAATGCTTATGTTTCAGACCAGGAGAGCGCACTTGCTTAAGCGGCACTGGCTCTTCCGCGGTTACCACGGGATTAAGCACCACTTGTTTCATGACTGTTTTTAGCTTCTCCAAAGATGTGCCTCCTGGACGCAGAACTTCTGGTGGATCAACAGTTAGATCTAAAACGGTGGATTCTACGCCGATACGTGTGGGACCGCCATCTAAGACAGCGTCGATTCTTCCTTCCAAATCTTCCATGACGTGTTTCGCCGATGTAGGGCTAGGCTTCCCGGCAAGGTTGGCACTTGGCGCCGCAATAGGGCAACCGCTCTCTTTGATCAAGGCTAACGCAACATTATGACGTGGCATTCGAATAGCTATCGTGCTTAAACCGCATACAGTTTCATCTGGAACAATCGGGGATCGTTTAAATATCAATGTTAAAGGACCAGGCCAGAATGCCTTCATAAGCTTCTCAGCATCACAGGGAATACCCTTTGCCATTTTGTGGACGTCTTTGGCGTTGCTTATGTGCACTATGGGCGGGTTATCAGGAGGACGTTTTTTCGCTGCAAAAAGTGCGCGGACTGCCTTTGGGTTTAGTGCGTCTGCACCGAGACCGTAGACTGTTTCTGTGGGAAATGCAACTAGCCCGCCACTTTTGATTAAGGCTGCCGCTACGTGGATTTCGTCCATTTCGGGCTTTCGTGGGTTAACTTTGAGCAGTATAGTTTTTTTCATCTACACTGAGTAAAGTCAGATCTACACATTTAAGCTTCCTCAAAAAATGCATGGGCAACTGTTTAATGGCTTGTTACACGACGTAGTAGTCGACGACTTTTTTCATGCTCTTCGGCGTTGCCTGCTTCACCGCAAGCTGTTTGAGGATGGCTATTATTTGAGGCTGGAAACGAGCTATGTCAGTTAACGTAACCAATCCCGCAAGACGTTTTCCATCAACCACTGGAAGTTTTTTGATCTTCATCTGAAACATCAACCGAACCGCCTCTTCCAGCTCGGTGCTTGGTTCGACAACAACCAGTGGACTTGTCATTATGTCCTTTACTTTAGTTTTTTTCGCTTCTCTGCCTTCGGCAACAACACGCTTTAGAAGATCTCTCTCGGTGATTATACCCACGGCTTTGCCCTTCTTCACTGTGATTAAGCAGCCGATTTCGAATTTGTTCATAACCTCAGCTGCTTCTTTCACCGTGGCACCTTCATCTATGGTGACCACTTCCTTAATCATTACGTCCTCAACTTTCAGCGACATGCTGCTTTTTTCTTCTTTCTTCGTTGCCAACAAAATTCCCACTTCTTCCTATGAGGAACAGACGCCTTATATAATAATTGGTGTGCATGCGCTTTTCTTCACACATCAAACATCTTCTGGACGATGTCTTCTGCGCGCTTGCACACAGGAAATGCTGCTTTCTCAAACTTTTCTCTAGGTTTGGCAAAGGGTCTCGTGGCATCTACACCCACCTTCGCGGTCAGTCCTGTTTCCTGATCAGCTGAAGAATCCAGCGTCGAGCCCCTAACATTGTTTATTATGATTAGATCTTTGCTTGCTTGGAAACGGGTGGCAATAGCCCACTCTATGTCAGAAGCGTTGAATATGTCGATATCTGAATCCACGACAACGGCGTGTTTCAAGCTTGGGTGCGCTGCAAAAGCAGCAAGTAATGCGTTCTTTCCGTCTCCATCAACCTGCTTATCAATGGAGATGACCGCGTGAAGCCATCCGCTACCGCCAGCAGAAAGGTTCACAGCATGCACTTTGGGCACAACCTTCGAGACAGATTCCCAGATCAGCGCCTCATGAGGCAAACCCATAAGAAGCCTATGCTCAGAACCCGAGGGCAGAAGCGCTTGATACATGTAATCTCGGCGATGCATCATCCCTACAACTTCGACTACAGGCTGCTTCCTGCAGATGTCATAGGTGCCAGTTATGTCCACGAACGGGCCTTCATCAACCTCTTTTGTGACTGATATTTTACCTTCTAGAACCAGTTCAGCTTCAGCCGGCGCACAAGCATTTACATGTTCACATTCAACTAGGCGGAGAGTGTTGCCCATCAAGGCGTTGGCGACGTCAAATTCACATACTCCAAAGGGAATAGGGGAAGACGCTGCAAGAAGCACTGCGGGATGAACACCGATAGAGATCGATACATCTAGATCCACACCTCTGTCCTTAGCCATTTTCCACAGTTGGAACAAATGCCGTGGAACAAGGCGAATTGCCAAATGATTCTTGTCAAGAACCAGAAGCCTATGAACAGACACGTTTTCAGCCTTTCCGTCATTGCTTTTAGCGTGTACTATCGCGGATGTTAGGTACGAACCTGCATCCTTCTCGAAATGCCTTAGGACAGGGATCTTCTTCAAGTCAGGTTTCTCGATAACTTCTTTCACAGAGCCTTCTGTGGTTGTTTTTGTTTTTCGCGGCAGACGCCACGCTTCAAACAATTTCTCATAAAGTCGTTCCTTAGTCGTGCCAAGGGCTTGGCAGAGGTTACTGCGACTTCCACAGACATTGGCAACAATCTTCGTCTCGTATCCTCTGATCTTGTCAAAGAGAAGGATGCAGTCTTGATTGTCAAAGCTTTTCATAATGTAAGAGGCTTCGAATTCTGTGGATACCTCAGCTTTCACATGTCTGACTTTTCCCTGCCTTTCCATGCTTTTGAGAAATACTCTTAAACTCACGTGAGCGCTCCCTCCTTTTCCGGTTCGGAGCGTGTGATTTTCTCAATTAGCTTTCTGAAAAATGTTTGAGCTTGTGTTTCGCTGACGGTTTCTAGGTAGACGGAAACCAAGGCTATTTTCTCTTTCTTTGAGGCTAGATACTCGGCAAATATTCTTGCTGTTACGGCATTTTTGTCGCCTAAGAGTATTGATGAAGTTGGCGGCGCAAACGTGTCCTTGAGTTTAGGCACGGCGATGGCAAGCGTTCCAAGCTTGTCTTCGCGTTCACTAAGCAAAGTCAAGCAAGAATTCTTGGCTTCGATATATACTGCTAGAAAACGTATATTCTGCTCGATGAGTTCGTCCTTGATAACTCGTGCCCTTTCCATGCTGGCTTCTCCTGTGTTTATTTATAGCTTAAGCCATTCACTATTTATCATTTTCAAAAGGCGAAGCATCAAATGGCAAGCGAAAGACCTAAGCTAATTTTGAGAAAGCTCCGTGAGGCGTTTGTTCTTCCGAAGCAGACTCTTTCTAGAAAGGATCCATTTGAAATACTGATTGCAACCATAATCTCACAGAACACCGCGAGCAGAAACTCCAAAAAAGCCTTCGAAAAACTTTCGAACATGTTCAAAATAACGCCCGACACGCTTGCGAATGTCTCAGAAAGCCAAATTGAAGAATGCTTGAAAACAGCTGGACTGTACAGGAAGAAAGCCAAGACAATCCAAGCAGTTTCGAAAACGATTCTTGAAGAACACAGCGGCAGCTTGCAGCAGATTCTTTCGTTGCCGTTGGAAGAAGCACGGCAAACTCTTCAAAAACTTCCGGGAGTCGGATCGAAAACAGCTGACGTTGTCCTGCTTTTCGCCGACGGAAAACCCACGATTCCCGTTGACACTCATGTCAACAGGGTTTCAAAGCGGCTTGGGCTAGTGCAGCATACAGCAGATTATGAGGGCGTTCGCACCGCGCTTCAGAGACTGTTTGAGGATTCGTTGGCTACTCATTTGCTGCTGATTTCGCTTGGAAGAAAATATTGCAAGGCTAGAAACCCTTTATGCAGACAGTGTCCAGTAAATACACTATGCCCTTCAAACAAGTTGTGAAACCGCGATGAACAAGCTGGCGCATGAGGTTGCAGACTACTTTCCCTACGCTGAAGTGCGACGATTTCAAGATGACTTTATCAACACGATCCACAGCGCTATCGAAGAATGTCGATCCGTGATCATTGAGGGAAGCAACGGTTTAGGCAAGACTGTCGCAGCCTTGTCTGCATGCCTTCCCGAAGTTGTCGAGAACAAGCTCAAAGTGTTATTTGTCGCCCGAACCCATCGCCAACACGACCGCATCATCGAGGAACTGGGGGAAATCTCCAAGAAACAGCCAGTCACAGGGATCTCTGTTCGCGGAAAACGCGAAATGTGTCTTAACCACGTGGCAAAGGCCTATTCTTCAGACCTCCATACATTCATGGAAATCTGCGAGCTACTCAAAGCCAGAAAAAGATGCCCGCTACATCAGAACATTGAGTACAAGTCGCAGCTATACTTCGAGATTCTTGAACAGGTCGCTCTCCGTCCCTACAAAGCTTCTGAAATCCAGAGCATTTGCCGAAGATATGGCTTCTGTTCATATGAACTTGTGAAGGGTGCGCTTTCTGAGGTAAGTGTGGTTGCTTTAAGCTACCTTTATGTTTTCGACCCCACGATACGCAACGTATTCCTAAAAAACTTGGAAACACCGCTTGACAGAATAGTTCTCATTATCGATGAAGCACACAATCTTCCTGAAACTGCAGTTGACATCGCCAGCTCTACGTTACCATTATTTACAGTTAGACCAGCAGAAAATGAGGCAAGAAAGTTCAGACACCGAGAGGTAGAAGACTTCGCAAATGCACTTAAAGTTGAAATAGAAAAAATGGCTGGGAACGGCCCCAAAGAGCAGTTGGTGTCTGAGAGCTTTATTTCAAATCTTATTCAAGAAAGAGCAGGCGAGAATGATTTCAAAAAATTCTGTGAAGTCTTACACAGCAAAGGCGACGCCATAAAACGAAGCCTCTTTTCTGAAGGCAAATATCCCCGATCCTACATACACGGTTTAAGCGAGTTCCTCAAAAAATGGCTTGAGACCACAGATGACGACGCCTACATCAGAACACTAAACAGGTACATTTCCCGAAGAGGCGGCAAAACGGCAAAACTGGAAATCGCCGCTTTAGACCCCGCAAAGATTACGGCGCCAGTATTCTCTTCAACCTACTGCAATGTCGTCATGTCTGGAACTCTTCAGCCGCTAGAAGCCTACAGAAAAATGACTCAGCTGCCAGAAGACACAATCAGGAAAGTTGTACCCGCACCGTTCCCACGAGAACATATCTTACCTCTTGTATGCTGCGGGGTAACTACCGCCATGGAAAAAAGAACACCGGAAATGTACAACAAACTGGTAAAAAGAATATGCGAAGTTACCAAAAACACGCCGAAGAACACTGGCGTATTCGCAGCTTCGTTTGAGGTGCTGGAATCCCTCGTCGCCGCTGGACTGGAAAAGACATTAGACAAAGAGCTCTTTCGTGAAAGAAAACACATGAACTCCAGAGAAAATGAGAAAATGGTGGCTGCGTTCAAAAAATGCGCTAACAAAGACGGCGCAGTCCTTCTCGGAGCCCAAGGCGGACGATCATCGGAAGGCGTAGATTTTCCTGGCGACCAAATGAACTCAGTAGTCATTGTTGGCTTGCCCTATGCAGAGCCGACGCCGAGGGTGAAAGCTCAGATCAACTATTTTGAAAAAATGTTCCCTGGCTATGGACGTGAATATGGATATGTTCTTCCCGCGATGAAGAAAGCTTCACAAGCGGCAGGCCGACCCATTAGAACGCCGACAGACAAAGGAGCTATCATTCTTATGGATTACCGTTTTGCAGCCGCTTACTGCAAAAGTTTTCTTCCAGCATGGATTAGAGATCATCTAAAGATTGTGCCCGAGGAAGAAGGCGCAATCAGCCGAGAGCTCAGCTGGTTTTTCAAAAAAGTTTCTTAAATGTCTTGAAACTGTCATTATCTTCGGGAAACACTGGAAATTCCTTGAAGTTCTTGTCAAGTTTCAGTTTTCCAAGTGTTACGCCGGCAACTTCGCCAGAGACTGGGGTTAGAATTTTCAATGTTTTTCTTAAGAAGTCTATCTCCTTCAGGATGCCTATGCCTAGAAAATGTTTGTTAGCATTGTATAATCCGGTGAGGAGACCTTCTTCCTCGCCTTTTCGGATGATAACCATCTTTTTCTTGGTGTATTCTTCAACTTTTTTTATGTTTTCCGAATTGATCCATCTGTTTCTGCCAATAATTACATGCAGTTTGTCGGGTAATTCCAGAATGTTCAGGGGCTTCATGCCTAATAACGCGTTTATCCTCAGAACTCGCTGGTTGTTCTCGTATTTCTTGCTGAGACCGAATAATTCGTCTTCCTCAACTTTAAGCCAGTTCAAAGGAAGCGATTGAACCTTGGCATTCTTCAAGTACTTGATGTAGCCTAGTTCTCGCAGGTTTCTGCGTCTTTCATGTGTTCTTTGCCTTACTGCTTTAGGAGATTCCACGAAAGTTCTCTTGAACCTTTCAAGCTTGCTCATCAAAGGTGCAAGTTCCTCGCCTTGCTGGATGCAGAAGACCATATGCGGATTCAGGCTTTCAACTACACGGCTTTTGTATCTAACAGCCTCCTCTTCATCAATCCAGCCGTCAGTGTTTATGACGAGAAAGTCTGGGCTGCTTTTTAAAGCCTCCTCTTTAAGCAGAGTTAGCCCTTCAATCACCTTGTCTACCGTGGAGCTGGGCGAAGTAATGCCTACAAAGAAAGCGTTCTTGGCTGTTAAATTGAACAAGTCAGTAGTAGGTTTCGTTGGCAAGGTGTATGCTACTGTGCATGGAGGCCCTATGTCAGACTGGCCTAAATCTCCATCAAGCAATGCTACTTTGCATTGTTCCCTTATTAGCCTATTTGTTAAATAGGTGGCGAAGCTGGTTTTTCCAGAATCAGCCGTTCCCAAGATTAGAGAGATCGCGGGTCTTGCTTGAAGATTTACAAGTTCCTCGTAGGCTTTTTCCCAAGAAGGCGGGATGCTGTTTTCATCCATTTCCTCGACTGTAGCGCCTTCTCCTAGAGAGACATCGAAAGTTGCTTTCTCTTCAACGGAGAAAGGCAGCCTCTTCCCTTCGCGTATAATGACTTTGCTAGCGGTTTTTACAGGTAGGCCGAATACTTCTGCGCTGCCTGAAGTTAATGTGACGGATGCAGGGCCGTCAACCAGTAAGGTTTTTCCTTTTTCAACTGTTTTCTCCATGTGTTTTTCTCCTAACGTATTTTTGACCGCTTCTTCCCGCTATTTTTATGGCTGAAGCAATATCTCTTAGCCCTCTTCTATGTTTTGTCTTGCCCAAGAAACTGTTGGTTCCTTTTTCACTCACGCTTTCAAGTACGATGTGGGAGGGAAGTAGCTTGTCTAAGGATTGCAGCAGCTCTTCTTTGCGCTTTGGAACCCCGTCACCTACTTTCACAAGTGTGAACCCGGTCGGAGTTGCCTGAAGGCTTAGCAAGATCCTTTCGATCCTGCCCAACGTTTCTCTAACGCTAAAACAGTTGGCAGTTTCTATTACTTTTCCATCTGCAAGAACTGCCAGTCCAAAGACATCGCCTGGATCTATACCTATAGCTATCTTTTCGTAGAATTCTTTCCCTTGGATTATCTGTAGTGCCTCGTTGATCACTGCTTCAGGTTCCTCTCCATCTCTATAGACCAAGACTCTTTCATGGTTTATTAGATGTTTCTCTCTTTCCGTGGTTATTACTGCTTTCGTTTCGACGGGTATAGGTTCGCTAGGTGTTAGGCTTAAGAAAGATATGTTTCTCTCTTTTAATTTGCTGACTATGAGGTAGTAAGCTTTCCCTGAGACTGTTGCTACCGCGATGTTTGCTTTCATGCGTCTTCCTGTTTTTCCAGATGTTTATATGCGAAATACATTATTAGTTTTGCAGTTTATATTCGTTGATGTGTATGAGATTGCAGAATAAAATTGCCACAGGCTGTGATTCAATTGATAAGCTTTTGGAGGGGGGTATATCTCGCGGAAGCATCAGCCTAGTCTATGGAGAGCCTGAAACAGGGAAAACTACGTTGGCCATGCAGTGTGCAGTGAACTGTACTAGGCAGGGTCTAAAGGCACTGTTTGCAGATTGTGATGCCACCTTTCATCCTAGGAGACTAGCGCAGATTGCTGGCGAAGAACTCGAAAAGGCAAGTGAACTTATAGTCTTGATGAAGCCGACTAGATTTCGTGAGCAGACAGCGATTATTGATAGGCTCGTTGAGTACACTTCGAAGAATTTTGGGCTTGTGGTGTTTGACACAATAACGTCGCTTTACCGGTTAGAGACCGCGGAAGCGCCGGCGAAGACCTTTGACCTCAACCGCGAGCTGAATAGACAAATAGCAGTTCTCGCTCAGACGGCAAAGACCCAGCAAATTGCTGTTTTGCTGACAAGTCAGGTGCGGACAGCGTTTGTTCAGGCGACTGCGAGCATAGAACCCGTGGCTACGCGAGTTCTCAAGTTCTGGGCTGAGACAATAATTAATATGAAGCCTACCGAAAAGCCGGGGATAGTTCACGCCATCTTGGAAAAAAGCCTGAGAAAGATACCGCCTCAAACATACTATCTGAGAATACGGGAAAATGGGATATTTTCATGTTCAAATCTTTGATAGGTTGCTTGACATGAGCGTTGCTGAACTAGTCTTAGAGTCATTCAAGCTGATGTTTCCAGCATACTGCGCAAACGCCATGCCGGTGATCGCAGGCGGAGGTCTTCCTCTGGATTTGCGAAGAAAATTTATTGATGGTAAACCTGTTTTCGGGAAAAATAAGACGTTCAGAGGCTTCTTCGCAGGGCTTGCCATTGGAACCCTTATAGGTCTTGCTGAAAGCAGCTTTTTCGGATATCACGTCCTCTCAGGGTTGATGTTGTCTTTGGGCGCACTGCTTGGCGACTTGTTTGGAGCTTTCGTTAAAAGAAGGCTTGGGATTCCTCCAGGAGGATTGCTGCCCGTGGTTGATCAGGTGGACTTCGTGGGTGGAGCGATCTTGTTTTCGCTTCCTGTTCTTTCAGCTACGTGGTCATGGGAGCTTGTTTTGGTTGCGCTGCTTGTCACTCCACCGATACACATGCTGACCAATTTTGTAGCATATAAATTGAGGTTGAAAAGCAATCCGTGGTAGCGTTCCTAGCTTAGCTTGATTTGGATGGTTAATTCTAAGATGATGTATGCTAACATTACTAGAATGATTCCTGCGATGAATGTCATGTATGCCTGCCGTGGCTTGTACGCGTATTTTGTGCTTTGGTAGAGCAGCAGTAACCCTGCGATGCCGAAGGTGTAGAGTATTGTGGCGATTATGCTGTCACTTATGAATTGCTCCGAAAGCTGAGGATAGAGGAAGATGAAGCGGCCGCTGTAGTAGACAGCTGGCAGAGGTTTCATTATTATGTCGTATAAGCCGCCTCCAAATAGGAAAATGGTGAACGAAAGGACTATTACGGAAAGCATTAGAGTTGAGGGTTTTGCTGTGGCGATTCTTCGGTAAAGCCGGCTGAATGAGAATGAAAGTGAGGATACGTTCTTCTTAATTGCTCTGGACATGATGTTCTTCTCCGCTTTTGATTAGATGTTCGGCTACTTGCTTAGCCCATTCACCAGTTAAAGGATTCTCTGCAATCTTCCTTAAATACTCTTTCCAAGAGATGGACAACGCCTTTTTCCAAGAGGCATATTTCTCAACGATGTTATCATATGCCTCGCCGTGAAAATCGCAGTAACCCTTGCTGTGTGCTTCTCTATCGCAGAGTTTGCACTTCAAAATGCCTTCGCCTTTTCCTTTTTTCTGGGACAGTTAGGATTAAAACATAGCTTCCATTGATATCTCCCTTTCATCTGAACATGAATCAACGGCCATCCACATAGCTTGCAGTTCGTTGCCAGCGGTTTTACAGAGCCTTGCTGAGGAAGAGGGTATGATGTTTTGCATAGGCCTTTGAAGTAGTTGGTGCAGCCGATGAAGCGTTTTCCTGTCTTTCTGGAGCGGAGTATAACGAGCTTTCCAGTTTTGCAGCTTGGACATTTGCCGATTATTCTTTCTGCCAGTTTCGGTTTTTCCAAGACTTTGCTTAATTGGATGCCTATGGTTTTCTCGTTTGCTTTCAGTTGGGATGTTGCTTTTTGCAGCATGCTTATTGCTTCTTCCAGAGTTTTTTCTCTTTCTTTCTTCCCATTCTGGATGTTGCCTATTCTTTCCTCAAGCTCTCGGGTTGACTCTACTGAGATTATTTTGGGGCAATGTTTTTCCAGAACGTCGAGGACTTCGAAGCCTAGATTGGTTATGGCTATTTCCATGCCTTGTAGGTATTTTCTTTTGTAGAGGGTGTGCATGATTTCTGCTCGTGTTGCTTTGGTGCCGATTTCATGTTCTTCCATCTTTTTAAGCAGAGTACGCGGGTTATAGCGAGAGGGAGGATTTGTGAATCTGTCCTCTTTAAACAGTTTTTCAACTTTGAGGATTTCGCCTTCTTTGATTGGAGGCAGGACAGTCTCGGTTGACCTTGTGTGAGGCTCGTAGAAATGGAGCCAGCCTTTTTTTATGACTTGGCTTCCTTTCAGATGGAAGATGTGCTTACCGATAGCGATGTGGACGTTTGATGTCTCTATTGTTGTGGGTTCGGCGAAGACGGCCATGAACCTTCGAATTACAAGATCCCACAGGTTTTTTTCCATAGTGTTTAATGGTTTTTCCGGCAGATGCCCAGTTGGATATATCGCGGGATGAGCTGGATCCTGTTTTACGCCTTCTAGAGGTTTCAATTCTGATTTAGCGAGTAGCTCCAACGCTTTTTTGTTGTATTTTGGAAGTGCGCAAAGTTTTTTTAGGATCTGCTTGTAGCCTATTGTTTTTGGAAGTTTTTGGCTGCTTGTTCGTGGATAGGAGATTAAGGCGTCTAGGTAAAGGTGTTGAGCTATTTCCGCTGTCTGTTTAGGTGTATACTTGAAAAGCTTGTAGGCTTCGCTCTGCAACGATCCCAAGTCGAAAGGTGGGGGAGGCTTTTGGTGGAGCCGTTTTGACTCTATTTCCTCTACTTTTCCATCTCTTCCTTTACAGTCAGATAGAACCGTGTCAGCTTCTTCCCTGCTCTTGATTGGGTTTTTCTCGTATTCTGCATCAAAAAAAGACCCGGTGATTTCTATTTGCGCTTTGACCAGCCAGTAGGGTGTTGGCACGAAACTTTTGATTGCTTTTTCTCTTAACGCAACAAATTTTAGAGTTGGCCCTTGCACTCTTCCGGTGCTGAGTGTTGCATATCTGCCGCTTGCTTTTTTTGCTGCTATAGTTAGGGCTCTGGAGAGGTTTATTCCGTAGAGCCAGTCGATCTCGTGCCGGGTTTGGCCTGCTTCGACCATGGCGAAGTCCAATTGGGGCAGGAGGCTTGAATATGCTTTTTCAAGCTCTTCGTTTGTTAGTGTTGAATACTTCATTCGCATAGCGATGTTCTCTTTGTTTCTGCATGCGTATTTCAGAATCATGTATCCAACGATGCTTCCTTCGATGTCGTAGTCGCATGCATCCACGAACATGTCAGCTTCCGTTGCCAGTTTTGCGATAACTTCAATCCATCTCGCAAGGTGTTTTGCCTTCCTTTCAGCGATGTGTCTAGGCACCCATCTGAAAGTGAAAATCGGGTAGGGATCTTTTCCTGCGTGTTCTTTAGCCACGGTGTAAAGGTGTCCTATGGCGGGAACTATTACGAGTTTCTTGTTTCGCCAAGCGATCCAGTAAGGCACGTGACGTTCATGGTGTGTTTCGGGTTTTCCTTTGGTGTCTAGAGCGAGGGCTATTCTGCGTGCGGCATCAGGTTTCTCGGTGATGACTAGGCAGTAGCTGCTCATGTTCAGTGCACTTAGGTTTTTGCGAAGAGAAAAGTTTTGTGTCAAAATGCGCGAAATGGCGAGTCTTGGTTGAAGAGGAACGTTATGCGTGGGAAGACTGAAACCCCTTATATATACCGTCGCTGGTTTTTGGGTGTGGGTTAAGGTGGGTGAATATTAGTGGGTAATAAAGTTATTTTTGGCATTTTATTAGTCTGATTCTGAATAATGTTATAAACTAGAGACTGCAATATGCATAGACTGTGCGCGCATATGACGGGAATAAGGTGGCCAATCAGCTGTATTGCAGGTGTTGCAGCGATTGTTCTGTTCTGCCTTTTCACTTTTACTTCGTGGGCGCTTTATCCCTCGTACTATAGTCCGGCGGATAACTGGCTGAGCGACTTGGGTAACTCAACCTACAATCCTTCTGGGGCGATGGCCTTCAACGTTGGCTGCGTGCTTACGGGCGTTGCGCTGTTTCCTTTCTTCATCGGTCTCTACAAGTGGCACACGGATCAAGCATGGAAAAAAATCCTCTTGATTGTAACACAGCTCATAGGCATTATTGCAGCTTTCTCGCTGATCATGATCGGGGTGTTTTCAGAAGACTTCGGGGAACTTCACAGATTGTGGTCTGCCGTGTTTTTTCTGCTGAACATTGTTGTCTTGCTACTCCTAGGAGCCGCTTTGTCAACGAACCCTAGATTTGATAAGCGCATCGCCTATTACGGGCTGGTGGTAGTTGCGATCAACCTAGTTTTCGTGCTTGTTTATGTTGTGCCGATCCTTGAATGGTTCACTGTATTCGCGTCTTTAGGATATGTTGGCTTGCTCGTGTATAACATGTGGAAAGAGTTTGCACAGTAAAATATAGAAAACCCGTTTTCTGAAGCGAAAGATCGAGACAGCAGCATCATTTGTTCGCAACCGATAAATATGTCCAATCGATGTAACTCTGTTAACGGAGTGTAACAGTGTGCCGCAACGTTGTGTCTGCCAAGGATGTGGGCATGTTTTGTATGAGGGACCTGAACTGAGACCCCCTGACGAGATTATGCATGAGGTTGAAGGTAAATGCCCGAAGTGCGGCAAGAAACTTTCGCTGATACCTCTCGACGTGGACGTGAAACCCGTAGAATAGACTGCTAGCTTAGGAGAGAACGGGGGATGACGGCACAGGCTAAAAAAACACAGCTCTATGAAATTCACAAGAAAACAGCTAAGCTGACAATGTTTGCCGGTTTTGAGATGCCTCTGCTATATGAGGGCATAATTGCGGAGCACTTGGCTGTGCGGGACAATGTTGGCGTTTTTGACATCTCCCACATGGGAAGAGTCACAATCTCCGGAGCCGATGCCGAACGCTTCGTGAACTATGTGATAACTAACGACGTTTCCAAGCTTGCTCCGAATAACGCTCAGTACTCTGTTATGTGCAATGAAAAAGGCGGAATAATAGACGACTTTGTGGTCTACAGACTGGAACCTGAAACGTTCATGATTGTTTTCAACGCAAGCAACCGGAAAAAGGACTATGACTGGATCAGCGGAAATTCAAAGAACCTAGGCGTAGAGATTAAAGACGTCTCTGATGATGTGGCAATGTTTGCAGTGCAGGGTCCGAAAGCCGAGAAAACGCTGCAAGCAATATCCACCGCAGACCTCGGCAAAATTGAACGGTTCAAATGCGGTTCCTCTCGTTTGGCAGATGTAGACGTTTTCATGGCAAGAACGGGATACACAGGCGAAGATGGCTTCGAAATATTTGTCTGGGACTCTCCATTGATAAAGCCGGACAAAGCGGTGAAGCTATGGAATGCTATTCTTGAAGCTGGTAAAGCTTACGGGATACTGCCTTGCGGTCTAGGGGCAAGAGACACATTGAGACTTGAAGCGGGACTATGCCTCTATGGAAACGACATCGATGAAAACACGACTCCGCTTGAAGCGGGACTTGGCTTTGTAGCAAAACTCCAGAAAGAAGATTTCATCGGAAAAACCGCGCTTGTAGCACAAAAGGCTGAAGGACTTAAACGCAAGCGAGTAGCGGTAAAGATGGCTGGCGAAGGTATTCCGCGCTCAGGCTTCGAGATTTATGATGAAAAAGGCTTGAAAGTGGGGCAGTTGACAAGTGGAACATTCTCGCCTCTGCTTAGATGCGGCATAGGCATGGGCTATGTACCTACATCGCTTGCTCAGGAAGGAAGCCATGTCAAGGTGAAGATACGCGACAAACTTGCAGACGCCACAATCGTGTCTTTGCCGTTTTATGACCCTGAAAAATATGGTTTCCGAAGAAAAACCGCACCCTAAAAAACCCATATTAACCGCAAGGGAAATAAAACACCACATTAATCTCAGTAATAATCCGCATCAAAGAGATGGACTTGACGTGAAAATCAAGAATGTATTCACCAAAGAGAACGCTGTAAATGGTCTCAAAAGTCTGAGAAAGCTTCGGATAAAAACAGACCATGACTCGCTAATAACGATCTCGACACTGCTGCTTATCCTTTTCATCGCCTTCGGAATACGCCTATTCCCCCTGCGCTGGGAAATCCAGACAGAAAGCATGCACATCTCAGAGTTCGACGGATACTTCCAGCTCCGCTTCACAGACTACATCGTAAAAAACGGATTAATCTCGTGGGCGTGGCCTACGCCTTGGAACGACACACAAAGATGGTATCCTAGAGGAATAAACGTTGCCACCGCCGCATTCCCAGGCTTGCCCATGACGGCGGCCGTACTGTACTCCATGCTTACTACGCTTGGGATTGATCCCGGCTTGATGAATTTCGCTGCGCTTCTTCCGGCGTTTCTCGGCATGTTAGCCTCGCTTGTCGCTTACTTTCTAGGTAAAGATGTAGGCGGGAAGCCTGTGGGGCTGTTTGCCGCATTATTCTTGGCTCTGAGTCCATCGTTTATTCAGCGTTCCTCGCTGGGGTGGTTTGACGACGAGATAATAGGGATCTTTTCGCTTCTGCTGTTCATTCTCTTGTTCTTACGCTCTATAGAGGTTGAGCGCCCTGTGGGTTCGGCCATGAAATACTCGTTAGGTTCGGCGTTGGTTTTAGGATATTTCTGTGCCGGTTGGGGTGCGGCATACTACCCGATAGGCGTGATCGCCCTTTTCACGTTCCTACTTATCCTGATGAAGAGATATACGCAGCGACTGTTTTTGTCATACAGCTTGACATTTGGACTTGGCTTATTCATAGCCATCAGCGTCCCGAAAATAGGCGCTTCCTATCTTACCACGGTTGCGATACTGCCGGTAGCAATTATCTTTGTCCTTCTATGCCTAAGCGAAACCTTCCGCGCAGTGGAAACAACCAAGTGGAAAATAGCCTCCGTCGCCGTCTTTCTTGCTATACTCATCGGCGGATTCACGGTGCTGTGGCAGCTTGGCTACGCCAAAAGCATCGCTGGAAAGTTCATGTCGGTTATTAACCCGTTTGAACGTGCTGCGGCGCCGCTGATAGAGTCTGTTGCGGAGCACCGAATCTCGTCTTGGAGCACGATATACTACGACTTCGGCATCACAATTCTCTTCTTCATCGCCGGCTTGTATTTCGCCATAAGAAACCTCAACGACAAAAACCTCTTCCTAGTTATTCTCGGCATCACATCCCTGTACTTTGCAAGCTCAATGGTGCGGCTTATCGTGTTAATGGCGCCGGCATTCGCGCTTGTCGCAGCCGTCGGAACCGTGGGGCTGCTGAAACCGTTTGTCACTTTGCTGAAAGAGCCGCCTAAACTGGCTGTTAAGAAAAAGTTTGCTCAAGCCTATGTCGGCAAGGAGTTCAGCGGGCTTGCTGTGATAATGATTTTCATAATTCTAACAACGAGCTTCGCGTTTCCGATGCCTAAAGTGTATAGGCAAATTGATTCGCCGATCACCATAACTGCAAGCAGCCTCCCTGTCGTGCCTAACGCGCCTGTGCGTGAATGGCTGGACATGCTTGAATGGACAAAGAACAATCTCCAGTCAAGCACAGTCGTCTGCAGCTGGTGGGACTACGGCTACTGGTTGACAGTTATGGGTAATGTGACAAGTCTCGCAGACAACGCTACCATAGACACCGACCAGATTCAGAACATCGGCTTCATCTTTATGGCTAATGAAACCACGTCGATGAAGATGCTCAAGAGGTACAATGCAACCTACATTCTGGTCTTCGTGACCGCCAGAGTGTACGCAACTTCCTCAGGCGCAGTGTCATACGTAGACTGGGCAGGCTTCGGAGACGAAGGAAAATGGATGTGGATGGCAAGGATCTCGGGACAAGCTCAAGAAAGATTCGTGAAGGAAGAAAACATCATAGACGAAGCTTCTTCATGGAGCAACGAAAGCTCTTTCGGCCAGTACAACTCGACACAGAACAAGTGGAAATGGAACGAGAAAGGGATGGGCACGACGGTGTACAAGCTGATGGCGTGGGGCAAATACCAGTGGTGCACACGCAACGGTGTGACCGACCGCGAGGAAAGCGAGTGGCAGGCAGCCGGCTTAACTTCCGCTAACATCCAGCCTAAATACTTCAAGCAAGCCTATTTCGCTGGACTGACCCTGAGCATCAGTGACATAAGCAAGTACGGCGGCTATATCCCGCTAATATGCCTCTACAAGATCGATTGGCAAACATACTACAATGACTATCCAAACTCATAGGGTAGAAGGAATTTGTTTCCTAAAGCTCCTGACCAACATAAGCCAAATCAGCCCCTAGTCCCAAACGGGCTAGGCATATTCTACGTCTTACTAAGCACTGTCTACCTGTTTCTCCTCTACTATTTTGAACACTTCTTTCGCATCTTCGATGTTTCCAACAACGTGTCGCCATCTTTGATGCTGGCCGTCTGCATACTGTTCGGCGGCTTTCTCGGCCTACTGGACGACTGGATTGACCTGAAATGGAGATACAAGGCGTTTCTCCCACTGATCGCGTCTATACCACTTATTTCCCTTGCATGGCGCCTTGAGCTACGCACAGCAGTTACCCTCCCACTCATCGGGGTGATTGACTTCACAACGTATGGGTACTATTTCATAATAATCCCGCTGCTTGTAACCGTGGTCACGAACGTTGTAAACCAGCTTGGAGGACTAAACGGCCTGGAAACAGTCTGCCCCGCAATAATTCTAGCTGGCTTAGCCGCAACATCCGGGCCTTATGCAATACTCTTGTGCGGTCCTTTGGCAGTATGGCTCGTGTTAGCTTTCTTTAATGTCCGCGGCAAAATCTTTGTAGGCAACACCGGCTCCTTTGCCATAGGAATAACCCTTGCGTCATTTGCCATAATCTCCAACTTGAAAGTCTGCTTGGCGGTTTCGGTTCTTCCATACGTGTTCAATTCTTCTCTGATCTTGCTTACATACTTCTTATTCAAGGCCAAAGCCAGCGTCTCCTTTGACGGAAAAAAGCTTACTTCCAGCCACCGCAGAAGCCTTGTTACCCTTGTAACGTATCAGCGAGCATTGACCGAGCGGCAAGTCGTCCTTGTCATTTCGCTTCTGATTGCGGCTTCAACAGCCCTCGGGCTGTGGATCCAAAGCATGGCTATGTGAACACTGGGCTTCTGTGTGTGATGTGGCGCTACACACAAAAGGCAAAAACAACTCGGAAGCGAGGCTTAACTGCGGAGGTTAGAACACTAGCTATCTCTTATAGACTGTGCGAGGATTCTGACATTTGCCATTGCTATATGTTCCTAACGTTTCAGTAAACGTCGAAATCACCAATTTGGCAGGAGTAAAGCTTGCCGTCAAGGGACAAGGTGAAACCATAAATTTCGACGTGAAAGCCAAGCTGGAGGAAAAGGAACATAAAAGCCAAACAGTTGTTGTCGGATTCAACCTGTTTCTGACAACGAAGCCTAACATCTTAAAGATCGACATTGCAGGAACCGCCACTCTCTCAGGCAAAGATGCAGACGTCAAGAAGATGCTGGAGGTTGATCCTGAAACAAAGGTTCCACAGGTTCTCCACAGGATATATCAGCAAGCCTTCACCGCAATGTATCTTCTTTCAGCCGTTCTAGATGCTCCTCCGCCGCCACATGATCTCTTGTCTTCCCAAAAGCAGGGAATCCAAATGGAAGAAGAAACGGCAAATTCACCGAGCGACGGCGTTACAGTGCAAGCCGACATCGAGAACACGGCGACAGCAAAGTAACCTATGCTACCTGCTGAAGAAACTGATGAGACAATATTTTAGTAAAGTTTAATAGCTAAAAAATCATCTGCAGAGAACCGTTAGGCGGGTGAGTGGGCCTCCACCCGTTCCGCCAAAACAAACCCCGGAGTAGGAGGTGAAAGAGTGAACTTTGGCAGTAAAGATATTGCGCTATCTGCTGTTTTCGCGGCTCTATACGTTGTGATCAATGTTGCTCAATCATTAACCGTTGGAAACCCAACGATATACGGGCCTGTCCAATTGCGTGTCGCTGACTGTTTGATTGCGTTAACTATTCTTTTAGGCTGGCCTGTTATAGCAGGTGTAACATTTGGCTGCTTCCTGTCTAACGCTTACTATTTCCTTGGCGTCGTAGACATTGCGTTTGGACCTATTGCCAATCTGATCGCAGCTACAATAGTATTGCTTTTGCGAAAGAGGAGATTCATGGCTTGTGTAGCAGGAGCCCTGCCAATAGGCATCATAGTCGGCGGTTATCTGTCGATATTTTTCGATTTTCCGCCGCCAGAAGCTCTAAGTGCTTTCCCAGCAGTCGTCGCCATGGTTATAAGCATATCAATGAGTAGTCTAATCGCAATTGCTGGAATTGGATATGTCCTACTGCTTGCACTCAGCCGACCAAACGTTATAGAGCCTTTGAAGTCGCATGGACTAAAAACACTAGCAGATAGCAACTAGACAAATCTACATGAATCTTTCTAGCTTTGTTAGCCCTATGATTTCTTCGAAGTCTAAGCCAAGCGCGTCTAGAACCTGATCGAAGGTTGACTGCAGATAGGCAACGTATTTTTCAATGTCGATCTCGTTTTTTGTTGCTAGTTCAACTGGTTTCACATGGGGTTCTTTGGTGACTTTAACGAAGCTGATTAGGTCTCCTGCTTTGAGGTCGAGGCCGTTTGCTTTCAGCATTTTTGCTGCTTTGACGTGTTGGGGCGTGGTCTTTGTGTAGTGGTCTAGTTCTTCGCCTAGAACTACGTTGAATGCGAGGTCACTCATGCTTTCCCATTCTCTTCTCTTGAGCTTCATGTAGCAGTCGCGCACGATTTCCGCTATGTCCTTCTTGGCGTTTTCGAAATCCGGAGGCGTCTTGACTTTTGCCAACCGTTCCTTCATTCGGTCAAACGATTTCTTGATGAAAACGGGTATGTGCCGCTTTTTGCCTGTCAAGCCTTTAACGTCGACCGCTCCATCTTCCAGAACGCCGAGATAGTTCTTCTTTCGCTGGCTGAAAACTGCGTAGCGATAGACCTTATCCACGTCTAAGCTCATTTTCAACTCGTGCTCTGTCCAGCGCGCTAGCTCTTCGATCTGCTGCTTAGATGGATTTTTGAGAAAGAGGCTGTCCGTGTCGCCGTAAAGCACCTGTATGCCAATCGCCTTAGCCTTGTTAAGTATCTGAGTCAAAGAGTGCCGAGCCACTGCGGCTGTTCCTTCTGCTACAGGGGGACAGTAAAGATCAAAGCTTTCTGCTCCGAAGACGCCGTAGCTTGCGTTTAGAATGACTTTGAGAGCGCCTTGGATGATGTTGTACCAGCTCCGCAGATCTGCAGGCAAAGCCTTGTCTTTAGACTTCACCTTGTACCATTGTACACGTAGGTCTCTGAGCGAACCGATTAGTAGACTTTCTTGCGCTCGCTTTTTTGTGCACACCCAGTGAGGTGTGTCAGGAA
>JARYLR010000049.1 GCA_029907545.1 Candidatus Bathyarchaeota archaeon | reverse complement strand
GAGCCAAAATGAAGGTAGCGATGTATTACAGTCAACAAGACATCCGCATAGAAGAAACGCAAACGCCCAAAATAGGCGAAGACGAAGTTCTGGTCAAGATGAAAGCATGCGGCATCTGCGGCTCTGATCTCATGGAGTGGTATCTGAAAACGCGAGCGCCCCTAGTCTTGGGGCATGAGCCGGCTGGAATAATTATTGAGAAGGGAGCAGCGGCGTATGGCTTCGAAATCGGCGACAGGGTATTCGTTCACCACCACGTGGCATGCCAAGAATGCGACTACTGCATGCGGGGAGACTACACCATGTGCAGTCAGTTCCACGAGACCAACATCAAACCTGGCGGTTTCGCACAGTACTTTAAGGTTCCAAGCCCTAACCTTAGGCTGGATACTTTAAAAATCCCTGAGACCTTGAGCTTTGAAGAAGCTACGCTGATAGAGCCCATAGGCTGCTGCTTAAGGGCTCTTAGAAAATGCAACGTCCAGAAAGGCAGCAACATCGCCATAGTTGGAGCTGGGACAACAGGGTTGATCCAAATAGCGCTAGCAAAGATCCATGGTGCCTCCATGGTTTTCTCCAGCGACCTACTCGACTATCGTCTAGAGGTGGCAAGAAAATATGGCGCCGAGGTGGTTGTTGACGTGAGAAAAGAAAACCTTGCCGAAGTTGTCCATTCTCATACGCATGGAAAAGGCGCAGATGTCGTAGTCGTGACTGCGCCAAGCCTGAAAGCCTACGAAGATGGCTTGAAAGCATGCAGAAAAGGCGGAACCCTCTGTGTCTTCGCCCCAACCGGACCGGGTGAGCTGTTGCAGATAAGTCCGAAAGAGCTGTTCTTCTCAGAGATCCACATAATCCCATCCTACTCAACTTCTCATTTAGAGACAAGAGCAGCTCTTGAGCTAATTGAATCAGGTAAACTAGATGTGAAGGCGTTAATAACACATCGGTTTAGGCTTGAGGAGACAGCGAAGGCCTTTGAAACTGCTCGCGAATGTAGAAAAAGCTTAAAGGTCGTGGTCTTTGATGAGTGAAGGCAAAATGAAGGCGGCAATGCTCTACGGAATCAGAGATCTGCGCATAGAGGAAGTTGAAACTCCAAAACCCGGGCTCGGAGAGGTTCTGGTCAAAGTCAAAGCAGCAACAACGTGCGGAACAGACCTCAAGATATTTCAAAGAGGATACGTTGAAAAAGTAATCAAGCTTCCAACGATCTTCGGTCACGAATGGGCTGGAGACGTAGCCGAAGTGGGAGAAGGTCTAAGCTGGCCTGAAAAGGGAATGCGTGTCCGCGGAGGAAACAGTGCGCCCTGTCTACGTTGCGCCATGTGCCAGAAAGGCAGCTATAATCTCTGTGAAGACATGGTTTGGCTTTGGGGCGCCTATGCAGAGTACATCAAGGTGCCTGCGCGCACGGTTTCGCTGAACATGCAGCCTGTTCCTCAACATGTTTCCTATGAAGAAGCAGCAATCACAGAGCCTCTAGCATGCGTCTTGCACGGCGTCGAAAAAGCAGGAATAAAGATAGGGGATAATGTTGCCATAATTGGAGCTGGCCCAATAGGGCTGCTGCATCTTCTGGCTGTGAAGAGGATGGGTGCTGGGAAAACGATAATGATTGACCTAGTTGATGAACGGCTGGAATTTGCAGCCAAGCTCGGCGCAGATTACACTATTAATCCTCAAAAAGCAGACAGTCAGGCATCTGTTCGACAGTTGACCAGCGGGTATGGCGCCGACATCGTGATCGAAGCCATCGGATTGCCCTCTACTTGGGAGCAGGCTTTGAAGCTTGTCAGGAAAGGTGGAACAGTTCTAGAGTTCGGCGGCTGCCCGCCAGGAACTGAGATAAGAGTCAGCACCGAAGCCTTACATTATGGGGAAACCACAGTTATGGGAGCGTTTCACGCCACTCCTCTGCATTTCAGGGAAGCCTTGACCCTAATATCTTCTGGAACGATCAACGTTAAGCCGCTTGTAACCAGAAAGATGAACCTTAACGAGATCAAAGAGGCTTTCGAAATACTGTCCATGTCAAAGACCGAGATAAAAATAGCCATCAAACCTTGATCTTTGACGCTTTCAAAATCGTTATTAGGCAAGAATGCCCAAACTAATTGGGGAAGGAGATCTCTGTTTAAAACAGTTTACGCTACGTTTCTCTTAACAACATTGCTAGCTTCATCACTTCTCTTATTATGGGTTCCAGACGCCAAGTGCTCAGGCACTATTTACGTGGATCCCAGTATGTGCGTTTTCACTACTCGCACAGCAAGTGCAGGCACGAGATTCAACGTAACAATCTGGTGTAGCGATGTGACAGATGTCAGCGGCGCACAAATATACATGGAGTTCAACGACAGCATAATCAACGCAACCCGTTGGTTTGTTCCAAGCAGCGACCCTCAATTCTTTATGCCATCGCCCTACTCGGCATTGCCTGCTCCGCCAGACCCGAACTACTGGCACCTTGCAGAAGGCATAGGCAGAATCATGATTGCGGTGGTTAAGGGAGGTCTTCCACCCTCACCGCCATGGGGGCATGGGGGAAAAGTCGCTATTATAGAGTTCAACATAACCGCAATTCCAACAGAACCTGGGACAAAGCTGTCAACAGTCCTTCATATAGATAATCCTGATACATATCTGCTTGATTCAGACGACAAGGAAATTGAGATAGGAAGTAAGGTAGACAGCTACTACGAAATAAGCAGGGGCAGCCTCTGCGACATCGCGATTACGGCTCTTGAGGCCAGCAAGAACTACGTGGTTCAGAACCGCTCAGTATCGATAACCGTGACAGTGGCAAATCAAGGTGACGGCCCTGAAACCTTCAATCTTACGCTTTACATACAGTTGTATACTCCTGTTGAGCTGCAGACGAGGCTTGTGACTCTTCAAGTTGATGAATACGCGGTTACAATGTTTACATGGAACACCACGGGATGGGCTATAGGAAATTACAACGTTACCGCGTATGCTTGGCCTGTTCGGAATGAAACAGATTTGGCTGATAACGCCATGAGCTGCAGTGTTGAGGTTGGTCTGCTTATAGGTGATGTTAATGGCGATGGAACAGTTGATCTTAAGGACGTGTTGGCTGTTGCTTTGGCATATGGCTCATCAATTGGTAATCCGCGGTACAAGCCGAATCTGGACATCAACGACGATGGAACGGTGGATCTTAAAGATTATCTCATCACCGTCGTGCACTACGGAATGTGATTGCATGTCCCGACTAGCCGCCTTTTTTCTCAGCGATAAGACTAGTTTGAAGATAGTTGCCCATAATTCTTTTAACAGTTATACATTGATATTCTTATTTGAGGCTTAACAGCTTGGATCCAGACGGCTACATTCTCAGAATCGCAACAAAACAATGGGTAGACCAAGTTTTTGATACAGCAACTTACTATACAAGCCTACGGAGAAAATGGAGATCAGGGCAGATAGTACTGTTTGTGCACAACGTTGGTCTAGGAGATGCATTCATAGGCTACGGTGTCATCGAGAACACCTCTGGGCAGGAAAGTTTTTCCGATGAGGAAATTGACGAGTGCGAGAGACATGGATGGAAAAAGGCTTTAGAATTCAAATATGTATTTCGTTTTGAAGAACCATTGTTGCTGCGGCAGACTTTCCTGAAAAACTCGAAGCTTCGAGGCAGATGCCTTCACGGAAAGACGTTAAA
>JARYLR010000048.1 GCA_029907545.1 Candidatus Bathyarchaeota archaeon | reverse complement strand
CATGGCGCAGTCTATTTGGCGCCTATTAGTGGTTCGTTGCAGAAAACTATAGAGGGGAGGGTCGCTATTGGCGCAGAAACAAGCCAAAACCATGTTAAAAACTATAAAAGGTGGAACTAAGCTTTTCTGAGCATCTACAGGAGAAGCCAACCTAAACTCTATATGTAGGGGCGCAAGGCGTCACAAAATAGCCCTGTTAGAACTTTCATGTATCGTTTATCGTAGAAAGGTTTAAATAAACTCTTACGGTGACGTTGGATGTTTTTCGAGAGGGGAATGTGGTTGCAAAGATTGGGCAGGGTGCAGAGCTACACGCCGTCCCAGAACATTATTGTCAAAGTCGCCGATAATTCCCCTAAGATAGGCACCTCTGTGGTTGACGAAAACCTGAAAGTTGTTGGAAAAGTCTTCGATCTGATAGGTCCAGTGTCATCGCCGTACGTGGTGATAAAACCCGCAGTCAAGGAACCTGAAAAACTGGCAGGCAAACGCTTGTATCTGCTCCTCTCGAAAAAGCAACGGAGCATAAGAGAATGAGTGGAGATAGCGAGCTGCGTGAAGACCCAACCTCTTCATTGGCAGCGCAACGCGTTGAATCCTTCCGAGTTCAATCATGCCCTGAATGCGGCAGCACTAGGCTTATGCGTGACTACGAATGCGCTGAAATAGTTTGCATGGACTGCGGCTTCGTGGTCGCCGCTAAAATAGCTGACAGAGGACCTGAATGGAGAGCTTTCGACGACGAGCAAAGATCAAAACGTACTCGAGTTGGCGCGCCTTTAACATACACAATCCACGACAAGGGCTTATCCACAACGATTGACTGGCACGACCGAGATATCTACGGAAAAAGCCTCTCTCCGGGACAGAAGGCACAGGTGTATCGCCTTAGGAAATGGCAGCGGCGCATCCGAGTATCCGATGCCACAGAACGCAACTTGGCTTTTGCCTTGTCAGAAATCACGAAAATCTCGAATAACCTGAACCTCCCCAAGAACATTCTGGAAACCGCCTCAGTGATTTACAGGAAAGCAGTGAAGGAACGACTGATACGTGGACGCTCGATTCAGGGAGTAACCTCAGCAGCGATATACTTGGCGTGCAGACAATGCGCACTTCCACGCACGTTGGATGAGATATCTCAAGCTTCAACAGTGAACAAGAAAGAAATAGGTCGCAGCTACCGTTTCCTCATCAAAGAACTAAACTATTCCATTCCCCCACTTAGACCCAGCCAGTACATAACCAAGTTCTCCAATCAACTGACAATGCAGGGTAAAGTCGAAGAAATCGCACACAAGATTCTGGCAGCGGCAAAAGAGCTCAAACTTACGTCTGGTCGCGGTCCCACAGGCATCGCCGCGGCTGCAAGCTACGTGGCTTCGGTTTTGACGGGTGAAAGGAAAACACAGCGAGAAATCGCGGAGATTGCACAGGTGACTGAGGTTACAATCCGTAATCGGTACAAAGAACTTGTTGAAAGGCTAATGTTCCAAATAAGCATTTAACCAACATCATCCCGCCTCTTTCTTTTTTTACGTCTTTAAGGTCTCTCGCATTTTTCCCTTGCCCTTTTTGACTGAAACCCATAGGCACGAAGAGAACGATTCAGGCAGACAATGCAAAATGTTATAGCTTGATCGCGAGAAAATAATTGCAGACGCGAATGACTCAACCGTGAAGGGAGAATAAAATAGTTGGTTAACTGTCCGAAATGCGGAACAGAAGCAGCCAATCCAATTAAATGCTGGACAGTGTCTCCTGCGAAACGGACTACAAACGAGGTTGTACCTGAGTTTCGCGTTGGAATTTTCGTGTGCTCCGAATGCGGGTCAAAATTCAAGAAAAAGGTGCCTTCCGCCGCGAAAACCGAGCAGGTCACAAATATCAAGAAACTGGCTGAAAAGGTCAAGGACATACACGGAGGGTTAACGCGGACCTTGCGGACTCTGCGGGAAAAAATGTGCATCTTGGAAACTGAACGCTCAAGCGTGCTTATGGAGATTGAGAGCCTCAAAAAAGCCGCGGAGTCTCGCGCAAAAGCTCTTGAAAATGAAGTCAACGCACTGCGAGGAGAGATTCAGTCTTTGAAGGAGCTTTTAGGGTCTACTGAAAAAGCAAGTTAGCCCGCGGCAAGAGTGTTTTTCGCTTAAGACGCAGTTATTCTTTTAAGCGTGTCCATAGCTATTCTTAGGACATGCCCTACAAGTTCACTTTCGACCTTTCGAAAGTTCCACGTTTCTTCTTCACCGAGATAGCCGTGATTAGCTACCACAAGGGCATGCATAAGACGCTTCTTAACACGTTGCAGGAGATTATAAGAAAATTTAGAATACAAGAAGCAACAGGACTTAATATCTCTGACGCCGTCGTTCTCCTGCAAGATCTCATAGAAATGCAAGCGATAAACCTTCTGGAAAGAGGACGATTCCTACAGACCAAGAAGAGAGCGCTTTTCCTGCCGCACTGCGCCCGAAAATTCATGGACAACCGCTGCAAGGCAAACTTTGACCCCTCAATTCCTTCGTACACCTGCGCGCACTGCTCCACCGACTGCTTGGTCAACAAGGCGGACACTTTAGCCAGGAAGAAAGGTTACGACGTGTACATACTGCCCGGCGGCTCATGCGTCCCCAAGATTCTGAAGAACGCCCAGTATGAGGGCGTCGTCGGCGTTGCTTGCGGGGAAGAAGTGAAGATATCTAAGGAACTCTTAACTAGCATGGACGTTGCTGCTCAGGCTATACCTTTGATAAAGAACGGATGTGCAAACACAATCTTCAACATGGATACGCTGGTTAACACTCTCTGAAAAGCTTACTTTACGAGTTCTCGTTTCTTCCATCTGAGGTTTTTGCTCTTGCATTTTCGGCATTTGGTGGCGGTTGCGGCGTTTCTGGCTCCGCAGTCCCTGCAGATTTTCATGTAGAGCCTGTGCTTCTGAGCTATGGCTTTCTTAACTGGGTCTAATATCGGCATGTGATTTTCCTCTTTAAGTGCTTAGAGCAAGATGGTTCCCTGTCAAATATACCTTTTGCAAAAAACTTTCAGACTCCAATCTCAAAGTCTTCCTGTCTCGATAAGCGCTTGCGCCTCATTTGAGAACTTCAATTGTGACGTAAGACCTTGTGTCTTCAATGCCGTCTATGGCGTATAGTTTTTTGAGGAATGCATCCAAGTTTTCTCTTTCAACCATTATGAGGGCGTCAACTTCGCCGGCGATTCTGAAGGCTCTTATCACCGGCAGTTCCCTTATTTTCTCGTACACCTGTAGGCGTTTGACTGGTGAGACTTTGAGGAGGATGAACGCAGGCGTTGATGATATGCCGAGTGCGCTTAATCCTTTTTCTGTGACGTCTATGAAGCCTCGACCAGTGCGGATGTAGTTTCGGTCCTTAAGCTTCTTGAGGTGCACGTTCAATGCTTGTCTGCTTATGCCTAATTGTTCGCTTAATTCGTCTTGTTTAACGTCTAAGGTGTATGTGGTTGCGGATTTGCTTTTCTCGTAGAGTTTCCTTAAGAGCTGGACAGAGCGTTTTGTGAGAGGTTCCATGTTTTCACTTTCGCTTATGCTGTTTTGTTAAGTTAATCCTTTACAATTATCGCGTTATTTAAGACTTTGGCTAAAAGAAACTTGTTTACTAACCTATCGCTTGGGATTCTTTTTTTCGCATGTTTAAGTCAAAATTGCTTGATCATACCACAATCTATTTATTTGCCGACAAAAAACTAT
>JARYLR010000047.1 GCA_029907545.1 Candidatus Bathyarchaeota archaeon | reverse complement strand
CAAGTCTTCCTGCATGGATTCAAGTTCATGTAAGGCTACGACTGACTCGTCTTTGGATATTGCTTCTTTAATTCCCATCATCCGAGACTTGTAGGACTCCGCAATTTTTTCTCTTTCTTCCTCGGTGATTTTGCCTTCAGCTTGAGCTTCGTAAAGTCTTCTTAAGGCGTCACTTAGGATTTCTCTTTCCAAGTTCAAGATTCGCAGCTCTTCTTTGGCTTGCGTCGCGTCTTCTTTCGGGATGGTTTTCACAATTTTGAAAGGAAGCCCTGAGAGGTCTCGGCTCAGTTGGGCGTCTTCAATTGCCTTTTCCTCTTTTTTCCCCCGCTTGAGTAGGGCGTAGGCGACTATGCCGCCTCCCATCAAGACTATTGCTATGATTAACGCAATCGCTAGGGGATCATCAAGGGACAATGGACTTCCTCTCTATCTTCATTGTCGGCTGTGCATATATAAATTATACAATTATTTTTTAGTGAAGAGCCGACTGAGCGGGAATCTAGAGCATGACCGCCGTTCGTGCACCTCAGTGGAGCGGCCATAGAAAAATGGGAAGTGGCTTTTAAGAGAATCTGCTAACGTTTTGGTGGACTATGTGCGTGTGGATGTAGCTGCTTGCATTCAAGTGTAATCACTGTCATCTCGTAGTACGCTTCCATCGTGCCGATGAGCTCGATTGACAGAGTGTACTTGGTTCCTGCGTTAAGGGATACTTCAACCCAACTGCTTGGCAGCGAAGTCTCTCCTGTCCAGAAAATCTCCCCCACTGTAGTGGTTTCGTCGTATATTGTCACGCGTATTGATTTGATGAGGCTAGACATCGTAGCATCAGAGATACGTAGCAGACATAACTGCGGCTTCTTGTCCCAGTTCTCCAATCCATAGGTAATGTTCATCTCAAAGTACGGCATGTCATATTCGGGGTATATGAATTCCCCAAGGTCTACTATCGTGCTTCTTGCCCCTGTCTTCCAGCTAAAGAAGCCCATGGTCGTCTTTGCTTTCTGGCCAAAGAAGCAAGTAAGAATCATCCAGTCTTTCATGTTTACAGCGCCATCCTTGTTAAGATCCGCATCAGGATTCCAGTTAGGCGAAGATGGCGTTGAACCATAAGCCTTGATCAACTCGCGTAGATCCGCCACGTGACATTTGCCGTCCCCGTTTATGTCACCAGGCACTCTTATTCCCATAAGTATTTCGCGCAGATAGGCTTCCAGCTCCTCTGCTTTCACAATAGCATAATAGCTGTCTAAGTAGCGCATTCGATCGTACATGAGCATGCACAAGCTGATCTTCGATCTTATGGCGGAAAAGAGCCGGTCTCTTACAAAACGTGTTTTTCTAGGCCAAGGCCAATCTAAGGCGATGTCTGTTCGTAAGGCTTTTTGCAGTTCCAGAAGCTTCATGTCTACTACGGTTTTTTGGTACATGTCTGTTCTCATCTTGCAGAAGCTGTAGCACCATGAGTAGTAGCCCATGACGTCGTCGGCGAAGTCTCCTGCATACTGCATGAAGGAGAACGTATGTGGAAATGCTATGTTGTTGCCTAGCTCGTGAATCATGTACATGCTGAGGCCGGTTTTGGGAGTTATGCCGTCTGGGCGGAAATAGCGGTCAATTGACATGAGGAGCAGCACTTGTTGTAGTCCGCCTAGCCCCGTGAACTCCATGCTGCCGTATGTCATGCTTGAATTCCTTAGCAGGAAGACGTAGCTGTTTACAGTGAATTCTGCTGCTTTCATGTTGAAATACTGGTCGCGTATTTCTTGTAAAGCGTAAAACAGAGTGAAGCCGTCATAGTAGCGCCACTGGTTCTTTTCTTCTATAAGTGTAGAGTTCAGTATTGCTCCAATCTCAGGGTGATAGGATAGATTCTCAAACTTCACTGTGACGTTCACTTTCACGAAGGGCGCGAGCGCTTCAACTGCTTTCTCGATAAGTGTGGAATTAAGAATCCACTTCATCTTCTCGTTTGTGTATCCCCACTGTGACACGTCGTTAAGCATGAAAATTTGCAGTAACAACGTGTTTCCCGACATTGGCCAAGCAACCGGGCTAATCAGGTTGTATGCAAAATCGTCTATCCACCCGGAGAGATATTGTGCAAGCGCGCCTTTTCCTTCTGCAGTTTGGGCATCATTAGAGGCTAGGAAGCTGTCCAAGTCCTGATAGTAATAGGCGTATTTTGGCCCCGTTAAGTAGTCTTCTTCCTGCCACCAAATTCTTGCCCAAGTTAGGTACCATTGGAAGGCTGAGGGATCGATAAAGAGATGCCTATACTTAGAAGTATATGCTGGATATGGAAACTTCACGTCGGGGTTTAGGGCGCTATCCCATTCAAGCCGCCAATAGTTGTTGACTGCCTTGGCATCCAGATCGTAGCGGTTGATGTTGTACCAGTGCTCCCATGTATGGTCGGGTGAATCGAATTCCGTGAAGTTGAGCACATAAAAGGTGTAGCTTGATCCGCTGTGGCAGATGTTCTTGTACGGATTATCTTCAAACCATTGTTCCACAGCTCTTGCGTCTATGGCTCGGCCTGATTGAGGAAGAAAAATTGGCATTCGTGTCTGTGTTTCCCTCTGGTACCGAAGGGCTGTCTCATTTATCGCCGAGGTTATTCCCACCCCGGTTACAGAGTGCTGAAGGATGAAGTTTCTTAGGCTTGCTAGGTAAAACTCGTCAGCGAATGCATAGCTAATGTTAAAGGCGTATTTCATGTAGGCGTCCCAGTATTGTAGTTCATAGTTTCGGCGTATGTTATCGCTGATGATGGCTGTGTCAACAACTTCTGTAGAGTATCCAATGAAGACTATATGCAGGTTGATGTTGTGAGATATGTTCTTTGGAATCGTGAAAAAAGGCGCGTACCCGAAGTTGTTTTCAGGCTTTTGGCAGTCAATGTTGAATTTCGGGGTATGTGATCCGCCTTCTTTTATTCCATACGCAGGCGCGGTTGAGAACATGATGATCATAAATACTGTTATTAGAAGTTTCTTCTTCAACCTAATTACCTCTGTTCTATAGCTATCGTGATAGTTTTAAAGTCTTGCGAAACCGAGTTATAGAACAAGATCTGCCCAAACACCAGTATGTCAAGTTGGGCTCTGATTTTGCACATGGAAATGGTGCTAATAGTTCGTTTGGAGCCTCGGGCGGGCTTTGATCCCGCGACCTACAGCTTACGAGGCTATCGCTCTACCAGACTGAGCTACCGAGGCGTAGCACACTAACTGTTCATAACTCCCATATTTAAATACTAAAACACTTTTCCGCAAAGACATTTTCAAGACGCAATGGTCTTTCTTTTTAGTGGAAAAACATGTCAGTATATGTGACTATGGGAGAAAGTTCAGAAGAGTATTTTTAGGTTCTTTCGGTTAGGTTTATCTGGTATATGATGCTTTTTCTGAGGGTTTTGAAGCCTAGTTTTTCGTAGAGTTTTCTGGCCCCTGTTGGGTTCATGTCGTCCACGTAGAGAAAAGCATGTTCCATTCCCAGATGCTTAAGTGTTTGCATCATGTGAAGCATTAGGCTTGTGCCTACTCTTTTTCTTCTGTACGCTTTCAGAACTCCGATGTCTGCTATCATTCCCCATTTTAGGTTCTTCTCTCGGTTCAGTTCTTCGTCGATTGCGATGCCAGCGTAGCCTATGGGCTGTGTGTCCATGGTTGCTATGAACCATTTTTGCATGCTGAACCACGGCATCTCGAAGAGCATGTATTTAGTTTCTTCTATGGTTCTAGGTCTGAAGTTGAAGTGCTCTTTGAAGGCTTCGTTATCAAGCCTGTTCAGCAATTTAACATCTTTTTCATCGTCCAGAAGTGCGTCTCTTATCGTTAGCTGAGGCGCCGCTTGGCTGTTCTCTTCGATATTTTCAATTTTTCTTATCATTATGCTTGTGGTTCTTATCTGTTTGAATCCGAATTTTTCAAAGAGGTGTATGCATCCTTCTCTGTCTGTCTGC
>JARYLR010000046.1 GCA_029907545.1 Candidatus Bathyarchaeota archaeon | reverse complement strand
AGAGACGGCATCCAGAAGTTGGATTTTGAGTATGTGCCTTCTCGTTTGCCGCATCGGGAAGATTACCTTGAGAAGCTTGTGAAGTTTTTCAAAGTAGCCATCGACCAGCCAGGCATGCTGAGTGAAAGGATTTTGATAACGGGCGAAAGTGGGACGGGGAAGACTGCTACGGCGAAGAAGGCTGGCGCTGCTTTGGAGAGGATTGCGAGGAATCGTGGCATAGATTTGATTTATACCCATATTAACTGTCGCACAACAAGCGGAAAATTCGGTTTAGTTCAGAGCATTATTCGGCAGGCTGCGTCCACTCTCCCGTTGAGAGGCTACGGTCCCATTGAGTTGCTTCATGCTTTGTGGGATTATTTGAACGAACACAACAAGTTTCTCATCTTAACCTTGGACGAGATTGACTACTACTTGAGACGGACTGGTGAAGACATAGTTTATGAGTTGACTAGGCTGACTGACGCCATAACTAATGTTCCTCAGCGGATAAACTTCATGTTCATAGCCCGAAACCACTCCTTCATGAAGGACATGAGCCAGGAAACCCTGAGCAGGTTCAGACCTCAAGAAAGACTGGAGTTTCCACCATATTTGGAGGGTCAGCTTCTAGACATTTTGAAAGAGCGTGTGAAGGAAGCTTTTCGAGAAAACGCTGTTTCAGACGAAATCATAACGTTCATCGCCAGAAATACGGCGAAATATGGTAATGGAGACGCGAGATATGCTCTGCTGCTTTTGTTGTCGGCTGGTTTTGCTGCCGACAGAGACGAGCATTTAGCAATTTTGCCTGAGCATGTTAGGGAAGCCCAGGAGAAGACAGACCCAAAAATAAGGGATGAAGACGTAACAATGCTGTCGGACGACGAGAAGCTTGTGCTTCTAGCTCTTGCTCGTCATCTCAAAAGGGAAAAAGAAGCAATCTTCCTTCCTCTAGAGGATGTTGAGGCTTCTTATCGCGTTGTTTGCGAGGAATACGATGTGGAGCCTGTTGGAAGAGTTATGCTTCATGCCCTAGTCAAACAATTGAAGGCTGCTGGACTAATCACTCTAAATGAAAAGTTTGAACCTGGGCTTAACGGCGTCAAAGCAGAAGTCTTGGAAAAGTTTCTTGTCGACCTGTTAAAGAGGAAGGGGCTTGATGCTTAAATTAGACGGAGAAAAGAAGCGATTCATCGAGGCAATTGGAAATCCATCAAGGTTAAAGATTCTGCTGGTCTTATGGAAATCCGATAAAGAGCTGACAGTGTACAAAATATGCCGGCGCACTGGGGTTGGAAGAAGCGCAGCGTCTCGCCACCTGCATAACCTCGTAGAAGTTGGGTTAGTTTCTAGGCGAATTTATGGAGAAATCCCATTATATACTGTGAACAGAAATGACTCTAGGGCAATGGCTCTAATCGAATTTTTCATTAGAATAAAGCTGTAGCAAGTTGCTATTTTTCTTGAGAGAGATTTTGTACGGCGAGAAAAGCAGTCAAAGTATGAGACATGTAGGGTGAACGCTTGAACGGAAAGTTCCTTAGCATCTCCGCCTGAATCACTTTCACTCATCAGTCTCTCTTATTCGCCCAGCATATTCATTCCTTAAATACAGTTTATGACCGATCGTGAGTGAGAAACAAACAAGGAGGTGAAAAAGAATGAAGGTTAGAAAAATGACCGTGAGCATAATTCTTGTCACCATGCTTTTAATGGTCTTCGTTTTGATGCCGCCTGTTGTGGCTGAAGAGCAAGTACAGCCGTTAAACGAGGGTTTCCGAAACATTACGGTGGATGTGGCTTATGGCATGATGACCGACGATTCTCTCCAAGACCTCGTTATCTTGGATGTTAGATATCAGTATGAATATGAGATGGGCCATTTGTATGACGCTGTTCTGATACCTTACGATGAGCTTGAAACCAGAATTGTGGAACTTGAAGAGTACGTAAACGACGAAATAATAGTCTACTGCAGGTCGGGATACAGGAGCCAAATAGCATGTCAAATTCTCGCCGAACATAACTTTACGAAGGTATGTAACATGCTTGGCGGTATACTGGCATGGATAGAAGCCGGATATTCAATCTACACAACTTCTCACCACATTATAGTGAACATGGAGGAAGAAGAAATTCTACTGCAGATAGAGCCTCTGCTTCCACATCTAGAACCGATCTGCGTCCCCTGCGTCCTAAATCAATCATGCCCAAGCGTTAATGAGCCTTCTAACATTACGTTCACGATGCTGGAACAAGAAGAAAATCACACGGTGACTCTGTTGACATACGACGTTAACGGAACAACATTTGACGTGACCATTGCCCATGCTTTGCTATGGAGTTACAACGAGGTTACAGATGAATTGAATAGAACAGCAAGCTTCATTTCGACAGAAATAACTGCAGAAGACATGACCTTGCAATTTTACAGCCTCAGCTACATGGGTCAGCATAAGGAATACAACCTAACCCTATACACCATGCTTACACCCCTAAACTCTGAAACCTACAACAGCTCCTTCACAATCATGAATTATGCGCCAGCAGGAAAATCTGAACTCGTATCACTTGAGATTGTTGAATTCAACTCATCTGTTACTTTATCGCAACAATACGCCATCCTAGGTAAAGTCGCCAAGGAGGTAGGTAAAATCTACGAGAAAAGCGGAGACGAAACCCTCCAGCAACTTGCAAAAGGCTACTACACCATGGAAAAAGAAGCTAAGTATTTGTCCAAGCTGGTGGAAAAACAACTACAAGAATACAACGGAGAAATCCTCAATGGCTCAGCTGTTTTGATGGATCCAGAACCTCTATGCACACTCTGTCAGCTTGCATGTCCACTGGCGGCAATCGGCGCGTGTTGGCTTGTATGTTGGCTTTTTTGGCCTATGTGTGTCTATTGCGCTACCTTGATGTTCTACTTGACCGAACTGGGATTGGGCTGCATGGCCGCATGTGCATTACTTGGAGCCTGTCCATAACAAACAAATAGTTCCGCAAGAATAAAACATATAGGTGGCTTACAGATGAAGACAACCAAAGAGGAACTCAGTGGAAAGAGGAGAATGCCTAAGTGGTGGAAGCAGTTCTGGATTGGAATAGCCATAGCGGTCTCTGTACTCGTCGTTGCCCAATATGCCACGTATCTCCTAGGCTATATTGACTTGTATAAATTGTGTGGCGGCCTAATTGTGCTCTTCCTCAGCATTCCTCTGGCGTATACTGTCGGCTACATCAAAATAGAAGTGCTCTCAGGAAAAACTCGAATGAAATTGAATAGAATAGCGTTCATAGGCGCGGGCGCATGCGTATCCTTCCTCATGGCATTATTCGGAGCCGCCTTCTTCATCTGGGCTTTAGGTTTACCTCCGCTAGTCAACTATATGGGGCAGTGGCCGACATTAATCCTCTTCTTCATCGCGCCTCCTATTGTCGGAGCCTTCATAGGCGACTGGATAGGCAGAAGAAGAAATTATAGACCCTATCTATGAAAAACCTGCCAAACTTTCAAAATCCTTTTTTATCTTTTTGCAATAAGTGTATTACTTTGCGTTTACTTTCATCGTCGTAGATCTCGAAATAAGAACTGAAGACACAGCTAGGATAACGAAGACCGTATGAAAATGGAACTATATCAGTCATCGCTATTATTAAAACGATAGAGATGTCACATAAATGATGCCGAATCATATTTCTTCCAAAACACTTTTACTCTACTCTCTCTGTTGTTCACTTGGCGCATCCATTCTTTATATGATTTTTTTGCGATTTTCTGTTGATTGGACAGAAGTGAACGAAATGGGCGAGCCTATTTCTTTAAAGGATGTTCCTGGAGTTGGTCCTGCTACAGCCTCGAAGCTTCGTCAAGTAGGAATTACAACTATTGAAGCTCTTGCTGTGACGCCTATCAGGGAGATAACTGATAAAACTGATATCGGTTTTGAGAAGGCGCTTCAAATCATTTTGGAAGCGAGGAAGCTTGTTCATGCTGATTGGATGACGGCGAAGGAGCTATGGGAGAGACGTAAGGGCATGCTGCGTTGTTCGACTGGCTCTCAGAAGCTTGACGCTCTGTTGGCTGGTGGGATAGAGACGCAAGCTATGACGGAGTTGATAGGCGAGTATGG
>JARYLR010000045.1 GCA_029907545.1 Candidatus Bathyarchaeota archaeon | reverse complement strand
AGAGCAGCAAAGCGTACAGGACTATGGAACGCGCGCGCACTCGGGCTTTCAGGAAATACGCGCCTAGAAGAAAGTAGCCCACCCAGCCCGTTACTAGGAAAACGTTACTGTTCAAACGGTAACCGCTAAACAAGCCCAAAAGAGGCACAATGGCTGTACCCAAAAACCACAGTATCAGAAGGAACTTGAACGTCTTTCGGTCAATGTAAGCCACCACCACACGCAACGCTGGCGTAATCAGGTAGAGACCAACAAGCAAGTAGAAAAACCAAAAATGAACATAGGGTCCATTCAACACGCCCTGCAGAATGGACTCGGCTGTTAACGCTTCGCCGTAGACGAAGAAGCGCTATGCAAAATAGGCTGCGCCCCAAAATAAGAAAGGTAACCCTATTCTATTCAGCCGCTTTTTGAAGAAAACTCTGAGAGGCTCTCCGAGCTTGGCTGGTTGAAGCAGCAACGCACCGCTCAGCATTACAAACAATGGAACGGCTGGTCGAGCAATTGAGTCATAGATATTTGTTGTCCACCAGAGAGTTACTCCCTCAGGCGACATCAGATCAGCAATTTGGACCGGCTCAGTAGCAGCATGGAGCACGAGGACTAACACCATAGCATAGGCGCGAATGAGGTCTACGGGAAGAGAGAGTTCCCCCTCCTTTTGGTACAAATTTTTTCCCCTGTATCCTCAGCACCTACTTAACGTAATAGGTTAATAAGATTTTTTCGTGTACTCTAGAGATGGCAGTGTCCCCAAAAGAATGCTTGTTTTCGTCGAACTGCTCAAAAACGAGCTGCAGCTAAGGTCCAGTGTCTGGTACGCTGTTGGAAGTGATAGCCTGGTTAATCTCACTTGCAATGAGCATTGCACCTTCGCTGCTGGGATGAACACCATCCCCAAAATATTCAGGATAATCCATTAAAACTGTGTTAACATCGATCAGAGGCAAGTCAAGTTCCGCCGCTACCTGCTCGATTTGCGGGATTACCCCCTGCTCTAGATTCACTTCGCTCAAAGAAAGTTCGTTTTCGAAAATCGGCGGCGGCGTCACCAGCCAAATCTGCGGCTTGCTTTCAAGCTCCTGATACGCCGCGATTAACTTCTTGTAACTGGCTTGAAAATTCTCAATGGATTGGTATGTGATTTCATGGGCGTCGTTAGTTCCCAGCATGATAACTACAATGGATGGTTGGAAAGCCTTCGCCTTCTGAAAGGCTGGCTGCATCATGTACGGAGTATCCGAGTTAAGCAGCACGGTTGAGCCGGAAACGCCGAAGTTACCAACCCTATAGCTGTCTCCGAGCATCGCCTGCAAGTGCGCAGGGTATCCTGATCCCTCGGTTATGCTGTCACCTACACAAGCCACATGAATCAAGTTAGTTGGTTTTGCGCTGATGCTGAGTTTTCCCCAAAAGAAAACCATGAAGCCAAATGAAACTATCAGCATAGCTATTCCAAGCGCTAGCAGCGTCTTTTTCGTCCCTATCGCTTTTGCCATACATAACACTCGTTCAGGCTTTCCAAGACTTGTAGACTAACCCCTATTTTAAGATAAGCATAAGAAAAGCAGAGTTTTAAGGGCTGGTGTGTTGGCTGTAACTTCAGCATCGGTGGAGACGTCTCCCGCAAATCCCCTCTTTTTCTGTAATGGTTCATGAAAGCGCGGGTTTTGGCTTTATACAAGCTCGCTGAGAAAGAAGAAACTGTGCCAAACTCTGAGAATCTTTGGGAAGTTTACTATTTCATTAGGTATGATGAACCAGCGTTCTTCTTTTGGGATCTTATTGATCTGTTCTATTAGGGCTAATATTTCTTTTTTCTTGGCTGGAGGAGAGAAATTAAGGATCGTTGTTGCTTTGGCATCTGCTATGTTGCTGTTGAGTATTTTTATTAGAAGTGCCGTTCGTGCCGCATTATAGCGTAGGTCATCCCATGTGTAGCTGATTTTTTGGACGAGGAATGGACGGAATCTTCGTAAGCCATCTTGTAGAATTCTAAATTCGGAAGCTGCTCGGCTAAAATGAGAAGATGGCAGCTCTTTAATAGTTTGTTCTCCAAGCTGTTGTGGCAAGCTTGCCACTTGACAAGTAAATAGCATGTCCTCAAAGCATTCGTCTCGGGTGTATTCTTTGTTTCTGATTTTTGATTGGATGCGTATGACTTCGGCGTATGCGGCTTTGCATTGTTGGATGTGGAAATCGGTTTCTTGAAGAATGCCGATATCAAAGAGGTGTTTTGCATATTCAAGACCGTTTCTGCTATCTTTTAGAGGACGCCCTACGGTTGTAGGTCCAATTGTGGTTAGCTTGTCTCCGAGGAGCGCTCCTGTCGTTGGAGTTGTTATTTTTGTTGATGATTCATAGAAGAAAGTCTTTAGAGATGTTTGTTGTGTGGCGATTTTGGGTTTTATTCCTATCGCGTCAAGTAGTATTGTTCGGCTTTTTTCGGTTATAGCAGGCGTTTCTATTCTGTAGAGATAAAATGGTATGTGGTTGCTGATCTCTCTGTTCCTTTGTATGTAAGAAAAGGCTTTTTTGTCGAATTTATTGTGTATCTTTTCTAATATTGTTTCGAGTTCTTCTTTTGGTGAGCCTGTGCATATGTCAATATCGATACTGAGGCGTGTCCATTTGCTGCCTAAAAGGACTTGGAGCGCTGAGCCTCCTTTGAATATTAGATCTAATCCTTCTTCTTGGAGTTGTCCGACGTATTCCAGACAGAATATGGCTTTCTCCAGATTGGTTATGTTTGTTATGACTGCTTGTGACAGTAAATCGTGGATTCTTTCTGGATTAAACGTTTCTTTCGTTCCAACAGTCTTTGTAGTGTTGATCACTCTTTTGCTCCTTCCACCATTTCATTTATGATCTTCAAGGCTTCTTTCTTTCCGACCAGAAGTACATCAGGTATGGGGAGGGTTGAGGATTGTTTTAGGCTGTAGAGGAATATTATCATCTCGTCTCTGAGGTTGCGCCTCTGTGCGTATCTTAGAAAACGGTTGAAATTTACTCCCTCTCTGCGTAGCATGTTTGCAAAGATCAATCCCAATTCGCCAGGAGAGAAACTTAGTTCCTTTCTTGTGATGAGATAGTAGATGTCCAGCCAGACTCGTTCAGGTGTTGGGACAAGTATCCCGTCGATTTCGAAGAGTCCGTATTTTTCGCTTCTTTCAAGGATGAATATTGTTTTTTCGCTGGAATATGCGTATTCTCTGAAGTCTCTTTTTTCAGGGATTAGTGTTGTTCGATATCCTTTTTTCATGAGTGCGTCGCGTATGCTGGCAGAAAGAGTTCTGTCTGTTTCGAGAACGATTAGGTCTCTGCCTACTGCGTAGTGTGCGTAGTCTGCTAACATGTTTACTGACCATATGGTGAATTGTGTCATGGGAAAGAGTTCTTTGATGTCATGAGCAAGTAAGGACAATTCGGGAGAGAGTTTAATCGTTGCTGTGGCTCCCTTTCCGACTTGGTACAGTCCTCTTCCTACTCTCTTGATGATGTCCATTCTTGCAAGACGGCTTAGGTAATTCTTTGCAGTTATTCGTGAGACACCCAGATCTTGCATTACTTCCTCTACGGAGATTGTCTTATGTCTTGTAACGTATTCTACGACTTTTTGCGGAACAGGTAATTCTGGTCCCATGAAAAATCAATATACGTTTGTCAATATATATGATTTGTTGTCAAGAGTATACAGATTCACTAATTAAAACAGCGCCTAAACATCCAAGACCAGCATAATCATTGCAGAAATTTAACGCAGTTACCCAAGAAAGGGCATACAACATTAAAATTCATAAAAAGCCAAAAGTATACAGTTTGTCGATATGTCGGTAATGGTGGGGGTCTAAATAGCCTACCGACATATTTGTAGTTATCTTGTCAACTGTTTCCTTTTGCTTAGCCTATGGCTATACGCTCGATGCCTACCCCTCTATAGGGTTTATTATTCTGTGTTTTGTAGATGCTTGTTGTGGAGGTTTGTTTGGTGGATTTGGAGGAGATGAAGCGGGAGATTGAGGCGCTTGTTGTGGCTAAGGGCTTCTATAATAGTAGGGAGGATGTTCCGAAGAAGCTTCTTTTCGCGTTTATTGAGTTGGGTGAGGCGGCTGATGCTTGGAAGAAAGGGTTAAGCGAAGAGGCGGTTGCTGAGGAGTTAGTTGACGTGATTTTTTATGTGTTGGATGCGAGTAGGCTTGCGTGCCCGTCGGTAAATATGGATGAAGTGTTTAGAAAGAAGCTGCAGAAGAACAAGGAAAGACCCTATCAATATGGGGAAGGACATAGAAAGAGGGTGAATGAGTAGTTAAGACTAAATATTGTTGTTTTAACAGAAATTGTTGGTGAATTGTGTGGAGTCTGAGGAGTATAAAGTGTTGAAGGCTGAAATTGAA
>JARYLR010000044.1 GCA_029907545.1 Candidatus Bathyarchaeota archaeon | reverse complement strand
AATTGCCACGAGTTAGGAGCCTGATTGGTAAGGGTAGGATTAAGCTGTCGGATTTTGATTATCTAAAATACAATGGTTGCGAGATAATCCCTTAGTTTTTTATTGCATCCGTTATATGGCGGTTATTTCCGCTTTCTGAAGAAGGCGAGGCCATCCTTTTGGAGCACATATTCGAATCCGTTTTCCAATAGTTGTGAGATTTCTTCTTGTGTTTTAGCCACTTTGACGTGGTATTCGTCCGGCAGGCCATTTGGGTAGAGTGCTCGTTCAATGTGTATGTAGACTTGTGTGCTTTGGATGCTCTTGTGGCCCAAGAGTTCTTTAACGTAAAAGATATCTTTCGTTTTGTGGTATTCCATGGTTCCTTTCCAATGGCGGAAAGTGTGGAAGCTTATGTGCAATAGTCGAGGATTGCCCAGTTTTCTGGCAATGCGTTTGCGTTGGACGTAGAAGCATGAGCGCATGTCGTCGGCGAAGAGAAATATGCGGTCAGATGTTTTTGGAATATTGTTAAGCATTTCAGTAGCTTTCAAAGAGAGCGGTAGCATGCGTGGTAGGCTCCCTTTTTCAGGTTTTATTCTGACTATTCGCTGCTGAAAGTCGATGTCAGCCCATGTAAGCTTGGAGATTTCGCCGGCTCGTGCTCCTGTTTCCTTCATGAGTTGAAGATATGTTGCCGTTTTCTTTCCGCATCCAGCTATCAATTGGTCAAGCTCTTGTTCCGTGGGTATGAAGGGAATTTCGGCTTCTGGGATGTATTCTGGCGGTTCCCAGTGAATCTTAAGGAATCTGTACCAGACTCTGAGCATTCCAACAATGGTTATTTTTGTTCTTTCTCTTAATGCAGCTTTGGCTAGGTAGCCTTTGACTTCTTCAGGGTCGAATATGTTGACGTCGTGTTTTAGACAGCGGCTGAACCATTTGTTGTAGTTTCTTATGGTGCCTTGTGTCCTGCCGTCTTTTTCGAGTTTCCAGAGAAATTCTAAGATTTTGCCTTTGATGCTTTCTTGGTCTGATGGTGGAGACATCCCCGCAGCTTGTTTTTGGCTTTCTGCTGCGGCCAAATTTTTCACCAGCTTTGCACCAGTGGACGCTTGCCTTAATGGCTCATCGCTCCTTTGGCGGATTAGAGATAAGTTATAGGAGTAATTTAATGACTGCGTATGAATTCTTGAGAGGCGTTGCATCACCTCTGAGCTGTTGCAATTCGGTTGGCTGAAGCGGTATCCGCAGTTTCTACACAGCCATCTTTGCGTTGTATTTCCATTAATAAGATAGCGTAATCCGTCTCTGTAAAGCCTCTCTGAACCGCATTGAGGGCACCTGAAAGCCTCATTCATTATTCTATCCTAACCGTAGGTGGCAATGTTTCGGAAACCGCATTTCCGACAAAAGAAAAAATGGGATGGTGGGTTGACGTGTCCGCAGCTTGGACAACGCCAACTCTTCGGCTTGAACCCAGCCATCCTACTGCTCAACCTCTAAGGGCTTCTGCGGGTCGACGTATGCTTCGCCGTACAGCACAAGCTTCTGCTTTCCGAGAACGAATTCCGCATGCTTTCGGACGCGGATTTTCTTGCCTACCCAGAGCTTGTCATCTTCGCCGAAAGCGTCTAAAAGCCTATTCGATGTTGAAGTGTTCAACGTCCACGTTCTCAAACCGAATTCTCTGTCTTCAGGCTTCTTGACGACTATGCGGTAGCGTTCTTTGCCCCACTTGCTGTGCTCTGCGTCCACGAGATACGGCGGCTCAACAACCAAGAAGACGTCGCCATCTTCAACCTCGTTGACGCTTAGGAACGGCGGGCGACCTAACCTCTTAACAGGCATTCGCTTTTTCACCTCCTTCTACTGCGGTTTTTGCACGTGCACGTGACCTTGAACGCCTATTCACGTCAGGCTTGAGGCGAAAGGGCTTAACATCACGCAGAAGCTGCTCCTGAATGTCCGCAATTTCCTTGGCAATCTGTTCACGTCTGGCTGCGATTTTGCGAAAGACACGCTCTTCTTTCGGGTTTAACGCTTTCAAAGGTCGCTGAGGATCAGGCAAATGCGAAAGGCTACGACCTGGCTCGCGCAAGACCCGCTGAACATAACCAGGCAAATAGCTGCCACTCCTAAGCATAGCGTTGGAAACACGCCTCAGCCCAGCTTCCTCGCGCAACAATTGCTCAAGCTTCGCAGTAAGCCTCAACTCCTCAACATCTGCCTGACCGAGAAACGCCTCAACAGCACAGTTAACAACCTTGTTAAACGAGACATTCTTCTCCCTGCAGAAACGCCTCAGCAAAGGATACAAACCACGCCAAAAATACACAGTCCTATGCACAGTAGGCAACTCCTTCGGCTTCTATGGGCAGATGTGACACATTTCTGCAAGGCTGAACTGGGCGCCTTGCGTGGCTGTTTCGCCTAAAGAAGCCTCCATTAAGCTCGAAACACAATGTGTCACACGAGCCAATAGCAGACGCAGTTGATACCATAACAGTGTCACCAGTTTTGGTGTTGTGTGCGGTGTTGTTGGAGTTGGCGGGTTCTGGCGAGTTCGTCTGCGATTAGTGTGAGGATGCAGTTTTGGAAGCGTGCTTCTGCTGGGTTGCAGTGGATGTCGCAGTTTCTGCAGAAAACGTGTTGATACAGCTTTATTGGAGGCAGCGGATACTTTCTTGCTTGAGATTTGTTGTCTTGTGTCATGGTTGGTTGTTCCCTCTTTTGAGAAGTTGCTCGATTTGCGGAATATGCTTCAAAATCTGCATGAGTGTTTCTTGGTCTGGGACGCCTATCCATATGCTGTTGGAAACGCAGTAAACCGAGTCAAGCTTGTGTTGTTCAGCAAACTTTTTCGGTATCGTCAGAATGTATTGCTTGTAGACCTTGCCGTTTGTCTTCTTTCTGAGGGTTATGACCTTTCTTTTCTCGATTCTGAATTCGCTCATCTGTCCTTCTCCGTTGCGTGCGGTTTGTCATTGGTTGATGATTATGGAAAAGTTTATATAACCATTTTTGTATATTATGTGACACTGAATAAACAGAAATTGTTAAGAGTGGGGAATGATGTTAGGAAATGCGATGAGGAAGTACGTTTTGAGCGAACGGAAGAACGGGTACAGCTCGCAGGTGCAGAACGTCTACAACTACCGCATCAAAAAGTATGCGGTGCAGGCTTTGAAAGACTTGGCTTTGCTTGCTCAGAGACTGCCTGAGGACCAGCAGGCTGAGATCTTCAACAGGGAAAACATGTACGAGCTGTTTAGAGCGCTGTTCAAGCTTGATTCGAAGCTTTGGGAAGATAAGGAGTTGCTTAGGAAAAAGCGCAGGCGCCTTTTGCCCCTTTGCTATGAAATTATAATGCTGTTGGATGACTCGACCTTTGCACATTTAATTGCACCGCTGCAGTGGGAAGTCATGACTAAGGAAGGCGGACATCTTGTCTATCTTAAAGCCGTGTACTATCGTTCGCTTATCAGCCCAGAAGAGGAAGAGAGAAAATTGAGAGAGTAGGAGGTGAAAGCTGCGTGGAGTCTGCATTGAAAGCGTATATGAGAGGCGGAGTCGAACATGACAGAGTCTACAAAGAGAGACACTTCACCATTCGAATGCAACTGCCAAGCCTGAAGGGATACGAACTGCAGATGCGCGTACAAGACTTGAACGAGCAACTTGACGAGCTGAAGCAGGAGATAGCTGAGTGCAAAGACGCCATAAGCCAGCTAAGGCATGATGTTGACCCTGAGCAGTTGCGCCTGAAGTATAGGATCTCAAAAACAGAGGACCTTATAGAGCAGTTTGAGGCTGAGCATAAGTGGCGAAAGCAAGCTGCCAAGTGGTTGAGACGCGAAAGAGCCATATTTCTCTGGGAGCTCAGACTGAGAAAGGCAGCTGGCGTGAAGCTGCCATTCATGCGCCACCAGCTCAAGACGTTGAACAAGGAAGCGTATCTGCAACTTTGCAATATGAAAGAGTTGTCTGAGAAGCTTATGCAAGCATGCGAAGCCTATCATCAAACCCAGAGTAAGCACAACTTGCTTTTGATGGAGCTGGAGAAGCTCAGCCTTCAGCGGTTCGACAGTGAAAGCGAAAACTGGACAACCATGCCTGTTCCAGCAGAGATCAGAGAGCTGAAGTTCTTAGAAGATTTCCAGCGAGATGAAGGCAAAGGGAAGCTTGTTTGCCACTGAAATACTGTTTAATACCTCTCTATCGGTCATCGACCCCCTCCCGTTCTACCTGTAACGTTAGAAGTAATGTTTGGCGGTAACATTTGTGAAGAAGCAGATTGGCGTTTGGGTTGACGCTGCAGTTTGGCATGCTTACAGAGAACTGTGCAGTAAGGAGAGATTCCGTCCAGCAGAGCCTATAGAGAAATTTCTACAATTCATTCTACATAACGGTTCTATTCTGCCTATTCTGAATTTGATGGAGACCGTTGGTAAGGCAGAGGGTTTTGAAGCATATGTGCGGGTCTTGCTTGGGTGGTACAGAAATGGAAAGTTGTGGATGTACATCACAGACGAGGATGAAGCGCCTATAGAGCCAATGCTGCTGGAAGCCCTAAAACTGGTAGCTAACTGCAAACTGCGACAAGAAATAGAAGAGTCACTCACAAAAATCGCGCAAAAGAAACAAGGCGAAAATTAAGAACGCCAACAAGTCAACTCTGTTCAATCAATGCGTTGAAGGGGAGTTGAACCTCCCTGGCATAAGATTTCTTATGATTTTTGAGTATACTTTGAAAAATAGGCGCTATCACAAAGCCCATATGATGTGATGTTAAGAACTACGCAGGCTATTACATAAAATTGACTTATATCTCATGGGGAGGGCACCTTATGTAGGCATACTCGCTGAAATAACAGCAATCGCATCTACGTGTTAGACTCTTTGTGAAACTTAATTGCCTCATGTTGTCAAGTCGCGATTATTTGATTTACATTGAGATTTAGAACAATCTCAGCGATATCACCTGCATATTCAGCAGTCCGGCGAATGCTTTCCATGATCATCCTTATGCTTGACACCTTGAGCGCTTCTATCTTTTTGGCAATTAGTTTCATAGCATCATTCTCCATTGCAGCCATCGTTTTTGCTTTCATAACTACATTGTCAGCCAGCTGGTAGTCTTTCTTGAACAAGGACTTTATGGAATCGTCGAATACCGACCTCGCGAAAGAGCTCATGTCAGATATTTTTTGAAAAACTGAGTCGTCTATCCGCTCATCTAACAAAAGCAAATTTTCGGCAATTTTGACTGCATGGTCAGCAATTCGCTCAACTGACTTAACTATTAGCCTGTAGCCCAAACAGTCTCTTGGGGTGAAAAGCCCAATGTCTCTAAGGACTATCTCACTTTGCACAGCAGCCTTCAACTGGCGGATTACGTAAAGGCTGAAGCGATCTACTTCATCGTCTAGTGCGACCACGTCTTTAGCAAGTTCCTTATTC
>JARYLR010000043.1 GCA_029907545.1 Candidatus Bathyarchaeota archaeon | reverse complement strand
TAGAAACTCTTGAATATCCGGCGAATCTCCCCGTGTATGAAGCCCACCACTAATTACGTTTCCCAACGGGTATGGAAGTTCATTTGCAACGCGCCCTCCAAGATAATGGAAGAGAAGAAGGCTGTAAGAGTTTGCAGCCGCCTCTGCATTGGCTAAGGAAATTGCAAAAGCGGTGTTTCCGCCTAAGATTCTGAAATCTTTTGAGCCATCAATTTCGTGGAGAGTTCTGTCGATTTCTTCTTGAAAATCAGCATTTAAACCTACAAGCTCTGAGGACACAAGCTCTTCGACTTTCTTTAATGCCTGATCTACACCACCCTGTGGGTAGTAGACTACTTCGGTTTCTCCTCGACTCTTTCCAGCGGGAGCAGATACCCTTCCGAAACCTGAAGTGGTTATTATGTCAACTTCTATGGTTTCTTCGCCGCGGCTATTGAAAACTTTTCTTGCAACAACATCCTCAATGATTGCCGACATATTTTCCTTTCACGTCTCAGTAGAAGTTTCTTGCCTCTTTTCTTTTCTCTGCCTCTTCATAAAAACGTAAAACTTCATCGATAATTTCAACATGCGACAGCAACATTCGCCTACAGCAATAGCGCTTTATTCCCAAGCTATCTAAAACTTCGCCAGCGTTCTCTCCAGCTTTGACTCTTCTAGCGAACTCTTCCCAGCTGTCTCCAACCACTTTACCGCAAGTGAAACATCTTATAGGGATGATCATCGCTTTCCCTCTCACCTGTAGCTCTTCTGGTCTCGAGCGCGCGCTCCAGGTCCACCGAACTTTTTCGGCTCTTTTCTTCGTGTGTCACCAGCAATCATTGTTCTCTCATATTCAGCGAAAACGGTGCGCAGATGCGCGCTTTTTGTCCACTTCAGCAGGGCGTTCGCGATAGCCATTCTAGCTGCTTCTGCTTGACCCATGTATCCGCCTCCCCAAGCCTTAACCGCGATATCCACGTTTCTTATTATGTCATCTCCAGCGTGAATAAGCGGTTCCATGATTTTTTCGCGTGCAATTTCAGGGGTGAAAACCTCTATTGGTGTTTTGTTTATCCATACTCTGCCTGCTCCTTGCCTGACGACAGCTCTTGCTATAGCTGTTTTTCTCTTCCCGCTGACGACAAGAACTTTCTTTGTAGGCATCATTATCCCTCAGGATTCCAACCAATTTCTCTCGCTAATTCACCTACTGTAAAGTAAGGGCACACCAGTTTCTTGGCTTGTGCTTCTTTCAAAGTCTCTGGTTTATGGGTTTTAAGCTCTTCTGGGACTCCGATATATGTTTTGAGCCGCTTGTATGCCATCTTCCCATTCGGCTGCCTGTATGGAAGCATGCCTCTCACTGTTTTTCTGACTATTCTATCGGGCTTTCTGTAGTGAAATGGGCCTCTCTTCGGGGCGCCTACTTCCAGAAACTCTTTGGCTTCTCTTACTTTGCTTATTCTTTTTCCAGATAAGACTGCTTTTTCAGTATTGACTATGGCTATTTTTTCACCTTTAAGCAACCGTTTAGCAACGATGCTTGCCATTCTGCCCAGAATCAGCCCGTCAGCATCTATTACACTAAAAGTTTTTGTCTGCATTTTTTCACCCCACTATCTTGATTTTTGAGCCTTTCGGATTCTTTTTTACAAGGTCGAAAAATGTGAGGCATTTGCCGTGCACTGCCTCGATTTTCTGTTGGGCTTGAGCTGAAAAACTGAAAGCTGCTATCGTGAGGGGATGGTTAAGTTCGCCAGCAGCGAGAACCTTACCTGGAACAGCTACAGTTTCGTTCTTTTCCGTGTATCTGTTTAGTCGGCTTAGGTTTACGGTGATCCGTTTCCGTTTGGGCTTAACCAAGCGTTCAGCTATGTCTTGCCAGATGCGCGACCCGCTTTCTCTACTATGTTTCTTCAGAAAACGCGCAAGCTCTATAAGCTGAGGATTTGTAGTCTCAGTCTTCATCTTTCTTCACCTTAAGATCGTTTTCGAACTGTTCCAGCTGTTTGTCTAGGATCTTTACTGCTTCGGCTAGTACTCTTTCTGGCGGAAGTGCTCCTGTGGATTCTATGTTAAACACAAAAGTGTTTTCGTCGCCGGAGACCTCTATAGCCTTGGGGTTCTGAGGGCAGGCTTTAACGCAATCTTGACAGAGAATGCAAGCCATCAAGTCTCGGACTTCTATCTTGTCTTGAGATTTAGCCAACACTTTTCTAGGGCATATGTCCACGCACTTACCGCAGCCGTCGCAGCGTTTGCTGTAAATCTCAATTTTCGGCAAGTACTTGTAGGTGCATTTTGAAACAGGCTGCCATTTCGCATGGTTTTTTCCTTTTCCAAGTCGAGCGTAGGCTTCTAACCTGAGCCTTTGCTCTTTCGCCAGCTTGATTAAAGGGATTTTGTCGCTTACCGGCACTATTTCCGGGTTTTCAGAGACAAGTTCGCCTGAGTACACGGTTCTTGTTCCTTCCTTTGCCTCTGCATCAAGAGTGAGTGTGACTCTGCAGAGGTTGCAGCCAAACTCGCTTTTACATTCGCATTCCTCAGGCAGATTATAGCTATCCAAGTCAGTTTTCAGCGGAATAAGCCCAAGTCTATGGCTGATCATCTCGTCTTGTAGAATGGAGCTATTTTCGATTATTACGACTTCGCCTATTGCTAGGCACGGCACCTCAGAAATAGCAATTCTTCTTAAAGCGTTCACGTATGGAACATCAGTCTCTCGAATAAGCAGACGCATATTTCTTTCGTCTTTTTCTAACACCTCAATCTTCACTTGCTTAACCACTCCACAACGACTATTAATACATTGTAGTGCCGTTCAATAAGATACTTGTGAGTTATTTCAATTTTTCTATAAAAAGAAAAACAGGCATTGTCTGCTAAACCCTTCTTCCTCTTCGCCCCCCAGGACGTCTCGTACCATCATGGGGGACAGGCGTTACTTCCTCAATACGTTCGATGCGAAATCCAGCCCTAGCCAACGCTCTAATTGCTGCCTGCGCCCCTGGTCCAGGCGTTCTAGGTCCAGATCCCCCGGGAGCTCTGACTTTGATGTGTATGGCGGTTATGCCTTTGTCTTTCGCTGCGTCTGCTGCTGCTATAGCTGCGCGCATAGCTGCATAGGGTGAGGACTCCATTCTGTCTGCTTTTACGAACATGCCTCCAGAGGTTCTTGCGATGGTTTCGGCGCCTGAGATATCGGTTATGTGGATCAGTGTATTATTGTAGGAACTGAAAATGTGTACGACAGCCCATTTCTCGTTCTTTTTGCTGCTCATAATTTTCACTTTAACTCTTCAGGTCTAATCTCTGCCGCGGGTGCACCTACTATAGTTTGACGTAAAGGATGATTCACATTTGCAATAGAGCTTTTGGGAACGTAAGCTATCTGGTTCTCTTTTTCTTTTGTAACCAAGTATCCTGGAATTGTTATTCTTTGCTCACCTATAGCTATGTGTCCATGGGTTATCAACTGGCGTGCCTGATGCATGGTCTTAGCTAATCCTTTACGGAAAACAATCGTCTGAAGGCGGCGTTCTAAAATGTCTTCAACGGTCAAGTCCAAGACATTATCAAGTACGGCAGTTTCGTCGAGTATGCCGAACTTTTTCAAGCGAAAGAGCATTGCGTCTTCCATCTTTTTGCGTTCTTCAGGTACCTTGCCTATTAGCAACCGCGCGTTTCCTCTGAACTTTGAAAGCATGGTTTCGTGCCGCCAGAGCTCATGTTTGTTTCTAAGCGCGTATTGGCCTATAAGTTTAAGTTCTTCTTGGAGAACATCGCTTCGCCATGGAAAACGTGGGGTTTCGAACTTTTTCCTCTGTTTTTTCGGATCGCCCATTGTCACTTACCTTCTTCTGCGCCAGGCTTTCTGATAAGCAGTTTCTTTTTCACGCCAAGGGCTTTTCCAGAGCGCCCTGTTGTTTTTGTTCTTTGTCCGCGGACTTTGAGTCCATAGGCGTGGCGGTATCCTCGCCATGATTTCATGACTTTCATTTGTTCGATGTCCATTTTGTTTCTCAGCACCAGCTCGGCGCTTATGAGGTGCAGATCCTTGCCTGATTCTACATCCTTTCTTCTGTTTAGAAGCCAGCTTGGTAGCCCGAATCTTGATGGCTCTTTGATTATTTCTTCGATTTTTTCGATTTCGGGTTCTGTTAGAAAGCCTGCTCTCTTTTCAGGGTTTATTTCTGCCTTCTTTAAGATGGCGTTTGCTAGACTAAAGTTTACGCCCTTTATTCTTGTTAGTGCATAGGACGCTTTCAAGGTGCCGTCTACGTCAGCGTCTACTATTCTGAGTATGTGGCGGTATTCTTGCGGCATCTATTACCTTCCGATTATTGTTGAAGCTAACAACGAAATAAGTTGGACTTTATTTAAACCTTACTGGTTTAAAAAGACATACGCATTGCAAGCAAGAACCGTTATAAATTGTCTCACAGACTATATTTTTCATTTGCCAATGCTTACAACTTGATTATTCGATTTTCTGAAACTTGGCTTTTGAGGCACCGCACACAGGGCATGCTTCGAGTGGTTTGCCGTCGGCAACATACCCGCATGCTGAGCAGAAATAATACTCGGTTGAAGAGTGAAGTGTTGCCTTGAGTGTATTCCCTCTGCCATGGCGACTGCCGTGCTTGGCGCCCTCAGTAGTTTTCACACCAGACTTCAAAATAGCTTCGTGCGTGACTGCAGACAGGACACTTTTCTGGCGCTTCAACGCCTTCATGCACGTAGCCGCAGTTTCGACATTTCCATTTGATGGATGAATCTTTTTTGAAGACTTTGCCAAGCTCGATGTTAGCAAGTAGTTTTAGGTAGCGGCGCTCGTGATAGCTTTCGACCTTGGCTACATCTCGAAAAGTCCTTGCAATGTCCTTAAAGCCTTCTTTGTCGGCTACTTCAGCGAAGCTTGGGTAAAGTGTTCCCCACTCCATTTTTTCACCTTCTGCCGCGGCTTTCAGGTTTTGGCTGGTAGAGCCTATAATGCCCGCTGGATAAGCAGCGGTGATCTCTACCAGTCCGCCTTTGAGATGCTTAAAGAACAGTTCAGCATGCTCTTTTTCATTGTCAGCAGTCTCTTGAAATATTGCTGCAATCTGCTCATAGCCTTCTTTCTTGGCGGCGCTGGCGAAAAAAGTGTATCTCATCCGCGCTTGAGACTCGCCTGCAAACGCAGCAAGCAGATTCTTCTCGGTTTCACTTCTTTTCAAGTCCAACGTAACAACTCCAATTGGGTTTATCCAGATTATGACGTAGGGAATACTTAAGCATTTTCACACAAACAAACGTGTTAGCCGAAACATTTGCTGGTTTCATTTGATTTCTAGGTTCAAGGAAAGAGATCTTTTCAACTGTCTGATTTTAACTTTCTTTGAGTGAAGAGTAAAGTGCGGGGGTTAGGTTTAAATCTCGGTTTAAATTCTCGGAATTTATATCTATCCCATCACTAAAGAAGACTATTTTCAAAGCGCGGGTGGGATTTAATCCATGAACCTTTATTTTCCATCCCGCATATAAGTGAGGCTCCGTTCGAGAGGGCTTTCAGTTCAAGGAACCTTTCCCACAGCCAGAAAAGTGAGACCCATTGCAAAAGCGCCCGGGTGAGACAAAAACGCTTGAACTTCTTTCATTGCTTCTTCATAATACTCTACAGTCACGAGTCCTTCTTTCATCATAGTCTCTTTGCATTGTTCCATTATCTGAACAGGAACTGAAACAATCATTTTCAACA
>JARYLR010000042.1 GCA_029907545.1 Candidatus Bathyarchaeota archaeon | reverse complement strand
GAACAGTTCATGCCCGTTTCTCAATAATAAGTCTTAAGAAAATCTTTGGTAGCCCGGGAGAGATTCGAACTCTCGTCGGCGGGTCCAAAGCCCGCTATGCTTGGCCACTACACCACCGGGCTTCCGCGGTCGCTCGTGTCGCAGGTTTTTCTTGGGGGCAGTTTTGATTAAAGCTTTCCTCTCGGTGTGCTTTTTCTGTGTTTTGTGTCTGGAGGGTTGTGATCAGTAATCGTGGTAAGTATTTAGAATTTGTTCGTCTGATATTCTGAAAGGAACCATAAGATTTATATATTAAAACATTTCATCTGGATAGAACACGCGCAGGGCCGGACTTGCTGTTTTCTGATCCCTGATGAGGAATTATAGTGTAACGGTTCTACGCCGATCGAAGAAGGTGAAACACGTTGAGCAAGGGCGAAGTCAAGACACGTCAGCGCTTCGTTGACAAGTGTCCCGAATGCGGAAGCCCCAACCTCGTCCACGATTACGATACGGGCGAGACTGTCTGCGGCGACTGCGGACTAGTTTTATACGAGCAGATGATGGATAAGGGGCCGGAATGGCGTGCCTTCACGCAGGAGGAGAAAGCCTCAAGAAGCAGAGTCGGCGTGCCCACATCTTACTCGGTTCATGATAAAGGGTTGTCCACTGCCATAAGCCAAGTGGACCGCGACGCTTTCGGAAGGAAACTTCCGCTTTCCACGAGGCTACAGATGTGGCGTTTGAGAAAGTGGCAGATACGTTCACGAGTGCACTCGTCTATTGATAGAAACTTGGCTCAGGCAATGGCTGAGCTTGACAGGCTTTCAGATAAAGTGTTTATTCCGCCGCCGATCAAGGAAAAGGCTGCGGTAATTTACCGTAAGGCTCTGGACAAGGGCTTGGTCAGAGGTCGTTCAATCGCGGCTATTGCTGCTGCTGCCTTGTACGCAGCTTGCCGCGGAAGCGGAACACCGAGGACACTGCGAGAAATCGCAGAGGCAAGCTTGGTTGACAAGAAGGACGTTGCCCGATGCTACAGGCTTCTGCTTCGCGAGCTTGAAGTGCATATGCCTATTGCCGACCCGTTGACCTATGTCTCGAAGATCGCTGAAAGAACAGGAATTTCAGGCAAAACTCAGGGGCGAGCAATTCAGATTCTTCGCGACGCAAGAAAGAGGAGAGCTGCGGCAGGTAAAGACCCGATGGGGCTGGCTGCTGCCGCCTTGTATATTGCGTGTCTTCAGGGCGACGAAAAAAAGACGCAGAAAGACATTGCTGAGGCAGCCGGAGTTACGGAAGTCACGGTGCGCAACCGGTACAAAACTCTGAAGAAGCAGCTTAATCTCGAGCTTCCGGACTAGGGTATTCCTTTTCCATCTCGATAACTACTGGTCCGTTGTAGCCGCATTCTTCGCACGTGTACTGTCTAGTCAGCCAGTGAACGAAATGCTGCGATGAGAGGCGGATGTTTGGGCTTTTGCATTTTGGGCAAAAGATTTGAGTAGGCTTCTGGTGTTTCAGCAAGCTAATCACTTCACGGAGATCTGAAAGAAACTTCATTTTCTCTGCGCTCTGATATTTTCTGTGTCTGTGGCTATTGGAGTTGTATGTTTTCCTGTGGGTATCCGGTTTTGACTAGGTACTGGCGAACTTTGTCTCTGTGGTCTCCTTGGAGGATTATTTGCCCGTTTTTCGCGGTTCCGCCGCATGCGCAGTAGCCTTTGAGGCGTTTCGCGAGTTCAGCGAGGTCCGTGGTTTTGTCGTCTATGCCGTCTAGTATGGTTGTTGGTTTGCCCCATCTTCGGGTTTCAAGACGTATACGGATGCGCTGTTGCTCTTTCTCGATCTCGACACAAGCACACAGGTCTTTGGGTAAGCCGCATGTTGGACAGATTTCAGCCATGACGCTCAAGCGGTAATAGTCGGTTCGGCACTATATAAAACTTTCACGGGACGAGGAAATTTGATTCCCCTTATATATAGGCGAAGAAGAATCGTTTGTGGCTTGGCTACTGCTCTTCGATGGAGACGCTCACTTGATTTCGCGAGATTTACCATAGTTTGCCAAAGTTTGTGACAGCGCGAAGGTAGTCTTTCAAGTCAATCACTCCATCGTTGTCCATGTCGCAGTTTGGATTCCATTTTGATTCGCAAACTCGCGAATCATATGCGTTAGCGATAGAGAAGACATCCTTAAGGTCAACTTGTCGGTCAGCGTTGATGTCGCCTGGAATGCTGACCAGCACTGAGTAGCCCAGATATTTCACGTTGTTTGAGGTTTCGCTTTCGCCTGGAACTGCCTCTGCTTTAACGTGGATGGTGTAGTTGCCTTTGACGATGCTGGCAGTGTCCCAGAGAATTGATATTGTCGCGGATCCGTTGACTGGTAGCTCGCTTAGGATGCGGGTTTTGATTATCTGGCTTATATGTGAACTATTGGACCAGTATGCGGTGACTTGGATGCTGGTCTCTGGAAAATCGCCTTCGTTCTGTATTTTTACCCACACTGTTGCATTATAGCCTTGACCGACAACTGTTTTGTAACGGCATCTGGAGACAGGCGTGTCGTAGCCCAGCCATGCATCAGTGATATTTATGTCATGATATCCTCCTATTGTGACTGTGCCGTCGGCAGTGCGCACATTGTCTCCTAAATCGTTATCGCCTTCTATTGTAACGTTTGCGGTAATAGTGTAGGTGCCGTTGGCGACTCCTAACGTGTTCCAAAGTAGCGGCACCGTTGTTTTGTCTCGTTTGAAAAGACTCGGGATAACGGTGCTATTTGCTTTACATATGTAAGTTGCGTTGGAGTAGTATACCGTAACATTGAGGTTTGCCTCGTCATAGGTTCCCTGATTCTCTACGGTTACGTTGATGTTAACAGTTCCTCCTGGATCAACCCTGAAAGGTGAGCGGGTTACGCTTGTGATGGCCACGTCGTGAATAGCCTCCCAGAAAGCGTAGAGTTTTCCATCTTTAGAGGCAACATAGAGCGTCTCGTTGAAGATGGCTGGAGAAGAGTCGGCTGGGCCTCCTGTTTGGCTGCTCCACACGAGCATGCCATTTTTCGCGTTTAGCGCGTAGATTGTCCCGTTTGTTGAGCCGAAAAAGACTTTGTCGTCAGCAATCGCTGGAGATGACCAGCCTACTGATCCAATTGAACTGTTTTTCCATTTCAGTGCTCCGGTGAATGAAAAAGCGTACATGGTGCCATTGGCAGAGCCCACATAGACTGTGTCGGCGGATACGGCGGGTGAAGAATCCACCCGATTTCCTATCTTGATTCCCCCAGTCCACAGCTCGTTAAGGCTGGTTGCATCTAAGCAGTAGATCTTTCCGTCATAGGTTCCTACAAAAACTCTGCCATAAGCGACGGCTGGTGATGATCGTATTCCGCTTAAGAGAAAACCGCTAGTCTTTACGAGTTCTCCTGCTGGATTGTTTGTTGTCGCATTAAGCACGTAGACTTTTCCGTTCCACGAGCCAACATATACTTTACCATCATAGACGGCTGGAGAAGAATAGACTTGTCCACCTATGTCGTAGCTCCATTGTATGCTGCCTGTGTTTTCATCAAGTGCGTAGATTTTGTTTCCTGAACCGATGAAAACTCTGCTGTAGGCCACGGTTGGAGACGAGTATATGATGTTGTAAGTTGCTGTTATCCATTTGTTTGTTCCATTGCAAGCATGTATTGCTAGAACATGCCCACCTTCTTCTCCTATGAAGACAACGCCGTTAGACAAAGCGGGAGACGCGTGGAAGGTGCTTCCCTTTATCTCGCTCCAGACTATTGAGCCGTTTGTTGCGTTTATGGCGTGAACCTTGCCGTTGGTGCTGGCTATGTAGACCGTGCCTTCCATAGCTGCTGGAGAAGGGTACATGTAGGCGTCAGTGCTTGCATCAGGCCCAATAACGACGCTCCAGAGAAGGCCATTGGTGGAAGGCGCAAGCGAGGTTGATCCGCCAGTGTGATTCCAATCATGACGGTACATGGGCCAAGCTTCATTCACTTGTATAGCTAGTGACGTGTTTTTTGTTTGGCGCATGGCTGGGATAGGGTGAGAGTCGGTCACTGTCAGCGTTACCACGTATTCTCCCGCGTTCATATAGATGTGGCTAGCGACTTTTCCAATGCTCCAAGCGATGTTTTTCATCGGGGCAGAACCGTCTCCGAAATTCCACGTGCAGTTAACTATTCCACCGTCAGGATCGTAGCTTGAGGAACCGTTGAAATAGGCTCTCTGTAGAAGAGACGGCTGTTTTGGAGGAGCTATTATAGGTTGCGGCGGCTTGTTTTCGGCTCCGAAGGCGTAGACTTTCTTGTCATCTGAGCCTGCGAACACCATTTTCTGAGCAACCGCCGGTGAAGAGCATACTGGGCCTTCGGTTGCGTAGTTCAGGATAAGGTTTCCTCTGGATGCATTAAGAATATAGAGCTTGCTGTCACCTGATCCCACAAAGACTCTGCCATCTGCGATCGCTGGAGAAGAACGGACAGCACCTCCGGTTGTGTAATTCCATATTTGTGTTCCGGTCGTTTCGTTTAAGGCATATATCCTACTGTCATCTGATCCTACGAAAACCATGCCGCCTACCACAGCGGGAGAGGACTTGACCTTTCCTTGGGTCGTAAAGTTCCATATGTGTGCTCCTGTTGTTTCGTCTAGCGCGTACACTTTGCCGTTGTCTGATCCCACGAAAACCTTGCTATTAACCATAGTTGGAGAAGAAGAACAGTTTTGCCCCGTGTTGAAGAACCATTCAACTCTTCCGGTCAAGCTTAAGGCGTAGACCCTGCCGTCGCTGGCTCCTACAAAGATTCTGCTTCCAGAGACTGCTGGAGAGGAGAAAACAGGGCATGCAGTCCAGAATCTCCATTTCTCAGTTTTTGCTGCCGCATCTAGGGCATATACGTAGCCGTCGAGTGATCCAAAATAGACTATGCCGGCGGCAACGGTGGGTGACGAATAGATTGCGCCTTTGGTGGGAGTTGAGAATTTCCAGATGAGGCTTGCTGTCGTTTTTGTTGCGTTCAATGCGTAGATGCTGCCGTTCATGGATCCTACCCAAACTCTTCCGTCCTCGTCAACAGCAGGAGAGGATTCAACCGCGCCTCCTGTTGAGTAGCTCCATATGATTGCTCCTGTCGTAGCGTTTAAGACGTAGAGCTTCTTGTCAGACGATCCAACGAAGACTCTGCCGCCAACCGCAGCAGGAGAGGATCTTACCGAACCGTTTATGCTGGTGCCAGTATCCCACCACAAGCAAAGGTCACTTGGCACTGTCGAGTTTGAGAATCCTGTGTGGGCAGGATCATGGTGAAAGACAGCCCACCAGTCTTCGCCTCCGCTGAACGCAGAAACACTTCCAACGGGACCTCTCAACATGCACACGATGCTTCCTACAAGCAGGACAAGCATCATTCCGGCAACTGCCTTCTTGTTCATACTTTCACTTTCCCCTCTTTTTTGTGACTTCGAGAACTAGCTGCCAGTTTTCACATTCATTTATAGCATTATTTAAAGTTTATGAAACATTTTTTCATATAAGGCTAATTGCTATCAGCCACGGAAACCACGCCCTCACCTCAAAAGCGGAAGAAGAATCATAAATCAAGATCAGCAAGGACAAAAGCTATTTAGAAAGCTTGTCAAGACTCTACAACCATGCAAAAACAGTGGGGTAGTCGTCTAGCTTGGTCAAGGATACCAGCCTGGGGCGCTGGCGGTCCTGGGTTCAAATCCCAGCTACCCCACTACTAATTTTATAGGATTTAAGCGTTTTTTGGGGTTATTTTTGAGAAAGAAGTTCTCTAAATCTTCTTTTGATTTTCTCTGCTAAACGCATTTTGGATTTTCGTTCAAACTATGAATGTTTATATCGTTGATTGAGAATGATATTGTAGGGATGTTTGTGGCTGGTTCGCGTCATCCTTCTTGGGACAAGATGTTTGCTGTTCTGGGTGATGGTAAGCCTAAGACGCATAGGCAGATTGTTAGAGCTACGGGTC
>JARYLR010000041.1 GCA_029907545.1 Candidatus Bathyarchaeota archaeon | reverse complement strand
CATTTCTTGTCTTTCATGTAAGAGTCTATTACGTCATTTGCTTTCTTTTTCATCACAGAAATGAAATCGGGGACGTATTGCTTGTCTCTCACGTTTGGATCAGACGGAGATCTTATCCCATATTTGGCACAAACAGTTATATCCCACATTACAAACAAATGTGGATTGATAAGCGAAAGAACTTTTGAGGCAGCAACACCCTTGAATTTATACCCTACTTGACAGAAATTTGCAAAGACCTTTTGTAGAATCTCTTCATTTGCATATTCTTTTCCGTCTATGTCTATTTTCTTCTCAAAATCAAGATCCTCCAAGGTTTCATTCTCCAAAGCTTTTGGAAAGGGTATCGACTTTCGATATGCTTCTTTTATTCTTTCAGCCATTTTTGGATAATTTTTTTCCTCGGTGTATAAATAGCAACCCCAATTATTCAAGAATTTAATGACTCTCTCTATGATTTCTATTGTAGGTAAGTTGTGTAGATTTTTCCAATCTACAAATTTCCGAGCCATAATCCAATCATCACTACGAGCTTTAGGGTCTTCCTCGAAGATTTCAGCTGCATCAAATAACTCTTGGTAAGTAATTTTGCTCTCTCTTGCTTCCGCAATTTCCTGTTTTTTCATATGTATATTCATTTTATTTTTTTTCATGTTTTCACCCAAATGCAACACTCGAAAAGCATCACCTTTATCTATCACTCATCGCTCGAAGACGCAACAGAACCTCATGATGGTTTTGTTCTGCAGAGAACCAGCCCTTCCAGTTTCTAACGTTTTCCAACATGCTGGCGTAAGTCTTTTCAAGGCTGTCCAGTTGGCGTGCCAAATATTCTCTTAACTGCCTGTCTTCCCTGCATATAGCCAAAAAATCAGTGAAGCCTTCAGGAAGCATGTTTGATGGAAAATAAAATTTCATGTAAAGTTTCTCAGCTCTAATAGCTTCAGCAGCCTTGTCTATGGTTTCAAAAGCTTGGAAGATTTCTTCCACAACACTGTTAGAAATTCTTTTAATTCCAATTGCATTGGCTTGTTTAATAATTATATCCAAGTTTTTCTTCATTTTTTCAGGTGGAATGAAAATTTCTCTGGGTTGGCTTTTCCTAAGCTGTTCGTAAAGTTCAAGCCTGCCTGACAGGCAGAACAGAAATTCAGAAGCGTTTTCAAGGACAGTGTTTCTTAGAAGTTGGTAAGCAATGTCGGTTACTCCTTTTGTTTGCCAGGCACGCCAGTAGTTAAAGATTAACGGCAGTAGCTGCCTGTTGTTTAATACAATGTTGTCTATGTCTGCCTTGTTCCGCTCTAACTTATCAACTAGCTCTAGCAAAACAAGGAACAGCCCTTCAAGTGTCAGCTTGAAAAAAGTGGCTTTTCTGCCAACATATCCTTTTCGCAATTTGTCAGACGCCTTTTTAGCTTTGACAAGGTTTAAAAACTCAAGTTTTTTTAGGCTGTAAAGTAAGGTTTTGTTGCTGCCGACTTTTCCTTCCAAGCTGTTTACTAAGCTGTTTAGAAGCTGGTTGTATGTTGGAGTTTTTTGCGTGGCTACAGCGTGCAGAACATGCCAATCTGCTTCGGTTAATGGCGTTTTCATTTTGTGTAGTCTCCTAAACGAATTTTACATCTAAATTTATTTGGCACCTATTAAAGGTTACTTAAAGTAAACGTGGGGTAGTAAGAATGGAAGAGAAACAGACAAGAATAAGGCCTGTAGGAACAATAAAGCTGACGAAAACAAGCAAAGCGCATATCCCCGAGTTAATCAGGCGAGAGACCGAGACACAGCCTGGAGAAGAGATACCCTTTGTAATTAATGCTGCAACAGTTTTACTTTACAACCCAAAGCTTGACCTCGAGCAACTTCTAGCGTCGCTGGAAGTTTTGAAGCAAGACCTAAAACTTCGCTTTAAGGAGAAGACGCCGTGACCAACGGAGACAGCAACAGCGTGCCAGGCTGCATTGGCTACTTTGGCAAACCTGTTTACCCAAACAACTGCCAAAAATGCCGATGGATTGGAGTCTGTCGGAAGGTTGTTGCTAGGGAAAGGCTGCACCCCCTTCTGGCTAAGGTTGAGGAATGTCAAAAAATTTTGAAAGGTGAGAAATAGTGGCTGAAGCTTTGAAGGCTGCAGCAAGAGAATACTGGCTTGAAGGCTGCAACATTGTGCTGCTTAAAGGCAAGGAGCCACTGCACAAATGGAGTCGATGGCAACATGAGAGACAAAATGAGCTTGATTTTGAAGCTTTACCTTGGCAAGAAGCTGATGGTTTTGCCATAATCTGTGGACAGCAACTGAATAATGGGCTTTACGTTGGACCCATAGACTTCGACGTTAAAAATTTGCCAAGTGAAGTTGTGGAAAAAGGCAGGCAAGTTTTGAGGTTTTTGCCAACAACTCAGAGGGACCAGACTTCCAGCGGTGGGGAACATTGGATTTATGTTTGCCATGTTAAACCAAAGACCGTTTCAGTTTACCATAATGTTTGTGGCTTGGAAATTTTGGGAGAAGGCAAACTTTGCATTATGGCTCCAAGCAAAGGCTACAGACGCTTAAACGATAACACGCCAACAGAAGTTGAAGACTTAGAGACTCTCTTTTATCAAGCATTAGAGAAGGCTGGGATTAAAGTTGAAAAGCCTAGCCAAGCGTGGTTCGACCAGCCAGACTTATCTAAGCAGCCTTACAGAGGCAAGGATCCACCGTGCATAAAGGCACTGCTTAAAGGCGCCAAAGAAGGCTTCAGAAACGAATATGGAATCCGGCTTGCGTCATACTTTATAAATTTTAAGCAATATAAGCCTGAAACTGTCCGCAAAGAGATTTTGAAGAACTGGAACAAGCTGAACACTCCGGAACTGCATTGGAAAGAGTTAGACGTAATCGTAAAAAGTGCAGTGGAACATGGCTACGTGTATGGCTGCAGCGACGAATTTTTAGCTAAGTTCTGCGATGAAGCAAAATGTCCCTTATGGGTTAAACCCAAAGAAGAGTTCCCAGAAGAAAGTAAGGAAAAAGCCAGGCAACTTCTGAAGGATCCAGCCTTCTTTTATAAATTGGGGAAGGTTTTCGAAATGGGTTTTGTCGTGCCTAAAATAGACAAGCCAAGATTTGTTATAGGAGAGGAGAGAAACAAGAGGCTTTTGGGTTTTCTCTTGACAGGAGCAGCCAAACACCAAATGACAAGCATTATAAAAGTGTTGGGTGAGCCTGGCACAGCTAAGGACACTATGCTACGTATGTGGCTTAAACTGCTGGAACATTGCCTAAAAGTGGCTGAGAGAAGCTTTTTCACAGCAGCCACGCTTCGCTACTCTGAAGAACTGCAAGGGTGTGATCTGCTTTACATACCTGACAGTCCCGAATTGACAGGAGAAAAAGGAAGGCATTTGCGTTTTATGAGAGCTGATGACGGTGGTTTGATCAGTGAATATGCGTTGAAGGATCCTGACACTGGAGAAATGACCACTAAAACGGTGACTTTGCCTGTTAAAGCGGTGGCTACAACCAGCAATGCTGTGACAGGAGACATTGCTCTCGAATCTGGCATGTGGACGCTTCACACAAATGCTAGCCCAGAGTTGACTAAAAAAGTGAAGTTGGAGAAGCTGAAGTTTAGGGCTGGCAAGAGGCAACTGTTTCCAGAAGAAGAACTGAAAGTTTGGCAGTGTGCCTTCTGGCTATTGCTAAACGAAGAGCCAATGCAGGAGCTACCAAAGGTGCCATATGCAGAAAACCTGGAGAAACTGCTTGAAAGTGAAAGAAGCGAATCCAGACGTGATCCTGATAAACTTTGTGACTTAATTAGCCTTATAGCTTGGGTGCGACGTTTCCAAAAGTCTAAAGAGAAATGGCAAGAAGCTGATTTAGTTGATTTATACATTGCGTTGCAGCTTGGCTTAGACGCCATAACAGAGACCATAAGCGATTTAGATGTTAAAGAGCAGCAGATTTTTGCTGCTGTTAAGAAAGGTGTAATAGAAGACGTCACTGCAAGGTTTGTAGCTGACGAAACAGGCATACCATACAAAACGTGTTACAGGCTTATGGAGAAACTTGTTGAAAAGGGCTTCCTAAATAAAGACAAGAAAGGGGGAAGAAACATTTACAGCGTGTTTTCTGGAAAGGAACCTAAAAATCTTCTCATTGGAGAGAGGAGCAGCCAAATAAAGCCAGAACAATTAATGGAGTTCGTTTTAAGCTTGGTTGGAGACTTCTCACCTTCTCACAACCCTACAGAGGGGGGATACCCCTTAGAGATAATTGATCCGATCACTGGTGAAAAGGTTGTGTTGGAGAGTATGGATAATGACACGAAAAGTGAAGGTGAAAGTTGAACCCTGCAGTGTGGTATATCCCCCTTCTATACCTGGTGAGAAAGTGAGAAGTTGTGAAAGCGCCAAGGAAAAGGTATCAGATTCTGGAAACAAGCCAGAAGAACAGATATCCCAGCCAATGAGAAGTGATTTAAGCTTCTCCGGCTCTGTTTTAGAGAAAGAGCAACAAAAACAAAGCAGACTACAAAACTCTAACGAAACAAAAACCCAAGAAGACTGGATTGTAAGGCGTGAAGGCAGCAAAGTTTATTTAAAAACAGGTGAAGCCTGGTATCAATGCCAGTTTTGCAGAAGTGTTGGCAAGCCAATGTATTTCGCGACAGAAGTTGACTTGAAGGGCCATATTCTTGCCTTACATACTGGGCAAATAAGGGGGAAGTATGAAAAGTGAGCATGTTTTACCGTTTTAACAAGGTAGCGGTGGCAATTGCCGCAATTGCCATATTCTACAGTTTTTCAGTCTTGTCTTCAAACTTGGAACTACATGTTAAATTAGCCTTGTGGGCTTGGCTTTTCCTGTTATATCTCTTCATAATGATATTTGAACAGTATAGACTTGAAGAATGGCGGTGAACCAGTTTGAATGAAAATGAAGAGCAGCCCGTTGAAGACGAGTTGGACGTGACTGTGGCTGAGGCTGTGCGGCCCAAGCAGCGAGGCGAATTAGAGGATCTTATCGCTACAGAGTTAGCTATCGCGGTGCTGTCGACTGACAGGATTCAGAAAATTCGGCATGTTTACGAAGCTTACAGGGCGCTTCCCCCTCAAACGCGTGAAAACCTGTTCAATGAAGAGGAGAGGGACGAGTTTAAAAGGTTGGCCCGTGTTTGCAGTGCTTTTCTAAACCTTGTGGAGTTGCCGCCTCCGACACCATACAATACGGGACGTTTCGCGTGTGTGCCGTGGGGTTTCCCAATCAGGGAGGCGCCTGTTTACCTCTATTGGGTGCGTCGTGTTTGGCTGTCCAGCGAGGAAGACCGCGAGCGCTGGCAACAGTTTAGGGAGCGGATGAACGCGCAGGATGAGAAGCAGCGGAAGAAAGCGTGGGATGAGTATTATGTGATGCTTGCTGAGTTTCTTAGAAGCGGTTTTGCTCCGCTTGCCGTGGTTAAAGAGGTTGAAACGGAATACGTAGATTATGCTTTGCCAAAGTTTATTCGGCTTATGCGTGTGATCTACCAAAACATTATTTCACCTGAAACTTGGAGTGAAACCCTAATGTTGCTTAGAGGCGGGCGGAGGCAGACACTGTGAAAATCGGATGGCTTGAAGGATCCCACAATATTTCATTCGACAAGGCTAACACGTGGTTTTGTCTGGGCGTGCGTGGTGCTGGGAAAAGCGCTTTCCTTGAACATTTGGCAGAGTTGCATTTGGAAGCTGGCAACGCGGTTCTTGATTTATTCGGAGCTAGAAGCGGTGAAAACCTAGGCTGGCTGCGTTCGAAATGGGCTAAAGAAAAGCGCATTCTACTCCTTTCGGCGGAAAACGCCATAGTTGAAACTCCTACAAAACTGAGTGTAGAGGTGAAGCCCTACGCTAAGATAAGCTTATCCGACTTCAGCAATTATGACATTATAATCAATTCAAGCCCGCTTTATCCCAACCTGGACAGCGAGTTTGAAGCTGTAAACACAATCATTTCCATTTTATGGCAGAGGCTGAAATGGTCCCGCCTTGTGTTCGTGTTATGCCGCGAAGCTGCCAACCTATTATACGCACGCATGAAGATCACTGAGAACCAGACGCTTGCAAAAACTTTCGTTTCGTACTGGCTGAGGGAAGCCCGCCACACCGGCACAAGTTTAGCGCTGGACAGCCAACGTTTCATGGCGGTGGATGTCGACGTGAGGTCTTTAATCGACTTCTTGGTTTTCAAGTCCTTAGGAGCTGGAGGATTGCCACGCGACTTGCATTACATGTACAGGTACATTAATCCGCCTTGGATGCAGCGTATGAAGCCTTTTCAATTCGCGATCTTGTCCAGGCGCGGCGACATAGGCGTAGGCACTTTTCCGCTTGTAGACTGGCATGTTAAGGAGGGCGAGGGAATCGTCTACCAGCTTGGCTTGAAAGTTCAGTTTGAAGAGGCGCCTGAGAAAGGTGAGAGCCGCGGCACGTTCCAGACGCTTGGTGACAGGGAACACGCGCAGATAATCGCCTTGTACGTGAACGAGCATTTGGGAATGAAGGTTATAGCGGCTAGGCTTTCCAGGAGCAGCTACACAGTTAAGGACCATGTGGACAAGCATAACGCTGCGGTTGAGAAAATGGGCTACTGTCCACGTTGCAGGCGTGTGAAAAGCCCGTTGGACGCGGTGTTGGCGCAGCGTTTATAGTTTTGTTTGGTTGGGTTTGGATTCTTCTTCTATAAGAGAAGTTTCAGAAATTCTAAACCTTGAAAAATATTAACACGCTTGTTGGCAAACTGTTTATCGCTGTTAATAGAACATTTGGTTTTATGCTCACTTTGGCTGTAAGTCATTAACCTATTTCGTGGAAGCTTTTTTCTTGACGTATTCTTAAAATAAAGTTAATTAAGTTTTGTTAACTCCCAACTGCACTTAACAACTTAATGAGTGAAACTTTAATCTGGTTCTTCAGTCTACATGAAAATTCCGAGAATTTAAACCGAG
>JARYLR010000040.1 GCA_029907545.1 Candidatus Bathyarchaeota archaeon | reverse complement strand
GTTACTAAAGAGGATAGACCTAGACGAATTTATCGAGAAAGCAACAGACTCCAAGATACTAACCGCGCTGGCTACATTTATCTAAACTAACGTTTGGACCTCTTCTGGGCTACCATTATACCCTAGTCAGGACGACGTTCAAACTCTCACTTTCGCGATAGGGGGTTAGGTTTGAAAGTCGGTTTAAATTCTCGGAATTTCCTTCTATATTTCTGTAAACAAATCATCCCTTTCTACGTGTTCCATATCTAACCCTTTGAAACCAAATTCCACAGCCCAGATATGTTTACACTTTTCAAAATATGTCTCCCAAAAAGGGCATCCACAAGTCCAAAAACCATCTGAAAAACTGACAGCATACCATCGATCGCTACTCTCGGAACGAACTTTGTAATTAAAATTGTCGATTTCTATGATATGACTTTCTTTTGCTTTCGCAATTTCTAATCCTCTTGCGCACACGGGAAAGCGGTCTACCCGTTTATACTGCATTAGGTCAATCCAACCGTGTTCCATTTGAAGAAACTCACTTTCAAAGCGGGCATTATAGGCGTAACGTGGTTCTTGGGTTTCTCTTGCCTTTTGAAAACAATAAACTTGAAAGTCTTTGTACTTAGGAACTGTTAGTTGATGAACTATGGCTCTGTCTTTTTCCAAGATGCCCATTGTTATTATGTAGCCAGACCATGAGGAAAATGATGTTGTCTCCAAATCAATTATGCATCCCTTTTCGAGGCAGTATCGTTTCGGCAATTTGATGTTAAAAGGGAAATGTTGATGGAAGGGCGGGTGTTGAAAATAAGTTAAGAAATTATGTTTGATAATATCAGCGTCTATACACTCTCCATTGTTATTTTCCCGCGCTGTCTTGGTTAGATAAGCGCGCTTCAATTTACTTTTCCTGTTCTGGAAGGCGAACGCTTAGGTTTTGGTTTGATCCGCGTTTTGTCCGTGTTTTGCTAGAAGCAAAGCGATTTTCTCGTTGTTATCCTTCAGTCTTTTCATTATCGCATTTACAAGTTGTTGAATGTCTCTGTGCGATTTGTCGATACAATCGTTGATCTTCTTGCAGTCGTCCAAGCAATTCATGTTGTCGTTGATATGGCACAGAATGTCTTTGTCGTCCATAATAGCCTGCAGATTGAATGTTTTCTTTCCTAATCGGTAGTTTGCAAGGTACAGGTCGTAAAACATCGCCAGTGTGGACGCGGCCAATTCTGGTGTAGTGATGATGACTATTCCCAGAGAATCATCGATGGTGTAGCCTTTGACCTTCGCTCCTCTTGGTGGTTTCAAGACAGACAATACGGCAGTTGCGATACCATAGCGATTCATGTCTCTCTTCGTCTGTTCAAGGTACTCATTGCTCCACGTGTCGCCAGCCTTGCTTTCAACCAATACTCGGCCGATTTCCAAGTCTTGATATGAAAACTTTACGATAATGTCGGTGGCGTCTGGACCGCCTAAAGGCTCAACGGTCACGTTCTTGTTAGCCAAAAAAGCCTCGTTAATCAGACCAATAAGCTCTAACTCTGCCTTCTCACCTTTCACCGGCGCGATTCTCAAGCTCTGCAAAACCGTGTTAAGCCCACCTGTCGCGTTTTCTATTTCGCTCAGCGCATTCTTCAGTTCATTTTTAACCTCATCGATACTCTTGCCCTGCTTGAGCAGAAGCTCTACTTTTTCAACAAGCAGTTTCACCTGCTCTTCAACAGTTTCCTTCACAAACTTCTTAGTGTCTTCCTTCATTTCTTTCTGGATTTGTTCAATGCTTTTTTCCTGTTTAAGAAGCGTTTCAATCTTGTCGACAACCACTTCCATCTGAGATGTTATGAGACTCTTCACGAAACTTTCAGTGTCCTCTTTCAGCGCCTTCTGAATTTCCTCAATGCTCTTTCCCTGCTTCAGGAGAAGGTCAACCTTTTCAACAAGATGAGATGTCTGATCTCCGATGTTCTGTTTGATAAAATTCTCAGTCTCTTCCTTGCTAACCTTCGCCTGTGCAACAATGTCCTTCAAATAATCCTTGACGGACCTATCCATCGCATCTTTGACGTTGCCAAAATCGGTTCTTATCTCTCTAAGAACCTGACCCACAACCTCACGCACATCAGCACCTATCTGCATCTGCTTATCTATCGCCTTGAAGGCCTTTAGTGCAATGTTAAGTCTCTGATCATCCTGAAGCTCAAAAAGCCAACCCTTCACTTCAGTATCCACTTGCGTGAAAAAGCAGGGTCTGCCAATTTCCTCGCAGAATCTCCCTCCACTTCCATGTAGCTGGATACTTGAACGAAGTGGTGATTGAGAGGACAACTTCTTCAAATTCAGCTCCAGAATACAATCATTATCCCACACTAGAAATATCTTCAGAAGGGAGACTATTTAGTAGCAATAAAGATTGAGAATTCAGTCGAATAACTTGATTATTCTGATCCACAGTTTACAAGATACGCGACGCACTGAAGTGGTTGTTGGACAAAAGAATATATCACGAACAATCGGGCGCACTTTCTACCAGAATTTCAAACTTGTTCTTTTTCCTTAGTTAGAATTCTTTGTCAGAACGTTTGATGAAACGAGCCCCAGTAAAGATGTCAATTGATCCTCAAATTCCCGCGAAACATCGCTAGTACCACTCATCGCATGAGCAATCTCGTGCAGTAAGGTTCCTGAGTACTTTTTTAGGCTTCTTAGCTGATCTCTCTTTATAATTATGCTGCCGTCAGACGATTCCCACAATCCTTCTGCTTCTCTGAGACCACATGTCTCAATCCTCATGGTTTCCGATATCAATACTCTCTTGACATTAGCCGGAAACCCTCCAATGAGGTCGGCTATCTGCTTAGTACCGTCAAAAACCATTCTTTCCTGATCCGTCAAATCGTTTCTTTCAACAAAATTGAACTTGAAACTCTGATTCCACTCAACTTTGAATCCAGAAAGATCACGTATGCCTCTTCCAGTGTAGTCTTGAAGCCCACTGATTTTTTCTCTGACATTCTCTGGAATTGTCACGACTCTGAGACCGTCACTCCTCGCATTATCGACTATGTCTTTTGCTTCAACAAGCTGCTGAGGAGTAAGGAAAATGACGTTATCCGACGCATTAAGCAACTTGCAGGCGTGAACCGAGACATCATTCCACTTCAACTCATCATGCATCATCCCAGTTTCATATCCCTGAAGATCGTTCGCCAAAAGCTCGGCGACATCTTTGCTCTTACAAGCCAAGAGAATGGTTTTGACCCTGTCCGTATATGCAGTTCTCCCCAGATGAGTTTTTTCCCTGTTCAACGCTTTGCGCATCGCTTGCGTAATCGACGTTATGTTGTACGAAAACAGGAAATTCTCTTCCTCTGCCGCTCTCAAGCCGTTTATGTAGATTTTTGACTGCCCAGTTTTCTCTAGAACGCTCCCGTAGACCGTGTCTTCCAGAATTGTTTCCCCAGAGAATTTCAGGAAGTAGCTCTTTGCGGTTTCAATATCCTCGTCGCTACAGCCCTCCAGAATGAACTCTGTCCCTTGAAGATTGCCCTCGATGGGAGGCGAAATAGACGCGTGCAACGTTACTATGTCTTCAAAACCGTGCTTCTCAGACTTCACTACAGTTATGTCGCCATATCGAGACTTTATCAAAACTTTGATCCCATGACGGTCGAATGTTGCCAATGCATCCTTCAATCCTACCCCAAACTTCCCTATGACCAGATTGGAATGGGAAAGCTTCTCCTCGTTCTCGTTCTGCGTAAGATGCTCATACTTCAAACCACGCCCAAAATCTCGTATATGCCACGAACCTTTTGCATCCCTGGAAATTTCAATTTCCTTTGTCTTTGTAAGAACCTGCTCGTCCAATGCGTTAGCGATTATCTCTCTTATCGCATGATAGACTTCCCAATCTTCAAGCACTTTCTCTATGTTCAGATCAAACAATCGAGCATCTGAAAGCATCCATCACACACTCCGCAACTGCAATTCCAATCGTTGAATATAACGTCGTGCCCAGTCTACATGACTTCTCCAAACATGTCTTCAGATTCTTCAGTCAGCTGGTCGTCCCAACACTCCCAGCACATGCCATCGTACTCTGCATAGTCCTCTTCGCTAATCTCTCGTCCGCACACGGAACAGCAATACTTATCCTTTCCTGAGTCCGGTTCAGCTAATTTTCTGTCTTTCAACAGAAATCACGGGAACGCCGCGCTAACGTTTTCGGGCTTTTGGAACGAGCATTTTCTCATTGATGTTGACCGAAATTTGTAGTCCGCTTTTCGCGTTCTTTAGCTTCGAGAAGCTGACTTCCCATGGTTTGTAGAGTTGCGTAAAGTATAGCGTGTAGGCCTCTGACCGTGATACTCCGAGTCCCTTCATTTGTCTCTCGAACCTAGCGTCCGGAGCCTTATGGTCCGCGATGTATCCGTACACCAATCGCCATGCTTCAATAGAGTAGACAGTTCCACAGCACTTTACAGTTTCCTTTACATCTTGCATGTAATATCACATTGGAAAGAATAATTCTTTAGGGTTTAAACATTATTAATCCAAGATACTTACCGAAAATCAATTCCCTCACGCACACGAAATCTGTTGATTCTTGCAATGGCAGTTCCTTTTCAGATGTCCACACACGCCCCAGGGAGTTTTAAGTTTTGGGGGTAAAGTTTTATCCAACCAACCAACATGGTAGTGCGGGGGGTTAGGTTTAGACATTGGTTTAAATTCTCGGAATTTTCACTCCTCGAAAAAAAGAAGATGCTAGAGCACGGTCAGCTTTTGCTCGCATTTGGTCTGGAATGCTTTCGTCTGCGGAGCATGATTGTTAACAGTGTTACTCCCATAAATAGTGGTAGAATGACTAGTGACGAAAACTCCGGGATTATCACTACTTCATGCTCAGAGTGAACATAGGTGAAATAAACATAGGTGTACGTTCCATCAGTCAATGTGCTGATATGCATAGGCTGTTTTCCATCGACCAGCACTGTGAAGGTCCCTTGCCAGAGGTTTTGAACCAGAGTGCTTGGGAATGTTAGATTACAGAAGCCTACTGTACCGTCTTGCCCGGTCACATTGAAGCTTATCTCTCTTATTGATTGGTTAAAACTGAAGTTGGAAATCGTTGAGTTTGCAGAAATCGATACTGGGAAGAAGCCTCCTTCAAATTCTATCAAATAATTGTATGTGCCTATGCGCCCATTTGGATCAAAGGCATAAAGCATGTCTGATCTGATTACTAAAGCAGTTTTCTCACCAATTTTGTGTCCTTTGTATGTTCCTGATGGAACGAGTTCAACCCAACTATCTTCAAAGCCGTTAAAGGCGTAGTATTTGCTGTAATAATTGGAACCAGTATTGCTGGAGATGAGTCCGATGAAGCCTTTTGCTTCGCATGTATAAGGTGTGTCCGAAATCGTTAGGTTTGTCCATTTTCCTGAAAGAACGCTATAACCGTATAACGTCTTTGTTTCAGCGTTATGAAAGGAAGTCGCGAAGTCGCCTAGACCGTTTGTGGTAAACATGAAATCAAACGGGTATATTATCCCTCTTTGCGTGTCAAAAAGATATGATCTGTTGCTTGAGCGGGCCCATGCAAGGTTGTATTTGGCTTCCACGGAAACTGAACTATTTACTGGAAACTCGCATTTTACATATGAATCCAGAAGTGATGAGTAAAAAACTGTTTCTCTAATTGGGCTTTCATATGAACTGCTTACAAAGACATGTTCGGTGTTTCCATAAGACGTAATCGACTTCGTTAAATCTATAGTTGTCCAATTGTTGGTTTTGCTATTATAGAAGTACATAGTCATTGTATTAGATTGATCGCTGTATCTATAGAAAGCGCAAAAATCTTTCCCACTGGGGTAAAAGGCAGTATACGGTTTGTCCAGAGAAATCATTGAACTCTGCCCTGTTGTAAAACTCTGTCCCCATGCATCATCGACGTCGTAGACAACGAGAACCTCACCACCACACAGAATGAAGCTGGTAACGCTATCATAGGTTAAACCCGGCGTCGTGATTGAGAATTGCCCTGTTATCCCCGAATAAAGAATGAACTTGTATACCTCGCCAGGCAGTATCGCCATATCAACTGCAAACTGTCCGCCAGGCATCCAATACTTACTCCATCGTTCCCCACTTGCAAAGTCTAAGGTTGTACTAGACCACGAACCGAGGCGTGTGTCATAACCATAGAAGTATCCGCGTTCCCCCGACGGCTCAAGATTGTGTACAAAGCTTATGGCGAAGGTTGTAATCTCGCCAACGGTCAAGTCACTTACAGACGTAGAGTCAGCTACGTAGCCTTGACCCATCACCTGAACTAAACTGAACTCGTTTGTGAAGGCGCTATAACCTACAAGTGTGTAGTTTTCAACAGCGTGTGTATAAAATCCGGCGAACCCGTGATCCAGCCATCTCTCGCCTGGCCAACCACACCCGCTTTCCAGTTGATTGAAGCTATGCGTGTGGAGGCTATAAACCACATTTTTCGGTTGCTTCTCGCCATAAGTTCCTCTTTTTAAAACGGTCCAAACATAGTCGTCCCTTATTATATAATTCGAACCTGAATAGTCAACGGGCAAGCCATAATCGTATTCTTGCCAACGCCCTAACTCGGAATCAAACGCATACATCGTTTCATTAGTGACGAAGAAAGCCAGATTCCTTCCACAGCCATAACTTGGATTATAACCAGTAGGAGACAACAGCACGCCATCATACTGTATCACATCATAATTGCCCGTGAAAGAACTGTAGCCTACAAGGAACTCATCAGTGTATGCAAAAACCGTATGACCTTTAGCGTCAATTTTGCGAATAGCCTGCTGAGCATCGAATCTAAGTTCAGTCCAAGCTGACTTATTTATGTCGAAAAACAGGGTTGATTCAGACACCTGTTTTGCACAACCAATAATATCCTCTCCAACAACAGCGTACACGCTTCCCGTTGTAGGGTAAACAAAAGGAATTGCAATCCATTCTCCATTTTCGGCAGACGTTGCCCTTACCGTTGAAGAAAGAGATGCTGGAATGGACAGCAAAAATACAATTATAATCACAATGAACTTGGCCTTCGTTAGGTGCTTGTACATAGAGACTGCCCATTAGAAATCTGGCAACTATTGTTTATAAATTATTTTGTATCCGTTCTGGTCCAACATATTTGATTAGCAGTCTTCAAAAGGTAAGTAGAACCTAAAAGTGTGGAAGGGTTCGTTGAAAAGTGCGGGGAAAGGGGTTTGAACCCCGATAATTTGAACCTATATTTGCATCTAATCCCATAATTTTCCTGTTTGAGAAATTTAAACGAGATAAGTCACGTATCCCGGGCTACCAACAACCCTCAGTCAGGGC
>JARYLR010000003.1 GCA_029907545.1 Candidatus Bathyarchaeota archaeon | reverse complement strand
TTCAATCTCGAACATTTCGCGAGCTAAGCTCAACCACAATTGCTTTACTGCATCATCCACATCTTTAGCTTTGCACTCGTAGATTTCTATTGACATTAAATAACGCCCAAAAATATTTGATAAGAAAAATATATGGGTTGCTGAGAAACGCGGATTTAAACCTGCCCAAGCCAGCTTTTTGGTTACGTTCTTTGGGGTGGCTTTGGTTGTTCGGGATTCCGGTCAAGGATATCAGCCAGTATCTTTTCTGCGTATGGAATGTGATCTTCCATCTCTGGAAACATGATGTGCATGGCTTCATGGAAAATCGTCAAAAGAAATTCTTTTAAGCAATAGTCAAAGTTCTTTTCCCAATCGCAATAACCTACATACACGTAGATTATGCCGTCTGGATGTTTCCCATCAATGGAATACATTCCTTCAACTGGCAGAGGGACATAATTCTTCGGCAGAACTTTCTGTTGTTTCTTTGAAAGTCTGGGAAAGCATTCAACTTCCACAGTATAAACCTCACCACCGTTCTTCGACTAAATTATGCTTATATGTTTTTGACCACGGAGATTTCAGGTATACTTAGATCCTCCAGAATTTAATCATTCTGAATGTACAACAGAATTCACAAGCTTGGGCTTTTTGTTTAGTTTGATAAGAAGTTTATAAATACATGTTGCCTAAACAGACACCAGAGTGAGCCTACTTTGAACCATGCCACTAGAATGCCTAATAAGAATTTGGCTTTTGCCGGTTTAGGAGAGGGTACTCTTGAAAGAGAGAATATGGATTTCTGACTTCAATTCATGGATCAAAATAAGGGACTATAAGCCGATACTTCTGGACGCTAACGTGTTAATGAGCATTGCGCGTTCAGTTGAGCAGTTCCCAGCCGTCAGCCAACTCATAAGAAACTGGAAAAACATGCGGACAACCTCAGCAGCCTTCATCGCAGACTTCATAAGGCTTGAGGCTTTGAACGCGGAAAGATGGAGCCGCGAAACAAGCTGCGTTAGACGCTTTCTTAAAGAGGTTGAAGAGAGCAAAGAAGGCTTCTATGTGGAGATGCGAACGCCTATAAAAGAGGTTGTGGCGGATAGCAGAAGCAGATATCTGGATCTACTTCCAAAAAGAGATAGGCGCATTCTGATGCAAGGCTACCCGCAACTGTCTGGGACAGACATATCTCTGCTTATTATGGCGATTTTCATGCGCAACGCTGGCTCCAGAGTTCATTTGGCGTCAATAGACAAGGAGCTTATTGGCGCCGCAAAGGCACTTGGCGTTTCAACACTTGAAGACTTGTGCTTCTGAAGCAATTGCTTTTTCTATTCAGTAACCTTGTTTCGTTTAATCCAGCCAAGGTTTTCTAGAAGAGTGGGAAAACAATAAATTGGCTGAACTTTGTCTTTCTTCATGCTGGAAGACTGCCTTTGCCATTGGTGTAGGCTAGTTAATATCTGACGTAAACTTTGCCGCCCAGCTCTCGCACTGCAGTTTTCAAGTTGTCCAAAGCTTCTTTCATTTCGTATTCCACGGTTTTCTGCCATCCCTTAGACCCGGAGGGAACTTCAACCTCGATAACGCAGCTATGTTTCTTGCTCATCTGACCACCTTAAACCTCACCGTGTAAGATATTCGTGTGGCAGGTTGCTTTTAATTTCTATGAAGTTGCAGTATGAATTCTATTTATTTGAAAGTCAGATTCAGAATACAGCATACAAGGCTAAGCGCCCTTAAGCTTGCTCAAAACCCCTTCATCCAAACAGTCTTCACCAATCTTGAACGTCTCCGGCTCATCCTTCTTCAAAATTTCAGCCAATGCCTTGCCATCAAGTTCCTTCACAAGCCTAAGCAGCTCCTCCTTGGCAACACTCCAATGCTTCTCCAACCGCTCCTTGTCACGAAGTACGATGCCGGCAAGCTGACAGATTTTTTCCCTTTTGATAAACCACTCAATCTTGCCGCTCCGTATGTTAATGTCGAACGTTATCGGTCCAGCTACGCATGTCTCAGGCTTCACAGAGTGAATTATACATTTCCTAGTTTTTTTATCATGAAAGACGCAGTATCCGCCTTCAATCAGTCTTGGAAAAACGTACTCCTTCTTGGCAAACGGATCTTTGATCGAGACTCTTTTTTCTTTCAAGTATGACTCAATTATCCTCCTACGCTCCTCAGTCACCGGAGGCGTAGTATCATTGCAGCAGCTGTATCCAGTTTTGCATCGGCTGCATACATCAAAAAATTCTTCTTGCCTTTTACGCATCATTAAGGTCAATCCTATAAATAGGGGCGGTTATCATTAAGATTTTTCATCAGATCCAAGTAGACGCTGACCACCGCCTCCCGGAAGCATGTTTTCTGGGCTTTTTTCTGAACTCTCTGGCGAACAATTTCGGAGAGACTGCCAGCCTCTATTCGCCTTGCGACTAGTGGAAGATACTTTTTCTCTTCTGCATCAGCATGTTCAAAGGCTACTTTTAAAAGGTGATGGCAAACTTTGCGTGCTGTTCGCCCAGCAGGGTGATTCACATTCGCCTTCAGCCCATATTTTATAACCGATTTTAGATTCTTCACAATGGTCTCATGCGGCAGAAACTTGGTTTCGCCGTTTTTTACAAAGCCTCGTAGGACAGCTCGAATAAAGCAGCTTAGCGCCACATCAGACTTGACACATTCCTGCTCATCCATCACTCTTATTTCCAAAGCCTTCCTGTCAAATCGGAAGATCACTCCTCGCGAGTTCACCCAGTCCTTGTTCAAAATGCACTTGTTAGCTCTCGCTTTAGCCAGATCAAAGGAGTATCTATCAATAATCTGCTTCCTGTACTCCGCCAGCGAAGACACGTACTCGGGAACCACGTCACCGCTGACTGAACGTATTTCCTGCTGGTTTTCCATGTAAAAGTGAAGCCTGTTGTCAACATGTGAACCTAGTTTTCCCTCATATATTGGCGATGCGGAAGCTATTGCCGCAAGAAACGGGCATAGATTGGAAAGTAGATTGTGCTGCAAAACTCCGTCTTTCTCATTTGAGTAGGGAAGGTTCAGCTGAAAGCTCTGGATGTTAAGCCATCCATGCCTTTTCAAATCAAAAATTTTGCTGTATGCTTCGTAAATTTGCCTATGCCTATGAGGCCAAATGCGCGCCTCGTCAAGAGTTAAAAGCGGATGCATGCCCATGCCAAGCAAATGCGCATCGTACTTGCGTTCAATATGCTCCTTAATATCTGTTACTGCCTTGCACATGGTTTCCTCAAAGGCTTCAGGAGAAGCGAAAGGAGCGTTGGGTTTAATCTCCATTACATGAAGCTGCAGCTCCTTGCCAACTGTGAAATTCGGCAGCTCCACAGAGTTCACAATGCGACCGCGGAAGCCTTTCAAAATCTTATCCACGATAGGCAAAGGCTTCAGCTCGTCATTCACAATTGAGTATTCGTGCTCTGGACCCAAGACTTCAAGCATTTTGTAAGGAGTCATTCTTTACTCGAATCGAGTGTTGACTGAAAAACGGGATATAAGTGTACAGTTAGTTTTAAATACGCAAGCCGTAATAACGGAGCATCTAAGCATCTGGTGTCACATTAGTGCTGGTCGTCTCAAACATCGACCTAACAAAAAACGTGCAAACAATAAAGCCATCAACATTTCTCAAGTCATCAATCAAAGATTTCACTCTCAATCTTAACAATGACTATCGCTACTTGAAAACAGGGTACTATGTTTCCGTACATGCCGAAGTCTTGGGCTCCAGAGTGTTACCCTCAACAGAAGATATCATAGACGCATACCGAACACCTATCATGCTGCTAAAGGCTTCAAAAGCCGGAATTCCAACATTACCCTACCTTGTAACAGGATCCGTGAAACAGATACTAGACAAATTCAGGTTTCCAATGATCATATTTGCGGTCAACCCGTTCTCGTTTGAAGGCTTCAAAACAGCAAAAAACAGAAGCGCACTATACAAAGCTGTTAAGAGCCTTAGCATGAATTACAAGTTTGCAGTCTGCGTACAGCCGCTTTTAGGCGAGATGTTCGCGGTCAAATCAATTTTCGGCAGATGCACTTGCAACGCCGAATTAGGCAGGCTCTCAAGAAAAGTCTATGAAACCCTGCGCATCCCAATCTGCAAACTACACGTCCAGCGTGTGGAACAGAAAACGTATTTGTGTGCGCTCCAGCCCTTGAAAAGAGAAGAGCTTCTTCCAGATGATTTAAAACTGATTTCCAAAGAAATATCGGAAATGCCTCGTAGAGATGATCTTTATTGGCAAGGATAGCTTGCTTCGTTGAAAAATACAATTTCTCCGATCCGAGAGAAGAAAAAGCGCTCAACAACTTCAAAGCAGTAGCGGAAACACGAGGCCACCACTTCGATTTTCTTTTCAGAGAAAATCTCTCCGAGATCCCGAAATACGATGCGGTTTTCATAAGAGCGACAACTGACCCGCTTTTTACAGCGTACGTAGTTTCTAAAACAGCAGCAGAGCTAGGGTTAAAAGTCGTAGATGACCCCGAATCGATACAGATCTGCGCAAACAAAATCCACCAATACGAGATCTTCAAAAAGCACGGCATTCCCCACATACCGACAGTTTTTATCAACAAAGAAGATCTTCACCATAAACGCATAGTTGAAATCTTTAGAACTCTAGGAAAGCCGGTTGTGATAAAAGCACCGTATACGAGTTTCTCGCGTTACGTGGAAAAAGCTGCGTGCGAGACAAGTTTCCGCGAGGTTGCAAGACGGTTCTTTAGAAAATCTGATGTAGTTGCAGTGCAGCAGTTTATGCCAACCGCCTTTGACTGGCGAGTAGGCGTTCTCAACGGCGAAGTCTTGTACGTGTGCAAATACATGATCCCGAAGGGCAGATGGAAGCATGGCGCAAAACGCAGAGGCAAACCATCCTTCATCTGGGGCAGAACCGCGTCGCTGAAAAGGGAAAATGCGCCAGCGAAGCTAAAAGAGCTAGCACTCAAAGCATGTGAAGTGATTGGGCACGGGCTTTACGGAGTGGACATTAAAGAGGCCAACGGCAACTATGTTGTGGTCGAGGTTAATGATAACCCAAGCATTTACGCTGGCTATGAAGATCTGAGAAATAAAGACATTTACGGAAAGATTGTAGCATATCTTGTTGACTAATTTGCCGCGTCTTCTCCACATGTAAGCACTATTAGAGTCTGGAAAAAAGAGTTCCTGCATGCCGAGAAAGCCCATTGCCCAGAACTCAACTATGTTACGACAGTCTTGCTAATACTGGTCGCAAAAACTTATATCAAAACATACCAATGTTTCACGCAAAGTGAAGCTGATGGGACCTGCAGGCTTTCTGAAGCGAGAGTTCTCGTTCATCAGCGGCAACTACAGAATCCTTGTCATAAGCTGGATGATAATGGATCTCGCCATGGAAATGCCTGTTCCAAACTACCAGTACTATGTCCAAGAACTAGGCGGAAAAGAGTTCCCGCTAGCCCTAGGCATAATAGGACTCGCCAACTTCCTCGCAATGGCGGCAGTGGCTTTTCCAGGAGGATATCTTGCCGACAAATATGGAAGGCGATGGCTGATAACAACAATGACTTTTGGTATGGCTTTTTCTTTCATCTTTTTTGCGTTGGCGCCAAGTTGGCATTTCATACTTCTGGGAACCGTAATTCACAGTCTCTGCCTCATTTACCAGCCTGCCCTTTTCGCCATGGTTCAGGATTCGCTTCCTCCGGAACGCAGAGGAGTAGGTTCCTCGTTGATCCAAATGATTCATGGGACGTTCAACACGCCAGGGCCGATTATTGCTGGGCTCTTGATGTTGCAGTTTGGGCTTGTTCCAAGTATGCGGATTGTATACTTTATCGTTTTGGCGCTGTTTTTGATTGCGGCGGTGTGGAGGCTTAGGTTGAAGGAGACAATGGAACATGTGGAGCCTATTCGCTTCAGGTATTTCATTTCATCCTATCCGCAGGCTATCAAGGAAAGTTTTGGGGTGTGGAGGGCTATTCCAAGGTCGGTGCTTTGGCTTGTTGTTGTCCAGATCATGTGGATGTTTGCTAATGCTCTTACAAGCGTGATAAACGCACTGTACGCCAAAAACGCACTTGGGATACCTGAAAGCCAATGGTGGCTCACGTTTATTCCGCTTCTGTTAACGATGATCATTGTCTCCATGCCTGTGGGAAAAATGGTGGACAAAATTGGACCGAAAACTCCACTAATGATAGGTCCACTGGTTTTGGCTTCGGCTGCACTTGTCTTTGTGGGTAGCTACCAGAGTCTTTGGTCTCTGATGGTTGCTATGTGTCTTTTTGGTATGGTTCACTTGTTTGTGATGTCTTCCGGCATGGCTCTTGCCGCCAGTCTAGTAGAACCGCAAAACAGGGGTAAAGTGAGAGGGTTTTTGAATTTTATGGGTTATGTGTTTACAGGGGTTGGTATGCTTTTGGGTAACTTGTTTTTTAACATTTACTATCCATTGCCCTTCTATGTGGCAATGGCTTTAACAATACCCATGTTCTTAATTACCGCGTTATGTATTTTTGAGCCGGATCGCAAGCTTGCACTGTAAGAGCTACGTTTCGACATCTATTTATCTCCATTATGCGAATTCATCCTAAACAGAAGAAGCTGGGAAGACCATGTTAACAGACCCCGTTAAAGATTATGACTTCTCTGAAAGAATGAGCGTTGACGACCTCGTGGTGCAGATGGAAAATGCTTGGGGATTTACTGCTGGAAAGCTAGCTAAAGGCGTGGAGATTCTTGAGAAAATGATCCACGAGGAGAACTGCACAAAATTTCTCTCGTTCACCGGAAACCTTGTTGCCACAGGCACCAGAGGTGTACTGAAGGAGCTTGTGAAACGCAGACTTGTCGACATCGTCATCACAACATGCGGGACAATTGACCATGATCTTGCACGATGCTGGAAAAACTACTATAAGGGCTCGTTCACGATGAATGACTCCGATCTCCATGCAAGAAAAATCAATCGCCTAGGAAACGTCTTGGTGCCAAACGAAAGCTACGGTGAAGTAATAGAGAAGAAAATGGACACGCTGCTTAGAAGCCTCTGGAAGGAAGGAGTCAAAGAACTCTCAACAAGCCAACTGTGCCGCGAGATTGGGACGCGAATATGCAATGACAGCTCAATCCTCTACTGGGCAGCAAAAAACAAGATACCCGTCTACGTGCCAGGAATCACCGATGGCTCGGTTGGATATCAGCTTTGGCTTTTTTCTCAGGATCATGATTTCAAAATCAACTTGTTGAAGGATTCTCAGGAACTTAATGACGCTGTATTCGTTGCCAAGAAGACGGGTGCACTGCTGATTGGAGGAGGAATCTCCAAGCATCACACGTTGTGGTGGAACCAGTTCAAAGACGGACTTGACTACGCGGTTTACGTGAGCACAGCAGATGAGTGGGATGGAAGCCTTTCAGGCGCGAGACCGAGAGAGGCAGTTTCTTGGGGTAAAATAAGCAGCGGGGCAAAGCGTGTGATGGTTGAAGGTGACGCTTCACTGATTATGCCTATAATGGTCTGTTCGCTCTTGAGTAGGCTTGCAGCGAAGCAAGCTAAGTGATCTGACTGAAAAGCCACGACATGTCCGGAGCCTTCCGCTTAAACTTGATTCTCTCGTTAAGTGCGTGAGCGATAAGCGGTAAGGCGACTGTTGCGTCGCAGTAGCAGACCGCTCTTTTTCCGCCGCTGTGAATCTTGCCCCAACTGATCGCCTCTTCCAGTGTGCAACCTGACAAGCCTCCCCATTGAGGTGAATCAGTGGTGATTTGGATGGCGTACTTGTGTGGATAATAATACTCTTTCAGCCCCTTCCGTTTGAAGCCTTCCCTTCCAGCCACTCCTTCATCTTTTGTCTTCGGCGAAACTGAAATAGCAATTAGCTGCGTAAAATCCTTCGGCACTCCGCCTCCAATGTAGACTACGCCGATGTCTTTGGCTTTTTCACCGATGCTGACGAACTGGTCGAACTCTTTTACCTGGTCAAGCTGGATCTGGTGTCCCGCGTTCTTCGCCATCAGAAATGCTTCACCGTAAGCGCTGTCAGAGATTGCTGGACAAAAGATCGGAACTCCATTTTCCGCGGCCACTGCAGCGATGCTTCTGATCTTCTTTTTGCTGAGATACTTGCCAAGCAGGTACAGAAGCTCCATTGACGAGTAGGAAACGTCTGTTTTTAAGGTTAACAGGAAATCAGTTAGCACCTCTTCCATCTTACGGTAGTCCACTTCCTTGCCAAAAACATCATAGTACCTATTCACGTCATCCTTCAGAAGTGCCTCGTCGTTGACCATGTGGCTACCCTGCCAGTAGCCAAGTCCCATTGCGTCAACAATGTCTTCTGAAACGTTTGCACCTGTTGACACGAGAACGTCGATGAACCTATTTTTCATAAGCCAGTTTACTATTGTCCACTGTCCAGCTGTGCTCATCGAGCCGGAGAAGCCCATTATGATTGTCAGGTTCTTTTCTTTCAGCATTGAGTGCCAGACTTCAACTGCTTCTCCGAGCTTTCTTCCCTGATAAGCGGTTCTGCTCATCTCCTCCAGAAGTTTTGAGATGCTTTTTTCCTTGACTTCTATGGGTGCGACTTTTCTTGTGAAATATGAATCGTTCATGATCCTGCACCGCGTTCTACGTTACTTGACCCATATATGAAACTTTTCGCTCTATCGCCTTGAAAGAGAGATGTTGCAATGGTGAAACAGCCAGTAGGGTAAAACTACATGCAACCTCATATCCAGCACTCCGTAGATTTTTTGACAAGTGAGATATTACTACTTTGGCTGATTCATATTTACAATTCACAAGCCTTAAGGAAGCTCTGAGAAATCAAAACAAGAGGCTACTGCATGATACATAAAATTGCCTTTGTGCTAGCAGTTGGTTTGACACTGGTTTTTGCTTTTCAAGGGTTCTATCCGGATCTTATGGGGCCTCTTTCTAATGTCTTTCCGCCAGTCATCGCAGGAGCTGCGACTGTTCTCGCTTTTCTCGCTTTGCGCCGCTATGGGCGCGATTCGAAAAGGTTTTTCGCGGTGTGGCTTTGCTTCGCCTTGGGTATGATGCTTTGGTTTCTAGGAGAATTCGCTTGGGCATTCTACAACTTCGTTTTAAACATCGAGATTCCTTATCCATCAATTGCAGATATTTTCTGGCTGAGCGGTTACGCACCGTTTTTTGCAGCGCTATATCTGTATGTTAAAATCTTCGCATCGGCGTTGACCAAGCGAACACTTAGCATTGTTATGGCTATAATTGCGGTTCTAAGTGTTTTGGTTTCAGCTGGTTTAGTAATCCCGCTTATAGGAGTTGAAGAAGACTTAGCTACTTTGGCTGTGGATTTTGCTTATCCTCTTCTTGACCTTGCGTTGTTATCTGCAGCGTTTCTGGGTCTAGCGGTCTTTCAAGAGGGAAGACTTGGAAAGCCATGGCTTTTCATCAATGCGGGAATCTTTTCAAACGTCTGTGGGGACTTCCTCTTCAGCTACGTAACTGCTCAAGGCGCGTACTACAATGGGCATGCAATTGACCTTTTGTATCTATATGGATACCTGTTCTTCATGTTAGCTTTTTACAGCCACATGAAGGAGCTGTAGGCTGGGGCGCAGAAATGTCGTTCGACATGGATGAGCAAACAAGGCAAGTTCTTTGTGAAGCAATAGACGAGGGACTGCTAATCCTCGGAGAGAGCTCAGAAAAGCAATCTACCATCACCTAGAGAACCTAATGTCTCTTGACAAAAAAGACATTCCGGATCGCCTTCCAAGTTTTGCCGAGGGCTTAGAAAAAATCTTCGGTCAGGGCGCTCAAGTCGTTGAGAAAGCGATAATTAAAAGTCTTTGCCGCAAACTCGGGGTCAGAGAAATAAAGAAACCATGCGAATTCGTGGAATGTGTAAATTACGTTCTATCCACAGCTGGCAGCGCCTCTTTTAAACAGCGCTAGATCTAAATAGCCTTGACATACGCATAACATCAATGGGTGAGAACGATCGTTATCTCTAAAAAGCAGTTGGCGAAGATGCTTGATTCTACTAATGTTAAGGCAACAGCAACGCGAAGAGACATAGAAAACCTTTGCAGCGAAGCTGTTCGCTACGGTTTTGTCTGTGTCTGTGTTAATCCAGTTTACGTGAAGTTGGCTTCAACATTACTGAAAAATTCAGACGTTAAAGTATGTTCAACTGTTGGGTTTCCTATAGGCACTTCATTAACAGAGGTCAAAGCTATAGAAGCAACCAGAGCCTTCGAAGATGGCGCACGCGAACTCGATATGGTTATTAATCTTAGCCTCTTAAAATCAGGAGACTACAGCACCACAAAGCGAGACATAGAAGCAGTTGCCAACATTAAGCAGCTTTCTAAGGAAGTAGTCGTCAAGGTGATAATCGAGACTGCCCTATTGACTAGGGAAGAAAAAGTAATTGCCTGCAAGCTTGCAAAAGATGCAGGAGCAGATTTCGTGAAAACATCAACAGGCTTGTATGGTAAAGGTGCAACTGTTGCTGATGTCAAGCTGATGCGGAAAACTGTAAAAGAACGCATGGGTGTTAAAGCTTCAGGAGGCATTCGCACGTACGTTGACGCTTTGAAGATGATTGCTGCAGGCGCAAACCGTATAGGAACCAGCACAGCAACTGCGATAATCAAGGGTGCTTCTTAAGGTTCATTACATCCTCTCAGGAGCGACTATGCCTATCACTGAAAGCGCATTTCTAAGCACTATCCTTACAGCGTCAACCAAAGCCAATCGTGCATCACTGAGTTGCGGTGGCTCAGCTTTTATGACGGGTAACGCGTTGTAGAAAGTATTGAATTTGTCAGCTAGGAGAACTGCAAATTCGGCGATTGCGCTAGGTTTCAAGAACTCTGTTGCCTCGACGAAAGTGTCTGGAAACTCGGCTAAAGCTAGGACTATCTCTTGTTCCAGTTTCTCCGTTAACAGAGAATAGTCTGGCTTCTCTGGCGCTCTGGCTGCTTTGCGGAGTATGCTGCAAGCTCTCGCATGCGTATATTGAATATAAGGTGCGCTGTTCTTTTCAAAATCCAGTACTCTGTCCCATGTGAAAACAACAGGCTTCTGGGGGTCAACTGCAACAAGCGCGTAGCGAACCGCACCTATACCTACGAACTCCGCAATACGCTTCTTCTCCTTTTCTGACAGCTCGGCGGAGCGCTTCGAAACCTCTTCGAAAGCTCGGCGAACGGCTTCGTCCATAACCTCGTCAAACGTGATATAGCGACCCATACGGCTCGAGATTCTTTCGCTGCGAACCTGTGCCTTGCTGCTTGGGAGAGACACAAGATTGTAGGCAAAGTGAACAAGATTTTCAGCGCATTCGCGGCGTCCCAGCGCGTACAAACCTATTTTTAGCTGCAGCTGAGCCAGATTCTGTTCCATTCCAATGACGTTTATGACCCTGTCTGCTTTTTCAAACTTCCACAGAGTGTAGGCAAGATCCCGCGTTGTATACAGTGTGGTCCCGTCAGAGCGCACAAGTGTTAAGGATGGGACTTCGTAGCTTTCCCTTAGACCGAGTTTCGGTTTCAATCCCAAATCTTCAACGATTTTTCCAGCTTCAAACTCTAGAATGCCGCCTATCTTGGACACGTATGGAGAGCTTTTCAGTTTCTGGAGAACGTCTGCTACGTGTCCACTCCACACGAAGCTGCTTTCCCAATCCCATGAATCGTGGGTGATGTCGATTCTGCTAAGCGTCTGTTTGAAGCCTTCGAGGCACAGGTCTGTGACATGTCGGCTAAGCTCGATGGCCTTTTTGTCTTGGGTCTCGTAAGCTTGGTTTATAAGGTTGATCGCTCTTTCGGGGTTTTCTTCCTTGCTTATTTCGTCATGCAGTTTCCGGAAGAGCTCGGAAAATCTCTGTTGCAGGTCTGCGGCAACGGCTACCCATTCGTCAAGTTCCTTGTTGATCTTCTGAAGTGCCTCTGTCGATGATGCTTGCTTTGCCTGTTCGAGCTCCTTTTTAAGGCGGGCGATTTCGACAATGCAGCTTGTGATGGTGTATATTTTGCCGATGAAGTGATCGGGTTTTTCGTCTGGTTCAGGTTTGCCAAGCTTTGCGTATCCATAGGCTACAACTGAAGATTGGCGACCTACGTCGTCTATGTAGAAGTGCCTGAAAACTGTGTGCCCTCTGGATTTGAGCATTCGCGCAAGAGTGTCGCCAAGCACGGGGTTTCTTGCCTGCCCGATATGCAGAGGGTGGAGCGGGTTGGCGCTTGTATGCTCCACGATGATTCTCATAGGGGTGCTGGTTTTCACGAAGCCGTATTCAGCGTCAAAGTGCCTTGCCGACTCGATTGTCAAACCTGAGAACTTTGCGAAATCTAGATGAAAGTTTATGTATCCTGCTCCTGCTGGGTCAACATGTTTGACTAATGAGAATCGGGTTTTGTCCAAGTTCTTGGCCAGCTGTTTCGCCAAGACGATGGGGTTTTTGCCGTTTTTCTTTGCAAGATCAAAGCATAGCGAGGAGGCTAGTTGCCCGAATTCTGGATTCGGAGGCTTCTTAAGAGATAGCTCGGCTAGTTGGGTTTCTGGATAGAGTTTTTCCAGAGCCTTGCGTAAGCTGTTTTCGCATTCTTGGTGGAACACGTTAAACGGGTTTTCCGAGATTAGCACCGTTTTTCTCCTGTTCGTTTTCTGTGGCTCTTTAAGCTTTTAAGAGTCGAGGTTATATTTTAACCTGAAAACCGTCTGTGGCGAGTTGTGGACGCTGGATGCCATGAAAGCCAAAATAGTTTTTTCGCAGAAATGCCTAGGCTACGGGCAGTGGCACATAGAAGGACCGGAAAGAGTTCGGAAAGCCTACGAGGTTTTGAAGGAAAAGGGCTACGAGTTTCTGGAGCCTGAACCCGCTTCCGAAGACGACCTGCTTAAGGTTCATGACGTAGACTACGTGTGGAATGTTAAGAAAAGCATGGTGGAAGATTCGGACACGCCTGCATATGATAATATCTACGAGTTTGCAAGGCTTTCTGCAGGCGGAGCAATATTAGCAGCAAAAGTTGGCGGCTTCTCAATTATGAGACCACCTGGCCATCATGCTGGGAGAAGTGGCGCCGCTTTAGGAGCTTACACGCGAGGGTTCTGCTACTTCAATAATGTTGCTGTGGCCGTGAGGCATCTGGGGAGGTCTGCTTTGATTTTGGATATTGACGGTCATCATGGGAATGGCACGCAGGAGATTTTTCTTGGAGATGAGAAGGTTATGTATGTTTCTTTGCATAGGCATCCGAATTATCCTGGCACGGGACTTGTTTCTGGGCCGAGTTGTCTGAACTTTCCGTTGCCTCCGGATTGCGGAAACGAGGTATATCTAAAGATGCTTGATAAGGCTCTAAGCGGGATTGACTTGGGCAGGTTTGAGGTTGTTGCAGTTTCCGCCGGCTTTGACACGCATGTGGGCGACTTGGCGTCTCTTGGACTAACGGAGGATGGCTACTTCGAGATAGGGAGGAGAATCAGGTCTTTGAGAAAGCCGACGTTTTTCGTGTTGGAAGGTGGGTACTCTGGCGAAAATGTGGGGAGAGATATAGACCAAATTTTGAGAGGAATGGAGAAAACCGCGTGATTTTTCTGCGTGAACAACTGATGCCCCCTATTTATAGGTAGAGTTTTCTCGAAAGTCTATCGTTTTCTAGTATTTTTCCATGAGTTTTAGCAGTATTGTCTTTGCCGCGTAGAGTCTGTTCTCTGCTTGCTCATATATGATTGACTTTGAGCCTTCTACAACGTCTCCGGTGATCTCATAGCCGCGGTGAATCGGCATGTCATGCATCACATAAGCGCTGCTTCCTCTGAGGAGTCCTGCATTAACCTGAAAAGGCATCATCAGCTTCACGCGCTTCTCCTTCTCAGCAGCAAACTTCGGATCTGTAAAGAACTCCATGTCCACCCAAGTATCGGTATAGACAAAATCCGCGTCTTTAACAGCCGTTTTGACGTCTGAAGTTGTCTCCCAAAGCCCAGTTTTCCTAGCTGCCTCAAGCAACTCTTCATCACGTGAAGGCTCATTGTGCAACGGCGTCACCGTCGTCAACTTCACACCAGTCTTCGTACAGCCCTCGACAAGCGAGTTACAGACATTATTGTGAATCCCAATGTAAACCAGCCTAGTTCCCTTCAACCTGCCTTTCTTCTCCTTCATAATCATCAAATCAGCAACAGCCTGGCTAGGATGATACTTCTCGTCACACCCATTAATCACCGGAACACGCGAAGACGCTGCCATCTTCACGAGATCAGCGTTTCGCAGCAGCCTCGCCATGATGCAGTCAACATTGCGGGAAAGATACCGTGTTTCGTCTTCAACAGTTGCGATGCCCAAATTCGTTGTCCTCCAGTCGATGTACAGCGCGTGGCCGCCAAGTTGCGTCATCGCTACCTCAAATGCCACCCGCGTCCGTGTAGAAGTCTTTTGAAAAATTAAAGCCAAAGATTTTCCGTTTAACTCTTTCTTATACTTCTCAGGGTTGCTCTTGATCTCTATGCCTTTATCTATTATCTCGTTAAGCTGCTGGCGTGATAGCTCTTTAAAGTTAAGCATGTGCATGGTTCTGTCACTTCAGCAAACCTTCGTTTTTCACCATATAAAACCTTTCCCGAAACCGCGTGGCGATGTGCACTGCAAATATGGGCACTTGCTTTGAAGTAGCACAGACCAGAAGCCTTTGCGCATGTTGACACCAAAACTCTTTCTGAAGCAGCAACCTCAATAACAAACCAGACCTATTTATCAACTACCCAACAAGCAGGTTAGGACAGAAAAATGTTCCTTATCGTGGCGTCAACCAAAGACGCAGCAGGACTCAACATCAAAAAACAAATCCTAACGCTATACCCCTTTAACAAGACAGAAGAAAATCACCAAAACAACCCCATCTACGAAGCCACAATCAACAATACAGAAATCAAACTTGTAACCATAAACGAAGAACCGGTCCAAGCTCAAAACTTACTAGACTTCTTTCCAAATCCCAAACTCGTCATCTTCATCTCAAGACACAGCAGCCTAAGCGGAAAACCCACGCTCTCAGTGCACACACCAGGCAACCTTTCTGATGCCGTTTTAGGGGGGATCCCGAAACGTGTATCAATCTCGCCTGCAAACGCCATGAAAACTGCCTTAAAAACTATGGCAAAACTCAAGGAAGAAAGGCAGCTAGCATACGAAGTCTCCTATGAATGCACACATCACGGTCCCTCTCTAGATGCTCCAACAATGTTCGCTGAACTGGGAAGCGCACCTGCGCAGTGGCATGATTCAAAAGCAGCGGAAGTGGTCGCCCACGCCGTAATAAAGGCTTCTTCAAAATTCAACCTGCCCTCAGCAGTAGCCGTGTTAGGCATCGGCGGACCGCACTATAACAGTAGGTTCACACATATGGCTCTTGAAGAGGAAACTGCTTTCGGTCACATGATCCCGAAACATGCCATTGCGGAGATCAGCACTGAAACGCTTAGGCACTGTGTGGAAAGAACTTTGGAAAAAGTCGAATGTGCGATCTTAGACTGGAAGGGCATTAAAGGCGAAAACAAGCAGCCCCTAATCAGAATGCTTGAAGAGGTAAGTCTAGGTTTCAAGAAGACCTAGAGTAGGAAAGAGAGAAAAGTTAATAGAACTGCCCCCAGTTATCCTATCCGAAAACCTTCCGGTACAGCAATATTTATATCGGATGCGAAAAGCTGAGTGTACGATAAACCATGGGCCTGCAATCATTCCTTTCCCAATGCGCAAGAACCCTAAAACTAGCCATAAAACCAGGAAAAAGCGAGCTATGGCTCTCCATAAAAATATGTTTCCTAGGCATCGGCGCAGTCGGACTTATCGGCTACATCATAAAAATGCTTTCCACCGTCATCACAACAGCCTCAAGCTGATATTCTGAGAAGGAAAAAACCTTGGAAAAACCTGAAGAACACTTGACAAAAATCTTTGCTGTCAAAACCACGACAGGCCAAGAAAAGAACGTCGCAAGGCTGGTAGCCGCCAAAGTCGAAATGAATAGGATCAGAGTAAAAGCTATACTCGTGCCAGAGGCCTTAAGAGGATACGTTTTCATGGAAGCTGAAGGGCCTCATTTCGTGGAAGAAGCCATAGCCGGAATAAAACATGTCCGCTCCAGAGTGCCTGGCATAGTAAGCTTCTCAGAAATTGAAAGATACATTGTGAAAAAGCCCGTAATCGAAGAACTAAACGAAAGCGATATTGTGGAAGTCACAGGTGGGCCCTTCAAGGGGATGCGCGCGAAGATAACCCGCATCGACAAGTCTAAAGCAGAAGTCACTCTTGAGCTTCTGGAAGCAACTTTTCCGCTCCCGATAACGGTTCACTCAGACTACGTTAAACTCGTAGAGAAAAGCAGAACACAGACAGTAGGTGAAAAGTAAGATGCCTGAAAAGAAAGTCGTTGAACTGCTTGTCAGCGGAGGACAGGCAAATGCTGGTCCTCCACTTGGGCCTGCGCTAGGTCCTCTAGGCGTAAACGTGATGATGATTGTAAACAAGATCAACGAAGTCACCAAAGACTATGCGGGAATGAAGGTTCCGGTTAAGGTCATTGTTGACCCTGACACGAAGCAGTTCGAAGTTACAGTAGGCACTCCAACGTCATCCGCATTGATTGTAAGCGAACTGAAGATAGAAAAAGGCTCAGCCACGCCTAATACGGCAAAAGTTGGCAATCTCTCGATGGAGCAGATTATTCGCATAGCCAAAATCAAGCGCTCTGAGCTTCTGGCAAAAACCCTGAAAGGCGCAGCGAAAGAAGTACTTGGAAGCTGCGTCAGCATGGGCGTGACTGTTGACAACAGAGATCCCCGCGAGGTACAGAAGGATCTTGACCAAGGCAAATACGATGAAATATTCGCTAAGAATGAATGATGAGACAATACTTTTATAACTCCTTAACATTTCCTCAATGGCACGAGGCCCTGAACATGCCGTTAGATCAAAAGGCGCTCCTTAACGCGGTCAAAGAAGTTAAGGAAAAATCGCAAAAAAGAAAATTCGACCAATCAATAGAGCTTGTTCTGAATCTCAGGGAAATCGACATGAAATCACCCGAAAGCAAGCTCCAAGAACTTGTAGAACTGCCTCACTTTGTCCAAGAGAAAGCTAACAAAATATGCGTGATAGGGTCAGGTGAGCTGGCATTAAAGGCGCGCAGAGCAAACGCTGATCTTGTAATTGAAAGAGCAGAACTTGACGGTCTAGCTGGAAAAAAGAGAGATCTCCGCAAGATTGCAAACAGCTACGACTTCTTCATCGCCGAAGCCCCCCTTATGCCGCTGGTAGGCCGAATCCTCGGGCCCATTCTTGGCCCAAGAGGAAAAATGCCGATACCAGTTCCACCAGCAGCAGACATCGCGTCCCTAATAGCGAAACATCGGAAAACAATAATTGTACGCATGCGCTCGCAACCTATAGTTCAGTGCCATGTTGGAAAAGAAAGCATGAAAGAAGAAGAAATAGTTGAAAACATCCAGACAGTCCTAAGAGTTCTGGAAGGAAAACTAAAGAAAGGAATAAAAAACATCAAAAACATTTACATCAAAACAGCCATGGGCGCGCCAGTAAAGATAACCCCATAAAAAGTGAAGAAAAATGCCATCCCAGCAAATCCTACAAGAAAAAAACAGCAAAGTTGAAGAAATGGCGAAGCTAGTAAACCAGCACAAGGTCATCGGAATCGCTAGCCTACAAAAAGTTAGAGCAGCGCAGCTACAAGCCTTCAAGAAGAATCTTACAGGGAAAGTTTACATGCGAGTCGTCAAGAACACGCTGATGAAGAAAGCCCTAGAAAACTGCAAAGAAAAACCAAGCTTAGAAAAACTTGAAGAACACCTAGAAGGCTCGAACATTTTTCTTCTCACCAATTTGAACCCGTTCGAGCTAGCTCTCATCTTGGAGAAAGGAAAAGTTAAGACAACAGCCAAAGCCGGCGACATCGCAGCCTTCGACGTGATAGTGCCAGCCGGCAACACAGGGCAACCACCAGGCCCAATAATCAGCCAGCTTAACGCAGTCGGTCTGCCCACCCGAATCGAGTCCGGCAGCGTATGGGTAAGCAAGGACACTCTAGTTGCTAAGAAGGGCGGCGTGATTGATGAGAGACTTGCCAGCGTATTATCAAAGCTCGGCATCAAGCCCGTGGAAAGCGTATTATCAATGAGACTAGTGTATGATGATGGCTTGTTAATATCTCAGGATCAGCTTCGAGTAGATGTTGACGGAACAAGAAAAAGCGTCGAGGAAGCACACGCAGAAGCATTTGCATTATCGCTTAGCATAGCATACCCAACACCTGAGAACATGTCAACATTGATCCAAATAGCCTTTCAAGAAGCATTTGCATTATCGCTTAACGCTTCTATCCCTACCAAGGATACCATAGAAGGTCTTTTGCGGAAGGCACATGCAGAAGCATCTTGCCTAAGCCGCTTTTCAGAGGCAGCAAAATAGCTGGAAAAGGCGTAGTAGAACCAGCTTTTCTGATGTTTTCCAACATCGGTTTTAGAAGAAAAGGGGAAGAGTGCAATCTCTTGTTATGGTGGCCTGTAATCTTTTCCATAGTTCTTTCGAACTATGTAGATGTCCGCAATATCCACTTTGCCATTGTTATCCAAGTCGCATCTGGGATCCCAGCGTCCATAGTCTTCTTTACTTCCAAAGGCAAGCGCCGTCAGCAAGTAGTCTGTAAGCTCAACTATTCCGTTTTTATCAACGTCTCCTTCGTTTCCAAATGCTCTAAACACTGCACGCAAAGTGTGGTTTCCATCCATCGTGATGTTTATAGGATTAGTAGAACCAGCGTTAACTGAGTCAAGTTCCCATTGGCTGAAGATATATCCAGACATGTTTATAGCGGTCACCGTGACGATGTCTCCCTCAGTGTATTTGTGTTCTCCGGGAGCAGGATCTGTTGTGCCGCCAAACGTTGCGGATATGGTCAATGTGAAGGTTTTCGGCGGAGCCACTACCTTTGTTATCTCATAGTATCCGTCTTCCTTTATTGTTTCAGGGATTTCGCTGGCTAACGGGTCAAGCAAGAAAGTGTCTATGTTGTTGATGTTAAGCAAAGTCGAAAATTTTCCTGAAGTTGGAAGAGCTCTTATCCTGAACTCGATTACTGCTATTTTCCCCGAATGCCCCCATGGGGAAGTAGGGGGTAAGCCTCCTTTACTTACAGCTATCTTGATGACACCGTAGCCGGATGGAAGATGTTGATATCCTGTATCAGGTGGTGTAGGCAAAGTTGTTGGAGCCGGCTGTTGAGGCATGAAAAAGTCGGTTGATGGGAGAAACCATCTTGTTGCGTTGACTATTGTGTCGTTGTATATGATGCAGATTTGTGCTCCTCCTAGGTCTGGGACGTCTTCGCAAGATGCGGTAACATTGAATTTTGTGCCAACAGTGGCGTTGTCAGTCGTGTAGATTATGTTTGAAGGAGTTAGATATATTCGCGGAGTTGGCGAGGCTGATATGGTGTGAAAAGCAAATGTTGCAAGAAGAAGCGCGACTATCGTTGAGATCGCTAAACTCTTGGCAAGTTTATGTTTCACTATTATCTCTCCTTTCTCTGATTGCGTTTACGAAGATTAGGGCGAAACTTAAACGTTATGGAATAATCTTCCACCCCTATATCTGCAAAGAAAAAAAGATAAAGACAAACGTGAATTGAATCAGTCTCAACTAGCTAACAGCATACAAATACTCATTCATGCCACATTGCCCAAGAATAAAAGACGTAAAGGAACCCAAAAATCTATGTTTAAACAAAAAACTTAATAACTCTGTAGCGCTTTCCTTTTCGGCAAACATAGGTGAACCAGTATGGAATATATCTACGCTGCAATGCTTCTCCACAAGGCAGGGAAGGAGATAAACGAAGCTAACGTAACCCAAGTTTTGACATCTGCGGGTATAAATGCTGATGTTGTACGGGTTAAGGCTCTTGTAGCCTCGTTAGCGGATGTTAAGATTGATGAGGCGATAAAGTCTGCTCCGGCGATGATGGCTGCGCCGGCAGCAACAGTTCCAGCGGCAGCGGCTGCGCCAGCGGGAGAGGCTAAGCCGAAAGAGGATGAAAAGAAGAAGAAAGAGGACGAGAAAGCTAAGGAAGAAGCAGCGCTCGAAGGACTGGGAGCACTATTCGGATAGAACTTGGCACCTTGTTTTAGGTCTCTTCTCGTTTCATCTTTCACAGTTTAACTTCTTAGTGGACGTTGTGGGAAAAGTATGTATGTTTCTGGGTATCTAATGTTTCCAGTAAGGCGAGGTATAAATTGTGGTTGAGAAAACATTGCCTTGCTAGCAAGTTTGATGCTTCTTTTTTTCGGTGTATTTTCATTCGTTTCCCTTGGTTTTCGCATCTGTTTACGTTGTTGATTATCATAGGTTGCCGCCGGATCTTGAAGGGGATGTTGACTGTGATGGAATGGTTACTCTTAAGGATATACTTAGAACAGCTTTGACATATGGTTCTTTTCTGGGGCAGCCTAAGTGGTATTCACAGGCTGACGTTATCGAGGATAGGGTTATTGATCTGAAAGATTACAGTTTTGTAGTTAGGAAATTTGGAACGCCGGCTGAGACTCCGTTTGTGCCTGTTGCCTATTCAACAAGTTTCGAGTTTAATGTGCCCGGCGATGGTGAAGATGAGATTTACTATTATGTTTATACGAGAATTTATGTGTCAAGCTCGAATACGTTTTATCTTTGGCCAAGTTGGGTTGACGATTGGATACTTAACGTGAAAGTAGATAACCAGCTGAAGTATGATGGCAGCGTAGGCGATCCTTCTTGCCAGCCCCGGCAAACATCAGTCTCGGCGTCTTAGGAGGGGGTTATCATCTTTTGGAGTTTGAGTTCGTGGAGCGATGGCGGGGTGGAAAGCTGCAGTTTCATGTAGCAACGGCAACAGGAGAGAAAGCTTGGCTTGTGAGGTTTCGAGTATATGTGCCAAACAGCGGTGACAACGACGTTAGGTACATAGTGAAAACGCAGACATGCTTTCCAGGCGGCACCTTCTTTTTGGGAGGGTACGCTGATGATTACATTGATGATGTGATGGTGGATGCTGGTTTGCTTTGGCAGGATTGGATGTGGAATATGGGGTCGTACGGAGCCATCTATGCTTGGGGAGACGGATTCATGTACCCACTAAGCTGGCAATATGGCCAGCATTTGGTGACTTTCGCGTTCGGAGAAATATGGCTATCTGGAGTACTAGACTTCCAATACATATCATGGACAAACCAAAGAAATAAAATCGAACCACCAAAATTCTGTGCTATCGGAAATCTGAATCAACTCGATCCTAGTTCTGCACATCCAATTGACAGTGCAATGTTTTACGGCGGGTCAATGTGGAAGGAGGAGAGCGACCCAGAATTCAGCGAAAGATATTTTGAGACCAGACAAGTGATTAATGTAGGTTCTCTCGGCATTTTCGAGGTTGGATTAGGATTAGGGTGGGCTGAGTGGGCATTGCTACCGGGAACCGAGGATGATGTTGGAATAACACTAAACTTTACAAACACCTACTTTAGCACAGAAGAGGATCCACCTTGGTATTATTGGGAGTTTAGCCTAAGAAACACGATGATAGAAATCTATAGCTTTCCGGCTTTGGAGATCGAAGGCATAGAATACGAAGAACACGATAGTTTCGTAAGACCAGATCTAATAGCTACGATGGATTACACAGGAACAGTAATAATGTTCGTGTCAGGTGCTCTTTTACCAACAGGAGCCCCTGCAAAAATCGGCGCAACAGTTGGGCTTGGCATTAAAGGAATAGCAACTGCCATAAAAATCGCTGAGGGTCAACAGGTTTCCCGATTTAAGCAGATAATTACAGATGACCATAATTATCAAGTTCAAAGCCAAAAGGATTGGACAATGCGTCCGCTGGAAACCAAAAGCGATGTTGTGTTCTTTAAGCTAAATACTGTCATGGGAAAACACTGCGGATTGATCAAGATTGTTTTTAAAACAACCTTAGATGCCATATGGTGGCATTGGACTGATTTTGGTCCTATGCCTGTTCCCTTTGCACTGGCAGACATAACGACCACAATACACATTCCATGTTTTCTCAGAGGGTAATTAAATGGCAGAGTTCTTTGCTACATATTATCCTAGACGACGAGCAATAAAAGAAATTAAGGAGGCAGGAGCAACATCTGAAGATACTGCCAAAACAAGTGAAGAACTAGGTATGGATGAATCATTCCTTCAATATCTAGCGTCGATGAAAGATATCAAAAAGACAAGAGATCGTCGCTATTATATTCCTTGTGAAGACAGGAAATAATCTTTTCAATGGTTTCTGAAAGGATAGAATTGGCTGAGACCATTGCTAGAATCAACATTTGGGAATGGCGGACGAAAAGCAAATTAAAGAAGGCTAAGACAACATCTGAAGAAACAGCTGAATACTCCGAGATATCTAATATAATTATAGTGCTCTGAAAAACTTGAGAAATGGAGACGAGTTAAACGAACCTCAGATGGGCGCCACACCTTTACGAGTACAAGAAATAACTTCCTTTTTCTATTATCCTTAGCTTTGGAGAAGTGCTAGTGTTTTAACATTCAAGGTAGAAGATAAACTGAAAGTCCAAGTTCTACTCAACTGAACTGGAATAAATCTCTACAAAGATTTAAGAATGAAAAACCAAAAAAGATACAAACGGAGGAACGCGCATGAAAGGGAACGTGGAATGGAGTGAATTAGCGGTTTCGACCTCGATTCTTGTAACGGTTTTATGCTTAGGTTTAGGGTTTAACGGATTTTTTACGATTAGTATTCTAAAAGAAATTTCTAACGAAGAGTGGCGTCGTATTATCTGGAACAGCATTATTTGGATAGTTGCGGGCATGATTGCGTTTTTAATTTCGTTATTTATTATATCTAAAAATAATCAACTCGTGTCACATAACTTCTAAAGGCTAAATACGTCTAACCGGAAAAAGCAAAAATAAGGCAAGAACTTAATGTTAGTCTACTTCAAATTCCCATACTTGATTCGCTAGTAGATAAGAAAATCGAAGACAAACAAGGCAGAAAAATTAGAATAAATGAACATCTGATAATCTGTATTACCTAGAAAGGCGTTAACCTTAGACTAATGATGATACTGGTTTGCACTCTAAAAAACTTGATACAATGAGGCATCAACGGGCGAGTATGCATGGCTTGACAGATTTCGCATATGTGCCGGACTACAGCAACTATGAACATCGCTACACAGTAAGAATAGCAACTTGGTCTACTGGAAGATGGCAAAATGGCAGAGACACTCTCATTCATTGCAATAGCTGGCCCGCTTCATAAGAAAACTAAAGGCAAAAGCAATATCGGAAGAAGTCGCCAAAACGGCAAATGAACTAGCTCTACCTGAGAAATAGCAAGAATACGGGGAGTCGTTAGAACAGAAGACGGTGTTACAGTTCAAAGACAAAGACGGAAACTCTGGACATTGATCAGAGACCTAGTTGCTGTAGGATCTTAAATTGTTCATATGGTTTATATACTTCTTGAATAGGAGACTGAACAGTAGTGATCCTAACACCAGTAGCCAATACTAAGCCAAAGGAGGAAAAAGGCTAAAGTTTCATTTTTCTGGCAATTTCCGCGCCTAGTGCTATTGGTGCCCAGCCGCAGATGATCATTAAAGTGCCTGGAAGTGCTTGCCACTCGAAATTGAGCATAAGAATCTCAAAAATGAAGAACGAAATCGCCATCGCAGCAAGGGACAGAAGAGCGGAAGCTTTTCCATATCTTCTTAGCGCTTGCACTGTGAGAAGCCCTGCGAAGAAAAAGTCTCCTAAACCTAGAGACATGTAAAGCCTGCGCCCTTCTAACATTATTTCTGGCACCGTGGGCATCGAAACCAGAATGGGCAGCATCAGACCTGAAACCTGCTTGGCAGCAGAAACCATTGTTCCAGTAAACAACACGAGAATGATATCCATGATCGTGATAAGCACCGCGAAGACAAGTGAGGTTTTCCAAGTGAAGAGGCTTCCCAAGTAGAGGATAATCAGTAACGCGAAGACTATTCCATACACGTTCAGTAGGTAAGGAAACCACAGGGGCGATTGGCTGAAAAACAGGTACAAGCCAACAAACATGGTAGGCGGCAAAGCCGCAATATACCATCTCTCTTTTTCGTCAACTCGCTTAGATTCATAAACGGCAGCGACCGCAGCCAAGGCTGCTAGAGACCCAAAATAGTATAGAGCCCAATAAGCCATCGCTTCATCTGTTATGAAGCCCAACCAGCTTGCTAATACAGCCAAAAGGCAGATTCCGATCGACAACAGCAGAAACAGCTGAGCTCTAAGCTTCTTTACGTCTGAAAAAAGATAAGTGAAAATGAAAAGTAGCATGGAATAGGCGAAAAGAAACATAATCACGATAGCCATCTGTGGAACATACACTACAAGTGAGACCGCTACACTTATCGAGGCGACAAGCATCACTGCGTCGCGCGTTTGAAATTTCTTCTCTTCCAACGTTGCCTTCAGCTTTTTCTCAGCCTTTTTATCCAAAAAGATTGAGGCTAAAACAACCGCGAAAAGCGTAAGAGGCATGGCGACGTCGAAATACATACCGCACACATAGCTGAAACAGGCATTTAATCCTTTATCCTCGAAGAAGAGCCACTCCATCTTCGAGAAAGCGCGCTAGCTCTTTATAAGGGGAAATACATGTTGAAAATTGCCAGAGTTGCCATAAGGGCCTCTTCGGTACGCACGGTTTCCGTACCCTGCAATGGAATCATATTAACCGTGAAATCAGCCATCTCTTCAAGTTTAAGACCTTCATGCCTCACTATTTCATGTAGCCCCTGAGACGGGCTTCCAAACGCCACAAGAATGCTCTTCGCTTTTTGCCATCTCTCACCGATTTCCTCAGCCACGCCTTTTAAGGGAGTCCCAAGCCTAGAGGTGGCGATGATCAAGTCAAAGCCTCTCTGCGTTATTATCTGTCCAAGAGGCTGTTTTTCTGCTGTGACCAAGTAACCCCAGTAATCAGTGATCTGGGTTCGGTCTACTAGCTCTACGAAAACTCGCGGCAGTTTGGTGGATACAACTTTAACTGTTACTCGTTTGTTTGCTATTAGCTTTTCTTTTGGCAGTAGTGCTGGTTGCTCGACACCTATGTCGATAAGCGTGCCTTCTTTGCTGGTTGGCAAGGTGATGCCTTCCCGATGTTCTCCCAGCTTTAGGTCTTTGGCTCTACGGTTCAATGGGTGGTGACGTGTTCGCAAAGGCGGCAATATGCCCGCGTACTGCAGTTCAGGTCTAAGTCTAAAGAGTTTCTTGCGCAGATACTGAGGGGTCTCCATGTAAGCGAGCAACGTCGCAACCAGATCCATGTCCACGGACTGATTTACATGGAGGTTATCTGAATACACGATGATCTCTTCGATACGGAAAATCGCGGCTGCTCTGCCGATAAAACCTATTTTTGAGGTTTTCTCGCGTAAATGCGGTGTATCCGAGACTACGGAGGCAGGTATCGCTATGGCGATTCTTTTTTTGTTCAATCGTTTGTCCTCGAAGCTTTCGTTTCGGTTGGCTTCGTTCTGTTTAAAAGCTTAAGGCATGATATAAGACTTACAACAAGTGCGATGGTGTGATCGAACTTGAAAACAACTGTTCTAGATGATCTTGAAAAGATTAGAAAGATCGACAAGAGCAATATGCTGGCTCACTGTGTCAACTGCTCAAGGCATTATGAGCAAGCAACAGCATTGGCTAAGGAAACTTTGCTGGACTATCCTAGACCAGAATCCGTAATTGTTGCTGGAATGGGCGGCTCAGCCATAGGAGGCGAGCTTTTCAAAGACTGGTTCAGAGACAAGCTCACAGTTCCCATCGAGATCTGCAGGGAATATTCTCTTCCAGCCTACGCTGACAAAGGCACGCTGGTTTTTGTTATCAGCTATTCGGGAGAAACAGAGGAATCGCTTAGCGTGTTCCTCGATGCAGTCAAGCGGAAGTGCAGTATCGTGGCAATAGGCTCTGGGGGATCACTTTTGGAGTTCGCTGAGAAACTTGGTTTGCCATGCGTGCGTGTTCCCTCTGGAATGGCTCCGCGGGCAGCACTTCCCTATCTTTTCATTCCTTTGTCCATCTTGATGGAGAAGATTGGTTTAGTAAACAGCGTGGCTTCCGAGGTTTCTGAAGCCATAAAAATCTTGAGACAAGTCAGCGATCTAAACAGACCTGAAAAGCCGTTAAAAGAGAATTTCTCCAAGACTTTAGCCACAAATATCAGTGGAACCATCCCAGTCATCTACGGTTTCGGTCTTTATCGAGCTGCTGCTCAGCGCTTTAAGACTCAGTTGAATGAAAACAGCAAGATTCCTGCGAAATGGGAGTTCTTTCCGGAGCTTGACCATAATGAGATAGTAGGCTGGGAAAGGGCTGAGGAACTTGCCCGTCTCTTCTCGGTTATTCTTATCCGAGACGGATTTGAACCTAAGGCGCTATGGCAGAGGATCAAGGTGACAAGCGAACTGATTGATGCAAAATCTGTGAAAACGTTCACAGTTCAAGTGTTTGGCAAAGGCTCATTGGCAAAGATGTCTTCGGCTGTTTGCGTCGGAGATTTCGTAAGCGTGTATCTTGCCGTGCTTCGCGGGATAGACCCAACTCCAGTAAGAACTATCACGGTGCTTAAAGAAAGACTCGGACAGACGGGATTAAAAACCAAGGTTCGACGAGAACTAGAGAAGCTTGCTAAATAAGGGCTTAGCTGATGAATTCTGCAAACGTTTTTTCTGCTGTTTCCAATGGCACCAGTTTGGGAGGATGCTTAAAGGCGTAGGCGCAGATGGGCAAGACCGTGCCTTTTAGTTTCCTGTCTGCAGCTATTTTGACGGCTCTTATCACGTCCAGCAATACGGAGCCAGCGTTCGGCGCGTCAACTGTAGAAAGTTTTAGGTCTATTTGCATTAGCGTATTGCAGAAGTATACTCCTCTAATCCAGAAGTAGCTGTCTCGCTTGTTCTCCAGAAAATCCACGTAGTCAGTTGAGCCTGCTACGACTTTGGCTTCGTGTGGCAATGTGGCTTCCACGGACTTGGTTTTTACTGTCCGCTTAAGGTCTTTTGTCCTTTCGAGCGTGTCAAGCGATTCCGTGCCTCCTCCAACGTCAAGCTGGTACGTCTCAGTTATCCGAACACCATTGGTGGAAAGAAGCCTGAGCAGCGTTTTATGTATGGTTGTCGCGCCTACTTGGTCGATTAGGTCATCTCCCACAAGAATCTGGTCCGCCTTCTCAAAGCGCCTAGTCCAAGCAGCATCGCTTGCAATAAAGCACGGAGTAGCATTTATGAAGGCGCATCCGGCTGCGAGCGCTTGCTCTGCGTAGTATTCTGAGGCTTTCACTGCTCCGCTTGGAAGAAGATTGACAGCCATGTCTGCGTCGGTTTCTTTCAAAATGCTTGCGACATCTGCTTCTGGTTCGCGACTTACGTGAACAATGCTGCGAGTGTATTCGCCAATGCCATCCATAACAGGCCCTTTATGTACGACTACATTGGACAAAGGGGTGTCTACGATTTTTTGAGTGTTGTTTGGCGGGGCAAAAATCGCTTCAGAAAGGTCTCTTCCCACTTTTCGGTTGTCAATGTCAAATGCGGCAACAACCTTGATGTCTCTTGGATGAAGCCCTCCGAGACGGAGATGGCGCAATCCTATGCAGTTTTTCTCTTCTTCGCCGTTTGAATAGTAGTGTAAGCCTTGAACCAGCGCTGAAGCACAGTTGCCGACTCCGATTAACGCGATCTTTATCTTCGGCAAGCTTTCTGCACCTTGACTGCTTTATCTTGGCAATTACCTTATAAAATGCTACGCTGCGTCTGTGTCCATCTGCATTGCTGACTGATGCTAGGTTTATTGCTTAGAGTGGGACGTAGTTTTCATTAATTCCTGTTCGCAAGAGAACGTCTTTCCAAAGCTCAAGTCCTTTCCTTGTTCGCCATTTTTCAGGCGCAGGCAAACCTATTACGGCTAGCTTGTCATCTTTTTCGATTTTCTCTGCTGTAGCGCATTTTCCAGTTTCAGGAGACACTGGAGTAATGATGTCTGGGGCGATGGCTACAAGCCCTCCATCCCTGTAGGCGGCAAGCACTTCATTTTTTGCCTTCATCTCAAACAGACTTGTCGAGTATTCCGCTGTTCCTGCAAGCTGAACATTGACGAATGTGAACCCGCCTTGCGTTTCTTGCCTGACATCTTTGACGACGCCTTCGAAAAGTTTGGTTCCGCTTGTTTCTTTCAAGACTGCTTTCAGAGGCTCTACTGCCTTTCGAAGAATCTTGCCCAGCCGGATGCATCTTGAGAGGCTTAGCTGAATAGGTGAAGTCTTCACCTGAGCGCCTGTCAGTATTCTCCTAGCAGTATAAGCAGAGTGATTCCATTCTGTGGCGAGGGTGCGAGCTATTCTTTCTGCGGTTCTGAAGTTAGCTGCTTCTTTGATGATGACCATGTTTTTTGCGTGTGCGTCTGCGGCAACCATAGGCGTCAGCGGTATATCATCTATCGTATAAACTTTCAAGTGGACTTCCGGAACGGCTCTGCCAGCTCCATCCGCGTCGGTCACCGGAATGCTGTGTCTGGCAGCCACATCTACGGCGGCTAGCGTGTTGAATCCGCCCAGTTCCACAGGGATCGTTGCGAAAGCCGAAAAGCCAGCATACTCTTCCAAGGTTTTCAGAGTCTTCACTGCGGCTTCGGAATCATAGTCCAGCGCTGTTGTCGCGCCGACACAAGCAAAGTTCACAACTCTGGCTTCGTCCGGCACTTCGGACGGGGCAACAAGTCTAACCTTGTATCCTTCTGACGCCAGCTTGTCTGCTATTCCATAGCCTCCTTCACTGCTACCTCCCCCACCTGAAGAAAATATCGCCGCGCCATCCACTAAGTCAAGCAACTCTTGATAGGTCAAGACACGCAACATCGGTCACCGCGCAACCGTTGAAGATTTATTATCAAGTAAGCCTTAAAGCCTTTAGACGCAACTCTGGAAAGCTGGATTAGAGATGAAGGAAGAAACCAGAAAGCAAGACAAGTTTACAATCATCAGCGAGCTGGCTCGCCGCAGAGGCTTTTACTGGCAGTCTTATGAGATCTACGGCGGTGTAAGCGGCTTTGCGACCTATGGTCCGCTTGGAGCGAGACTTAAACAGAACATTGAGCGAAAGCTCCGCGAGCTTTTTGTTGACAAACTGGGAGTGCTGGAAATAGAGTCGCCGGTGATAACTCCTGAAAAAGTCTTCGTGGCTTCGGGGCACGTTGAGCATTTCAGAGAGCCTATGGTTGAATGCGTGAAATGCAAGAAAAGGTTCCGCGCCGACCATCTTCTTGAAGAAGTGGCAGGAGTCAGCGAAGCTGAAGCTGAAAAAATGAGCTTGGATGAGCTAAGCGAGACACTAAAGAAAAACAGCATTCAGTGCCCAGAGTGCGGTGGAGCGTTAGGCGAGCCTAAGCAGTTTCTTACGATGTTTAAGACGACTATTGGCCCGTATTCTGAGGCTGTCGGCTATGGGAGACCAGAGGCTGCGCAGGGGATTTTTGTGGAGTTCAGACGGCTCTACGAGATGGCGCGTGAGAAAATTCCCTTTGGTGTCCTGCAGATAGGTCATGCCTTGCGAAACGAGATTTCTCCTAGACAGGGATTGCTGCGTGTGAGAGAGTTCACCATAGCTGATTTGGAGTTCTTTTTTGATCCTGAAGAGCCAGATTGCCATCTTCTGAAAGAAGTCAAAGATGAGATGTTGAGGCTTGTTTTGGCAGAGCACCGGCTGAAAGGCTCTGAGAAGATAACCGAGGTTTCCGTTGCCGAGGCTTTGAAGAAAGGCTACGTGAAGTCGGAGTGGCATGCAGTTTTTATGGCGTACGCTAAGAAACTGCTAATCGAGTTAGGGGTTTCTGCTGAAAATCAACGTTTCATCGAGAAGCTTCCTTGGGAAAGAGCTCACTACTCAAGTCAAAGCTTTGACCAGCAGGTTCTCGTTGAACGCTGGGGCTGGGTTGAGGTTTCTGGTCACGCATACCGAGGCGACTATGACCTCAAGCAGCACGCTGAATCCAGCGGTGTGGACATGTGTGTTTTCAAAGAATATGAAAAACCAGTTGAGAGAGAACAGCTGGTAATCAAACCTCTGATGGCTAACCTTGGGCCTGTCTTCAAAAATGAGGCTGGCAAAGTTGCCGAATTGCTGTCCAAGGCTGATCCGCAAGAGGTTGAAGTGTCGCTGAAGAAAGAGGGCTTCTTCAAAATTGGAAAATACAAGATACTGCCCGAACATATCAACGTTTTACGGCAGAAAACCGTGGAAAGAGGCAGACGCTTCATTCCCCATGTTGTCGAACCAAGCTTCGGATCAGATAGACTGCTCTATGTGGCTCTCGAGTATGCTTACCGCGCCAAAGAGGACAGAGCCTTACTAAACTTTCCACCAGACATTGCTCCTATCCAGCTAGGCGTGTATCCGTTGGTAAGCAAAGACGGCTTGCCTGAAAAAGCCTTAGCGCTTTGCAGAGAGCTTGTTGACGAAGGCTTTGTAGCCGAGTATGATGAGGCTGGGTCTATAGGGAGACGCTACGCTCGCGCGGACGAGGTTGGCATACCCCTAGGCGTAACTGTGGATTATGATACGTTGAAAGATGGTACAGTAACCGTCAGAGACCGCGACTCTTGGAAGCAGGTGAGAAGTCCAAGCAAGGATCTGCCGCAACTTTTGCACCGATACTTTAGGAAGAAGATAGGCTTCGACGCTTTGGGCGCTCCGATTTGAAAGCCGAGTTTTCGTTACCTTTTTTAATACTTCAGCATAACTAGTGTGCTGTAAGAAAATGCCTTGCTTTGTAGGCGGGGAAGAAACTTGGTGTTGCCAGCAGAAACAGAGGAACGTGTGAAGAGAAGAGCGCTGAGCGTTTGTCAGGAACATCTTAGACTAGTCTTTGACTTGGCTAGGAAGGTTCCCCAAATAATGGACTGTCTAATTAATGGCGATAAGGAAACGGCGAGACGGCTTTTCAACGAGATCCGAAGTGCAGAAGACGAAGTTGACAAGGCAAGGCGTCTAGTCTCGCATGAACTGGCAGAGATCGGGGCAATTCTGCTGAGCAGAGAAGACTTCTTGAGGTTCACTAACCTTACAAGCGAGATTGCAGATTTCTGCGAAGGCATTGCTTTCCGCATTCTCCAGATCATGGAGCATGACTGGCACATTCCAATGGACATAAAGAAGGATCTGCTGAAACTCTCGGAAACAGTTCTGGAGGCAACTTTGAAGCTTAGAGAAACCATGATGATGCTTAGCTACGGGTCAAACAAGACAATGGAAAAAGCCAAAGACGTCGAGGTCGCCGAGCGCGCTGTCGACGAGATCTATCGTCAGCTTGAAATAAAGATCCTCGGTAGCAAGATTGACCTTCCAGCCTTGATCCTCATACGGGACGTGCTGCAGCTTCTAGAAGATTCCGCTGACAAAGCCGAGGACGCCGCCGATGCCGCGCGCATTTTATCCTTCATCATGTAATAGGCGAAGAAACCGATGCCTAGAAAAATCAAAGTGGAGTTCATCGAAAACTTTCTAGTAGCATGGGATCCTGTTGAAGGCTCCACCCTCTACAAGCTCGGTTTTTATGGTAAACCCCTTGGCATCGCAAAACCAAAAATCCCAGAATTCACCGTTCCGCTGATCCTTGACCTCATGGAAGGGCTGTATCTCGCTGAAGAAGAAAAAATAGTTGTTTACGAAGGAAAAGAAAAGAAAAAAGTTGGCTTAAGAACGCTTCAAAAGAAAGCCAAGCAGTTATACGAGGAATTTGAGGAAAAATACGCAGTCTACCGAGACCTTCGTGGCAAAGGCCTAGTCGTCACCCCTGGAATCAAGTTTGGCTGTGATTTTGCGGTTTACAAGCAGGGACCAGGCTTTGAGCATGCTCCTTTTATGGTTTCTGTCAAGAAAGCGACTGTAGGGTTGACTGCAACCGAGATTGTTAAGGCAGGGCGGCTTGCTACGACGGTGCGTAAGCGTTTCATAATCGCTGTTCCCGATCTGGGTAAGGGAAAGATAAGTTACCTGATTTTCAAGTGGTTTAGAGCTTGATTTGAGTGTTGCCATGAGTTGGCGCTATCAGATTGGGCTTGTTCCTCTCCGACTTATCCGTAGACGTGCTTTTTCAAGCCTATTCTAAGCTTGCCATCAATGTCTGGTTAGTGAATTCTCCTCTTACGAATTGGTGTGGATAGATTTTTGTGGCTTCGAGCTTGCATCCTTCGGCGATCGTCACGTCATCCGCAATTACTGAAACGGCTTCTATGCGTGTCTGTTTCTTGGCAGTAGACTTTATGGTCACGTGCCTTCCAACGATGCTTTCTTTGATAAGTGTTTTTTCTTCAACTATGACTCGATCCATGATTGCAGAGTTCTCTATGACAGCGCCTTTGTCTATTTTTGTGTAGTTGTCGACGCATGAATTAACTATTCTGACACCGTCAGCGATTTTGCAGTGTCTTCCTATGAGGACGGCGCCTTCGAGCTCTATTTTGCCTTGTTTGACTTTACGTATGATTTCTTTTCGGCTTTTCATGGCTTCTACGCTTTCACCTTGAACCCATACCCTCTTTTTCTCGCCTATTCTTCCGCCAAAATCGGTTAGGGAGAGAAAGCATCCGCTAAGCATGTCGTGCACGGCTTCCAAGTAGCGTTTAGGGGTGCCTACGTCATACCAGCTTCCTTTCAAAGTGTAGCCGTAGACCGGTCTGCCTGTTTTTATGAGGTAGGGAATGAAGTCGAAACCGAAATCTAGGCGATTTGTCTGCTTGATTATGTGCTTGATTTCCTTTTCTTTAAATATCTGCCTTATCTCGGGTGAAACCACGTACAAGCCGGTGTTTGCAAGATTTGACGGTGCCTCTTTTCGTGAGGGTTTTTCAACAAATCTAGAAATCCCTCTTTCCTTGTTTATGTCTGCTATTCCGTAGCCTTCTACGTTTTCTACTTCTCTTAGAGCTATGGTCATGACTGCTCCTTTTTTCTCGTGAAAATCAACAATTTCCTTAACGTCTACGTCAAAGATGTTATCCCCTTGCACGGCGAAAACGGGGTCTTCCACGTCGTAGTATTCCATGTTTATTCTCGCTGAGTCAGCGCTTCCGACGTCTTCGACATTGGGCTGGTATTTTATGTGGACGCGTGGCTGTATGCCGTATCGTGTGGAGAAGCCGTAGCCTGATTCAAAATAGTCGTGTAGGTCTCTGTAGTTTGTGTAGCCTTTTACTCCGAAGATGTAGTTTCTGATTCCCTGTTTTGCCAGAGAGAGCAGTGAGAACTCGATTAGCGGCCTGTTGACGAGTCGGAGGCATGCCTTGCTTGTTTCTGCTGTTAGCGGCAGCAGTCTCTTTGCTTTGCCTCCAACTGGTATTATTACTCTTAGCCTTTCTGCGGCGTAGTTGTCGTTCAAAAATTTTTCACCGACAGACTTTTTACTCAGTATTTGAGATGTGCGTATTAAACTTTCTAGCTTAAACGCTGGTTTTATAACATACCTTCACAAGACCCTTACAGTGTACTGAAGGGCTTGATGATGTATGGGTAGATCTGCCGCCTTTGTGCGTTTGCTGCGCCCGATAAATTGTGCGATGATCGGCTTCGCTGTCATCGTTGGTGCTGCACTTGCAGACTCGACAAGTCTACTGGGTTCTTGGTCAAGCCTTGCTTACGGTTTCACTGCGGGGTTCGCCTTGACTGCGGCGTCGATGGCTGTAAACGATTGTTACGATAGAGAGATTGATGCGGTGAACGAGCCGAGCCGTCCAATTCCAAGCGGTCAAATCAAGCCGCAAGAGGCTTTAGCTGTGGCTGCTGTCTTTTCTGTAGTAGGCATGGTTTCCGCATACTTGAATAATTTTTACTGTCTCTTGGTCGCGGCTGTCTCTTGGACAGTGTCCATGGCGTACACCACCATCGGAAAACGCAGTGGACTTGGCGGCAACTTTCTTGTTAGCCTCTGCGTAGCCATACCCTTCGTTTATGGCAGCCTTGCAGTGGCAGAAGTGATTGAGCTTAAGGTTCTTGTTTTCGCTGGAATAGTTTTCCTTTCCTACACAGGCAGGGAGATAACGAAGGGAATTGTTGATGTTCAAGGTGATAGGGCACGAGGTGTAAAGACTGTGGCGGTGCGCTATGGGGAAAGGAATGCGGCATTTGCCTCTGCGTTCTTCTATCTTCTAGGTGTCTTGCTGAGCCCTGTTCCATGGTTTTTCGGCATGGTTTCTTTTTGGTTTGTTCCACTCGTAGCTGTTACTGATGTTGGGTTGGTTGCGTCTTCTCTGATGCTTCTGAAGGGTCATTCTCGTGAGAACGCTAGAAGAGTTAAAAACGTGGTTCTTTTCTGGTTTCTTACTGGTTTGCTGGCGTTTATTTTCGGCGCGTTCTAGATACGGCAGGGATTTCAGCGAGAGACATCGTTTGGCTATTATTATGATCATTGGTTAGCTTGTGACGCTATCAGAAATGTGAAACTTTGAATTTGGCCGTGCTGCTTGCTGTTCTAATAGCTGGAATTATATGTTCCAGAGGCATAAATCCTAACATAGGAGCAAAAGTCGGTGAGTTGTAGAAGAGACAAGCCTTGACTACGCGCTTAGAGGCAAAGACTGGCAGGTCTACTGGCTTCTCCTCAAAAATGGTCGAGGGCTCACGGTTCGTGAAGTTCAAAGGGCTTTGCATTTCAGTAGCCCAAGTGTTGCCCAACACCATCTTGAGCAGCTGCGCGGGCTTGGATTGGTGCAGAAACAGGAGGTTACAGGTCAATATTTGCTGGTTGGTGAGGTGAAGATTGGTGTGCTCCGCCACTTTGTCAAGCTCGGAAGGCTTCTTTTTCCAAGATATTTCTTTTACGCAGTTTTTTCGACAGCTGCATGCATTCTCTATGTTCCCTTCTTCATGGAGAAATTCACGGGAGAAAGCATGTTCATAATCCTTTTTGGGGCAATAGTCGCGGCGATCTTTTGGTACGAGGCTGCGCGAGTCTGGTCTCTACGACCGTTCTAATTTCTAGAATAGGCTGTACCAAGGCGTAGCATAATATAAGATCAAGAAGCATTGCTAAAGAGGTGCAGTTGAAATGCAGAGAGAGATTAAAAAGAAAACGATCTTCTATGGCGCTACAGCGATTCTTCTAGCAATATGCATCGGAGCACTCTGTATCGGCGTTGGCATCCTTCCACTAGATGTTCAGCCTATACCTCAAGTCACTCAGGCATTGGAAACATTCTCTTCCTACGAAGAGATCAGAAATTTTCTGATAACTCGCGCCGGAACCTATACTCCCTATGCGTATTTCAGTTCCTTCGATGCGACATACCAGCGTACAGAGCAACATGAAGAAGCACTAATCTCACCGAGCCCGGTTTTCTCAGGCACAGATGATCAGTCACTTCAATCTTCTAGCACGAATATTCAGGTTCTAGGCGTTGACGAGGCAGATACTGTGAAAAACGAAGGCGGATACATATATGTCGTGTCAAATGGAAAAGTTTTCATTTTGAAAGCGTACCCCCCTGAAGAAGCTGAAATCATTACAAGTATATCATTCGGCAACTCTACGTATCCGTGGGAAATCTTCATCAACAACAATAGACTCGTAGTCTTAGGCTCGCAATATGCTATGTCAAGGGGCATTTACTGGTACACGCATTTGATTAACGTCAAAACTTTCGCAAACGTCTACGATGTCTCAGACAAAGCGCATCCTGTTCTTCTGACAAACTTCACTATAAGCGGAAGCTACTTCAACTCGAGAATGATTGGAGACTATGTCTACTTCGTTGTAAGCCAACCAGCCTTTATCATCTACGACACCGTGATTCTGCCGAAGCTGTACACGGCTAGCAGAATAAGAGAGATCGCTCCACCTGAAATCTACTACTCTGATGGTACAGATAACTACTACGTGTATTCAACGGTCGTCGCCATGAACATCCAAGATACAAGCGACGAGCCAAACCACCTAACGCTAATGATTGGTGGAACCAGCCACATGTACGTTTCACTGCAGAACATCTACGTGACCTATCCAAAGGAAACCCACTTAACCCATGAGAGTCAGACCGCGATCTACCGAATAAGAATGCAGGGACGTGAACTAGAAGAAGAGGCGCATGGAACCGTAGCCGGGCAGGTGCTTGGACAGTTTTCGATGGATGAATACAAAGGATACTTCAGGATTGCAACAGAGACAAGAAATGCTTCTTGGGTTCCTTCAAGCAACTTGTTTGCTTTAGACATGAATCTGACGGTTGTTGGAAGATTAACAGGCATTGCGGCTGGCGAAAGGTTTGATTCTGCTAGATTTATTGGAAATCGTTGCTATCTGTCAACCTCGGTAGTACAGCGAGACCCGTTTTTTGTCATAGACGTCGAAAACGCTACTGAGCCGAAGATTTTGGGCTATTTGAAGATACCAGGATTCACTCGTTACCTGCATCCTTATGACGCGGATCACATAATTGGCGTAGGAATTGATTCAAGCAATGTGAAGATAACGCTGTTCGATGTTTCAAACGTGAGCTCGCCAAGTGAAAAGGGTCAGTACATGGTTAACGCGGATTGGTCGTATTCACTAGCCTTAGATGATCACAAGGCGTTTCTATTTGACTATAACAAGAGTTTGCTTGCTCTTCCGATTTCGCTAACTCAAAGAGAATATGATCCCTTTAGTCACTACTATTCATATTGGCCATGGCAGGGACTTTACGTTTTCAACATTGATCTAAGCGGAGGCATCGCCCTCAAAGGCAATGTAACTCATCAGCAGACTGCGGCAGCATATCGGTCTAGCAAGTATGTAACAAGGTCGCTGTATATTGAAGCTGTTCTCTACACGGTTTCGGAAAGCAAGATCATGCTCAACCGTCTAGACGACTTGGCGCCAATCAAGAATATCCCCTTATCCTAGGGAACCCCTCCATTTTTCTTTGTTCCAATAGCTTTGCCCAAGTTTTGGAAACTGATTTCAGCATGATGCCTCTTCTTCCATGTGAACGGTCACCGTTGTCTCGGAAAAATGCTCTTTTACGTTGCTCTCAATCTTGGAAACAATTTCGTGGGCTTCTTCGATGGAAATTTGCTTGGTGAAGCAGCAATCTATGTTTATGTAGCGTTTTCTGTCCGCTACGTATGTCACTACCTTTCTTATTTTAACAGCGGGCTCATATTTCTCTACGGTTTTTCTGATAATCTGGTTGATTTCGCCTTCGTACGCTGAGGCGCCTTTCCGCAGCTTGAAGCTAGACGGCTCAACGTGAACCGTTACGTGCTCAACATCCTTGATTTGCTCGTTTATGCTTCGCTCGATTTCCTCAGCTATTTCGTGGGCTTCCTTCACCGAAAGTTTCGGATCCACTTGCGCGTGCAGAGTGATGTACAGCCTCCCGCCCGTGTAAACCGTGTCTATTTCATGCGCATCCCGCACGCCTTTAACCTCAGTTGCCAGCTTTTCCACAAGTCTCCTTGTCGATACTTCTTCCTCGGTAGGCTCGACGTGAATCGTCACTTCTGCGTTGCCCAGCCTTTCCTTCAGGTTTTCCTCTATTCGCGAGACCAAATCGTGGGCTTCTTCTAGGCTCATGCGGTTTGAAATCTGAACGGTGGCTTCCGCGAATATTTTTTGGCCAGCCTTTCTTATCCGCAGATTTTTGTATTTTGAAACGCCTTTTGTTTTTGAGATTTCATCTCTAACTTTTTCTGTTATGCTTCTTGGAACGATGTCGCTTAACTCCATGACGCAGCCCCAAGCCAGCTTGATGCTCATGTAAGTCAACATAACGCTTAATATTATCGAGGCGACAGCGTCTCCGTAGTATATGCCTACGATTGCCAAGCCAAAGCCGAGAAGCGCAATGAGCGTGGAGACTAGGTCTGCGATTGCGTGGTAGAATCCTGCTTTGATTGTGGAGCTTTCGCCTACGTGAGCTTTTTGAAAAATGGCAACTCTTAGGAAGTCTATGCAGAACGTGTAGCCTATGGCGATTAGACCTGCATACTCCAATTCAGTATTGATGTGAAGGCTGCCTTGAAGGATTCTGGCAACTGCCTCGTATATTATTAGCAAGGCTACGCCTATGAGAACTATGCCTCCGACGAGTCCGCCTATAGTTTCAAACTTCTCATGCCCGTACATGTGATCTTCGTCAGGCGGTTTCAGAGAAGCGCGTGTTGCCAGAAAAAGCGTAAAAGTCGTCAATGCATCAAGCAAGGCGTGTGCGCCGTCGCTTAGGATTGCTAGACTGCCTACAGCTTGACCTAAGAACACTTCTACGATGACTACGCTTGCTATGGCTATTGTTGAGATTTTCAGAGTTGACAGTTTGGCGTTGCCTTCGTGGTTGTGCATCGTGTTCGGGTTATACTGCATTGACGTGGGCGATTTAAGAATTGTGGACTGCGTGGAATCTTGCTGTTTGCTTGCTTACAGCTTAAATCCATGTGTCCTAATGCTCTAGAGGATGAACCCGTTTCAAGTTTTCGCAAGAGATACGCGTTTCTTAAAGGCAATTTTCTACTGATAACGATAACGTGGGTTCTCATGTTTTTTGCCGTGCCCATTCCCAACACGTACGCAAGCAAGTACTTCAAAGACGTGCTGGGTGCAGATGACTTCACTCTGTCAGTGATAAATTTCGCGGGAATGCTGGCTCTGGCTTTGGTGCAGTTTCCAGGAGGATATTTTACTGATAAGCATGGAAGGAGGTGGCTGATTTATACTATGACTTTTGGCGTGGCGCTGTCTTCTCTTTTCTTTGTTTTTGCTCCTTCGTGGGAATACGTGGCTTTAGGAATGATGATACAGAACTTTTGTCTCCTTTATCAGCCAGCGCTTTTCGCGTTGATGCTTGACTCAGTTTCGCCTGAGAGCCGCGGCGCCGGATTCACTTTTCAATCAGTCATCACGAACCTTGTTGGGTTGCCGGCTGCGATAATTGCTGGCTATCTGATTCTGGTTTTTCAGTTTAATCTCGGCATGCGGATAGCCTATGGAATTGTGACGGTTGCCTACTTTGCCGCAGCCTTGCTTCGGGCGAAGCTTAGAGAAACTTTGCCTTCGGCGGAGGGAAGCATTCGTCCCGGCTTTTTTGAGGCTTTGCGTGAGTATCCGCGTTCGGTGCGAGAAAGTCTTGCTGTGTGGCGGAAAGTGCCTAAAGCTGTTCTTCACATGTTTGTATCCAACGCGGTTATGAGCAGTCTGATCGCTGGATGCAACACCTACTTCGTTGTCTACGCCTTGGAGGTACTGGAAATTGAGAAGTTTCAGTGGGCGCTTGTGATGGCTTTCATGTCGCTGAGCATAGCGATGCCCACAATTGTCGCTGGTCTCCGAATGGACAGAGCAGGGCGGAAGCGGTTTCTTATTGCTGGCTACTTCTGCTATGGTCCAGCCATGCTGATTTTCATCAATGCAGACTTTTACCAGCTTCTGCCGGCGTTCTTCTTTTTCGGCTTGGGGCAGATGCTTCAATCAAGCAGCTATCAGTCTCTTTTAGGCGACTTGACGCCGAGAGAGTACAGGGGAAAGGTCGTGGGCTGCAGCCAGTTCTTCATATACCTAAGCCAAGCGCTTACTCAGCTTTTGGTCGGGGTTCTCTACGCTTATGTATGGAAGCCTCTGCCGTTCGTCATGTTGGCGGTAGCCACTGTGCCTATATGTTTGTTTGTGTATCTTAAGGTGTTTGAATCGACGACTAAGGAAATCTGAAGTCTGAGAAAAGATAGACATTTAGGTTTGAAGTCAATAATGAAGTGGAAGGTTCACGCCTATGCGCTTCACACCTATAAGGGAGATCCTCTTAGGCAAGCATGAGAACGCGAAAGTTGTAATCCGCGGCTGGGTCTACCGCAAGAGAGAAGGCAAAGAAAACATTTTCATTCTTGTCCGAGACTCGACAGGAGTGATCCAGTGCACCGTTAAAGCAGGCAGTTCAGCTTGGGCTGACGCGGAGAGGCTTACGATTGAGTCTTCTCTGTCGCTTGAAGGCACCGTTAAACAGGACAAGCGGGCAGTAGGCGGCTATGAGCTGTCGGTAGACGCGATTTCTATTGTAGGCTTGGCTGAGCTGTTTCCAATTTCCAAGGATAAAAGCGAAGAGTTTCTGCGCGACGTTAGACACCTTTGGCTTCGAAGCCGCCGCATGAGCCTGATTATGAGGGTTCGCGGCAAAGTGCAAAAGTTTACCGACGAGTTTTTTGAAAGTCAAGGCTTCGTTGAGGTCTCTCCGCCGATGTTCATCACAAGCGCCTGCGAAGGCGGCTCAACGCTTTTCGGTTTAAAGTATTTCGATCAGAACATGTATTTGACCCAGAGCGCTCAACTCTATCTTGAAATCCTCATCTATTCTCTGGAGAAGGTTTACTGTGTTGCCCCGTCGTTCCGCGCTGAGAAAAGCCGGACGATTAGACACTTGACGGAGTATTGGCATATCGAGGCTGAGCAAGCGTTTGCGGACATGGAAGATTTAATGCGGCTGGAAGAGGGGCTTTTAGCCCATATCTGTCAGAGAGCGACTGAGCAGTGTAAAGAAGAGTTTGCCGAGTTAAAGGCAGACATGTCCAAGCTGGCTTTGGTCAAACCACCATTTCCCAAGATCACCTATACTGAAGGCATTGAACGGCTGAAGGCGAAGGGCTTCAAAGTAATGTGGGGCGAGGATCTGGGGTATGAGCACGAGAAGGCTTTAGCAGAGGAGTTCGGTAAACCCTTCTTCATCTACGATTATCCCAAGCAGATTAAGGCTTTCTACTGCAAAACGCACCGCGACAGACCAGACATAGCGATGTCAACTGACATTCTAGTGCCGAGAATAGGCGAAATCTCCACGGGCGGAGCAAGAGAAGACGACAAGGATACTTTGGTTGCGAGAATCAAGGAGATGGGGTTGAAGACTGATGACTATGAATGGTATCTGGATCTGAGGCGTTACGGCACAGTTCCGCATGTCGGCTTCGGGATGGGCTTGGAAAGGCTTTTGACATGGATGCTTGACCTAGAAAACATAATAGACGCTATACCTTTTCCACGCACTACAAGAAGATTCTACCCATAACCGGCATATGCTTTCTTCTATCTGTTCAAGCACTAAAAGACGCATGATTCGCTGCTATGCTGTGCTTTCCAAAAAATAGAAAGTGGAGATAGGTTTAGACTATCTTTGTCTTTTTCTTGTCTTCGCCGCGGATTTTCAGCTTCTTCGGTATGGTTATCTTGAGCACGCCGTTCTTGTAGTCGGAAAATGCCTTGTCTATGTCGATGTTGTTTGTGGGCAGTTCTAGCTGCTTGTAAAAGTTTCTGGCTCTGATCTCCACTTTGTCTTGCTTGATATCGAGTTTTATGTCTTCTTTTTCCTCTCCCGGCAGTTCCACGTAGATTTTCAACGCACTGTCTTCTTCGAAGATGTCGGTCAAAGGCTCTCTGGTTTCTTCAAGCGCCTTTTTAGGAATGGCTATCGGTCTTTCTGGAAGAATGGGTCTTCTGAAAGGTTTAAGAGGTTCTATTGGCTCTAGCGCTTCCTCGTTTCCAAAGCGTCCTCTGAAAATGAAGCCTTTAACTCCGGGCTTGTCGATTTCCTCGGTTTCGAATGTTCCTCTGATTTCGCCGTTGTGCAGTTTCTTCAGAACTTCTTCCAACTGCTGCTGGAACCGTTTCATGTATTTTGTGTTGAACGTTTCGATTTCTTCGAAGAATTCGTTGAAGTCATTTTCAAAGACCAATGGTTTCACCTCCTTACAGGTTTTCGATTTCTTCAATTGACTCAAGTAAGCGTCGAAGAGCAAGGCTCATCATTATGAAGGCGGTTTGTCCTGTCTGCGAGCAGCGATACTGTCCTCTCGCGGTCTTCTGTAGGAGTCCCCCTTCAGCAAGTTTTTTCGAGTTTTCCCAGACTATTTTGGGGTTTAGGTCGAGTTCGCGCATGAAGTCTGCGAAGCCCATGGTGTGGTCTTCTTCTTGGAGGAGTTTTCTCATCATTCGCAAGCGTGTTTCGTGGGATAGGGCGTCGAAGAGTTTGGACAGTTTTCTGAATTCTTCCTCTGACGCGTCGAACTCGTTTTCTAGTTCTTCTTTTTCCCAGTCTTCGGGAGACAAGGGGATTTCGAATACTGTTTTGTTGTTTCGCACTAGCTTGAGTTTGAGCGCCATATGCCTTCACGCTGCTTTATTACCGTAAGGTAATTACCTAAAGGTAATATATAAACCTACCGCACACAAACCAAAAAATCCAAGTCAAACAAACTTCAAAACTCAACGAAGTCTGCGAACATACACCTCGCTCGCTTTCCCGTTCTTCAGCTCTGAAGCTTAACATCTAGGACTGCTTTTCGCTCGTTTCCTTTCAAGTCTCGTATGGCATATAACGTTATTACCGCTGAGACCCCTCTCCGCCGCAGCTCCTTGACATATTCCAATACTTTTTTTTGTCTCCTCTCATAGTGTCTTTTAGTGCCCAGCCCACACCCTTTCTCACTAAATCTTCCTTATCCCAGATCAGATTGTCGCAAAGCTTCAATGCCTCATCAGTGAATTTTCCACTTTTTCCAATGTTTCTAGTGAATACTACGACGCTGGCTCGCCGTTTCCACAAGCTTTCCGACCTATTCCACCTTTTCAAAATGCCTAATATCTCATTTGGATACTCCAGCAACAGAGGCTGCAGCACATCAATGCAGAACCCATCCACAGTTCCCCAGTTGTTTAGGCAGTCGCCAACTTCTTCCAGAACCCCAAAATCCGCGGGCTTCATCTCTTTAACGTTCAACTTCAAAAGCGCGATGCCAAAGCTCATCTGACCCCCATACCGAGACCTAAAGAATCTTCTCGCAAGCTCAAACCTATCTTCAAAACTAAGTTCTTTAAAAGCCTGTTTAAACTTCTTAACTATTTCCTTAAAATCTGGCGCACTAATGCCATAGCACCGAAAGCCATCTCCAACCTGCTTATGAAAATACATCTCCTTCTTCGCTTGCTCAGCATCAGCCCTCCGCTCCAACTCTCTAACAACATCAGCATACAGCCCATCAACACCCAAACTCTCTTCCCCCGCAAACAATGCAATGCCCGTAACTAGTATATATACGGGGGTATAGTTTTCCGTCACAGACAAAAGGCACATAAGAAAAAGAAAGGCGATCTTACTTCTTTTCCAGCTGCTTCCGAAGCTCCTCATAAGTCGCCTTTATATCCTCCACAGAAGCCTCGTCCTCAAGCGTTGAAACATCACCCAAAGCCGCACCCGCCAACACCGCCTTCAACAGCCTTCGCATAATCTTGCCACTCCGCGTCTTCGGCAACTTGTTCACCATGACAATCGCTTCCGGAGTAGCAATCGGACCGATCGTTGACCGAATATGCTGCACTAGCTGCTGACGCAGCTCCTCTGAAGGTGTGTAGCCGCTGCGCAGAACCACAAAGGCCACAGGAACTTCGCCTTTAACAGGATCCTCCTTGCCCATGACCGCGGCTTCCGACACTGCCGGATGCGCCACAAGCTCGCTTTCAAGCTCAACCGTGCCAATCCTGTGTCCCGCAACCTTCAGCACCTCATCCGCTCTTCCAAGCAGCCAGAAATAGCCATCCGGATCCTTAATCGCGTAGTCACCCGTATAGTAAACATTCGGGAAACGGCTGAAATACGCCTGCTTATATCTTTCCGGATCCCTCCACAACGTCTGCAGTATGCCAGGCCAAGACCCCTTAATCACGAGAAAGCCTCGCGTCGAAACCGGAGAAGGCTGCCCTTTCTCATCCCACACGTCCGCCTGCACGCCAGGCAAGGGTTTCGTGGCTGAGCCTGGCTTCAGCGGAACAAGCTCAAGTCCTGACAGCGGTGCAATCATGAATCCGCCTGTTTCTGTCTGCCACCAAGTATCGATTATGGCAAGCTTTTCTTTCCCAATTACTTTGTAGTACCATCGCCATGCCTCGGGGTTGATGGGTTCACCAACCGAGCCTAAAAGTCTTAGAGTGCTTAGGTCATGCTTCTTCACCCACTCTTCGCCGTATCTCATGAACATTCTGATCGCGGTAGGAGTTGTGTAAAGTATAGTTATTCCATGCTTCTCTATGATTTCCCACCAGCGGTCTTGAGCAGGATAGTCAGGAGTTCCTTCAAAGAGGAACGAGGTCACGCCAAGCGCCAAGGGAGCATACACGTTGTACGTGTGCCCAGTGATCCACCCTATGTCTGCAGTGCACCACCAAATATCCTCGTCGTTCGGATTAAAGCCCCACTTAAGTGTCCAGTAACCCCAGACCAGATAGCCACCCGTGCCGTGCTGAACGCCTTTTGGTTTTCCTGTTGTTCCAGACGTGTAAAGTATGAAAATCGGATCAGTCGCTTCCATGGGTTCCGGAGGAACATAAGCGTTAGCTTCAACCTTGGACATTAGCTCGTGATAGTAGTAGTCACGTCCTTCCTTCATTGAAATCTGCTGCCCAGTTCTTCTGACGACAACTACTTTCTCGATGGTTGGCGTGTTTGCCAAAGCGCGGTCAGCCGTATCCTTCAGCATCACAGTTTTCCCGCGTCTATATGCGCCATCAGCGGTTACGAGGACTTTAGCTTGACAGTCGTTTATTCTATCTGCAAGTGCTTCGGCGCTGAATCCAGAGAAAATCACAGTGTGAACTCCGCCCAATCTTACCGTTGCCAGTAATGTGATAGGCAGTTCAGGAATCATCGGCAGGTAGACGGCAACTCTGTCGCCCTTCTTCAAGCCAAAGTTCTTGAAGATCTTCGCCAGCTTGTTCACTTCTCTGTAAAGCTGATAAAAGGTGAAAGACCGAATTTCGCCATCCTCGCCTTCCCAAATGTACGCCAGCTTGTTCTTTTTCGGCGTTGTCAAATGCCTGTCCAATGCGTTATCGCATATGTTCAAAATGCCACCTGAAAACCACTTGTAGAATGGAGGGTTTGAGTCGTCAAGCACTTTATCCCATGTTTTCATCCATCGAAGAGCCTTCGCCTTTTCAGCCCAAAACTCTTGTGGGTTTCTGATAGATCTTTCCCATTCCTCTCCCAGAGTCTTTATAGGGATTATTTTCTCGTTAAACGGCAAACTTGCTTCAGACATGCTCAATCCTTCCGCAAAGAAACTTTGAAGCCTTGTTTCCGAAATATAAACCTTTTTTATGGAAAAATAAAAAAAGAGTGAGAAATTTCCTAGGTCACTGGGCATATCGGCAGAACTGTTTTTCCGTAGGTTTCGTTAAGCACTTCAGCTATGGCAAGATAAACCGCGCTCAACCCGCAGATGACGCCTTCGACGCCTATTACCTGTGTAAACAGGTTCCACTCCGCGCTGTTTGCCACTAGAAATGTTGAGGCAACAAGCCCCTCTCTGGCTGCAAGCAGGAAAAACAGCACGGCAAGACTTGCGAAGACAAATTGCAATGCACGGTTCCTCTTGAGAGTCCCGAAGAACATCATCAGCGTAAAGAGCCCCCACATGAAGAAGTACGCTGCTAAAGCTTCATTGCTCACAAGCCAAGGTGTCATGTTGTATGGGTACGAAAACGGCCACACTGCATACCTTGCAACCTGGTTTGTGCCAAGCCAGTTCAGTGCTACGAAAGACAGCCAGAACAGACCGTATGATGTAAAGGCAGTGGTTCCGAACGTGTTTCCCTTTCTGTACTCAAGCAAGCCAGCGATTACCTGTGCCAAGCCGCCGTAGAATATCCCCATTCCAAGGATGGCGGCGTCAATTCCTCCGAGGCGAAAGTTGTGGAAATAGTTCAGTAGCACGGTGGTTACTCCGAAGCCGAGCAGTCCTAGCGGTGCTGGATTTGCAGTTTTTTCACTCATATCTTCTTGCTCCTTTCACACGGAGAAAAAAAGCTGTGCTCACTGGAATGGTATAAGCCTTTCCAAGCCTATTTTCGCTTTCTGCTTGCGATGTACTTGCCTATCTCCAGCGAGCCAAACACTATCGCGGTGAAAGCTATCGCGAACGCCCAATCAAGCGGCTCCGGTGCGCCAACCTCGAAAACGGTGTTGAGACCCGGAGTGTAAAGAACCACGAGCTGAAGCGCAAACGACGACAGCACCGCAATCCAGAGGAACTTGTTTTTGAAGACGCCGACTTTCCATACTGGATACTTGAGTGAACGAGCAGATATAGCGTTAGCCAGCTCCATCAAGATCATCGCAGTAAGCAGTTGAGTCCGCGCCTCCAGCAGCTGCGCTCCTCCCTCCCATGGCCTATAGTAAAGATAGCCAAAGAGCAGTAGGGCACTCATCATGATGGGAACAACAAAGAGGTAGATCTTCACATCACGAGTAAACACGCTTTCTTCGGGGTCACGTGGCTTCCTCTCCATTATGTCGGGGTCACCTGGATCTATCCCTAACGCCATAGCCGGCAATCCATCAGTCGTCAAATTCACCCAAAGCAACTGTGCGGCAGTCAGAGCGATCGCGGCTTCTCCTAACCCCGTCTCAGAAGCGCCTGGAGAAAACAGCCTTGCCAGATAGGGGACAGCGACTACTGCTACAAACATGACAATTATTTCCATGATATTGCAGCGCATAAGGTAGGTCAAGTATTTCTTGATGTTATCGTAGATTTCCCGTCCTTCGCGTGCCGCTTTCACAATAGAAGCGAAGTTGTCGTCTGTGAGAACCATGTCGGATGCTTCTTTCGTTACCTCGGTGCCTGTTATGCCCATAGAAATCCCTATGTCCGCCATCTTCAACGCTGGAGCATCATTAACGCCGTCTCCAGTCATGGCTACAACATTTCCCTTGGCTTTCCAAGCCTTCACTATTCTCATCTTATGCTCAGGGGAAACCCGTGCATAAATCAGCACTTTCTCAACTTTAGCCTCTAACTGCTCGTCAGTGAGGTTCTCCAGCTCCTCTCCTGTCAGCACTCTTTCTTCTTCATCGTCATTTTCACCTAACAAATTAAGCGCTTTGGCTACCGCTACAGCGGTGAGCTTGTGGTCGCCTGTAACCATGACTACGTGTATGCCTGCCTTCTTGCAGGTGTATATCGCGTCTTTCACTTCTTCACGAGGCGGATCGATCATGCCCATAATGCCGACAAAGACGAAGTCTTTCTCGATTTTCTCGTCATACGTCTCCAAGTTGTCAGGGAGTTCTCTGAATGCGAAGCCCAAGTTTCTCAAGGCTTGCTTTGCCATAGCCTCATTTACCTTCAAAATCCTCGTTCTATAGTCATCAGTAAGTTTACGAACTCCATTATCATCAAGAGTTTTTGAACACTTTTCCAGGACTATTTCAGGCGCACCTTTCATGTAGGCAATTTTCTTCTTGCCCGAAACAACATGAACCGTTGTCATGCGCTTCGTTTCAGAAGAGAACGGAATCTCAGCTACACGAGGCTGCTGCTGCTCAAGCTCCTGCTTCCACAACCCAGCTTTCGCCGCCGCAACAACTAAAGCGCCTTCGGTCGGGTCGCCCTTTATAATCCACCTGTTGCTTGCCGGATCTTTTTCCAGCTTGGCGTCATTGCACAATGTTGCCGAGGTAAGAAGCGTAGCAAGTTTTACATTTTTCGGGTCAGCTTTCTTGTCTTCCACGAGGAATTCGCCGTCGGGATCGTAGCCGACGCCAGTCACCTTAACAGTCTGGTCATTTACGTATATTCTCTGAACAGTCATTTCTCCCTTGGTCATCGTTCCCGTCTTGTCGGAGCAAATAACGCTTGTGCACCCAAGAGTCTCAACCGCAGGCAACTTCTTCACAATTGTATTGACTTTAGCCATTCTGTACATACCAACAGCTAAAGCCCCGGTTACGATTGCTGGAAGAGCTTCGGGAACAGCTGCAACGGCGAGGCTGACTCCCCACAAAAGCATCGTAATAGGATCATGCTGTTCTATGATACCTATTATTGCTACGATTGCGCAGACTGATAAAGAAAGAACGCCTATCCACTTACCAATTGACTGTGTTCTCTTCTCAAGCGGAGTTGTCTCCTCCTCAGTCATCTGAACCATTTTGGCAATTTTCCCGAATTCTGTGTTCATTCCCGTAGAAGTGGCTATTGCCTTTCCTCTACCATAAACTACAACCGTGCCAGTAAACGCCATATTCCGTCTGTCATTAATCGGTGCCTCGGCCTTACACGGCTCAACATTCTTGTTAACAGGCGCCGATTCCCCCGTCAATGAGGCTTCATCCAGTTTAAGGTTGATAGCCTCAATAATCCGTGCATCTGCTGGAACCTTGTCTCCAGTATACAGAAGAATAATGTCTCCGGGCACGATCTCGCTGGCTGCGATCCTGATCTCTTTTCCGTCACGTAGAACGGTAGCTGTCGGCGCCGTCATCTTCTTTAGGGCTTCCACGGCTTTTTCTGAGCGGTACTCCTCAACAAACCCAAGCGTCGCCGTCGCCAAAACTATAGCCATGATGACTGCGGCATCAACGATCTCTCCGATCGCGACTGAAAGTCCCGTAGCCGCTAGCAGAATGATAATTAGTATGTCGGTGAACTGCTCAAGAAATAGCCTTATTCTTGATTTTCCTTTTTCTTTCTGCAGCTCGTTAGGTCCATATTGAAGAAATCGCTTCTTTGCCTCTTCTTGGCTTAATCCTGCCTCATTGGAACTTAGTTCTGTTATCGTTTCCTCAACTTTCATTGCATGCCAAGACTTCGAAGACGTATGCCTCGCTCCTTTTCGCTGACGCTGAGGCTATGTTAAGGCTAGAGAATATATCTTTTTCTCAAACTGGAATGTTGCTTTAACAAAGTTTATAAGAGCATTGACCTCACTTAGGTTCCCAAAATAACATGGAGAAGGGAACAAGACAATGAACGAGTTTGCGTGGTTAATAGCACCAATCTCTGCTCTAGTATCAATTCTCTTGGGACTATACTTCTACTTCTACATCAAGAAGCAAGACAGTGGCACCGAAAAAATGAAAGAAATCTCGTCAGCAATCACTGAAGGAGCCTACGCCTTCCTAAAAAGAGAATACATCACACTCGCAATGTTTGTTGCCGTCGTATCCGTGCTAATATTCATCTTTCTACCCGCCCCATCCATATGGAGCCCCGACGCCGACCTACTAAAACACGCCGCAATGTCCCTTGCCTACATCTTTGGCTCATTCTGCTCAGCCCTCGCAGGATACCTAGGACTGAGCGTAGCAACAAAAGCCAACGCCAAAGCGGCTCAAGCAGCAAGAAACGGTTTGAACAAGGCGTTCCCCATCGGATTTAGAGGCGGAGGAGTAATGGGCTTCGCCGTTGTAGGTCTTGGTCTGCTTGGCGTAAGCATCGTCTTCGCCCTTACAAACGACCCATACGTGGTTCTCGGCTTCAGCTTTGGCGCCAGCGCTCTCGCCCTCTTTGCAAAGGCTGGAGGAGGCATATTTACAAAGACAGCAGACATAAGCGCCGACCTAGTCGGCAAAGTGGAACTTGGCATACCTGAAGACGACCCGAGAAACCCCGCAGTTATAGCTGACAACGTAGGCGACAACGTAGGCGACGTCGCAGGTATGGGCGCCGACCTTTTTGACTCTTACGTCGCAAGCATCGTAGCCGCTCTAATCCTTGGACAAGTTCTTAACAATCTGCCTCTTTCCAAAGGAGTTTATCTGCACATGCCTCTAGTGTTTGCTGGAATAGGAATCTTGGCTGCAATCTTGGGCGCCTTAACGGTTAGAGTTGGAAAAAGCGGAGATCCAGGAAACGCGCTTAATATGGGAACGTATGTTACATGCATAATCTTTGCTGTTTTGACATTATCGGCTACCTATCTGCTTGATTATGAGTGGCGGATATGGGGCGCCGCTATTGTTGGCTTAATTGCCGGCGTAGTTATCGGAATGACTTCAGACTACTTTACGTCAGACGACAAAGCTCCAGTGCTGAAAACCGCACAAGCCTCTACAACGGGAACTGCGACGACCATAATAACCGGCTTCTCATACGGACTTCACAGCGTATTTCCACCGTTAATAGGCATAGGCGTGGCCTCAACAGTTGCGTACTTTCTATGCAGCCCACTTGGAACCGACTACGCCCTTTTCGGCATAGGCATGGCAGCGCTCGGTATGCTTTCAATTGTTGGGCTCATCATCTCCAACGATGCGTATGGACCAATAGTAGACAACTCGAGAGGAATAGCTGAACAAGCAGGACTAGGCGAAGATGTCATCCGCATCACTGATGAACTTGATTCTGCTGGAAACACGGCAAAGGCAATAACAAAAGGCTTCGCCATAGGCGCAGCAGGACTAACAGTGATAGCTCTCTTAGCCTCCTTCAAGAGCACTGCCGAAGTTAGTGGAGCGGTCGTATTTGACTTGATGAACCCTCTAGTGCTGCTCGGCGCCTTTATAGGCATAGCCATGCCTGCCGTATTCTCAGCAATGGTCATGCTTGGAGTCGGCAGAAACGCCGAAAGAATGATAGCAGAAATTCGAAGACAATTCAGAGAAATCCCTGGGCTAAAGGAAGGAAAGGAAGGCGTCAAACCTGACTATGCGAAGTGTGTTGATATAGCTACCGTGGGCGCTTTGAAGGAGCTTATGCCCCCAAGCATACTGACAATAGCAGTCACATTGATTGTTGGATTTGTGGCGGGCGTTGAAGCCTTAGGCGGCTACTTGGCAGGAGCAATATTCTCTGGGTTGCTTTTTGCCTTGCTTATGGCGAATTCTGGTGGTCTATGGGACAACGCTAAGAAGCTTATCGAATCCGGCGTACATGGCGGAAAGGGATCCGATGCCCACAAGGCAGCCGTTGTAGGCGACACAGTAGGCGATCCGTTCAAAGACACCGCAGGGCCGTCTCTTAACACGATGATTACGGTGATGTCGCTGGTAGCAACGCTGTTTGCGATACTGATAGTTGACAATAACTTGCTGAAACTGCTAGGGCTGTCATAACCCTTCTATTGTTTTTTAGAAATTATTTGTTTCAGCTCTGCAGTCCAAATGTTGGTTCGCTAAGGCTTAAGCCGCGCATTCGCTACAGCTTTCTCCACTTCTTCTCTTATTATGTAACCGCCCATGTGAAGTATAGGCTCCTTTGCTTCTGGATCAACAGCCATCGTTGCAGTGCATGGATAGCTGTGGTGCGCCTTCGCTACTACATCATACAGCATGTTTTTTTCTGTTTCAACTCTGAGGAATTTTCTCGCAATATACCATGTTGAGCCGCATGGCGCACTCCTTTTTACAGCAACAGACTCTATTACCTCATGGTTATGTACAGTCGCAGTAGATACCTCCAGCAACGGTCTTCCAATCTTCAGCTCAGCCACAAGCTTCGAGATAACAGGCCTGTCTTGCGAAGCAGTAAGCGAACAGAAGGGCTTCGGAAAAGCGCTCTCTAAACCAAGCTCTTGACATTTCTCTTCCACTTGTATGCGAAGTCCCGAAGGCACCTCAACAAAGTCTTCAATAGGCACAACTATTCCCTTTACTCCAGCTCGCTCAAGATGCTTAGGCAGCTCGAGCAACAGATCCTTATGAAGTCCTGAGGCTACACAGAGGTCAGTTTTGGGCAGGTTCTTCGGCATGAAGTTTTCAGGTTCATCTATGAAAGCTGGCAAGTCAGAGGGATCAGGTAGCTCTATGGCAGCGCGAATGTTTCGGACATGGCTGTACACACCGTATTTGCATGAATCACAGTATAATCCACATGACTTGCAGAAGCTTGGGTCATTGATTAGGTTGCGGATTACCCGTTCCGCGAACTCGCCACTGTAAACAAAAACAAGCGTTGTCTCTCTGTTCTCAGTCTTTAGTTTCACGATGATTCACTGCTGCTGTAGGAATCAATGTGTTCGCTGATATATTACACTGCCCCCTTTTGCAGAGCAGGTTAGGATATATACTTACAAAAACACGTATTAGCAAGCAAAGACAAGTTAATGCTTGCCGTGTGAGAACATGGAACGCAAAATAATGTCTCTAGGGCGATCCTCTCTTGTTATATCTCTTCCAAAATACTGGCTGAGAATGAATGAACTCAAGAAAGGCGACGTGGTCTCCTTCGCTGTACAGCGCGACCGTTCCCTCGTTGTCTTCCCAAGCGGGGAACAGAAGAGAGAACCTAAAGAAATAACTCTAGAAGTCAATCCAGACGAACGAGAATCTCTAACTGTGAGAAAGATAGTGGGCTGCTACCTCAATGGATATTCCAGCATAAAGATTGTCTCTAAAAGCGTATTTTCAGTTTCGCAGAGTAAGGCAATTCGAAACATTGTTCGCATGCTTTTCATGAGGATAATGGAGTCAGATGCCAAAAGCATGTACATTCAAACCTTGATAGACGAATCTAGAGCCTCGCTAGATTTGGCAATCCACAGGATGCATCTGATTTCTCATTCCATGTGTCGCGACGCAATGAACTCTCTTAAAAGCCAAGATGTAACACTTGCAAAGGCCATATACTCTCTTGATGACGATGTAGACCACTTCTGCTTCTTTCTCACTAGGCTACTTCGGGATGCTGCAAGGGACTCGGTTCTGGCGAATAAACTCAGTCTAGAGCCTCTAGATTGCTTAGATCATCAGACTCTGGTCTACAGAGTGGAGTATGCTGCGGATCAAGCGGCTAACATTGCCGGTCACGTGGTGATGCTTGGTGGCAGTAAGCAAAGAATCCCAGAAACCCTGATTCTTCGTGCATTTGAGGCTGGGGGAAAGGCGGTTGACCTATACGATAAGGCAGTTAGTGCTTTCTTTTCCCGAGATGTGATGATTGCCGACGAGATACTTGAAAAACAAAGGGACATTGAAGTCTTAGATCGGAAAATGGCTTCAGAGGCATTTCTAAGCAAAGAAATGAACCCGCTGTTGATTTGTGCCATATGCTCTTTGCGTGATAGTATAAAAAGAATCGCGGCATGTGCAGCTGACATAGCTGAAATAGCTATAAACCGCGCTTACAAGATTGTCGCTAATCCTTCTTGGGTGGAGGATAGCTCAAGGTCAACGTCAGCTTTGAAGGCGTAAGCTCTTTTTGAACGAGATTTCTAGCAAGTTCCAAAGCTATATTGTAATCGTAGACTTCCTTTCCGTTGCTTCGTGCATCTCTCAATATCTCCTTTTCAAGCTTGTGCTTCAAATCACCTACTGTAAGTCCTCCGATTACGAAAATGCCTGTTGCAAGTTCCCTCATGTCGTCTTTTAGTTCTACTCCTTCTATTCCGAAGGGCGGTATGGTGTTTACGTCGACAAGCACTTTCATATGTTTTATTTCTTTAAAGAGTTCTTTTTCTATTATGCGGGCTCCTCTTGTTCCAGCACAGAACACCACATCAGCCTGTTTCAGAAGCGCAAGCTTATCTTCTGATGCGGGTGCAAATACTCCTTGCACCTCCACGCCATAGTCATCAGCAAGAAGCTTCTGGATGCTCTCAGCATGTTCTTTTCCATCAACGCGTTTCGGGTTCAAACTAGCGATCATAACATTGCATCCAAGCTTAGCTAATAATACGGCTGCTATTTGTCCCACCGCTCCTGTTCCCATGACTGCACATGTCTTGTCCTTAAGCTCGCCGAGGTTGTGGGACACCAGTGCTTCTTCGACTTTTGCTACCATGGCAGTGGCCGTGGTGTATGCGCCTCCAGGGTCAATTATTATGGGGGCTTTGAAAGGTGGAAACATCGCATTTTTGACAACTTTCAGCACTTCTTCTGCTCTGTCAGCATTTTTGCCTCCAATAAAGAAGCATGTGTGCTTGACTGCTTTTGGTCCCCTAGAGAATACTGCGTCTTCAACAATTTTTTTAGCATCTTCAGGGGTCACATTCTCGTAGGGTATAACCGCGTCATATCCAGCGTCGTAGGCCATGCAAATGTCAAAAGGACTGGCTTTCTCATCAGTGTCCAAGTAGAAGAGCAAGTAGGGTGCGGTTTCCGAAGCTTTCCCAACGACGGGTTTAACTTGGATCTGCATTGACTGGAGGAGATTCTGAAGTTCACTGGAAGCAGGGGCATCGACATAGCTTGAAACTATCTTTTTCGAAAGCTTAACCACTTCAACTTTGATACCTAGCGATTCGAGTAATTGCTTGATTCCTTCGGTGTGTTCCGGACTGCCGATATGAAGACAGATAATGTTTTCTTTAGCGCCTATCTCTTTAGCCTGTTCCACTATGCCCATAACAATCCAGCTTTCTCTTATCGGGAAGCTGACTTCTCGTTCCTGCTCCTCAATTTCAAGTTGCAAGCATTGACCATAGGCAATCAGGTACTCCTTTTCCACGGGGTCAGCGTTTTTCTGTTTAGACGTGTTTGTCAACGCTTTCAAGATTTCGTTTCTTAGCTCTCTTTTCTTGTCTAGAGTTGTTGAAAGGTACATTTTGGCGTTTGCGTCAATGTCCACTGGAAAGAACGGGATTTTTTCTTTCTGAAACATCTGAGCTAAGACATTGTCTTCATAGAACTCTTTCTGAGAGCGCATTCCCAGTTCTTCTGTGGCGAAATTAGGTTTGACTTTCTGAATCATGCTTTCTATGAAGTTATGAAACGCTATTGATGGCTTGAATAGGGAATTGAGTATGCGTGACTCCATTTTAGGCGATGGTTCGGCCAGCCAGAAAGGTTCATTGTATTCTTTTTCAATGATTAAAACTGACAGTTTCTTATCTTTTAGAGGTGTTATCTCCAGAGTTTTCATACGATAGCCCTCTGCCTTTTAATTAGTGTTGGTGATTATATATACATAGTCGAAATATCATACATGCAAGTATATACTGTATATGTTTAACACAAACTGCTCACGGGATTTCAGGGAAGGCTTCTAGTTATCCTTACCAAACTCTTCGCTGAAAACTGGAGCGCTCATTAAGCTGTTTTTGCATTTAGTTCTACCGTCCTTTGCATGAGGCTTCCTCATAAGGGTGTCACCGTATTTTTCAATCTCTCTAGCCTCCTCAGCCAGTCTAGCAGCCACCTGAGCGATCTCGTGAGCACATGCCACTAGGGGCACGTATTTCTCGCTCTCTTTTTCCACGAAGCATGCTTGCGTGTTTATTTCGGCAATTTTCTCGGTTAGCTCGTAGGCAGCCATTGCTTTTGCTTTCGCATAAGGGTTCTTGAAATCAGATCGATCGCGAATAAAGCTTACATCAACAACAAGTCTAGGCAAAAGAGGAGGGTTCATACCCTTCTTTATATCCTTGACTACGCTGTCGATTTCTTGATGCACTATCCTGTAGACGCCAGTTGCGGCAAGCACCTTGATTATATTTGCGTTGAAGATCGCCATCTCCAGTGGATCTAGAAACTCTCTTCGTGCTCCAATAAGCGGGTCACCAGTAATGATTAGGTAGCCTAAGCCCTGTTTTTCAAATTCAGCCTTTGCACGTTTTCCCGGGGCATCGGAGATCGCCACACTCGGGGTACCGCAGCTTGCCAGTTTTTCCCTAACTTTTGCTGGTCCTGGGATTGAGGGGTTTGGTGATATTAAAATTAGGAGGTCTGGGTCGAACTCGAAGATTTTCGGCAGGGCTTCCTCGACATCTTCAGCGCTCATTTTTGATCCCGTGGCTACGGTTCTAGTTTTGATGTCTTGTCTGTCGGCAAGTTCGTCAAGAAGTAGTTCAAATAGTGGTGAGGATGCGATGTTTCCGCATTTGAATATTCCTATTTTCGTGGTGCCTTGTTCCGTCATGTCTGCGTCACACCTAATTGATAATTTGTCGTCAAGCGTTTAAAGTGTTTTTCATAGAAACAAGTCTTGCTCTTCCGGCCTAATCAGATCCTTTGCGGTTGCGTTTTCAGCTTTCAAGTATTCGTAACCACGTATTATTGCGGCAGGGATTCCTTCATCCGCTTGTCCTATAACAAGTTCAGCAGCGGAAGCCAATTCATCTGCTACGGCTGTGTTTTTGATCCGCAACATGTAGCCAAAAAGATCTTTCTCTCCTCGTCTGTCTCTTAGCGGTTTTATGCCTGCGACGCCTATGGCGATGTTGATCTCTCCCATCCTTAATGGCCGCCCATGCGTATCCGAGATGATCACCGCAACATCTCTGCCTGTTCGTTTTCTTATTTCCTCTCGAATTCTTTGAGCAGAGGCGTCGGGATCAACTGGGAGAGGAGCCACAAATCTTTCTCCCTCTACATTCGATTTGTCCACTCCAGAATTGGCGCAAACGAAGCCATGCTTCGTCTCAGTAATAAGGATCCCGTGGGCCATACGCTTAATGCTTTTAGATTCCCTTAAAACGACCTCAACAAGTGCAGGATCTTTTTCATACTGCCGCGCCATGTTTTTAGCGAATTCCGAGGGCACGATCTTGTCTAAGTCTATAATGTTCCCTTCGACACGTGAGACAATCACGTGAGTTACCACTATTATGTCTCCGTCCCGTATGATTGCACCTTGCTTCTCCGCTGCCGCGCAGATAAGCTCAGCAAGGTTGTCACCAACCTTTATTATTGGAAGCCCGCTGATGCCTATAATTTCTATAGTGTTCATGACGGCCAATTCTCCATTTCTAATAGTGCATTTTACTAGGTAGGCTGTTTCTTGATAAAGATTTGTCATGCTGAGGGTCACCAAAACTAAAAGGTTTTAAGCCAAACTTAGCGCATAAATCCACCAAGTGAACCAAGTGCCTTTTCCAAAAACAAGCTTCGAGGACACCCTAGCAAAAAGAGTTGTTGACACAGGAAACTGCGCTGGCTGCGGCGCTTGCGTGGTAACATGCCCTTTCTCCTGCCTAGAGCTTATAGACGAAAAACCATCACTCGTGAAGAACTGTCAGGTCTGTGGCATATGCGCGCAGACTTGTCCCAGATATGATTGGTCATGGCCAAAAGCAGAGCATTTCGTCTTTGGCAGAGAAAAAAAAGTCGATGAGGACTTCGGGGTCTATCGAGACCTAGTTGTGGTGCAGTCAACAGATGATTCTGTACTAAAAGTTTGCCAAGATGGAGGAGGCGTTACGGGGATTTTGCTTTTTGCGCTCAAGGAAGACCTTATTGACGCCGCGGTTGTCGCTGGAACAAGTAATGACAGACCTTTCATGCCCCTGCCTAAGCTAGCTACAACTCCAGCAGAAATCTTGAAATGCGCTGGCACAAAATACTGCTACTCACCCAATGTCCTTGCCCTTTCTGAAGTGAGCAAACAGAAAAAGGAGAAAGTAGCCTTCGTAGGCACGCCATGCCAGATTCACGCCGTCCGCAAAATGCAGATGGCTGGATTAAAGAAGCACACGTCTCCCATAAAATATCTCGTAGGCTTAATGTGCTCGGAATGTTTTACATACAAAGGACTTATGGAAGACTACGTTCACGACCGTTTAGGCGTAAAGCTGAACAGCGTGAAAAAAATGAATATAAAGGGAAAACTGCTGATTACAACAGACTCTGAAGTCAAAGCGGTACCTCTTGCAGAAGTGAAACCCTACGCCAGAAGAAACTGCAGTTACTGCCATGATTTCAGCTCAGAGTTAGCAGACATCTCAGCTGGAGGTCTCGGACTAGACGCGTGGACATTCACTATGATTAGAACGGAGATTGGTGAAGAACTGTTTTTCAAAGCCAAAGACTCAGGGTTCATCAAAACTAGAGACGCAAAGCAGGAGACAAATGCCTTAAGCCTCTTGTGTAAGCTTTCTAAAAAGAAGAAACAAGTTCAGCAACAAGGTGAGTCACGTAGTCAATCGTGAAAAAATAGAAAAAATAAAGGAAAATATCATGAAAATAAGCACTAGAAAAATTGCAGGCACAGCGGTTTTTGCTGCTTTGGTTGTCGTGTTTGATTACGCATTAAAATACTCAAACTTGAAACTGCCGTTTCCATGGAATCCCGATCTCAAATTTGACTTTACCGGCGTTCCCATAGTCTCCGCCTTTCTAATTTTCGGCTTGATTCCTGGAGCTCTGGCATCCGTCATTGCCTCTGTTGCTATTGCCGCGCGTAGTGCATATGTTATTGGTGCTTCGATGAAAGGTCTCGCGGAGTTCTCAACAATACTTGGAATGGCCATAGGTATTAAACTTGTATCAAGGTTCAAGGGCGCTACCATGTTTGCCTTCGGCATCCTGCTAAGGGTCTTGGTTATGGTTGTAGCCAACTTTTTGCTTGTTTATGCTGGCGCCCTCTCATTAAGAGAGTATGCTGAAATTCCAGTGATATATGCTCTTATACTTGGAGCCTTTAACGCCATAGCCGGCGTCATATGTATTTCACTTGGCTATCTCATATATGAAGCAGTTAAGAAGCGCGTTCCAGCGCTACTTGCGAAAGCCAAAGATGACATGAGGGAAACTGCTCTTTAGCTTGATGTTTCTTTTACGCTCCATAGCTGGCTTAAAAAGGAAGAATAAGAAACGGAAGTTGTAATTCTTACTGCTTTATGTTTTTCACTATTTTCTGTGCGATTTCTTGTGCTTTGATTCCGTCTTCCACAGTCACTTGCGGCTTTTTCTTGTTAAGGATGCAATCTATGAAGTGTTCGTCTAATTGTCTGTGACCCCACACGCGCGTGCCTTTCACGTCAAGAATTTCCTCTTTTGGTTTGTCATCTTCTCCGTACAAGAGTATTTTGTCAACCCATATGGCGTGTATCACGTTGGTGTTGTCTCCATAGACTTCCAATCGGCTTGTGCTTGCTGAGGCGGTTACTGACGCGCCGTAGTGTAGTGATCCAACCATTCCATTTGTGAACCTTATCAAGCCCATCGTGTTGTAGCCGTAGATTCCTCCGCACGTCGCTATCTTCGGATAGTGCGGCATCCACTCCACGTCTTCTATTTCTTTTTCAAACATCCATCGAAACATGTCAAGCGACCAAACTGACAGTGTGAAATCAGGGTAACCTCCACTCTTTCCGATGTCCCACGCCCATGACCCTGCTGGCCATTGTTCAGCAAGGCTCTTTGCGGGTATGAACTCGCGGAAGTGTATTGCTATGGGTTTGCCTATGGCTCCTGCTTTGATCATTTCTTTTACTCTAAGGTAAATAGGCGCAAATCTAAAATTTAGAACTGGCATCAAAAGCACTTTCGCCTTCTCGGCCGCTTTCTGTAGCTCTCTGACCTGCGGGATCGTTGGGGCTATGGGCATTTCGCATAGTACATGTTTGCCTTTCTTGATAGCCTTCATAGCGGATTCGTAGTGCAGAGGCGTAGGCACTGAAAGAACCACCGCATCCAGCTTTGGGTCGTCCAGCAGCTTGTCGTAATCCAGATAGTATTTGACATCATATTTCTCTGCCAATGGTTTGACTCTTGTCTCAGTTCTAGCGCACAGAGCGATGAGTTCTGAGCCTTCAATTTTCTTGAAACTAGGCACATGGGCTGCGCCGCCCACGAATCCTACTCCTACTACAGCGACTCCAACTTTGTCTTGCATGTGTTTCACCAATTGTGCCTTCTTTTATCATGTTATATCGTATAAAATTCTTGTGCTTTCCGTCACCTTTAATTTACAATATTCAATAAGTTAGATAAAAATGTCCTATCTAACTGTAGCTTCAAATCTGAGAACTGGGGTGAAACTATAATTACTGTCATGGCAATATTTCCCTATCAAATTAAGAGCCACGAACGCTTAGATGTGGAGGATCAAGATTGAAAATCGCAGTTTCCGGCAAAGGCGGAGTAGGCAAAACTTTGATCGCAGGCGGCTTAGCCGTTTTCTTTATGCAAAAAAGGTTTAAAACAATCGCTATTGACGCTGATCCTTCTCCCAACCTTGCTTTGACCTTAGGCATGTCTCCTGATGAGACTCGCCTTATTCAACCTATTTCGGAGAATGCGAAACTCATAGAGTCCAAGACTAAAACTGGCTATTCAGGCGTTTTTCGCCTTTCCTTCACCGTGGATGATATAATACGCCAATATTCCGTTAAAACTCCTCTTGGACCAAACCTAATTGTAATGGGAACCGTGAAATCAATGGGCGCTGGCTGCACTTGCCCCGCCAACGCTGTCGTCCGTGCTCTACTTCGGCATTTTATCGATGAGCAAGGTTTTGCGGTCATTGTTGATATGGAGGCTGGCGTCGAGCATATGGGTAGAGGCACCGCAGAGCGAGTTGACAAAATGCTAATAGTAACAGATGCTGGTCTCAAGGCTCTTGAAACCGCAAAGCACATTCACCATCTAGCCTTAGAAGCAGGTATGAAACAAGTTTTTCTTGTTGGCAACAAGATTGGAAACAGAGCCCAGCGGGAAGTCATGGTGCATTTTGCAGAAAGGAATCATCTGAACATTCTAGATTTTGTTCCTTTTGACCCGAAGGTTGCTGAGGCAGAAATAGACGGTAGAAGCCCTCTGCTAGATAAGAATTCAGAAGCTGTTCGTGTCATAGAAAGCCTCGGTGATAAGCTTACATCAAACCTTACCTAATAAAGTTAACAGGAAAGAGAAAACATGAAAAAGCTTGCAGTCATAGGCCGCGGGGGAACAGGAAAAACAAGTTTCGTAGCATTAATGACAAAATACTTCATCGAGAGTAAAGCAACTCCTCTGCTCTTAGTGGACGCTGATCCTGATCAAAACCTTGCAGAGATGGTAGGCATAGACCTCAGAAAGGAAGGAAAAAGAACGATCTCCGAGCTTCTTGTTGAAACTTTTCTAGAACAAGGCGGAACCACGGTCGGCATTCCACCGACTGAACGTATAGAAAGTAGGATTTGGACTTATGGGATGTATGAAGGTGAACATTTCGATCTTATGGCAGTTGGAACAAAATGGGTTGAAGGATGTTACTGCATGCCAAATGCCGCTCTCAAAGGAGCGTTAGAGTCGATGACTAAGAATTACCGATACGTACTTATTGATTCACCAGCGGGCTTAGAGCATCTAAATCGAAGAATAACATCGAAGGTAGATGACATCTTCGACGTGATAGATCCATCTAAAAAATCATTCGATCACATCGAAAGAGCACATCGTATAGCCAAAGAAGTCAAAATAGACTTTGCAAATTTCTACGTTGTGGGAGGTTTTAGGTTTCCTGACCACTTGGAGTCTGAGATCTTGAAATCCCTGCGTTTCAGATATCTCGGCAAGATAGCCCGTGACGAAGATGTTGAAAAAAGTGTTTTAGCTGGAAAATCCCTATTGGAAATTTCTGAGGAATCGCCTGCGTTTCTTTCAGTCAAAAGAATAATGGAAGAAGCCGGATACGTCCGACAGTGATTAATGCTGGATTTTTTCAGTGCCGCCCAAATCGTCAGTCATTAGTAGAGCATGCGTAATGGAAAAATATTCCAGAAAGCTTTAAGGCAACGTTCTCCTATTCATTAGGTTCTACACCTTCGAGGTTGCACTTGCATTTGACTCGAAAAGGCGTACATGTAAAGATTGACGAGTTGAAGAGCGATTTCGGGCTTTTCAAGAACCTTGAGCTTTCTGTTGGACGAGTTGCCGAAGAAACATGGACTGAACCTACGGGACCTACACCGTTTCCCTCAGTGACTGCTTTAAGAGACTGGGACATGAAGCTCCTTCAACGCTACAGGCCCTTCTACCTTCCTTACTGCGATGTATGCTGCTTGTGCACATTCGGCAAATGTGATCTTACACAGGACAAACGGGGAGCATGCGGACTGAACATGGCTGGTCAACAATCAAGGATAGTTCTTCTCGCCTGCTGCATTGGAGCCGCCACGCACGTTGCGCATGGAAGACATTTGGTGGAGCATCTGATAGAGAAGTACGGGCGTAACAGCCCGCTTGACATAGGCGGTTTGAACATAGATATAGAAGCACCAGTAACCCGCTTGGTCTGCGGCATCAAACCAGAAAAACTAAGAGACTTGGAAGATGTGCTTGATTACTGCGAAGAGCAGGTAACTCAGTTGCTCTCATCCACGCACACGGGACAGGAAGGCAGCAATCTAGATTTCGAGTCCAAAGTTTTCCACGCAGGCATGGTCGACCAGGTAGGTATGGAAGCCGCCGATATCGCTCAGATATCTGTTCTAGGTTTTCCTAAGGCAGATCCTGAGGCTTCTTTGACAGATTTGGGATTCGGCGTAGCTGATGTCTCCAAACCTACGATACTTGTTATCGGTCATAACGTTCCCTCTTCTGTAGGCATCATTGATTACCTAACTGAGAAGGGATTGTTAGGCAAGGTTGAAGTTGTGGGCATATGCTGCACGGCACATGACATCACGCGTTATAGTTCCATGGCGAAAATTGTCGGTCCTATATCGTGGCAGCTGCGTTACATACGAAGTGGACTGGCAGACCTTATTGTTGTGGATGAGCAGTGCATTCGGGCAGATACGCTTGTTGAAGCGCAAAAAGTGAAAACGCCAGTTATCGCGTCAAGCGAGAAAAACTGTTTGGGACTTGAGAATAGAACGGCAACCCCCTCTGAAAAGACAATTGCTGATCTAGTTGAAAACAAGGTTCCTGGAGTGCTGATTCTCGACAGCGACAAAGTCGGAGAAGTTGCCGTGGAAACAGTTATGAAGATTGCTCCTAAAAGAGGCAGATTCAAAATTATTCCGGAATTAGAGAAAATAGTCGAGGCTGCAAAGGAGTGCACTGAATGCAATGAGTGCAGACGTGCTTGCCCGAACGATAAGCCGATACCTGAAGCCATGAAAGCCGCAGCCAAAGGCGACCTTAACCCGCTGGCTGAGATACTTGAAAGCTGCGTTGGCTGTGCCCGCTGCGACAGTGCTTGTCCTAATGATTTTCCGCTGCACAGTTTTATTGTAAAAGCTGGGGAAGAGAAACTGTGTAAAGAGAAATTCAAAATGCGCGTGGGCCGAGGGGCAATTCAAGACGTTGAAATAAGAAACGTTGGGCAACCCATAGTCCTAGGCGAAATTCCAGGCGTCATAGCCATCGTAGGATGCTCTAACTATCCTCAAGGCGGCAAAGAAGTTGCAGAAATAGCTGAAGAGTTTGCTAAACGCCGATTTATAGTAGTCACCTCAGGATGCGCCGCCATGTCCATGGCTATGGTTAAGGACGAAGAAGGAAAGACCCTCTACGAGAAGTATACTGGAGCATTTGATGCTGGCGGCATCGTCAATGTCGGTTCATGCGTGTCCAACGCGCATATAGCGGGTGCAGCAATAAAAATAGCTAACATTTTTGCAAAGAGAAAACTGCGTGCAAACTATGAGGAGATTGCTGACTACATCCACAATCGGGTCGGCGCTGTGGGACTTGCTTGGGGCGCCTACTCTCAGAAGGCGGCCGCAATAGCCTCGGGCTTTTGGAGGTTAGGCGTGCCAGTAGTCGTAGGGCCGCATGGTTCTAAATATAGGCGTATGTTGTTAGGTAGACAGGACAAGCCAGAGGACTGGTGTGTTCTCGACGCGCGGACGGGCGATAAAGTGTATGTAGGCCCTGCCCCCGAACACTTGTTCACAGCGGCCGAAACTAAGGAAGAGGCAATTGTGCTTTTGGCAAAGATGTGCATGAGGCCTAATGATACATCTAAAGGTCGTGCAATAAAGTTAACTCATTACGTTGATTTGCATCGGCGACTCTTCGGTAGCCTGCCAAATGATATTCACCTTTTCGTTCGGAACAATACTGACATACCTATAACGATGAAAGATGAAATAGTCAAGGTGCTTGAGGAAAAAGGCTGGCAGGAGCAGAGAATCCCAGATCCAACATTGCTGCCTAGGCTTGTCAGAGAAAGGAAGGGATAAGACATATGAGCGCAAAAGAAGAACCTTGGCAAAGAGCTGAAATAGCTGGACCGAAGAAGGCGCTTCTGATTTTGAAGCCTGAAGTGGTCGGTGCGATGGTCAAGAAGGCGAAACGCCCCATACTTGTGGCCGGGCATCTGGCGGCTGAGGATTATTCTAAAAGCGTTAGAATGATTGAGTACGTCATACGCATAGGCAAAGCTGCAAACATTCCTGTGGTGGCAACAGCACACGCGGTAAGCGAGTTCATAAAAAGAGGTTTCCAGGCAACAAGCATGTCAGCAATGGACATAGGTAGCCGGCTAGCTGATCCGGAGTGGAAAGGTCTAGACGGTGCCGGGTCCTACGATCTAGCATTATTTATGGGTCTCCCGTATTACATGGAGTTTGTGATCCTGTCAGGACTCAAGCATTTTTCGGCAAATCTAAAAACCATAAGCCTAGACAGGTTCTACAATCCGCACGCATCATGGTCATTTCCAAACCTTTCAGTCAAAGACTGGAAGGAAAACCTTGAAACAATATTGGCTAAACTAGGAGAGGAAAGAAAAGATGTCAATGTTTGAAGACATACCCGTAGAAGTAGGCGTAATCTACGAAGGCGAAAGAATCCGCAGAAAAGACATGCACATAGAGCTAGGAGGACCAGACGTAAAAGAAAAATTCGAGCTGGCCAGAGTCAAAAAGCCTGAAGAAATCGAAGATGGCAAAACCACCATTATCGGTTCCGACATTAAGGACATGGAGGTGGAAAAAAGCTGCCCATTCGGCTTGCTGATCGAAGTTGCTGGCGCCAAGCTTGAACCAGAACTTGAGGGTGTGATCGAGAGACGCATCCACGCCTACTGCAACTTCATCGAGGGTTTCATGCATCTGAACCAGCGGTACGACATCTGGCTCAGACTGAGCAAGAAATCTTTCCAGAAAGGCTTGAACTCCTTCGAATACATAGGCAAGGTTCTGCAGAGACTTTTTAAAAGCGAACTGCCGATCATTGAAAAGATGCAGGTAACCTTTATCACGGATCCCGAAAAAGTGAAACCGCTTTACGATGAAGCCCTAGGAATCTATGAAGCTAGAGACGCCAAAGCCAGAGGCTTGAAGGACGAGGAGGTTGACAAGTTTTATGGATGCGTGCTGTGTCAGTCTTTTGCGCCGACACATGTCTGCGTGATCACTCCTCAAAGATACTCCAACTGTGGCGCCATAAGCTGGTTCGATGGAAGAGCGGCAGCAAGCGTGGATCCCAAAGGGCCGGTTTTCACCATTGAGAAAGGCGAGCTAGTTGATCCTGAGAAAGGAGAATTTTCAGGAGTAAATGAGGCTGTTAAGAAAAAATCTCTAGGAGAGATTACAAAAGTCTGGCTTTACACAGCCTTCGGCTACCCCCATACTTCCTGCGGCTGTTTCGAAGGAGTCGCTTTCTTCATTCCAGAGGTTGACGGCTTCGGCATCTTGCACAGAGGATACAAGGATACGGCAGTAAATGGATTGCCCTTCTCAACTCTCGCAGACTCAACTGCTGGCGGACGCCAAATAGACGGCTTCCACGGCGTATCCATCGAGTACATGCGCTCCCCGAAGTTCCTGCAAGCAGATAACGGATGGAAACGCGTCGTTTGGCTGCCCAAAGAAGTAAAAGAAAGAGTAAAGAGCTTCATTCCACCGGAGCTTGTGGACAAGATCGCCACAGAAGATCAGGCCAAAACAATTGACGAGCTAAAAACATTTCTGAAAGAGCGCGGGCACCCAGTTGTTTCAAGCTGGAAGGAAGAAGCAGTAGCCGCTGAAGAGGCCGCTCCTGCGGAAGGCGAAGAAGCCCCTCTTATTCCTGTAGCTACGGCATCAACTCTACCAATTTCGGCAGGCGGCTTCAAAATAATTCTCAAAGACGCCAAGATATACGCCAAGAGAGTTATCATCCGGTCGGAGAAGAGCGAAAAAACGAGAAAAGGTGAAGGCGTTGCCAAAAAATGAGAAAAACGAAGCCATAGGACTAAAACTAAGCCCAAACCTGCTTGAACTTCTGGCAAAGCTTCAAGAAGTCGAGCTCGAAGATTTCGAAATGAATGTGGGCGATCTGGAGATATGGATACAGCCAGGCGCCATCAGTGCGCCTGCAGTGGTGAGACCTAAATCGACTGTGCCCCTGAAGGTTAAGCCAACAGGGTTACTTGAAGCTGATTTTATTCCTCCAATCGAAACCTATCTTGGCAGAGTTGCTGAGGTCAAGTTGGGCGCCACAAAGAGCGAGGGTGGATCGCGCGGGAAAACATACGTTATAGGCGGTGAGGCTGCACCAGCGTTCTACAGCTTTGAGAAACCAATGCCACATCCTCCGGTGATTTCCGTGGACGTTTTTGACATGAAAGTTCCTTTGGCGAAAGCTGTTAAGATGCATGTGAAGGACGTGTTGGATGACCCTGCGGCTTGGGCGAAACTTGCAGTTGAAAAGTTCGGTGCCGACCTTCTGACAGTACACTTGATAACGATAGACCCCCTTGTCAAGAATACTTCTCCAAAGGAAGCAGTTAAAACAGTTGAGAGAGTTGCCCAAGCGGTTGACGTTCCCCTGGTTATCGGAGGCTGCGGAGACCCTGTTAAGGATACTGCTGTTTTCGAGGAGATTGCTGAGACTTTTGCTGGCGAGAGGTTTCTGATAAGTTCCATAACTAGAGACATGGATGTTGAGCGCTGCGCTGGCTTTGTCAAGAAGCATGGGCATGTGGCGCTTTCTTTCACGCCTATGGATCTTAACATGGCAAGAGAACTTAACCGTCGGCTTTACGATTTTCTGCCAAAAGAAAATATTGTTATGGATCTGACGACGGCTGCGCTTGGTTACGGTCTCGACTATGCCTTCACGAACATGGAGAGAGCCAGACTTGCAGCGTTGATGGGTGACCCAGAGCTGGCGCATCCCATGTCTTCTGGAACAACTAATGCTTGGGCGGCAAGAGAAGCTTGGCTGGAGATGACTCCGGAATGGGAGCCACGAGAGCTACGAGGACCACTTTGGGAAGTAACAACCGCTTTGACCCTTTTGCTTGCGGGCGTAGATCTGTTCATGATGATGCATCCAGCCGCTGTAAAAACGCTGAAAGATGTTACGCAGCAGTTGTTGAGCCGAAGTTCTGGTAACGCGGGCAAGCTTGTGGAATGGGTTTCGGCAAAAATCTAGATTCGGGAAGTGAAAGACGTGAGTGAGAGAGAAGTTAAAGGCAAGGTGGGTATAAAGGAGCTAAGCCCCATAGATGTTTACAAGCTTCTTCCTAAGACTAATTGCAAAGAATGCGGCGAAGAGAACTGCATGGCCTTTGCCACAAAACTTGTGAACCGCGAACTAGCCGTAGAACAGTGTGCACCGCTGTTGAAAAAAGAAAACGCGAAGGCCTACAGCCAGCTAAAGGACATGCTGAAGCCACCGGTGAAAGAAGTCACTATTGGCGAAGGAGATAAAGCCGTGAAGATAGGCGGGAAGCTTGTCATGTACCGCCATGAATTCGCCTACTTCAACCCCACTGCAATCGCCATAGACGTCACCGACGAGATGGCTGAAGAAGAGATGCTTACCAGAGTAAGGAAGACGGAAGGGTTCAGTTTCGAATATATCGGGCAAACACTCAAACTGAACATGATAGCTGTTCGCTCAACATCAAATGATCCAGACAAGTTTAAAGCCGCTGTGAAAAAAGTAGCAGAAAGCACAAAGCTACCGCTAATCCTGTGCTCTCTAAATCCAAATGTTCTGGAAGCGGGGTTGATGGCGGCGCCCAAGTCTAAACCTCTCCTGTATGCGGCGACAGAAAGCAACTGGAAAGAGATGGCTGAACTTGCCTTGATGTACAACTGTCCATTAACAGTTTTTGCGCCTAACAACCTGAAACTGCTGAGGTCGCTTGCCAAGACCCTGTTAACCTACGGCGTTGAGAACCTTGTGCTTGATCCGGGAACATTTGCAGGCGACGGAGTGGCTGACATGCTTAACAACTTTGCGATGATACGCCGCAGTGCCATAAAACAAGGTGACGAGCTTCTAGGGTTCCCAATCACGGGTGTGCCTATGACGGCTTGGATTGAGAAAGGCGACGCTCCCGAAGAGCTTGCCAAGTGGAAAGAAGCATACTTGGCAGCGATGTTAATCGTGCGTTTTGCAGACATACTAATCATTCATAATGCTGATGGCTGGGCGCTTCTGCCTCCAGTTGTCCTACGCCAAAACATCTACACAGATCCACGCAAGCCAGTAGCCGTTGAGCCTGGACTGAAAGTGTTCGGTACACCTGGCGAAGACGCCCCTGTAATGTTTACGACAAACTTTGCCTTGACATACTATACTGTGGCCTCTGATATAGAAAACGCCAAAGTAAACGCCTACCTTCTCGTTGTGGACACTGAAGGAATCGCGGTAGACAGCGCTGTTGCAGGTCGAAAACTCACAGCTGAAAAAGTCGCTGACGCCATAGAAGCCTCAGGCGTCGGAAACAAGGTTAAACACAGGAAGCTCATAATCCCTGGTAAGTCTGCTCGTTTGAGTGGCGAAATCGAGGAGCTGAGCGGCTGGCAGGTTATCGTTGGACCGAGAGACTCGTCAGATATACCGAAATTCCTTCAGGAAAAATGGCAGGCATCCTATTAGGTTGGCTGAAAAAGAAGCGTAACTGCTATTCTTTGCTCGCGTGGATGCTGATTTGATTTTGCATAATATATTGCCTTGGGGAATGCTTAATTAAGGGCTTGGACTAGTTGCTGTGCGGATGGATAACACGTGAGTGAAGATATTTCGCAACTTCCTCCTCAAGTTCAAGAACGTCTGCTCAGATTTCAGCAGCTTCAACAGTCTCTTCAGTCGATTATGGCGCAGAAACAGCAAGTAGAGCTGGAGCTTACTCAGATTGAGCAGGCTTTGGCTGAACTGCAGAAGCTGGGTGAAGAAGCAGTGATATACAAGACAACAGGGTCGCTTATGATAAAGTCGGAAAAAGGAAAAGTCACTGCCGAGTTGAACGAGCGCAAGGAACTGCTCGGCACGCGGGCAACAGTTATCGGTAAACAGGAAGAGCGGGTACGCACCCAGCTAAAGGAGATACAATCAAAACTTCAGCAAGACCTAAGCCCAGTTTCGCAGCCACAGCCCTAAAAGCTGGGCTTGGTGAAAACCTTGCAAGAGTTCGGAATTCCTGAATTATCGAGCGAACAGATTGAAGAGCTATGCTTGATTGCTGAAGAAGCTGCACGAAAGCATATTCAGTTGAAAGTTCCTCTGAAGCTTATCGAGAAATTGGATGTTGTGGCAGAAGTTGATCAGACAATGCCTGTCCGACTAACAGTGGATGTGGATCTGCAGTTCTCGCCATCCTTTAAAACTTGTGATGCAAAAAAGCTTGCTGAAGACGCCGTAGCTAGAGCCTTCGCGTCGGCTGAAAACCATTTGAGGGAACTGGCATGCCAGTCGCGCAAGTAATCACTCTATTTGAGGAATTGAAACCTAAGGTGGTTACGCTCTTATGCCACCATAACGCTGATCCAGACGCTATATGTTCAGCCTACGGTTTTGCAGGCATGCTCAGACAACTTGTTCCTGATGTTCAAGTTGAAATCGGTGCTTCGCAGGGAATAAGCAGGCTTTCTAAGCATATTCTTCAGCACCTTCCGATAGACGTTAAAACTCAGCCTAACATAGAAAGCGCCGATGTAATTGTGCTTCTGGATACTAACACTGTTCAGCAGCTTGAAAGCTTGGCAGACAAGGTGAAAGCTTCAAAGGCACCGATTATAGTGATAGACCACCATGCGGTTCACCCAGAAACAGAGAAGATAGCCAAAATGTGCATAACAAACGAACAGGCCTCCTCAACATGTGAAATCGTGTATGACCTCTACAAACAGGCAAACATCAAGCCAGCCATAAACGAGGCCAAGGCCCTATTCTTAGGCATAGCCTTTGACACTCGCCACTTTATCATAGCTAATTCGTCAACATTGAAAACTGTTGCAGAACTCGCCGACGCTGGCGTGAACGTGCAGGAGGCTCTTTCGCTTCTCTCTTTGCCAATGGATTTCTCTGAGAGGGTGGCAAGGCTGAAGGCTTCAAGAAGAACCAAGCTTTTTCGAGTGGATCAATGGATAATCGCGGTATCGCATGTAAGCGCTTTTCAGGCTTCTGCCGCAAGAGCCTTAATAGAGCTTGGCGCTAACGTTGCGGTTGTGGCTGGAAAACAGAACGAGAAAATAGAGGTTAGCCTACGCTGCACTGCTGACTTTCACGAGAAAACAGGGATACATCTAGGCAAGGACATCGCGAAACCGCTGGGAGAATATCTTCACGGCATGGGCGGCGGACACGTTACCGCGGCGGGAGTTAACGGCGTCGGCGAAATAGAACTGGCGCTTAAGCATTCAATACGTCTTCTTAAGGAAAAACTGTTAACCACAAACAAGTAGCTACTCTTAAATGATACCGAAAACGCATACATTGAGAAGGCGTCCACTCGATGGCATTGGTTGAAACGCGAAACCTCACATACACCTATCCAGGAGCAACTAGAGCGTCAATTCGAGAAGTTTCTCTAAGAATTGAAAAAGGCGAATTTGTTCTTATTACGGGTCCGAGCGGATGCGGAAAAACCACACTTTGTCGATGCTTCAATGGGCTGATTCCCAGTTTCTATCAAGGCGAACTTGAGGGTGAGGTTTTTGTTGCGGGGCTCCACGTTAGTGAACATCCTATCTATGAGGTGGCTAAGCATGTAGGGTTTGTATTTCAGAATCCTGAAAATCAGCTTTTTGCGTTGTCTGTTGAAAAGGATGTGGCTTTTGGGCTTGAAAACCTCGGCATTAAGAGAGAGGAGATGCGGGAAAGAGTTGATTCAGCACTTAAGCTGGCAGGTGTCTACGACCTTCGAGAGAGGGCTCCGCATGAGCTTTCTGGCGGACAGCAGCAGAGGGTTGCGATAGCTTCAGTCCTTGCCATGCAGCCTGAAATAATCGTTTTAGATGAGCCAACCTCGTTTCTCGATCCATTGAGTGCGAAGAAGATATTCGAGGTGATTTATGATCTTAATAAGAGGCTAAGCATCACTGTCATTCTTGTCGAGCACAGGCTAGACTTGACCGCCAGATATGCAGATCACATAGTGATAATGGATGATGGTCAAGTAGTCATGGACGGTGATCCGCATGATGTTTTGCGCTCTGAAGAGGCGAGGCTGATAGGGATAGGGATCCCGAAAGCGACAAGACTGTTTCAGCTGCTGAAAGCCGATGGAATGAACCTCGGCGAAAAAGTTCCACTATCTTCTGAGGAACTGGCAGAAATGCTCAGAGAGGCAGTGAAAGATCAGTGATTGAAGTTAAAGACGTTCACTTTTCTTATCCCAACGGGGTTCAAGCACTGGATGGTGTATCCTTAACCGTGAAGAAAGGCGAGTTTCTGGCGGTAATGGGGCAGAATGGCGCTGGGAAGACGACTTTGGTTAAGCATTTCAACGGCCTTCTGAAACCTACAAGAGGAGAAGTTCTCGTGGATGGAGTTGCCACAACAAAAGTGAGTGTGGCAGCGCTTGCTAGAAACGTAGGCTTTGTCTTTCAGAACCCAGATCATCAGCTCTTTAGCGAGACGGTCGAAGAAGAAATTGCCTTTGCTCTTAGAAACTTTGGGCTTAATGAGGATGTTGTTAAGAAACGTATTACTTGGGCTTTGAACCTTTTGGGATTGGCGCAATATAGGAAAACGTCGCCCTTCATGTTAAGTGGCGGCGAACGCAAACGTGTGGCTCTTGCATCCGTTTTGGCTTGGGATCCTAAGATACTGATACTGGATGAGCCCACGATAGGGCAGGATTATCAGCAGAAAGAAAAACTCAGGCAATTCATTTTGCAGATGAGAACGCGTGGAAAGACGGTAATTATCGTAACGCATGACGTGGAGTTCGTGGCAGAATGTAATCCTAGGGTTATTTTGATGCGGGAAGGAAAAATCATCATTGATGGCGAGGCACGCAAGGTTTTGACAAACCCTGAAATTTTGGAGGAGGCTTCTATTATTCCGTCACAGATTGCCCAAGTATTCTTGCAGCTTTCTGAGATGGGGCTTCCCTGCAACGTAATTGACGTGTACGAGGCAAAATCAATACTGCTTAGCTTTCTGGAGAGTCATCGATGAGCGTTTTCAGCGGTCTCAAGTTTCGGAAAGTGTATTCACCTATCCACAATTTAGATCCCAGAATCAAGTTCATCTATGTCTGCTCAATCTTCGCTGTTGCCATAATGTTCGGGGAATTGCTCCCTTTGATGGCGCTTTTTCTTCTTCAAATCCCTTTCGTGGTCGTCGCGGGCGTCAAGAGGGAATGGCTTCGCTCCATGCGGGGCGCCGCCTTTCTTGCAACATTCATTTTCTTGACGAATTTTATTGCTTCATACATTGGTGCAGGTTACGTTTTCACCGCAAAAATCCTTGAGACCGCTGTGGCTATGACGTTGCGTTTTATAGTTCTCGTCGAGTCTTTCTCAGTTTTCTTCCTGACCACATCCCCCGATCATTTAGGATTAGCACTTGAACAGACACATGTACCCTACGAGTTCGTGTTTGCTTTTACAACCGCTGTGCGCTTTGTCCCTGTCTTGGCAGAGGAAGCGGAAACAATAATGGATGCTCAAAAGGCTAGGGGGCTTGAGCTTGAGCGTGGAAACTTTCTGAAAAGGATTAGGAACTACATTCCTGTTCTTATACCTTTGATTGTGAGCGCTATAAGAAGAAGCCTCGAGCTTGCTGAAGCTATGGAATCTCGAGCATGGGGGGCAACTAAGAAGCGGACAAATCTTTACACTCTAAAAGTTCATAGAGGAGATGTAGTTTTGATTGCTTTAACTGCTCTTACCTTGGTGGCGGCCGTCTATGCTCGCCTATATCTTCCAGTTCCCTCCTTAAGTGAGCTTCTAAAAATTCCGTCTTGAACCGTAAGGCTTTTAACAAGAGTATCTGTGTAATGGGTCTCGGAGCCTGAAAAAAGGTTGAAATGGCTGAAGGCAGCCGCAGAAGAAATTGTTGAAAACATCAAGCGCTCGGTTCAAGAGCTCAACATGAAGGATGTTGAAAAGCTCGTCGATCTGCTATTGAAGGCAAAGGACAAGAAAATTTTTATCGTAGGCATGGGCAGAAGCGGATTTGTTGGCAGAGCGTTCGCTCTCAGATTGATGAATCTAGGTTTCAACGTCTACTTCCTAGGGGAAACCATTACGCCGGCAGCCGAAAAAGGAGATCTGCTAATCGCTATTTCTGGAACAGGCTCTACAAAGATGGTTTTAACCGCGAGCGCGGCGGCAAAAGATATCTGCGCTACCGTGGTTGCAATTACTTCTTTCCCAGAATCCCAGCTTGGGCAGGCAGCAGACCTAGTTGTGACAGTCAAGGGGAGAACTAAAGAAGGATCGCCGCGAGAAGAGGACTACTTGGCTAGACAGATTATTGGTGAACGCGAGCCCTTGACGCCTCTTGGAAGCATTTTTGAGAACAACTGCATGGTTTTTCTTGACAGTTTGGTTGTTGAGCTTATGCATCGTCTGGGACGAACCGAGGCTGACTTGAAGCGTAGACACGCAACAATAGAGTAGCCAGAAACATGCGGCTGACATGTTTGCATTCCGTCATCTGCTATTGTTCTTTTTCAGCGAATTTTTCTTGTAGTTTTTTGGCGAGTTTGCCATCTTCAAGTATTAATGCACCACTGTAGCCGAATTTCCGACATTCCCAGAGAGACCATAATTGGGGTAGACCTGAAGCCCAGAAAATGTCGATTGAGCCGCATTTTGGACAGAATTTTGTGCCTTTTCGTCTTTTCACGTTCTTGTGTTTCTTGTTTGCTTGGTTCATGGGCTTGTTCATGTAAGGTTTGTTTGGTATATTTTAGTGTTTAGTGGTGTTAATGTGGCTCAAGATTGTCCGTGCATATAACTTATTAAGACTTGATACATAATATATCCTCGAAAAGACCATTCCACAATCCAATAGCGGAGGCACCGAAGACGGTCAAGAAACAAAAACGCGAAGCTGCCAAAATAATCATTGAAAAACCAGCAGTAGGAATAACTCTCGCGCCGCAAGCCAAGAAGCCAACAGCCTTCAGAGAAGCCTACCAAATACAAGAGCCCTATGTTTACGCAGCCATAGTCAAGGATCCGGAAACTCAGAAAACCGTCTATGAAATAATCGAGCCCACACTTCAGCAAGAGGAAGAAAAACATCTGCAGCAAATCAAAACCTTCCTAATGGATGAGGTGGACGTTAACCTCCGAGAAATAGAAACAAGAGAGAAAGCCGAAAACTACTTGAAAGAAAAAACAAAAGAAATCATCAGAAAATACCACATCAAAGTAAGACCTGAAGCGGTGGACAAGCTTGCCTACTACATTGTAAGAGACTTTCTAGGCTATGGAAAAATCGATCCGCTAATGAAAGACCATTTGATCGAAGACATATCTGCCGACGGCGTGAATATTCCAATTTATGTGTGGCATAGGATTTACGAGTCTCTTCCGACAAATATCATGTTCAAGGATGAGGCGGAACTTAATTCATTCATAATTCGCCTTGCATACCTTGCTGGAAAAAACATCTCTATAGCCTCGCCGATGCTTGACGCGTCGCTTCCTGAAGGCAGCCGCATACAACTAACCTATGGAAACGAGGTCACAAGAAGAGGCTCAACCTTTACCATCCGACGCTTTAGAGTAGATCCGCTAACGATTTCTGACTTAATCTCCTTTAACACGCTTTCTTCGGAGATGGCGGCGTACTTATGGTACATCATAGAGAATAGAGCTTCAGTTATCGTTGCAGGCGGCGTTGCTGCCGGAAAAACCACGATACTGAACTGTTTGTCGATGTTTATCAAGCCAGAGATGAAAATTGTAAGCGTCGAAGACACCCAAGAACTTAACCTTCCACATGAAAACTGGATACCATCCGTCGTACGGCTGGGCTTTGGACACGAGGACAAGAGAAGCGGTTCAATAACCCTGTTTGACCTTCTTAAGGCAGCAGTAAGACAGAGACCAGACTACATCATTGTTGGAGAAGTAAGAGGCGAAGAGGCTTACACGCTGTTTCAAGCCATGGCGACAGGGCACTTAGGCATGAGCACGATACATGCGGAATCGGTTGAAGCCGTGATAAACCGTTTGAAATCAGAACCAATGAATATTCCCCAATCGCTCATTGCCATGGCTGACGTAATAATGGTCATGATCAGGACTGAGATTGACGGGAAGCCGTCTAGGCGAGCAGCGTTCACGTCTGAAGTTGTTGGAATTGATCCCAAAACAAAGAATGTCGCCACCAAAGAAGTCTTTCGTTGGATGCCTAAAGAAGACAAGTTTGCCTTTTCTGGGGAGAGCAGTCTACTGGAAGAATACATGAGAAAAACAGACGTTGACGGTGAAATCATCAAGCAGAGCATTCATGCCAGAAAAACTGTCTTAGAATGGATGGTCAGCAAAGGCATAAGACGCTATACAGATGTAGCCAAGGTTATCCGCGAATACTATGCTAACCCGAACCGTGTTTTTCAAAAAGCAAGAGTGGGACTGAAATGAGGGAAGCACAAGCGGTCAAAAAACTTCGAGATCTAATTCTTCGGCTTCAAGCAAAGCTCAAGCTGCTTTTGCCGAAGTCTCCAAGATTCAAAAAAGATATGACAAAAGACAGTCTCACGCTTGCCGAACCTCATTCTGTAGCCTATCAGCTCATCGGAGAAAAAACAGAACACGTTCTCCCCCTTTTCCGAGATTTAACTCCGAGTCTGCATAGATCCGGCTTGAAGGTAAACATTCGAGCGTATGTTAGTCTAGCTCTTCTTGTGGCAGTCACGGCAACATTCACGTCATTGCTGTTCATACCCTGTATAACCTATTTCTTCCTCCATATTCCCGTGCTGCCTTCTGTTCTTTTCGGCATCGGCGGAAGCCTATTTGCGTTTGCTTTTTCAATCATAGGTTTCTATGTTTTTCCTCTTTACCGTGCCGACAAGCTTCGGAGGGAGCTGGAAGACGAATTACCGTTCACCACAGGGTACATGGCTATTCTCGCAAGTGCGGGCGTTTCTCCGGAGAAAACTTTCTATTCACTTTCAAATCTGAGTATGCCCTTGGCCATTTCCGAGGAGGCTAGAAACATAGTGCGAGACGTGAACCTTTTTGGAAGAGACATAATCTCCGCCCTCAGTGAGTCGTCGAAGCGGACGCCTTCTGAAAGACTTCACGAGATGCTTGAAGGATTTATCTCAACAATCCATTCAGGCGGCAACTTAGCAGGATATCTGCGTGCCAAGTCTAATCAGTACATGAAGCTGAAGCGGATGAGTTTGCGGAAGTTCTCAGACACGCTTTCTATACTGTCAGAGTTTTATGTTGCCATACTAGTCACAGGACCGCTGCTTTTGGTCATCATGCTTGCGGTAATGGCGATGCTTGGCGGTGGCGGCCTAGGCATTCTGAGCCCAGACCTTATTCTCAACTTGCTTACCTACATCGGGATTCCTCTAGGATCGATAATGTTCCTAATCATCTTGGACTCTGTTTCACCAAAATGGTAGAATAAGCAATGAAGATAGAAGCGCGAGCAATAAAAATGGCTTGGGTCTTCTCGGTTTCTGTAGCGGTAGCTGTTATTCTGTTTGCTTACGTCTTCTTCGGAACAGGCAGCATACTTGATGACTTCGTCTTTTTCGCCGTCATAACTGCGGTTTTTCCGCCTGCAGTTCTGAACTACATCGACTACAAATGGAGAAAAGCAGTGGATGAACACTTACCCGATCTCTTCAGAAGCATTGTGCAGGCTCAGGAGACAGGAATGACGTTGCCGCAGGCGCTTGAAGAAGCCGCAAAGAGGAAGTATGGTCCGCTTACGGCTGAGTTGCAGAAGATGAATGCGCAGATTTCTTGGGGCATGTCTTTTGAAGAAGGACTGCTTGCGTTGGGGAGAAGAGTGAAAACTGTGCTTGTTCAGAGGGCAGTTCCCATGATAATTGAGGCAAGCCGTTCTGGGGGACATGTGGAGAAGGTTTTTGATCCTATGGGTAAGTTCATACAGACAACGCTTCTGCTGGAAAAGGAGCGTCGCACAAGAAGCAGACCGTACATAGCTATAATTTATGTGGCTTTCTTTGTCTTCGTGTTTACCGTCATTATTCTCTTCAAATCCTTCTTTGCAAGCATAGAGGGTGTGCCGACACTTGGAATGCAAGCAACTATATCTCCAGAAATAATGCAGAGATCATTCTTTCACATGACAGCGATTCAAGCTTTCTTCGGGGGACTGGTAGCTGGAAAAATGGGCGAAGGAACAATCGTAGCCGGACTAAAGCACAGCCTCATCATGATGCTGCTCGGCTACTTCGCCTTGAGACTGTTCCTGTGAGGGATCAAGATGAGATTCAAGCCAAGATTTTTCCATGATAGGCGGGCAATAACGCCAGTGCTGAGCAACCTATTACTTACTGTGGTAGCTGTTGCGGCGATGGCTGTCGCAACAACCGCGACATATGTTATCACTACGAATTTGCGGGAGAATATGAGTGAACGCCTCATCATAGAAGACGTGTGGTTTGACAACTCAACTGGATACATCAGAGCATATATGCACAATATTGGCAGAGTTTCCATCGAAATCGCTACGGTATACGTAAATCATACTTCCAGATTCTTCACTTCGCCCTTCAGACTCGAGATAGGAAAAAGCGGATGGCTTAACATAACAGGAGGCTGGTCTTCAGCCAGCTTGTACCATTTAAACATTGTGACAACTAGAGGCACGCATGCAGGAGGTTTCTACAATGCGCCTTAGACGGGACAAACGCGGGGTCAGCAACGTAATAGTCGTAATGCTGAGCTTAGTGCTGATCACGATCATAGTCGGCAACATCATTATCTGGAGCTACGAGATGAATCAACTGGATCTGGAAAGAATACAGGAAAGCCTAGTCATTACCAACGTCACAAGTATTGCTGGTTCGCCTTGGTTCACAGCACAAGAAGAATTTGCGACAGCAGTTGGGATACGGCAGAGCGGCACATTCACAGACACAAAGGCAATGGGCGGTACATATGAAACTTTTGTAGAAGAAAAAACACGGGTTTTTAATCCCAGCACCTTTGTCCTCGGCGGCTCGACAAAACATGTTGCAGGCGAAATCTCTGATTTGAGAGCAAATGATGGAAACTATATGCGCTTTCAAAGTTACCCGAACTATGAAGTTGAATACCAAGAAAGCATAGACATTTCGTCAACAACTAGCACAGAGTATCAAAACAAAGTCTCAATTAGCTTCACGCCTCAAACAAGCGCGACATTCATGATTATAGCATCAGCCGAGGTGCAAGGTTCAAATACTAACTATCAAACAAAAGCGCGACTAACAGTCAACTCTTCAACATATCAAGAACTATTGTACAGGGTTAAGGACCCTACCGACTGGTACCCCTCCTGCGGGCTAAAATGCTTAACCATGATCGGCGGAGCCAACTACATTGTCAGAATACAGTTCTGCACAAACAATGCGGCGGGAACAGCCTACATTAGAAACGCAAGGCTACTCATATTGAGTGCGCAGTCAGAGTATGCGGAAAGCGAGTTACTTTCCACGTCAAGCAGCACAAGTTGGCAGGATAAGGTAACGCTATCATTCACGTCTCCTGCTGATGAAGACTACCTTCTTATCGGAAGCGCCAACTACCGAGGGTCATCAACTTCTTATGAGGCTAGAGTCAGACTTGTTCAGAACGGCACAACGGTTCATGCGGACACCGTTGGAAGACCGGGAAGCAGAACTAGCGCAAACTACTACACCTTCGGCGTCATGCGAAAAATCTCTCTGGCAGCTGGCTCTCATGACTTCAGAATTCAATACTGCTCTTCTTCTACCGCAGCTACTGCCGGCATAAACTATGCTCATCTTGCCCTGATAAGGCTCAGCCAGTTTGACGCTGACTATTATGCTGAAAATGAAGGAGAATCCACTACTCCTGCCAGCGGCGTCTGGTATGACAAAGTAGTAAACACCTACACAGCACAAGAACGCAGCTACCTAATTATGGGTTCAATTGCTTATCAAGCCGGCTCCACAACGTACTCAGTAGGCTTGGACTTTCAAACTGATTCATCGTCGAGACTGTTGCCTCTTGTTGAGCACCGTGCTGCAACGTCTTACGAGTCAGCTTTCTTCATGACCAAGCAGAATCTCACCCCTGGGGCAAAGACCGATCGGCTAAGATGGATGGGTGAATCCACAAGCGCTAGGGTGAAAAACGCACGACTAATCTCATGCATGTTGCCAGCTCAAACTCAGATCGTTGAAGTCGAGTTCACGGGCAACTCGAACACGTTGAACTGGGCGCAACTCGAGTGGGCAACAGACTCTTCATCCACAACTGAAAATGTGACAGCTACTTACCAGCTTTACAATTATCAGACAAGCCAGTTTCCAGACAGCGGAGAAGGCTACATGAGCACTACAATTGGATCAGCTGATTCACATGTAAACCAGACTATCACAGCAAATCCGACGAGATTTCGCGGTATAGATGGCGGCTGGAGGCTCAAAATTAGATGTGAAAAAGCTGTTTATCTGCCGTTTGAGTTAAATGTCGACTGGGTTGAGTTCACACCGTCTTTGGGCACGTACAGGCTTGACATCAGTAATGGCTTCCTAATCGATCTTTCAGCATCCATGGCAAGCCACGTCAACAGCATCACAATAAGGATACGATACAATGTTTCCCATGCCTCTGAAAGATGGTTTTTAAAAGCCTACAATTGGTCAGCATCAAGCTACAGTGATTCTGGCTTTAATAACACTGCTGGAGACCAGGCTGTTGCAGGTGAATGGAAAGAGTATACGGTAAGCATCACAAGCGGATGGTCAGACTACGTGAGCGGCAATGACACAGTGCTTGTAAAGCTTGTTGACGAAGGCGTCTCCTCCGACCAGACAACGGTGGCTATAGACTTCCTAGCAGTGAGCGCGGTAGTAGACGCGGTGCGGCTTAATCTTAGAAATTCTAGTTCCTTTACGGTGCATGTGGTTGCATTCTGGCTAGTGAATTCAACTAGCCACCAGCGGTACGAAGTAAGCTTGTTTGTAAATTCCGGCGAGAGTGCGACATACGAGTATTTTGGCATAAGTTATCAAGAAAGCACAATGATAGTTAAGGTTGTTACAGAAAGAGGTAACATCAGTGTCTTTCCTTGAGTACGCTTTCTATTTGCTGTTAGTAAGCAACTTGTCTTTTAATGCTTTTATTGCTTCCCTCTGATTTCTGGCTTCTATAACCTTGATGTTGTAGAGCTCAGCCATTTTCTTTCCGTTTTCGTTGATAGCAGGAATCGCAATCAAATAAGCATAGTCTGGAGAGACATCATAGATCTTGGCAAACAGTGCAATCACGGGTTGCTCGGTTACACTCTCTTCAGCTGATGTTGCGAGATCAATGACTGCAATTTTTCTTTCATCTTCACCTTTGAAGGCTGCAAGATCAAAAACGTGGTTAGCCCCTGACTTGCCTTTCAGGAATGCTGGGCTTTCAACTGAAAATCCATTTTCCTGCAAGAAATCTCTAATAGGCGTGATAACAACCCAGCCTGAGGGGGCTTCCCGTCTCACTTCTTCATTGAGGCTGTAGGCATACACGTCCTTCACTATGGCGTCTTCAAAACTGGAATTTGCCTCGCAATTTCTGCAAAAATGCGTCGTAACGGGAATATCAAAGCTTTTCTTGCATTCTTTGCAGGTGCACCATACACCGGCTCTGCGATAATCAAGGTCAGACTTTTTCAGTTCTTCATGGCATCGGGGACAGACAAGCCGGGTTCCCTTGCTAAAGTTTTCTTCGATGTCCATGTAGCCGCATTTTACATGTTCTATCAACGAGCTTTTCTGGATGTCGAATGACTTGCAGTAGGGGCAGCAATAGCGTGCAGAAACATTTGCCGAACCACATTTTGGGCAGTGAATAATCTTGTCGTAGAGTTTTTTCTTCAGGATTCCAGCTTGGCCAAGCTTGTTCAAGAAGTCATCTGCGCTTGCTGAGTCACCGACGATGGCTTCCACAATTGGATAGTGATAACCGATTTTTGGATCATAAGTCGGTTGTAGCTCAGCAAGTTCTCCGCTTAGGAATTTGTTTATCAGAATCTGCGTGCTTCTGTCCTTGTAGAGATCAGCTCTCTCAGCTTTGCGCGCCTCTTGCATCTTTATTCCAAACCATTTGCCCATGTTTTATTTTGAATGCAACCAACATTTCACATGCATATTCCTAATATCTCTTTCGCAACCTTTACACATTAGCATTTCTAGTAGTTAAGGATTTAAGAAACCTTTTTAAAATTTCCCGAGGGCTTTGACACAAATGAAAGAACTAAAGGCACATAAGCAGCAGCACGGGCACATCGTAACGTGCCCAAAATGCGGTTTCCCATTTGACATCACCTACGGGCGGGCATTTGCCTGCTCAAGCTGCCCCTCTTCTGTGCAGTGTTCTTATGCGAAATGTCCTAAGTGTGGACACGAATTTCCTATCACTTGAGAAAGATTTACGTCTGCAATCAAGCTATAGTTAACTGGCCTTATGATAGCCAACTCTGCACAGTCACATTTTTTAGTATGAACATCAATATCTCAAGCAATCTCCGAGACACTTAGGAAAGGATGTATACTATGACAACTCAAGAGCCGAAAAAGAGGCGGATGATTCGTTGGGCGACTTTGAAAGGGCTTACTGCAATGATCTTGTTTCTGCTTTCAGCCTTGCTGGCGGAGGTCGTTGTGGTTCTTTTTGCTATAAGCTTAGGCGTCGAAGACAAAGCCGTGTTGCAATTGGATCTGAAACCAATAGGAATTGACTTTGTAGCTCCCCCCGTCAGTCTGCTATTTCACATAATCCCGTTGTCGGTGGTTGTTGTCTTAGCCGCGGTCTGGGCTTACCTAGCTAAGCACTTTGCTTTGAAGCCGAAAGAAGCATGGAAAGGAAAGGCAGTGCAACCGGCTAAAGGAAGCGGTAAAGCTAAGCCTAAAGGTTTTTCCGGTAAGCTTGACTCCCGCCTCGGTAGGGTCAATGTGTTTTCTCGCATTTGGCAAAGGGTACGGTTTATCCGAGCCACCTTGAGAAGCACCATTCTGGTTTTCACAGTCTTCATCGTTTTCATTATGTTGGCTTCGCTTCTGGTCTATCCGCAGTTGATCTACCATGCCGTGTCTGATGCTTATAGAACCAACCCTGTGTTGCTTGGCTTCGTGAAAGCTACTGGGCAGGCGCTGTCATTTCTAGCCGGCATAGGCAACGCATTTACCTTTGCCATGCCCGCGTTCAAAGGCTTCGTTATAGCTCTGGGAAACACGATTAAACCTTTGTCCACATTGGATAATGCTGCAAAGTATCTGATGTTTCAGAACATCGCTGCATGGTGCTGTGCGTTAATAGCCATGCTTTACGTTAGTTTCGCGGGAAAAAGCTACCGATACAGGAAGATCAAGAGACGCTAAGTGGTTTTGATGGCTGACCGACCGAGGTTCGGTCCCGCTGGAGTTCCCCTAGCTTTCAGTATTGTAAGTTCAGATCTAGAGGATATTCCAAGATTTTTGCATGAGGAAGGGCTGGATGCATTTGAATATGAAGCCATCTACTGGGGAAAAAAGCCGCAGATAAAAAGGGAACGCGCCGAGAAGCTTAAGGAGCAAGCAAGAGAAAACGATGTATGGCTCAGTATGCACGCCTCCTACTTCATCAATCTCTGCGGTAAGAAAGACGTTGTGGAGGCAAGCCAAAAGCGTCTAATCGCATGCGCAACCGCTGCAGAATGGATGGGCGCACATGTAGTGGTCTTCCACCCGGGCTATTATGGTAGAAAACCTCGAAGTGAAGCATCTAAACAATGTGTGCAGTCGCTGCGGGAGGCCGTTCAGTCCCTTGACTCGTTAGGTGTGAGGCAAGTTAAGCTTGGAACTGAAACTTCGGGAAAGATAGCGCAACTAGGAAGTTTAGACGAGGTTCTTCATATTTGTAATGAGGTTGAGCGGACGCAGCCGGCAATTGATTGGGCGCATCTGCATGCACGAGATGGGGGTCGCTTTAGAAAGGTTGAGGATTTCCGAAGCGTGATAGCCCAAATCGAGAGCAGGCTTGGAACTGAGGCTGCAAGAGACCTACACTGTCATTTCACCAAGATAGAGTTTTCTGACAAAGGAGAGAGACGCCATCACGCACTAGATGAGCCACGCTATGGACCTGATTTTGAAATGCTTGCAAAAGTCATCGCCGAGTTCAGGCTGAAACCTGTAGTCATAAGCGAAAGCCCTCTGCTGGATGTAGATGCGGTCAAGATGCGTGACATTGTCAGGCGGCAGCTTGCAGAAAAGGCAGCATGATAACATGCGATAAACTTTTATCTCGTGCGCAATGCCATTCTCTAGGTGCCGTTTTGGCTCGAATGAAAGGGTTTCAATGCTTAACTCCCATTGATGAAGCATGGCAAACGCTGTTTAGAGCTGTTAATATGAGAAAGCTGAAAGTAATTGCGGTTCCGCTAAGTTCCGCTCTGAACCGAGTGCTTGCCGAAGACATCGTGGCTCAGGAAGACTTGCCAAGATTCAATAAATCGGCAGTCGACGGATACGCACTGAGAGCTCAAGACTCAGAAGAAGCCTCGCAGTTCAAGCCGAAGCTCTTCAAAATAACTGATGGCGAAGTAATTCGCGGACATACTAAGCAGATATGGACCGGCAACCCGCTTCCAGAAGGCGCAAACGCCGTAGTGATGCTGGAAGATACCAGGCGAGTTGAGAACCAAATTGAGGTTTGGGCAACATTAAGACCGTTCGAGAACGTTTCGAAAAAGGGAGAAGACGTAGCCAAGGGCGAAACAGCTATCAAAGCGGGAACTAGGCTGAAGCCTCATCACTTAGGTTTGCTTAACGCGCTTGGTTGGGCTCAGGTCCAAGTGTATGCAAAGCCGAAAGTCGCTATCATGGCCACGGGAAACGAGTTGGTTGAGCTTGGCGTTAAGCTTCAGGCAAATCAGATCTTCGAATCCAACAGAACAGTTCTCTCTGCCCTGTGCAGCGAGTTGGGTTCTGAGCCGCTTGACTTTGGAATCGTGAAAGACGATGTTGAAGAAATCTCGGAAAAGATTAGATCAGCACTCAAGGAGGCAGATGTTGTGATCACTACCGGAGGAACGAGCACGGGCGCTTCAGACTTTGTCCCTGAAGCAGTTAATCGGATCGGGAAGCCAGGCGTTGTTGTTCACGGGATTGCTATGCGTCCCGCCATGCCGACAGCGCTCGCAGCGGTAGACGGCAAACCGGTGCTGATTCTTTCAGGCAATCCTGTTGCCGCAATGATAGGGTTTGAAGTATTTGCCAGACCATTGATATCTAGACTGCTCGGTCTTAGACGCGAGGAGCCCAGACCGTGGATCAATGCGAAAACCACGAGAAAGATGGCTGCGGTTCTTGGGAGAAAGACCTTTATCCGCGTCCGTGTTGTTGAGCGAGAAGGAGAGCTTTTTGCCGAGCCTGTAAGCGCCAAAGGTTCAGGCTTGATTTCTACGATGACTAAGGCTAACGGTTACGTTGTTGTCCCCGAAAACTGTGAAGGCTTGGGAGAAGGGGAAACTGTCACGGTTTTCCTTTTCGACAGTATTGAGGCGCATTGAAAATGTTCCGAAGGCTCCTGTCTTTTAGCGAGGCACAAGAAGCCATCCAGAAGAACCTTAAAGCAAAACCTTTTGGAACCGAGCAGATACCGCTTTTAGAGGCTTGCGGCCGCGTGATCGCCGAAGACGTAGCCTCAACCATCGCCATTCCACCCTTCAACCGGTCAACGGTAGACGGCTACGCTGTAAAAGCCAAAGACACGTTTGCAGTTGCAGAAAACAGCCCTGTGGCGCTGAGTCTCTGCGGAACGGTGAATGTGGGTGAAATGCCAAAGATCACAGTTGCAGAGGGACAGACTGCTGAAATTGCCACCGGAGCTCCGATTCCAGAGGGCGCAGACGCCGTAGTCATGGTGGAGCACACTGAGCGGAAAGAGGCAAAAATTTTCGTCTACAGTGCTGTCGCCAGAAACGAGAATGTGATGAAAGCAGGAGCAGACATCAAAAAAGGCGAAACCGTTCTACGAACTGGAGCGGTGCTTGGATCGCGTGAAATTGGTGCACTGGCGGCGCTGGGACTAGCCAAAGTTAAGGTCTATAAGGCTCCGCGAGTGGCTGTTCTTTCAACAGGCGCAGAAGTGGCTGAGCCAGGTAAACAGCTTCCCGCAGGAAAAATTTTCGACATCAACGCCTACAGCTTAAGCGCCGCAGTGCGTGAAAACGGCGGGGCCCCAGTCTTTCTCGGGGTTTTTCCTGACGAAAAAAACTTGTTGGAGCAAGCATTGAGAAAGGCGCTTGCATCTTCAGATGCTGTTGTAACTTCAGGCGGAGTTTCAGTAGGTCCAAAAGACATTATGCCGAAGATACTGGGTTCCATGGATAACTCTAAGGTTTTCGTCTGCGGCGTCGCTATTAAGCCTGGAAAGCCTGTGACCGTAGCTCTTGTTGACGGGAAGCCCGTCTTCTCTCTGCCTGGTCATCCGACCTCGGCTTTGCTAACTTTCTATTTGTTGGCTGCTCCAGTGATTCGTTCTATGGCTGGAAGAAAGGCGGATAAGCCTTTGGAGATTAGGGCTTGCGTGTCAACGAGGCTGTTTTCTGCTAAGGGCAGGCGAACATTTGTAATGGTCAGATTGAAACGCGAAAAATCTGGACGGCTCGTAGCGGAGCCTGTTGAGGCTGGGCTTTCGGGTGCGATAACGACGCTTGCGAAGGCTGACGGGTTTGTTGAAGTCGCTGAGAACAGGCAGTTTGTTGAGGCAGACGAGGAAGTCACCGTCCGCCTTTTTAAGGGCGGCTTAGCTTTCTAGGGTTTTCCTTTTTGCCAAAACGTAAACTGTGAACATCCATGTAAGGACAAGGTAGCACGCCGCACCTATGCTTATTATCAGGTTGTCTAGGAAAACGTAGTAAAGCATGTAGAGAGAGAATGTTGTTGCTGTAAGGAAGAGTATGGCGACGACCCCTATTGTCCAGAATCTTTTTCTGAGAAGCCCGTAGGTGGCTATGAGACTTAAGATTCCCATGACGGCAAAGTGAGGTGGAAAACCCGACAGGAATAGCAACACTATGAAAGCTATTCCAGCGACAAAGTAGAATATTGATGCTGCCGTGATGCCGGCGCTTTCGATTCTCAGTTTTGATAGGATTGACATTGTCTGGGTCGCCTTTAACCCTAATGCATCTACAGCATTGTTAATAAGTTTAATGTCTGAAAGCCCGCTGCATTCCATAACGAACTATCTTGAATCCAGCTTTCTTAAAGGGGCCCATGACAACCACGTTGTCAGATAACGCCATGGGCCTGGCAATGCCGGTGTCATTGTTTTTCAGTTTTCCAATGCATAAGGTCATAACTTTGTAACTACGCTTTATCGACAATCTTCCTTATCCGCATAATTATGTGCTGGTTCAGAATGATTAGAGATGCCAAGCCTTAATTCCAGCCTCTGTCTACTATTATTCTCTGGGAATAGCCATTGACAGAATTTTCAGTTCTTTTTATAAGGTCTGAAAAGGTCTAGAGAACGGAGTGGATTTTGCCGGGAGGCGCTGCTTGTCACGGAGCCATCAGGGCTATCAGTGCAGGTTGTCTGATGAGTGAGGAAGACAGGAAAGCCGTGGAAACTTTGGAAAAAGTCGAATTGAGGTTCACGTTGGTTGATCTTGGTTCAGCGGGCGTGGTTGAACGTATTAGAGCGAGACTGGATGGCATAAAACTGACTCCGACTTTGGTCTATAATGGACAGAAGTATGAAGGGCTAAGGCAAATCATGATTATTTCTAAGGATATGGCGAATGCGTCAAGGAAGTAGTCTTCAGCTTATCTATTTTTTTCTTCTTACGCATACTGTTCACCGGAAAAATTCTGGTAAAGGACACGCTATTTGAAGCGAAAAGCTTAGAAAAGCGACGATAATAAGCAAGTTAATGAATTGGAGAAGGATAAATGAGTCACAGGGAACTTTTCGTTTCGCAGCCAAACATTTTTAGCGGCTTTCAAAAACCTCTCAAAGAAGCTGACTACGTGGTCTTTGGTGTTCCGTTTGATGTTACAAGTACCTATCGGAATGGCGCGCGTTTTGGACCTAATGCGATACGGCTGGCTTCGCTTAACATTGAAACCTACAGTTTCCGTACTGGTGGGGATGTTGAAGACTTGAGGTTACATGATTTGGGTGACTTGCACGTTTCTGCAGATGTGGAAAAAACGCTGGAAAAAGCAGAACTTGTCACAAGAGACCTTCTAGAAGCCGGAAAGACTCCGGTTATGATTGGTGGAGAACATACTGTAACCTTAGGCGCAATGAAAGGATTAGGAAAGAAAGCATCGAAAGCCGTTTTGGTGAGTTTTGACGCTCATCTTGATGTGCGCAACGAGTTTATGGATCTAAAGGTCTCGCATACAACGTTTATGAGAAGAATCAACGAGCAAGCAAAGCCTGCGAAGATTTTGGAGGTTGGTACGAGAGCAGTCTGTAAAGAGGAGCTGACATACGCTAAAAAAGCCGGCATAGATTTTGTCCCCGCACAGCAAATTAGACGCGAAGGAAGCGAAAAGACAGCGCAGAAGATCAAGCAAAAGATTGCGGCATACGACCACGTTTATGTCTCCGTGGACATGGACTTCCTTGACCCCGCCTACGCCCCAGCAGTTCAGAACCCCGAAGCAGATGGACTTGAACCAGATCACTTGCTAAGCATCTTATGCGGCATCTGTGACAGGCGGCTGGTTGGCTTCGACGTGGTGGAGATTGCGCCAAACTATGATCAGGGAATTTCAGCGGTTCAGGCGGCAAAAGTGATCTTCGAGATCCTTTGTTGTCTTGAGAAACCCCAAAAGACATGACCGCGTTGTTCGGAGCTGAGCCTTCGAGAAGCATACGCCATCATACATGCGAGCATGGCTTGTTGCAGTCTTGTTGTTTCTGAAGTTTGGCTATGAAGGCGCCGTTGCACTGGTGAATGTAGGGATAAAGTCTTCTACACTTGTCCAGTCCTCTAAGTGCGGTGCATCCCATGTTGGGCGCTATCTCAGCTAGCGAGAATTCCACGTGCCACTTCAGAAACCGCTCTATTATCATCTCGTTTTCTTCTGCCGTGATGCTGCATGTTGAATAGACAAGCGTCCCGCCTGCTTTCACGTTTCCGGCGCAAATATTTATGATCTGCCACTGGACATCTGCCATTCGCTCAATAGAATGCGAGGATAGCCTCCACTTGGCTGACGGCAGCTTCCAGAAAACCCCTGTGCTTGTGCACGGCGGATCAACCAACACTAAGTCAGCTTCAACGTTCAGAGGAAGCGGTTGTCGTGCGTCAGCGATCAATGGTTCGGCTATGTCCACGCCCATGTGGGCTATCTCTCTTTTCCATGTTGCCATCCTTCGCTTGGAATAGTCCACCGAGTAGATGGTGCCGCGGTTCTGCATTAACTGTGCTAGGTAAGTGGTTTTGGCCCCTGGAGCCGCACAGATATCTAAGATGGTCATGGCTGGCTGCGGGTTTGCTGCTTCGACTGTGAAGATGCTGGCTTTGTCTTGAACGTAGGCTGATCCTTCTCGGATGCTTTGCAGACTTGTTAGCGGCTGTTTGGTGTCAAGAACCTTGTATGCGTGTCTAAGTTGACTGATTTTTTCGATTTGAACGCCCTCCCGGGTTAGCCTGTCCAGTGTCTCTTTTTCCTCTGCTTTCAGAGTGTTTAGCCTAAGGTATGTGGGCGGCTGCTGTTGGGCTACGTTCAGCATGGTTAAGGTTTCGTGTCTGCCAAAGAGTTTGATGCAGTACTTCACGAACCATGTTGGATGGAACGTGTCGAGCGCTATTCTTGTTTCATCATCTGTCTGCATGTATGCTGCTGTCCGATTCTGTGTAAGTAGTCTGCCGAGGAAAGGCTCAACTTGCTGCATGGTTTTCCAGCTTAAGATGAGGCGTGCTAGTCTGGCTGTGTTTTCCGCTTCTTCCAAGTCTGGCTTTGCCCAGTTTTTCGCGATTCTTGTCTGGTAGACGAAGAGGCGTAGGAAAGCCTGTACGCCAAGATCAAATTCGTCCAGAGTTCTCGGCGCTAAGACGCTGTTTATAAATGCGTCTATAAAGTTTTGTTTCTTGGTGGTTTCGTAGACAAGCTTGTTGGCTAAGCGAGCAGCGTCAAAGTTTTCTATTTGGAGCTGTTTGATTGTCTTCGTTAGGGCAAGGCGCTCGCTCATTCTCTGCATCTGCATCCAGCTCAGAGTTTCGATGGAAAGTGTCCAAGCTTCTTTAAGCAACGAGTTTCCCAGCATCCAAGAGAAGTAAAGGACGATGTAGATAAGACTATGTCAGACTTGATGGAGCACCTTTTCCACATAGCCTGCAACGCTTGGATTCTTCGATCAAGACCACGCTTCGAGAAGCTCTTAATGGTCATAATCTCTTCAACAAGCTTCCTATAATCCTTCGGCAGCCAATGTAGACCGTACGAGTAGAAGATTCTCCATTTCTGCGGAGGCAAAAACTCCTTATTCAAGGCAAATAGAACATGAAGCATCAAGTGGCTACAGAACTCACACTCCGTCAACAAGACTTGCACACATTTCCAGACGCAACAAGAAATAAATAGGCTAGCGCCTTTCTAAACTAGCTTGGTGCAACAAAATGGGGGATCACGAAACACTACCCTGAACATGTTAAACGTAGAGAACACTCTGAAAACCCCGTAGATATTAAAAAAAACAATAAAGATAGAGAGCTTTCGAACGCGGATCACCGATTCATCGGACAGCAATTGGACCTGTTTTCCATAGACGAACAAGTCGGCACAGGCTTGATCCTCTGGCATCCTAAAGGAGTAATCATCCGTAACCAGATACGCGACTACTGGGAAAGGGAGCACCAGAAAAACGGTTATCAACTAGTCTGCACCCCGCACATTGCACGCCAAAAACTCTGGGAAACCTCGGGACACCTAGATCACTACAAACAAAACATGTACCGCTTCACAAAAGATGGCGAAAGTTACGTTGTCAAACCCATGAACTGCCCTTTCCACATCCAAATCTACAAGACCAAACCTAGAAGCTACAAGGAGCTACCGATCCGCTATGCAGAATGGGGAACAGTATACCGCTGCGAACGCTCAGGTACACTTCACGGGCTAATGCGAGTGCGAGGATTCACACAAGATGATGCACACATCTTCTGCACACCAGACCAAGTTGAAGGCGAGGTGCAAAAACTACTCGGCTTCGCTCAGCAAATGTTGGCAAGATTCGAGTTCACAGAATACACTGCACACCTTTCTACAAGAGATCCACAGCAACCGCAAGAATACATGGGCTCAGAAAGAAAATGGAAAACAGCACAAAAAGCCCTAGCTGAAGCTTTGAAGAAAAGGAACATGCCATACACCGAAATGCTCGGCGAAGCTGTTTTCTACGGACCAAAAATCGACCTGAACATCGTTGATGCTGCAGACAGAGAATGGCAGTGCACAACCATACAATTCGACTTCAACCTACCCAAAAGATTCAAAATCCAGTACATTGGTGCAGATGGCAGAGAACACGAAGTCGTAATGATCCATCGGGCAATGCTTGGAGCCATAGAACGCTTCGTAGCCATCATCATAGAGCACTGTAAAGGTAACCTGCCTGTGTGGCTTGCGCCGACACAGGTTGTTGTTCTGCCACTTACCAACGATCAGCTGTCTTTCGCAGAAAAAGTTCACCAAGAACTACTAAACCGCGCCGTAAGATCAGAACTTGACGGCGACACTTCAACGATCAGCTACAGAATTAGACAGGCAGAGCTTCAAAAAACGCCATACATGGCGATCTGCGGAAAGAAAGAGGCATCACTAGGAAAAGTCTCTGTCAGGAAACACGGCGCTGGCAACATAGGCTTAATGACAGTTGAAGAGCTTGTCCATAAACTGACAAACGAAAACAACTAGCACAGGTTTAGACACTAGTAAGAGATTTTAGTCTAGTCAAAGCATTAACTTGACAGACAAGGCAGGAAGAATGGCGCAAAAACAGCTAGCAGACTTCTGTAAAATAAGCGAAAAACACCACACAGAAAAGAAAACAATAGCAGAAACCCCGGCGCCTTCGCAACGCACATATGAAAAACTCCCTCGTTCTTTCCCGCCGCTTGCGCCCCGAAACCTGTCCAACGCCTATTTTGTATCCGCAACCTACGATGGTCAAGCGGAAAAAGCAGTGATTAAACTTTACGAGCCAGAATCAGGTCAAATCTTCTTCTGGTATGACAATACTGGGCATCTACCTTACTGTTTGACTAACCTTTCTCCATATGAGTTGGAAAAAATCAGCCGCGTAGTCCATCATCCAAGCTTCGTGCGCTTTGAACTTGTTGAGAAAATTGATCCACTCCAAGATAGGGAAATCCAAGTCACCAAGATCATCACAAAGGATCCGCTGGCGATTGGGGGTCGCCCGACAGGCTGCATCCGAGACATAATCCCTGAGGACTTTCCCAAAGTCGCCGGCGTGCCCATCGCACCAGAGGAAATCAAAGTCTGGGAATCCAAAATCAAGTACTACCAGTCCTACATCTACGATAGACAGCTGCTGCCGGGCATGCTCTACGAGATCAAGGAAGGCAACCTGACCTCGAAAAGCCTCGGCAACGTCGAAAAAACCGTTGAGCAGATAAAAGCAGTGTTCACAGATGCCTCTGAAGAGGAGCTAGAGTTCGCTAGGGAATGGGCAAGGCTTCTGGAGTATCCTGCACCCACTTTTTGTAGGGTCGCTCTCGACATTGAGGTTCTTGCACCGATTCCGACGAGGGTGCCTGATCCGAGAGAGGCTGAATACCCCGTTATATGCGTCTCTCTCTACACTTCAGACGGGCTAAAGCAGGTTCTGCTTCTAGAACGCGAAGAAATCTCTAAAGAAATAGTGCATCTTCCGACAGGCGTGGAGAGCAAATACTTTGACACAGAAGAGAAATTGATACGAGAAGTCTTCACTTTTCTATTGAATTATCCCTTTGTCATAACTTTCAATGGCGACGACTTCGATCTCCGATACCTCGCCCACAGAGCAGAAAGACTCGGCATCAAAGGAAGCGAAATCCCAATTGAAGTGGGCAAGCGGACATGCATGCTTACCTACGGCGTGCACATTGACCTCTACAAGTTTTTCTACAACCGCTCCATCCAGATCTACGCCTTCAGCAACCGCTACCGTGATGTGACACTTGACGACGTAGGCAGAGCTCTCCTCGGCACCGAGAAGATCAGGCTGGAGAAGTCTTTCAGCGAACTGACCTACACTGAACTGGCTGAATACTGTTTCAGGGACGCTGAAATCACTTTTAGGCTGACAAGCTTCGACGATGAGTTGACCATGAAACTTATTCTGGTTCTGTCAAGAATCAGCAGCATGCCCATGGAAGACGTAAGCCGCCAAGGAGTCTCACGCTGGATACGTAACTTCATGCACCGCGAGCACCGAAGGAGGAATATGCTGATCCCGAACGCGGAGGATATACTTGTCAAAAAAGGGAAAACAGCAACCAAAGCCATAATCAAAGGGAAAAAATACAAGGGCGCAATAGTCGTCGAACCCGTGGCAGGTGTACACTTCAACGTAGCAGTTATGGACTTCCCAAGCCTGTACCCGTCAATAATTAAGGTATGGAACCTAG
>JARYLR010000039.1 GCA_029907545.1 Candidatus Bathyarchaeota archaeon | reverse complement strand
ATTTAGAGATACTAGATGGGCATCAACGCTTTCGCGCTTGCATGGAGTTGGGCATTGAGCCAGATTTTGAAGTGCGCAAATTTGAAGACAAGTTGCTTGAAAAAAAGTTTGTTATAGAAGCAAATTTGCGGCGGCGGCACTTGACCAAGTTTCAGCTTGTGGAGTTAGGTGTGCCTTTGTTGGAGATTGAGAAGGAATTGGCTAAAAAGCGGCAAGCGGCAGGCGGAAAATTGGGTCGAAATATACAGTTGGGGTTAGCGCCAGATGACGCTAAGCCCGTTCCTAAAGGAAAAGCAACCGAGGCTGTTGCCAAGAAGGCAGGTGTTTCCACACGCACGTTTGAGAGGGGTAAGAAAATTTTAGAGATGGCGAGTGAGGAAGACAAGCAGCGGTTGCGGGAGGGAAAAGCCAGCATCTACAGGCTTTACCGTGAAGTGATTGCCAAAGAGCGAGGCTTTGACGCCGAGGCAGAAAGCAAATCGGCATTTTCCGTTGCTGAGACCGCGACACCCGACCCTCGTCTCGAGCAGAGCAGGGCTGAGTTGGCGGCGCTTCTGCAGAAGCTTGTTGAAAAAGAGGTTTTTTGTCTGTCTTGCGGGAACGCCATGTTCGAATGTAGCAAATGCCACAAGACGCTGCGAGACATGCTCAAGCAAAAGATACAAGACAAAAATTTCCAAAACATGTGAACCTCCTTGGCTTGCAGTCAGGCGTACAGAGCTTCAATTCCCGTTACTTGGGATTTTTCCATGCATCTCAAAAATTTTTTTGAGGCAGTTTCCAGGTTTGTTACCAAAGGACTTGGCGACCAGACTGAGAACATTCAAAATTACGCGCCATCAGATAAGCCGAAGGATTCTGAGAATGAATAAGCGTCTAAAGAGAGAGTTTGGCGAGCATGCTGTTGAAAACAAGTTGGCACTGGGCATTAATGAGCTCTGCTACAGATGCTTGGAGATGGAATAAACACGAATTTTTGAGATGCAGCCAATCGAGAGAGGTTATTGAGGAAATCCTTTTATGACGTGGGTGCTTAATTGGAACATATGTCTTCGGTTAAGAAAATGGTTGTTGAATGGAAAGGCAACTACCGATTAGAAGCTACGAACGAAAAAGGGATATCCGTAAAGTTTGATGCGCCAAAAGAGCATGGCGGAGAAGAAACAGCTCTTTCGCCCATGGAGAACGTCTTAGCCAGTCTTGCTGCGTGCAGTAGCTTTCACGTTTTAACAATCCTAAAGAAGAAAAGACAGAAAGTTACGGGCTACTCTGTGGAGGCTACTGCTGAAAGGAGAGAAGACCCGCCGCCAAGAGTATTCACGAAAATCCACCTCAAATATATAGTCAAAGGAGCGAACATAAGCCCAAGTGCAGTGGAAAGCGCCATCAAACTCTCAGAGGAAAAATACTGCTCCGTAGGCGGAATGCTGCAAAAAGCTGTACCAATCACTTCGTCTTATGAAATAATACCTGGATAGAGATGGCGTCTCTTTTAACTTGATCTTATCTTCCGTTTCTTTTCACAGGTCATTTTTTGCCGCCATCTTTAGCAGTGTTTTTCTTAATTGCAGGTATAATCTGCGCAATTTTGGTCAGTGTTATATTTTATTTCCGAAATTCTTGGAGTAATACCGCTGAAGTCTCTCTATATAACAATATTTAAATATTCGCTTTCCCTGTTCTCTGATAATGCCCTCGCAAATCGACAACAAGAATAAGTTCAAAGCCAAAATCTTCAAGGCGCTGTCAGACCCTGTTCGGTTAAGCATATTGGACTTTTTGCGTGACGGAGAAAAATGTGTGTGCGAAATCATACCTCACGTTAAATGTATTCAGCCCGTCGTCTCTCGGCATCTAAAAATCCTTAAGGACAGCGGAATAGTCATCGACAGAAAAGAAGGCAACAGAAGGCACTACTCAATAACAGACCCGCAAATATTTCAGATCATTGATGGAGTAACCCCTGAGCTTGCCAGCGCATTCACAAAGAGGATAATTGAACAAATCGCCTAAACCTAAGATCAGAATGTGTAGTTAGTGGATTACCCTCCATGCGAACGTAAGAATTGCATAAACTGGAAAGAAGGACGCTGCGTTCTAAAAAACCCGGAGAAAAACGGAGGCGCCTGCCTAGATTATGAGGATGCGATGGATGCACTGAGGCTGAAGGCAGACGCGCTAAAGGGGTCGCTTGGTTAGTCTCTATTGTTACCCATTGCCGCAAGCTAGTTCGCCCATTGCTTTGATGTATCTCTGTGCGTCTTCAAATGTTTTAAACGGTCCATAAACAAAATCGTATTGCGGGTGGCTTTCTTTTGTCGGCGCGGTTTCGTACTCAAAAATCTCAGGTTTCGCTTTTTCTTTCATCCCAATCCAAATCCCCATTTTTCCTCTCCTTTCCTCTCACGTGTTATATTCATCGAGTTTGTTTAGCGATTAGGTTCTGCACTCTGCGCTTAATCTCGTCTCTGATTTCTCTCACTTTTTCGATAGGTTTTCCTTTTGGGTCTTCAAGCTTCCAATCAACTATGGGCTTAAAGAAAGGTCCAGGGCAAATTCCCTGATCATCGCAGCCCATTGTAACAATCAGGTCTGCGTCTTGTGCCATCTGGAACGTGAGCATTTTAGGTTTATCCATTGAAATATCGATGCCCTTCTCCTTCATTACCTCTACTACTGGGTTGACATTGTCAGTGGGTTTGTTGCTTGCACTTGAGATTGCAAGTTTTCCTTTTCAGTAGTAGTTTGCTAAGGCTTCTGCCATCTGACTTCTTCCAGTATTCTCAACACAAACAAAAAGTATCCGTTTCATTCTCATAGCCAAAAATAGAGGTCATAAAAAACGTATTTAAATATGTCGCTATTAATTGTTATTTGAACGGATCATGATCGAATCAAAAATTGACAAAAGGTTAAAGCGGTTGGCTGAATCAGGAATTTTCTCTTGCGATCGAGTTTCTGAATATGCGGATGAGCTAAGAGCGCTTGCCGACAAGGGAATGAGCAAAGAGGATGCTGAAACTAAAAGTAAAGTCTTTAGGGCCCTTGCTGACCCTACGAGATTGAGAGTTCTCGCATTGTTGACTGCTCGGGAAATGTGCGTTTGCGAAGTCATGGTTGCATTGGAACTGACGCAGCCCACGGCGTCCCATCACTTAGGGATTCTTGAAAATGTGGGGTTGGTTAAGAAAAGGAAAGAGGGAAAATGGGTTTTCTACAGAATTGCCGATCTTGGAAAATTTGACGCGCTGAGCAACATGGCGATTTAACGAGTTTGCATAGCAATAAATTTAAATATTTCAATATATTCGCTTTTCAGCTTAAGGTGCAGCAGATTTGGAGAAGATATTGGTAGGTATTGATGGGTCAGAACACTCAAAGAAGGCGTTGACGGAAGCCATCAAGATTGCGAAGAAGTTTGAGGCTGAAGTTACTGTTGTTAATGTTTTTCACCCTGCACCTACGCCTTCTGCTCACGAGTTTAGCCATAAAATTCTGGAAGAAGCTAAGACTGTTTTGGAAGACGAAAAAGTGAAGTACAAACTCGCTTCGGTTACTGGCACAAATCCTTCTAAGGTCATTACAGATATGGCTACACAAGGAAAATTTGATTTAATTGTGATCGGAAGCAGAGGAGTCGGTGCTGCGCATGCTCTAGTTTTGGGAAGCGTGTGCGGCAGAATATCTTGTGAATCTCCTGTAAACGTACTTATAGTAAAGTAATAGTTTATGGCAAAGAGGGCGAGGCTTTGGCAGAGGAGCAAGCGGTTAAACATGAAGCATCTCTCGGTCTTTTCGAGAAATACTTAACGCTTTGGATAGCAATATGCATAATTGTGGGATTGCTCGTTGGGCGTTTTCTGCCACAGTTTGGGCAATTTATGGATTCGCTCAAATTTAACAAGTTGTCAATTCCTATAGGTATCCTTTTGTTTTTCATGATGTACCCCACAGTTGTCGGAATACGCTTTAGTGACATAAAAAAGGCAGCTCATAATCCTAAGCCATTGCTCGTCACAATAATCGCGAACTGGGTAGTGGCTCCAATCATAATGACAGTTTACGCTAACATTCTTCTCGCTGGAAACCCAGAGTACATTGCAGGAGTCATACTTTTGGGATTATCACCTTGCACTGCCATGGTGATGTGGTGGATGTTTCTAGCAAAAGGAGACATGGCCCAAGGCTTAATCAACACTGCAATCAACGCTTTGCTCATGCTTGCGCTTTATGCACCGCTTGCAGCTTTTTACCTAGGCGTCAGCAGCATTCCAGTTCCATGGGATTTGATCGGCACCAGCGTGCTGATTTTCATAGCGTTACCAGTGGCGGCGGGAGCAATTTCCCGCAAAATAATACTAGACAAAAAAGGTGAAAGCTGGTTTAACAATACGTATATTCCCACCCTCGGGAAAATATCTATAATTGCGTTACTGACAACCCTAATAGTGCTGTTTTCATTTGAGGGTGAAGTTATACTCAATGATCCTCTTTTAGTCGCTTATCTTGCAGCGCCAAACCTGCTTCACTATGCTACCATGATCGCGTGGACCTATCCCTTAGGTTACTTCTTGGGCTGGAAATATGAAACAGCCATCGACACTACTCTAATAGGCAGCAGCAGCCACTTCGAAGTAGCAATAGCTGTGGCTACAACCCTCTATGGCATAGGTTCAGGCGCGGCTTTAGCAACAGTTATCGGACCATTAATGGAAGTGCCACTTATGCTTTCACTCGTCAAGCTTGGATTGCGGACCAGAAAATACTTTCCAAGGAAAAAGAAATAAGTAAAGGATGAAAACAGTTATCACCTTTAATTGTTTGAGTGGTAGCAAGGGGATTCTATGGAAAAAGCGGGAAAATCAATTCATAAACCGAATGAATTAAAGGTCAGCGACACAATTTATGGAGTGGTAATTCCAACAATTGTAGCTTTTCTTATAGTTGGCATCTCAATGTCAACTTCTCCTGTCGCCACAGGGCTCAAATACATTTTGTTGGAAGCAATTGTCGTGGTTGGGGTGCCCATGCTGATTGGGTTGGTGTGGAACCAGTGGGCAGGTGGAGCCGCAGGATTCCTGATGGGCAGTCTTTACGCGCTGTATTTTGCAGATCAAGTCTACGCTTCTCAAGGAAGCGGCGACATAAGCTTGTTGGGCAACTGGTCAGTGCCATGCTGATAGGATATGTTGCTGGCGCGTTAAACAAGCGCTCAAGTAGTTACAAGAGAATGCTCATTTCTGGAGTTACTGCTGGAATTGTGGGGTCTTTTGTTGTTGTTTTTACTAGTAATTTTTCATCTATTCTGGGACCCGCAACACTAGGCGGTTCTGTTACGTCTTTTCTACCTCGGGTGCTTGCTGGGCTAATAGTTCCGCTGGTAGCTAGAGCATTCTTGCGTCATGGAGAAAACAGAAAAAGGAATGGGTAGTACCAAGAAAAATTTGCTTTTCTAACTGGGGTCAAAATTAGTGGCTGTTCATTCGGGGGTTCGGGCTAAGCTTTTGTTTCTTTCAGTTTGTCGATTATTTTTTGGGTTTCCTCTTCCGAAGGATGCGTAATGGCATCAGTTGGACAGATGTCTTCGCATCCTCTGCAGAACACGACGCATGCATTTGGGTTTTTCACTATAGTTCTCTTTTCTCCGTCTTTCTCATCGAATTCGAAGACGCGATTGTGACAGTAGTCTACGCATTTCCCGCAAGTGATGCACTTATCGTAGTCTATCTTTGGCGCCCAAGGTATTTTGTTTCTTGGAACTCCTTCATATGTTTCTTCAATCATGTTTTGTCGCCTCTTCCGCTCTTCTCGGTTTGGGCTACGTTAATAATTATAATAATATTTAAATATTGTTATGAGCTTTGTAGAATTTCATCGCCTTTTTGCCGGGTGTTTTAGAATATTAGTTCATAACCATATTTAAATATTGAAGTTTACTCGGAACAATAAACAATGGTGGCACTAATGAAAAACAAAAGTTTAAGCAAGAAACTGGAAGATATCTTGGGTTTAACTACTTCACCAGTGGCAATAAAACTCATAAAAGCAGACGAGCCTTTGCCGAGTATAAAAGAGCCAACTCAAAGAAGCAGATATTGCCAGCTGCTGATGCTAGCGAAGAAAGGTCAACCTCTGATGCTGACAGCTGAAAGTATCGCTTGCCCAGCAGCAAAAGCAGCCTTAGGACTGGGACCTTTACCAGAGAAAATATCAAGCGGAGAAATGCTCTGCACACTGGGGCTATTTATGAGCAAGGAGGCGGTAGCTAAAACAATGAGCATGATACCTAGAATAGAACTTGGATCGACAAAGGCTGTTGTCGCTGGGCCACTAAGAGACTTCCCTATGGAGCCAGATGTTATTGTGATTGAAAGCGTTCCAGAGCACATAATGTGGCTTGCCTTGGCCAGAAACTTCGAAGAGGGCGGAAGGCTCAGCTTCAACTCGTCGATTTTCCAAGCTGAATGCGTTGACGTAACAACCGTACCTTACCTAGCGGGTGAGTTGAACATGACCCCTGGCTGTTATGGATGCCGCCAAGCAACCGACACGCCGCCAGAGCACATGTTCATAGGAATTCCCGCAAAACTTTTGCCCGAAATCGTTGAATCGTTGGAGGCCTTGTCCGAAAAAGCAATGAAAGCTGTTAGAGAAAAAAGCGTTTATGCTTTGTATGCAAAGGGACTAAGAGAGTCTAAAACGTAATGCTTTGATACTACGTGATTCTGGCAAAACCGTATATATTCAAGCCTATTAAAAACTGCCCACGGGAAGAGTGCAAATGGAATTAGGATGGAAGGACTGGACTCGAAGTGATATCATCTATGGAATTATAGCACCAATTGTCGTGGTTTTGATAATAGTCGGCCTTTCCTTGGTTGGTACCTTCGCTATGAGAGGGGGAGGAGGCATGAACGGCTCTCTGGGAATTGTTATTGGCATCATAAGTGAGATTGAGGAAATGGTCGTCATTGTGGGGGTTCCATTGCTGCTCGGCCTGATTTGGAACCGATGGGCAGGCGGCGCCTCGGGATTTCTGCTGGGAAGCATCTACGCTATGTGGTTTCAGGTCAAGTATGGCGCGTTCTCTTCTGGGACTTCTCCCAGCATGGCTATGGGTTTTGGTCCAACGCTGTTGGGCTGGGTTCTTAGCGCCATGCTGATAGGGTACATGGCTGGAGCGTTGAATAAGCGCTCCGAGAACTTTCGCAGAATGGTAATCGCTGGAGTAGTCTCCACAACTGTGGGCGGAGTGTTCCTCTTTGGGATGTTTCAGCTTTCGCCTTCAAACGTGATAACTGGGATTGATGGTTTTTTGCTTACTGTGCTGACGCGCACAGCTACGGGAGTCATAATTCCAATCATAGCTAAGGTTTTCATGTGGTACGGAGTTGCTATGCATAAAAAATGACCTGCTCTTGAGAATAGAATAAGTCGCCAATTTCTTGATTGTTACTAATTCATCGTTCAGTTTCCACATATTCGAAGGTACGTTTTCAATGGCTAATCGCTTGAGTTCTTCCCAGCTTTTGACCCTGACGACGCGTTCACTCTAGAGCATATTGAAAGAATTGAATCGATGTCATTAAAAAGCTGATACGCCATAGTTACTTCTCGCCAAATATGCGTCAAGGAGACGAAAAATTTGGGTCCGGAACAGCAAAGCATACAACAAGTTCCGGAAGAAGAGACGACGTCAAAGGAAAACTAGTACAATTCGCATGGCGACTGCAACAAGAAGGATATGCGTTCGAAACAGTCAGAGTAAACAGCAGCTGCCTAAACGCCCTAATAAACAGAGGCGCCAACTTGGCCGATCCAGAAAGCGTCAAAGAAGTGCTCGCAAAAGAGCAAAAATGGAGCCCAGCAAGAAAACGCAACGCAATAAACGCCTACACACTGTTCCTGAAAATAAACGGATTAATCTGGAGCAAACCAAAATGCAAAGTTCCACAGAAATTCCCGTTCATACCTACGGAACAAGAGATAGACGCCCTAATCGCGGGATCAGGCAGAAAAAACGCAGCCTACCTGCAGCTTCTCAAAGAAACAGCCATGCGCTCAGGAGAAGCTAAACGCTTAGAATGGACAGACATAGACCGCGAAAAAAACATAATAACTCTAAACGCTCCCGAAAAAGGCTCAAACCCAAGAATGTGGCGGGTAACCCCAACCCTCATAGAAATGCTAAACGCGCTTCCAAGAACCAGCTCACAAGTTTTCACCGGCTCCCTAAGAGCAATGAAAACAACCTTCGCCAAAACCCGCAAACGACTAGCACAAACACTGCAAAACCCAAGACTGCTAAAAATAACTTTCCACACGCTCAGACATTGGAAAGCCACAATGTTCTATCATCAAACCAAAGACCCATACTACGTACAACACTTCCTTGGACATAAATCTCTAAAATCAACCGAGATATACATAAACATCGAACACACCTTATTCGAAGCTGGCGCCAACGACCAATTCACAGTGCGAATCGCTAAGAAACCAGAAGAAATCAAAGAGCTGCTAGAAGTAGGCTTTGAATACGTCTGCCAAAAAGATACGTTAATATTCCTGAGGAAACGCAAATGATAACAAAACTTGATGTCGCCAGTGGCCGAAGACTTCCAAAAAGTGGCCGAGGTGAGGTAGCTTGGCAGCCTAGAGGCCTGTGGAGCCTTTTGCCAGGGTTCAAATCCCTGCCTCGGCCCCTCCGTAGCGGTTTGTACCCAGACGCTAACGAGTTTTCAAGGCAGATCTT
>JARYLR010000038.1 GCA_029907545.1 Candidatus Bathyarchaeota archaeon | reverse complement strand
TGAAAAGAGTGTCGCCTTCGTTAACTGGAGAACCTTCCGAAACCTTGGCTTCCTGCACTGTTCCAGCTTTGGGCGAGACAATCTCGTTTTCCATTTTCATAGCCTCAATTACACATAGAACTTGGCTAGCCTTAACCTGATCCCCTTTCTTGACTTTAACCTTGACCACTTTGCCCGTCATAGGCGCGGTTACAGCGCCTTCTACTGATGTCGGCTTAGGTGAAGCCGATTTCCTTGCCGGGGCAGCAGAAACTGGCTCAAATGCAGAAGCTGCCTGCTTAAGATTCAGCGAGTTAACCTCAACCTTGAAGGGCATATCCTCAATCTTCACTGAGAAAACCTTCCCAGATTCGTTTTCTTCCAGCTCCACCTTGTACTCTTTTCCGTCCACTTTGATCGTAAAGCTCTGTCCAACGCTTGTTCCAAGGTTTGAAACCTCTACGTTGCTTGTTTTTCCGTTTGTTTTGCATGAAAACGCATTATCGCCTTTTCGTGTCAGCTCTACTCTTCTAAGTCTACCGTCGACAGAGACATCGTAGCTCGGCATCTTCAAGCACCCCTCTCAGCAATGCCTTGCCGAGCCACAAGCACCCACATCGAGTGAACTGGCTTAGGCTTAACAAATGTTACTGCCTTTGTTCCTTTGACGCTTGCGCTGTAGAAGGCAACAGCCGCAGATAAAGCTGCAACTTCCTCAAGCTCGGCTTTCTTCACCGGCTCAACGGAAACCTTCGCGCCTTTAGCCTTGCGTTTCTTAAAGAACTCTAGAGCGATCTGCGGGAAAAGAGCGTAAGTGATCTTGTCTTCTTCTGTCTCGATAAACGGTTTCACATCATCTGGTATCCTATCCAAAACTGGCTCAAGCAGATCTGCTGGTCGAACCGTTATAGGCTGCTCGTCACCTATGACTTTCTTCATGATCTTCGGGTCAATCGGCGCTGGAGGCTTCCCATACAATCCTCTAACATAATCCTTTATCTCTTTAGGAACAATGCTGTACCGCTTACCTGAAATCACGTTAAGAACTGCCTGTATCCCCACAAGCTGGCTAGTCGGAGTCACAAGAGGCGGATACCCAAGCTCCTCCCTAACTCTAGGAACCTCTTTCAAAACCTCATCCAACCGGTGCAAAGCCTTCTGCTCACGCAACTGCTCCAGAAGATTGGAGAACATGCCTCCTGGGATCTGGTGGACAATTATTGAGGCGTCTACGCGCTCTGCTTTAGGATCGATCAGCTTAATAGGGTCATAGTATTTTTCGCGCATCTCTCTAAAGTACTGAGCGATCTCGTTCAAAAGCTCGCTGTCCAGCCCAGTGTCGTAAGGTGTGCCTTTCAACGCGGCTACGACTGATTCTACAGGCGGCTGGGAAGTGCCCCACGCCAAAGGCGAAAAGGCAGTGTCAAGTATGTCTACTCCAGCTTGGCAGGCGCTGTAATAGGTCATCATCACCATGCCGCTTGTGCTGTGGCTATGCAGATGCACAGGCAAACCCACTTCTTTCTTCAGAGCGGTTATTAGCTCATAAGCCGGCTTTGGTGCCAGCATTCCAGCCATGTCTTTTATACATATGCTATCGCATTCAAGCTCAGCCAGATTTTTCGCAAACTTCACATAATGTTCCACAGTATGGACTGGACTGATGGTGTAGCAGATCGTGCCCTGCGCGTGCTTGCCAGTCCTCTTTACGGCTTTTATGGCAGTTTCCATGTTGCGGATATCATTTAACGCGTCAAAAACACGGAAAACGTCAATACCGCTTTCAGCGGCTTTTTCAACAAATTTCACCACTACCTCGTCCGGGTAATTTCTGTAGCCAACAACATTTTGTCCACGCAGAAGCATTTGAAAAGGCGTTTTCTTAATATGACGCCTCAGCGTGCGTATACGTTCCCACGGATCTTCGCCTAAATAGCGTATGGAAACGTCGAAGGTTGCGCCTCCCCACATCTCCAAGGAGAAAAAGCCTACGCGATCCATTTTCTCTGCTATGGGGATCATGGCGTCGGTACGCATTCTTGTAGCCATTAGACTCTGATGCGCATCTCTAAGTGTGGTGTCTGTGATTTTGACAGGTTTTTTCTGTGGCGTTTAGGTGCACCTTTTTGGTTATCTTGCTTAGAAGAGGAAAAAGAGAATGAAGCAATATTAATCTAGTGGTCCATTGCGCGCTCGCTTTATGATTGTTTGCTGTATTTTCTTTCCAGCCATTGCACAGCAAATTTGACGAATTCATCAGCATCGAAAAGATAAGATTGTGCTGCCCCAACTTTGCCACAGCGACCCCTGCCTATAGCTAAAAATTCACGCGGGATAATTTCAAAATATTCTCTTGCGTCTGGCAAAATATTTCCACAAGTATCGAATTCTTCAATTTCCACCCAGACTTTTTTGCCATTTTGCAAAATAGGCATTTTGTACCGTACCACTTGTTTATTAGTCACATTGGCCAAGTGTTCAGCATAGTGTAAAAGCGTAATAGATCCGAAAGGAGCTCCAAGCAGTAATACTTTGCCTTTTGTTTTACATAATTTATCCAGCGGCGAATCTAGACCATATCCATATTGTAGCGGATGGTTTTCGGTTAGCCATTTGGCTTTTGCGCCAACAGCGGCACAAGAGGCGTCTGGATGCCCACTTCGGTATGCACTTGGCCATGTGCGCAGGTATTCGGTCAGTATGCTCCATTTTCTGTGTGCCCGAGAAGTTCTCGGGTTAAATGATGGGCATTCTTTTAGGTAGGCTTGTTGCCAGTTTTTTGACCATTTTGCAAGGTTGTAGGGAGAGTCTTCCCATCCTACATACATCATCAACGTTCCTTCTTTTTCCAGTACGTCAAGCAACGCTTGAATCACCACATCTGGACCACCCACTATCCACCCTATGGCTTTTACGGATGCATGGAACATTATCGCATCGGCTGGTTTGATGCCCAATTTTTTGAAGTCTCCCATTAATCTGCTTTTTGTGATAGGCGGCAGATTGATTCTTACCATCAACTAACCCCAAAAATCAGGAAGTTTCAATTTCTGAAATTACCCTGTAAAACCATTCAGTTGCTTCAAGATACTTTTCCTTTAGACTTTCCATGTCTTTGACGAAGTATAAGTGTTCGAGTTTTTTCACGATTTTTGGTGGAAGCTCGTAGTGTATGTAGCGCATTCTAAAGTTGTAATGAAACGGGTTGTGTTTTATGCGAAGAACTTCGACTAATGTCGCAAGTGTCATATTTTGGTAGAGGTCTATGGCTTCGAGACTGTTGCCTCTGTTAATCTCCTTCTGCACAAAAATGTTGAAGAGGCAAAATCTAAGCTTTAACCGTTTCAGTCGTGCACTAATTTTCTCTGCAAAATCATCCTTATCCAAATGTGGTATGATTATCTTGTTGTTTTTATTGAAGTAGAAGATTATGTTGCCATGTATTTCTGGCTCAAGAAGTTTGTCAGGTGCACTTAGCTGTATTACAACAAAGTCAATGAGAAGGTATTCACTTGCATTTTTCAGTTTATAGAAGATTTGGGAGATTCCTGGCCAAGGAAGCTGCGGTACTTCAAGTTTTTTTTCTATCGACGATAATATCTTCAGCGCTTTTTCAATGTTGTTAAATGTTTCTTGGACTTTGTCTTCGTCTACTGCTGCGTATAGGTCGATGTCTGACCATTGGTCGATTCGGTTGAAGGCTATGGCGCCTCCTTCCCAGAAGGCGTGTACATAATTTAGAGGCTTCAGTTCATCAGTTAGAGTTCTAATTATTGAATCACGTGTTAGGAGGTTTTCTTTCACTTCAGATTTTCCTCCTCCGAGTTTGAGATTTCTTGCTAGATGTCAATTTTGAGTTGTTTCCAAGCAGTAAAGTGGATACCCTCTTCTAGGTTTTTCAAAGTTGTCTTGTGCTATAGCGGCACGTTTCCATGTTTTCTCGTTGGGCGTGGTTCGCGTTTTGTGGCTAAACTTTCTAAGGCGCTTATAAGTTTGGGTCTGGTCTCCGCCGGTTCAATGACCTCATCAATGTAGCCTTTTTGTGCGGCTATGTAGGGATTTGCAAATTTCTGGCGGTATTCGCTTACAAGCTCCATTCGTTTCTGTTCAGGGTTGGAGGCTTCGGCGATTTCTTTGCGGAATATTATGTTTATCGCTCCATGCGGCCCCATCACCGCGATCTCAGCTGTTGGCCAAGCATAGTTAATGTCTGCACCTGAATGTTTAGAACCCATAACGTCATACGCGCCACCGTAGTCTTTGCGCAGTATCACGGTGATCTTGGGCACTGTAGCTTCGCAGTAGGCATAAAGCAGTTTTGAGCCGTGTTTAATTATCCCTCCATGTTCTTGTTCCAAGCCCGGCAGGAATCCGGGCACATCGACGAATGTGACTATGGGAATGTTGAAGCAGTCGCAGAAGCGTATGAAGCGGCCTGCTTTCATGCTGCTGTTGATGTCTAGGGCGCCTGCGTAGTGTGCTGGCTGGTTGGCTACTATGCCTATTGACTTGCCGTTTAGCCGTGCGAAGCCTACGACTATGTTCTGCGCCCATAAAGGTTGAACTTCAAAGAATTCGCCGTTGTCTACGACACGTGTGATTATTTCTTTGATGTCGTATGGCTTGTCTGGGTCGTCTGGCAGTATGTGTGCCAGATCTTTGTCTGTTCGGTTTGGGTCGTCTGTCGGCTCGACTGCAGGCGGATCTTCCAAGTAGTTATTCGGTATATAGCTCAGCAGCTTTCTAATTATTTGCATGCATTGCTCTTCGTTCTGCGCGATGAAATGGGCTACCCCACTTGTCTGTGCATGCACCATTGCGCCTCCGAGCTCTTCGAAGGTGACTTCCTGCCCCAGCGCAGCCTTAACCACGTCGGGACCTGTAATAAACATATGAGAGGTTTTGTCCACCATGATAACGAAGTCTGTCAGCGCCGGCGAATAGACGGCTCCGCCTGCACATGGACCCATTATCGCGCTTATTTGAGGAACAACTCCGGAGCTGATTACGTTGCGGAAGAATATGTCGCCGTAGCCTGCGAGACTGGCGACTCCTTCCTGTATGCGGGCTCCGCCGCTGTCGTTCAGACCGATGACTGGCGCGCCTGTTTTAAGCGCCAGATCCATGAGTTTGCAGACTTTTTTAGCGAACATTTCACCAAGCGAGCCGCCGAAGACTGTGAAATCTTGTGAGAAAACGTAGACGAGTCTGCCGTCTATTGTGCCGTAGCCTGTTATGACGCCGTCTCCGAGCACTTTTTTGTCTGCCATACCGAACTCTGTGCACTGGTGAACCATGAACTGGTCAAGCTCGTTGAAGCTGTCTTGGTCTAGCAGAAGCTCGATGCGTTCTCTGGCTGTTAACTTGTCTTTGGCATGCTGTTCTTCGATGCGTTTCTGTCCGCCGCCTGCCTTGGATTTCTCGCGCATCTCTTTCAGTTGTTTTATTTTTTCTTCAACAGTAGGCTCTTTGATTGTCGGCATAAGGGTTGCCTCAGATTGGGAAAGTATATTGCATTAACGAATATTTAGAACCTATGGATTGCTTAAAATAAAAATGGGGATAGCTATTGTGGTTTTTTCTGCTTTTTGTGGAGGAGCCAGCTTGTCAGCGTAGCCAAAGTGAACAGCAACGTTAATGTGACCGTTTGGAATTCTGGGATTATGAAGTCTAAGGTTAGCGTGATCTGCGGGTTAGTGTACGCTTCAACCGTAGTGTTTGCAGAGTAGTATCCATACGTTCCGACAATAGTATAGTTGCCCCTTGAGTAATCGCCTGTAGCGTTTGAAATTCCCCCGATCAGGATGAATTTGACCCATCCAGTTTCGTCTGTTAGTTTTGAATCTGCCACGGTCGAGTTTGAGTACACGGCTGTGACGTTTGCGTTTGGAACAGGGGTGCTGGCTATGTCGAGCACTTGGACGGAAACGTAGGAGCAGCCGTAGACGCATGCCTGATTATAATAGTACGGAGCAGAGCATGTTGAGTTTATCGCCCACACCTGTGAATTATGATATAGATAGGCGCTAGATGTAGAGGAGTTGTAGGCGTAAAGTATGGAGTTGCCGTAGGTCTGCACGGAAGAGGTTTCTACTGCAAACATTGAGACTACCGAAGAATCAGCTGCGCAGACGAGAAAGAGCAAGGAGTCTGAAATGGTTGTGTTGGTTTTGCCTTGGAAATAGAAAGCCCATTTGTCGACAAGAGTGTTTGTTACCGTGAAGTTTGGTATCCAGCCGCTTGGTGCAGCTAAAACAGAGCAGTTTTGTTCAAAATTCCAGTAGTCAAACAAGCCTGGTTCTAACTCGCTGATTGAGCAATTCACTGATTGTGCGTAGATATAGGCGTAAGAGTATATGTGCGAGCTTAACATTTCGACGGTAGCGTGTTCTCGCACACTGAGAATCCCGATTTCGCTGTTTGATATGCTGGTATAAGAGTCTGACATCGCGTGCAAAGTGTATACTGCGCAGTAAGTGAGGTTGACGGTGGCATGATAACCTGGATAGACAAAGTTTAATGTGGAATTCAGCACGTTCAAGACTGAGTCATCTCTTGCAACAAGATTGATTCGCCAGTAATAGCCGTAAGATTCGAGCATGTATATATCTGCGGAGCCGTTATCGTCAAAATGGATTCTTAAGTAAAAGTCGTTTGTGTTTATCGTAGAGTTCTCCACCACAAAACGGGGGTTGCCATTCACTGGATTTCGGAAGGTAATGTTAAACTGGTAGTCTGCTGTCTGCGTGAAGTTCAAAAGCGCGTTTCTCAAAACTAGAGTGGCGTTTTCTTCCACGATTATGCTTCCGTTAATGTCGAATCTTCCTTCGATCAATGTGACGTTGTTGCCGCTGAGAATCAAATCTCCCTCATACACTCCGTCTACAGCGCGAACACTTTGAACATTTAGATTCAGAGTTGGAGCAAAATCAGAAGACATGGGAACGCGCTTTTCTCAAGAAGTAATCAGAAGATCAACAATTAGCAGTCTACTTGAAAGACATGGGATTCGATTTTCGCCGCAGAGAAACGTCGCCAGCAAAAACATGTTTTACTTTCCCGTCATCAAGCTTGATAGTTAATGAGCCGTCGTCTTCGATGTCTAAGGCTAAACCAGATAAGTATTCATTTCCGCTTATTACTTCGACATATTCACCGAAAAAAGCCGCGTGTTTTTTCCACTCTCTCAAAACTGGGCTAGACCCATTTTTCAAGAATGAATTATAGAGTTTCTCTAGTCTTTCCAATACCTCTTTAAACAGAGCACCCAGCTCTATCTTTCTGCCAAGCTCAGTCCAAAGTGAAGTCGCATTTGCCCATAATGGTTCCGGCAATGCTTTTTTAATGTCAAAGTTGGCGTTGACGCCGAAACCAACAACTACAAAATCCATTAGCCCATTCCTCATGTTCATTTCCGAAAGGATGCCGCAAACCTTGCGTCCATTCACTATCACGTCATTAGGCCACTTGGTCTCAGTTCTCAAGCAATACAGTTCATCTAAGGCTTCTACCACAGCCAGCCCAGCGGCAAACACGAGTTTTGCAGCTTCACTTGCAGCTAGACGGGGTCGGAGGATTACAGAAAAGTATAATCCGCCTCTAGGGGAAACCCATTCTCTGCCGAGTCTTCCACGTCCGTTGGTCTGTGCTTCAGCTAGAACGACTGTTCCTTCTGGCGAGCCTGAGAAGGCTAATTCCTTTGCCAGATCGTTTGTTGAGCTAGTTTCGTGGAGGAAGATTATGCGTGCACCTATATGTTTTGTGCAGAGTCCTTCGTGGATCTTGTCGATGTTTATTGTTTTTTTCATTTTTGAAAGTCACTCTGTGCACATGTGCTGAGAAAGCATGTTTAATCAGCCAATTCGCTGGGCTGGTGCTACTTCATCACTAGCTCCAGCAGCACTCCTCGTGTGCTTTTAGGGTGGACGAAGGCAACTAGTTTTCCTTCTGCACCTTTTCTTGGTTTTTCATCAATCAGTGTGACGCCTTTCTGTTTGAGGTCGGAAAGCGCGGCTTCGATGTCGCTGACTCTTACTGCAATATGGTGGATGCCTTCACCGCGGGTTTCCAGAAACTTGGCAACTGTGCTTTCGCTGTCAAGCGGTTCCAGAAGCTCAACGTCGGTTTCGCCGCCGCTGGACATGAAGGCAATCTTTACTTTCCGCTCGGATAGGATGTGGATTCCGCGAAGCTTGAACCCTAAGATGCTGCTGTAGACTTTTGAGGCTTCTTCCACATTTCTAACTGCCACTCCAATATGTTCAACACCCAGAAGTGTCAAATCCTCAACCTCGTTGACATGCAAGTAAAGTCTTATTGAACACGGGTTTAAAGACTTTCCGAACAAAAAACCATGCATTCTCATCTTTCTGTTAATGAGGTTATGATTTCACGAACCTGCTTCAGCTGCTCCCATTTCCCCTGCACATTATCATCCATCTTCTCAAGCACTCTCTCGCTTTCTCTGTAATGTTGAAGAGCTTCCTTAATCAGGTTTTTCTCTCTAAGCTTGGCTCCAATGTTTGTCAGATTCCTGAAATGCATGATCTTTCCCTTCTTGTCTAAGCTACTGTTATCAACACTTAACGTTCCAAGACTTTTCACGTAATCCAAGTTGATCCTAAGCAAAGCATAGTCATCAGCCACATCAGCGTGACCAGAAACAATGAACTCCGCGTTCCTCTCCAGATATTCCTCAAGGGTAGCAACATAGCTCGCAAAATTCAATTCATTCACATAAGGAATAGGCAACTCGACATTATCCCCTACAAACAGCACCCTGTCAGCATGGTCAAAACAGGAACATGAATCAACAGTGTGTCCAGGCGTATAGTAGAATTC
>JARYLR010000037.1 GCA_029907545.1 Candidatus Bathyarchaeota archaeon | reverse complement strand
TGGTTCACTGGTAAACGAAACTATTTGTGCTTTTCCTTTGGACTCGTACAGTGGAGACCTTTACTATACTGCTTACGCCAAATCTAACGTGATCAGCACCTTTTTGGCAGTTTCACTTCTTGCTAATTTGGGCGCCTTAGACAGAATTAATGTGACGAAAACTACGGAGTGGGTATTGAGCTGTAAGGCTGAAAATGGAGCTTTCGGGCCGTTTCCGAATTCACCTCTAGGGTCGCCTCTGCCATCATGGTCCAGGTATCACTCAAATCCCTTCTATGTGGATCGATATGGTGCCGGTATAGCTTTCACATACGCTGCGTTGGGGGCCATGCGAGCCCTCGGACAACTTGTGAACAATACGATAGTGGAAAGAGAGAAAATAAGAGACTATGTCATGGCATGCTATCAAGAGGTCTCTGACTCGGAAGTCATGATCCGTGCACATCCAGATGACAGATATAACACCGCCTACGTGTACTACACCTATTATGGTGTGGCATCACTTAGCTACCTAGGTATGCTTAGTGAGACTGAAGAATTTGTTTCAAAGGCAGTTAACTATCTTCTTAACCGCGTTCAAGACCTTCATTTCGACAATTCGTGGCCTGTGCCTGCTGTATCTAGAACATGTGGATTCTTCTGGGATTGACCCCCATTTTCCTCGAACTATTATTCACTTAAGACTCTTAACATCACTGGCAAACTCTCGTTGCTGGATTAACCAACACTTCGGGCAGGAATCACCAACACGAATCTCACCATTCTCGCGATTCTGGCATCCGTAGCCACAACCGCAGCTGCGGCCGTGACTATCACCGCAGTATCATTTGCTTTAAGAAGAGACCAAGGACGCCGAAAAAAGATCGACAAGGCGGGTGCTCAAACTACCGATGATCCCTCAAGTGCAGCTGGGACACTATGGATGATGCACCATGCGTGCAACTACCAGATTCCTTAGCTTTTAAAGGAGCGATCAGATTTGATTGAGGATAGGTGTCGCATGAAAGGCTGGGTTTGGGCGAACGTGGCGGGGTACAGCTTCCACTACTTCGGACACAGCAATCTATATCAACTTATTACTCAGACAACCGCACATGCACAGCTACTTCAAGATCAATCAACAGTAGCTCAGCCTATATATAAGGGGCCTAAAATTCCACAGACCACAACAGAAAAAGCTCATACTCACAGCCTGCATAAAAAAACTTTTCCAACACACAACAAACACCAGCCACTCGCCACTAGACCACAACCCTTAAGTGCGCATGCCTTGTAGTCTTCCATGTCAAAAACACAGGTGTTGAAAGAAAGTTGGCAGTTGAAGGATTCTCAGGACCTAGACAGCCTGTAGACGCCAAAATAGGCGAACTCACACCCCAGTCAAGAGCCGTAAACGTCCTAGCCAAAGTCGTCTCCAAAAGCGAAACCCGAGACATCGCAGCAGGCAGAGACGGAGCCCCACACAAAGTATGCGACGCCCTCGTCGGAGACGAAACAGGAAGCATCTACCTCACACTATGGGACGACAACATAAGCAAAGTCACCGAAGGCAACACCATAAACATCAAAAACGGCTACGTAACCCTCTTCAGAGGCAACATGCGACTCAACATAGGCAGATACGGCACCCTTGAAGTCTCAGAACAAGCCATAGCCGAAGCAAACACCGACAACAACGTCTCCAACCAAGTTTACGAGCAACCCAGACGACCCTTCAGAGGACGCGGCAGAGACTACGGCGGAAGAGACAGAAGAGGCGGCTACAGACCAAGAAGATTCTAGAATGCGCGTGCTCACAAGAGCAACGCCCATTTTCTTCTAAACAGGGTCAAAGGCAACACGTTTCAAGCGGTTGAGCTAGACTTTCCCTTTTCTCAGTTCAAAGGCACAGCCGTATCATCAAATGATTCACTCATCCACAATCAAGCAGCACCTGCTCGTTTATTTTCAGCCATGCAAACCTTAAGACTTATACGTGGCTCTAAACAAACTCAGCAAAAAGGAAGAATAATAACATGACAAGCAAAAAAGAAGAAAAAAAACCCACAGTCGAAGAACCCCTTGCCAAAGCCAAAAAACCCTCAATGCTCGCCTCCCCAATGCACAAGTTCTACGAAGGCAAAGTCCAAGTAATGCCCAAATGCGCCATCTCAAGCCCAGCAGACTTCGCAATATGGTACACGCCAGGCGTCGCCACACCATGCAAGGAAATACAAGCAAACAAAGACCTATCATTTGAACTCACCAACAGATGGAACTATGTCGCCGTCGTCACCGACGGCACACGAGTGCTCGGTCTAGGCAACATCGGCCCTGAAGCAGCAATGCCCGTGATGGAAGGAAAAGCACTACTATTCAAGTATCTAGGCGGCGTAGACGGGTTCCCAATATGCCTAAAAACCAAAGACCCAGATGAAATCGTCAGAGCATGCGAGCTCATTGAGCCATCATTCGGCGGCATAAACCTCGAAGACATAGAGAAGCCCAAATGCTTCTACGTACTTGAGAAAGCAAGAGAAAAACTGCAGATACCTGTCTGGCACGACGACCAACAAGGCACAGCAACCGTCATCCTAGCGGGGCTTATCAACGCCTTCAAAATAGTCGGCAAAAAACCCAACGACAGCCTAGTAACCCTTATAGGCGCAGGAGCCGCCAACCTGCGAACAGCCTACGTCCTCATAAGATGGGGCATGAAGCCGGGTAACATCCTCCTCGTGGACACAAAAGGAATAATCTACCCTGGCAGAGAAGACATAACCAAAGAAGAAGACCCATGGAAGTATGAGCTTTCACAGAAAACCAACGCTGAACGCAGAAAAGGGGATATCGCCGAAGCCTTCAAAGACGTAGACGCCGTCGTAGCTGCCTCTAAGCCTGGTCCCGGAACAATAAAGAAGGAGTGGGTTCAAACGATGGCTGATGATGCCATAGTTTTTGCTTGCGCGAACCCGATTCCTGAGATTTGGCCTTGGGAAGCCAAGGAAGCAGGTGCAAGAATCATCTCCACAGGCAGAAGTGACTTCCCCAACCAAGTGAACAACAGCCTAGGATTTCCAGCCATATTCAGAGGCGTCTTGGATGTGCGGGCAAAGACCGTTACGGACGACATGTGCATAGCTGCGGCACAGGAGCTTGCCAAATTTGCGGAAGAACGCGGAATGCATGAAGAAGACATTCTTCCAAGAATGGAAGAGTGGGAAGTCTACCCACGCGAGGCGGTAGCATGCGCTCTCAAGTCAATAGACCAAGGCGTAGCAAGAATCAAGCCTAGCAGACAGGAACTTTACGAGAAAGCCAAAGCAATTATCCAGAACGCTAGGGAATGCACAAAGCTTCTGATGAAGCATGGGCAGATAAAGCCAGCGCCTCCGGAAGAAAAGCTTCTTAAACAGCACGTCACGCCTTAAACATGAAGAAGACTAAAAATAGCCAATTTTCCGCCTTTTTTACTTCTAAGGTTTAGAAAATCTTTTAAACTCTTCCATAGAACATAGGTGTGTCAAAAAGGGGAGGAAACATGCGTACCGATTACGTGCTCTATGTAGTTGCAGTTATTTGCTTTGCAATAACTGGGTTAACGTTCGCTCTGATTGAATCAGCTTTCGAGAGAAACCTTTCAGTCCTAACAACAGTCATACTTGGGCTACTCTTCATCGCACTTGGCTTTTCCCAGAGACCACGCCTGAAAACCTCTGTTGAGATACCGGCGACACCAGCTCCAGCACCCGTACAGCAGATAACGTCTTCAGTGGTTGAGGAACAGAAAACCGAGGCTGCTGAGCCAAAACCCGCTATGGAGCTTACAAGTGTAAAGGGCATAAAGCAGAAACGTGCAGATCAACTCAAGGCTCTGGGCATCAACAGCGTCCAAGACTTGGCAAGCGCTTCGGCAGAAGACTTGGCTGCAAAACTCAAGATATCACCGTGGTTCACGCAGAGATGGATACAAAGCGCTAAAGAACTGGTTGAGAAGAGTTAAAAGGGGATTAAGGGGACCCAAGTTTCAGGATTCTTATTATATTCCTTCTTTCTAGGCGTCTTATCGCGTCTAGGAACTCGTTACGCTTTTTGCCCTTCATAACCTGAAAGTTTTGAAGCATCTCATTCAAAGGCACACCGCGCTTTCCAAAGTCTGTATCTTTCTTATGAAGATGTTTAACTATTGCGCGTTCCAATGCACCACATCTCCACGTAGTGTTCCGAATCAGCACCACAATTGCTTTAACCAGCCTCTGCGTTTCTCCGCTGTTCCCTTTTATCGCCACCATAACGCTCAATCAAACTATTACACTTTAGTCTTTTTTAGTGTTACGTTCGAAAAGCTTTCAAGCCAGAAAACCAAAAGGCTAAGCGGTGAAAACCACCATGCTCAAAGGACAAGTAGGACAAGTATATGTCGCACGCATCCTTGAAGGCGAGGATCTACCCGACGCAATTCTAAGAAGAGTTAGGGAAGGCAACGTTAAAGCAGGCTTTTTCGTTGTCATTGGAAGCTTAAAAAGGGCTACGCTAGGCTACTACAAGGATGGAAAATACGAGAACGTCGAGCTAGAAGGCCCACTTGAGATCGCGTCGGGAATGGGAAACATAGCTGTTAACGAAGAAGGGGAACCGATGATTCATGCACACATCGTTGTTTCAGATAGGAAAGGAGAAGCCTTTGGAGGACACCTGATGAAGGAGTCTCCTGTTGGAGCGACTGCGGAGCTTGTGATCGTTGAGAGCTTGGGCTTGAATCTGGTTCGAGCTCAGGATGAGAAAACGGGTCTTAACCTTCTGAGGCTAGACTAGGGGCTTTCGTAAGTATATTCCATGGGCGTTTCCGTAGTAGTTTTCAAGCAGCCCAGCTTTTTCGTACCCAGACTTTATGTAGAGATTCAGAGCAGCAACATTGTTTTCTCTAACCTCAAGATGACAGGTTTTTGCTCCTTTCTCTTTGAAGATTTTTTTCGATTTCACGCAAAAGCCTTGAGGCAACTCCCTTGCGCCGATGCTCAGGAGCCACATCAAGAGTCACTATATGCCCGTTGAGGGTTTTCTGGAAACGTACATTGTTCCAATGATAAAGCCCAAGGTTGTGCCGTTTTCTTTGGCTATCAGGCTGATGGAGTGGTAGTCAGTCAGCAAGTAAGCGATCTGCTTTTTAGAAAACGCTTCTTCTGAGAAGCATTTTTCCTCGATTTCACATAGTTTATCCAAATCTTGGATTGAGGCAGTCTCTATTGTCATAGTCATCTGCAGCATCAGCATCATGACTAACGTTGTAAAGCAGATTTAGGTTTTTTCCAATCCAGAGTCAGCTGTTTCGTTCCTGCTTAGGGTTGTGATTGCTTTTATTCCAAGCCATTGCTGAGCAGCAAACCCCAAGATGAATTTGAACCATAGAGTCAGCAGCCTCAAAATTACGGTGACAGTGAAGCTTGTTTCAGCAGGCACGCCGAACCATACGAACAAGGTAAACAGGGTCATTTCCGGTATGCCTACCTCGAAAGGAATCCCTACGGGTATGGATTTCACAGCTGCGAAGACTGAGCATATCACAAGAATCACACTCCAACTGATAGCCGTGTATCCAACAGACATGAACGAAAGATAGAAGGCCAATATAACCAGAACCCATGACATGGCACTGAAAAACGATGCAATGAAAACTGTTTTAGGTGCACGGGCAAACTCTTTCATCGCGCAGTGAAATATTTTGGCAGCTTCCATCATTTCGCCTTTCACCTTTGACAGTTTCCAATGCCCCTTAGTGATGCGGTCAACAAAGCCCACTACGGAGCTAACAATCCACAAAGTCCATTTCTCTTTAACGCACAGTAGCAAAAGTAAAAGCAGAAAAACAAACGTCAAACCAACAAGCGCCAGTATTAAGACAAGCATTGTTCCAGAAAGCAATCTTTCCACAAGAAGCAAGGCTGCGCCGGCAAGTAGCGTAGCAATATTTATCGCCATGCCTATCAACCTCTGAACAACAAGAGATGCTGTGGCTTTGCCCATAGACCCCTCTTGGTCTCGGGTTACAAGGTAGACTTTAGAGATCTCGCCGCTCAGCGATTCTGCGGGGACGAGGATGTCTACGAATGTGCCGAAAAGCACGTAGAGCAGAGTTCTGCCAACAGAGATCTTCACGGATAGAAATCTTAACAAGGAATGCCATGCAAGTGTGAAAAAGAGCGTGTCCAAGAGCACAGCGACAAGCCCTATCATAAAGAACGCGAGGTTGGTGCGTTGCAAGCTTGCCACGACGGAGATGTCGGCGTTAAACATGTACATGTAGACAAGGATATAGACAACGAAGGCAAGCAGCCCTACAATGATGAAGAGACCAGTTTTCCACGTGATGTTGTATTTGACTGTCATTTGCGTCTGCACCTAAGAGGTGAGGCGGCGAGAAGCAGATGCAACGGCTGCTTTCCCGATTTAGCTTTCATGCTAGGGCTCTGCACTCCAAGCCTCCGTGTCCCAAGATTTAACTACTTTAGCATATTAATGTTTAATCGGTGTCACGGTTGGAGTTGAAAGGAGCCCATTTTCTGCTAACATATAGGTGCGACAAATGCTTTGTGTGAAGCAGCTCAAGCACAGAATACGCCTAAAGCTTGCCCTTTGTCTGAAGCGTCTGCAAGGCTTTATAGTAGGCGAAGGCGCCCAGCAATGCAAAAGGCACACTTGAAACAACAAGTTGCACGATGACAAGTGGCTGGATTGGAATTCCTGTAAATACAAAGTCTCTGAGAGCTTCAGCAGCTATGCTTAGCGGGTTTGCCGAGGCAACCGTAACGAGAGCTGATGGAAGATACTGCTGCATGACGCTCTGAGGGTAGTAAACAGTGCTTAATGTGAGAAGCAGAACTTGAAAAAGCTGCTGGTAGGCGAAGAAGAATTCGCCATGTGTTGAAGCTAATGCTGCGAGCGCCGCGGCTATGCCTGCCAAGCCCATTGCAAGTATGAAGAAGAATGGTAGCAGGATCAGCGTGTTCAGCACTGCTTGGGCTGGAAGAACTAGAAACGCTACAATCAGCAGCGAAGACGAGTACACCATGGCTGCAAGGCTACCTGCAATTAGGTAGGCGGCTACGACACCAAGGTTGCTGATGGGCAATGAAAGATAGTACTGTATGACTCCTTCTCTGAAAGCTAGCCAGATTCTCCTGCCCGTGTCCATGGAGCCCATGAAAAGCCCCATAACGACTACGGCGGGAGCGAAGAAGGCGAAGTAGTTAACGGTCATCAGTCCTTTGTAGACTAGTCCGATGACAAGCATGTCTGAGAGGTTTAGGCTTAGCAGAACCGCCATCAGCCATTTTGTGCGGAAGAAGTATGAGAAGTCTGTACGAGCTAGCTGCAATATACGCCGCATCTCTGTCATCCGCTTTTCACTCCCTCCACGATCCGCTGCATCAGCATCGCGCTTAGTCCAAGTGTGCTAACTGCTAGAGCTGTTAAGACGGCAATGGCTATCTGCGGGTTCACCAACATGCTAGGATCGAAGCCGAGAAAGAACCTAACAAGGTCTGACCCATATGTCAAGGGACTGAATGCCGCGGCGCCTGCGTATGACGCTGGCAGGAATATCATCGGGTACAGCACTGTGCTGAAACGGATTATCAGCGTGCTTAACGCGGTGACTATGGCAGTGTAAAGATCTGCGGAACGAAATGCGATGAACGAGAGTCCAAGCATCAGACCCGAAACTCCGAAGCCTAGCCAAAAAAGCGTAGCGACCGCAGATAGAGCGGATATGGCGGTGAGGTTTCCGATTATTGATAGGGTTACAGAGAGCGGAACGGTCAGCATAAGCGCCAGCTCGACTCCTCCCTGAAGCGCAACCGTTAGGAAGAGCTTCCATCTGGGGATTGGAAGGCTGAGAAGATATGGCAAACGCCCTTCGTGGGCGTGTTCGACAAAGTGGCGTCCAGTATGTGAGCCTATTTCAAAAGTCATCATGATAACGAAGCCTACCGCATAGAACTGAAGATAATCTGCCATCGAGGTCACTAGACGCGAAATCAGCGCGCCATAGACGGCAAGCTGGATGCCGAAAACCACCCATTCCATAATAATCCATATGGGAGGGTTAAGTTCCTGCTTAAGGTCGAACCAGATAAGCCTCAGTATGGTGCTCAACTGCTTGCCGCTCCTAAGGCGCGTCCTGTAAAGTGGAGGAATACGTCGTCAAGCGACGGCTCGGTCACTCTCACGGATACCACCTTTACGCCCTTTTGATAGCATATGTTCGCCATTTTTGGCACCCATTCCTCAGCCATCGAGACATAGGCTCGCAGGTGGTTTTCCTCCTCCTTGGTAACGCGGAAAGTGCCTTCTAGGCGGCCAAGCGCCTCTGCCATGTCCTTGTTGTCTTTGGCCTCGAATTCAAGTTCAACTATGTCTCCTCCCGCAATGCTGTCTTTTAGGCTTTGAAGCGTGTTGCAAGCCACTTTAACGCCCTCGTCCAGAATGGTTATCCGGTCAGCTAGGTATTCGGCTTCGCGAACTTCATTGGTTGCTACGAGAACTGTTGAGCCGTCTTCGCGAAGCTTGCATATGTGATCCCAGATTATTCGCTTCCCCCGCAGGTCAACTTGGCTTGAGGGCTCGTCGAAAATGGCTAGCTTCGGACGCTGAACAAGAAGCTTAGCGACTTCGAGACGTTTAGCTTGTCCTCCAGAAAGGTGCATAAACAGTTTTCCTCGTGCATCCCAAAGCTCAAGATCCTTCAGTATCTCCTCTATCAGCCTCTCTCGCCTATCCCGTGGAACACCGCATATGGTAGCATGAAACCGAAGGATTTCGATGGGCTTGTGCCGCCAGAAGCCTCTTGCGTCTTGGAAGGATATGCCGAGCACTTGGCGGACTTTGGTTGACTGGTTGATGACGTCGAAGCCCATCACGCTGGCTTTTCCCGAAGTAGGTTTAAGAACCGTGGAAAGTATCAGCAGCAGCGTGGTTTTGCCTGAGCCATTTGGACCTAAGAGAACCATGATTTCTCCCTCGTCTAGGGTGAAGTCTAGTTCTCTTAGAGCCTTAGTCTTGCCGTAGAGCTTGGTCAACTTCTCTGTTTCAATGGGATGCATAAAGTTTCCACAAAAATAGTGCAAGTCAACTATTAAAACAATGCGAAACGAGCTGAGAAACTATAAGAGCACCTTGCCATATTAATTTTGGAGGCTATCGGATGCTGACACGTGAAGAAGCGTTAGAACTAGTCAAGAAGCATGTTTCCAAGAAGAACGCTGTTTACCACATGGTTGCGGTTGAGGCAATAATGCGAGGCGTAGCCAACCATTTCGGAGAAGACGAGCAGAAGTGGAGTTTGCTTGGGCTACTGCATGACATTGACTACGAGCAAACCGAAGCCGCTCCGGAGAGGCATACGCTTGTTGCCGAGGGGATTTTGAAGGGGCTTGTGCCTGATGAGCTTGTCAAAGCAGTGAAGACCCATAACTTCCGCTACACCGGCGTTGCTCCGGAAAGCCGCATGGAAAAGGCGCTCATAGCAAGCGACGCCATCTCAGGACTGCTAGTGGCATGCGCGCTTGTTATGCCAAGCAAGAAGTTGGCTGACGTGAAGGCTGAGACTGTTGCGAAAAAGTTTAAGGATAAGGATTTCGCGCGAGGCGCAGAGAGAGAAAGAATCCTCATATGCGAGGAAATCGGCATTTCTAAAGAGGATTTTTTCGAGATTGCGTTAGAAGCCTTGAAGAAGTCCGCCTCTCAGATCGGCCTCTAACATAAGAGCCGACTCAGCCGTGCCTGCAATTTTTATAACTGCGAAGCCTTAGAGGAGTAGGCTGAGAGAGGAGAAGCTACCTTGGTTGACACGGTTAGAGAGATAGAGCTCAAAAAGATTCGTCCAAGCAAGCTTAATCCCCGCTTGGAGATCAACATTGAACGGCTCAACGAGCTTGCAGCAAGCATACGTGAGGTTGGCTTACTTGAACCCATCATCGTTAGACCTTCAAACGGCGAGTTTGAAGTTGTAGTTGGGGAGCGCCGTTACAGGGCGGCACAGCAAGCAGGACTTGACAAGGTTCCCGCTATTGTTAGGAATTATAGTGACGATGAAGTGGTGCAGCTTAACCTTATTGAGAACGTGCAAAGAGACGCCCTAAACGCGATTGAAAAGGGCAAAGTCTGCAAGTATCTCTTGGAGAACTGCCCAGAAAAATATCCCTCAGCAGCCGCGGTGGGCGCAAAAATCGGCGTCAGCGGCACTGCCGTTACTCTTTGGCTGCGGTCGGTTGAAGTCGTGCCCGAAGAAGCTCAAAAATACGTGGCGCCGGCAGACCTCTCAGGACAGATTCCTGAAGGCAAAATCGACTACGCAACAGCAGTTAAGGTTGGGCGCACAGTTGAGGACGCTGAAAGAAAGGTGGAGGTGATCCGGAAGCTGGCTGAGAAACATCTTCCATCCAAGGAGAAATCGCAAGTTGTCAAAAAGGCAGCCCGCGAGCCGGAGAAGCCTGTTGAAGAAATAATTGAAGAAGCTGCTGAGCTGCCTTGCGAGATGAGGTTTCCCGCGGAGGAAAAGGAGAAGCTTCTTAAAGGCTTAAAAACGCAGATTTCGATGGTAAATATGCCTGACCCCAAGGTGAAAGCCGGTGCATTGGTTCATGCAGCAGTCTGGGAGCCTCACATTGCGGATCTGCGTGTCACCGAAGTAGAGCGGAAGCGACTAAAGTATTTTGATGAAGAGGACGCAAAGCGGGAAGGCGGCTTCACGCTTGCTGAATTTAAGTCGAAGTGGAAAGAGAAGTATGGAGAATGGGACGAGAGCCAGCTTGTTTACGTGATCCATTTTGAAAAAGCAGAATAAGCGGTACTTTTCCATTTTCCGTGACCTTTTTAATCTGTTCCATTATCGAGACCTAAGCCATGCTTTGATTTGCTGAACTTTAACTGTTTCACTTTCGTGACCTAAATGTTTCAATTATATTAAAGTTGCTTGGCTTATGTGCGTGCTTTCTTTTTTAAACTATTTGTTTATTAGAGAAATCCATTTGGCTTTTTGTTTTTGTTGGTGGGTGAAACAAGTTAAATAGATATCTTTTTGATATCTCCACCCAGTATGCAGGAATAAAAGTCTAGGCATATCATTGGTCTATTTTGTTTGCGGTAGCTTTTGTTTTAATCCGTCTTTTCTTGGTTTACTCGGTTACCATCAAGGTTTGTTGCATAAAGATAACTACAGATTCAAGATTCATAAAGTCTATCTTGTATTTGATTTGTTATATCTTTTGAAACTAACCATGTTCATGCTTGGCGACCTTGAGATTCGGATACTGAAGAGGCTTTCAGATAAGCCTATT
>JARYLR010000036.1 GCA_029907545.1 Candidatus Bathyarchaeota archaeon | reverse complement strand
GAAAGGGCTACGTGGAGCGCCCCCTACGCCTTTCGACAGACCTAGAGGGTGCAGTTTTCATCCTAGGTGCGAGTACGCGAAGCCAGAGTGCCTTGAGAAAAGACCTTGCGATGTTGAAGTGGAGTCTGGACATGTGGTTGCTTGTTTGCGTGTCAATGAAATCTAGTGCTGTTTGGCTTGTTTCCAGACACGCGCTCTTCAGATTTCCTTGAGTGGTGTGTATAAAAAAAGGGTGCAATGCCGCGTTTTGAAAGAGGTGCGTGAAGTTTTAAACGCGTTGCACTGCATTGCTTAGGGTTTCTGCAGCGTTATTTCCATTGTAGAAACCATTCGCGAATTCTTCTCGCCTTCTCTTGGTGGCATCTCTTCGGTTCCGATGGCGATCTTGCTGATCTTCAGGTCCTTCAGGAATCGGCTTCGCGCTATCTCTGCCACATCAACTGCCGTCGTGATGGCTCGTCCGCGTGCTTTCAGCGTTATTTCTTTGTTGTCGCCGGCTGAGAGGCTTGTGATGATGGCGAGAACGTAGCTCATTGCTGGTTTCTTTCCAATGAAAACGGTCTTCGAGTTTTCCGTCATTTCTTTTCCTCCTTTGCTTTTTTGTGTCGTCTGCTGCGTTGTGTCTCTGTTCCCCTTTGAGGAACAAAACGCCAGCATAAAAAAATACACAGTCTCCCTTATAAACTCACTGAATTAGACATCAAACTATCCCAAAGAAAGCAACAAAGCCAACCATGCACAAAGCATGAAACAAACATGAAAAATCATAAGCATATAGACATTTCCATCGTACCATATATATAAGGGGTTTAGTCACTTGAAGAGCGCTTATCCGTTTAAATTTCAATAATCCTAGCATCCATGCTTGCAGTATCCAAAACGGCAATTGTTGCCTTTCCGCTTAGATAGCCGCAAACCTCACCTGGATTAATAATCAAAGTTCTGCCTTTGCGGTAGGTTTCAGCAACATGAGTATGCCCATGAACTATGACGTCAAATGCCCCACTTTCCATCAGAGCTCTAAGAAGTTCCTCTTCGTCACCGTGAACCAATGCAATCCTCAGCTCAAGATCTGCTTGAGCAAATCTTCCTCTTAGATCAAACCTTTCATTTTCACTGAACCTTTTTTTCAAGAGTTCCCGGTCGCCATCATTGTTGCCGAAAACACCGATCAGCCGTGCCTTAAGTCCTTTAAGCCTTTGAACAGCGAAAGGCGCCACATAGTCCCCTGCATGAAGCACAATCTCCACACCTTCTTCGTTCAGCCTCTTTACTGCCCTGTCTATGTTTGGCAGGTTATCATGTGTGTCTGCAATTATGCCTATCAGCAAACCTTTCACCGTTCTTAAGCATATTTCCTCTTGAAAGATAAGATTTCCGTGTTAGCATCTGTATAGAACTTTGTTCTAGAGAATATTTCGATAATTGACATACTTGCCCAAGCGAAACACCGTTTAAAACACTCCGCGCTGCTTCTCAATTATAGAAGAAGCCTCTAAAAGAGGATTATAGAAAAATGAACTCAGCACAATCAAACCCTTCCGCGAAAAGGCGAGACAAGCTCTACATCATAGCTGAAATTTTGGAAATCGCTAAGGAAGGCCCGCTGAAAACGCAGATAATGTACAGAGCCAACCTTAGCTTCACGCAGCTAAACGAGTACTTGGACTTCATGCTGAAAATCAACCTGCTGGAAAAAGTCCTAAACAACGAAAGAGAAACCTTTAGGGCAACGGACAAGGGGCTTGATTTCCTGCAGCGTTATCGGGAAATAACAGAACTCATCAAATCAGAGAACAACGACTGCAAGAACGGCGTGAAAGTTCCGCCACCACACCTTTTGAAAAGAAACTGATCTCATAACTAACATGCCTAATACTTCTGAGAAGTACGTGCGTCCCTTGATATGCATTGAGAAAGTTTCATTTGACTTGTTTTTGTTCTTCTTTAAGATACTGCTCAAGTCTCTTTTTTAGCGTAGGGAACTCTTCAAGCATCGCAACTATAACTTGCCAACGGATTTCCTCGGTCTGAGATGACGCCTTCATTTCAATGCCCCAATATTATGTAGCAATACTCCATATAAGTCTTTATTTCCGCGCTCGATACGTCAAGCACTAAACACTCGCGGAAACAAGGAAATTGACAAAAGTAGCATCGTTCTTCCTCTATGCGAACTACCAATACCTGTAACAAACCATTCCTTTACTACTAGTTAGGAACCGAAGAGACACTCGAGATAACAGTGATGCTTTCTTCTGCCTGCGAAGTGTTATCCCCCAAGACCACGCAAACAGTCACAGTTATTCTCACAGCGAAACCTCTGAAAAACCATAAACACTCCGCATTGTCCTCGATCTGAGTCATCACAAAATCCGCAATCCCAAACATGGGAAAGCAGGCAAGAACGTCTGGCACAGTGTTATTGTTGTAGTCTCCGAAAACCAGAGACTCTGGAAAGACCTGAATGGGCTGGTCTATAAAGATCTGCGAGCTATTGACAGAAAACATGTAGAGCAGCGGAGACTCGATGACGCACTGGATTCTCTGTGTTCTTTCGATAATATTCAGCTGTTTGAGTTCAAACTCCACATTAAGCCATGGATAAATCAGTGGATAGTTGTCTCTGTTGGATGCGTCAATAACGTATGGCACATCTCCGATTCCGTCACGTCCAGTTTCGTTCTGAAAGACACCGCGGTGCAAATCTTCTCCCGCATAGTCACTCCAGTAGTTACCGCCACTTGGGTAGCCATCATCGAACACGTTCACCGAATCAAGAGAGGCTACGTTTCGAGTGTTGCTTATGAAGCTGTTATGGTAGATTCGGTTGCCGAAGGACTTTGAAATGTTTAGGGCGATTCCTTGACCTACGATACTTGATGTGTGGTTGACAAACTGGTTTTCATAGATCACGTTATTATCAGAGTTCTGAAGACATAGCCCGTTAGAACCTGACCCTGAAATTTCGTTGCCGGTTATGTTGTTTTGGCAAGAATAAAGAAGATGAAAATCAAAGCGACTGCCTTTTATGCTGTTAGATTCCGCTACACAACGAGAAGAGGTCTGGAATCGTATACCAGCGCCAGAGATAACCACGCCACTGATAGCATTGTTCTTCAGCGTGACAGATGACGAATTCTCCAAGTGTATGCCAACATTGTTCTCCAGCAAGTCAGCATATTGAACGGTAACCAAACCGCAACTACGTATGCAGATGCCTATCTGATTCTCAGAGAAACGTGAATTGAAAATTCCAATGTTCTTACTGTATGCACAAGTGATCCCAGCGTAGTTTTCGGTTAGCTCACTGTTTCTGAATGTGACATTGGTAGAATTGACCAGCACAGCGCAACCTTTTAGGTTGGAAAACGTCGCATCCCTTTTGTTTGTTAGATAGTGGAAAGGTTCTCCCTCGATCTTGTTCGATTCGTCTACGTTGTGCATAAAGTTTGAAAGCTCGATTCCTTCAATCCCGAAATTAAAGATGTTTCCAGTCATGCGAGTGTTCCTAAGCGTCACGTTGTTTGAGCAATAGACAAAAAACCCAGCCCGGTTGTTTGCGACTTCTACATCGGTTATATTTACGTTATTGCAGTAGTAAAGAAGAATGCCACTGAAAGGAGGCTGTCGAGTTGCGATCTTCTTGCTGTTTCTGAAGGAGAATCCTCTGATTTCAACATTGTTCGCGCACACTCTGAGAGGATCCAGCCGCATGTTTCCATCTACCACTGTTGAACTGCCTATGAGCTTGATACCGTCCTTGTAAAGATACACGGTTTCCATAGAGTAGTCTGTATACACCAGTATTGTGTCGCCTTCTGTGGCGTTGTCAATTGCCTCCTGTATACTTACCTTGTCCCATGGAACGCGGATGGTGCGAGGCTGTCTGACAAAAACTGTTTTAGACAGCGAATTGTTTGCAGTGCGGTTTTCTCCGCTTACAGGAAGAACCTGCGCTGTAAGATTGTAATAGCCTTGCTGGCATTGCACCGTGTTCCAAAGGAAGCGCACCCATTTGACTTCGCCTTTTGACAGAATCGCGATCGTTTCCGTGTCAACTTGACTGCCGTTGACCAAGAATCTCAAATCCAAGCCGTATTTTGTCAGCGTTCCGGCATTGATCACCGCTACGTCTATGCTTGCAGCGGTTCCTAGAATGATCGGCGAATGAACCTTGATTTCGAAGACTGCCACATCGCTTGCTTGTTGAATCAGCTCAATTGCTTCTTTAGCGTCAATTCTCCCATAGCCGAAATGAATGTCAAATCCCGTGTCACCCAGATCTCTGCTTGTAAACCGAAGTTGCTGTCTGACTTGATTTGCATTCATCTGCGGAAATCGGCTCCAAACCAGACCGGCAACCCCTGCGACGAAAGGAGTAGCCATCGAAGTACCGCTAGCGAAATCATACGATGCCTCTGGAAGTGTAGAGTAAATGTCCTCTCCAGGAGCTGCTAGCTCTATCCATTCACCGAAGTTTGTGAAGAACGCCGTGTAGTCTGAGTTGCTAGTGGCTGCAACAGCTATGGCTTCGTCATAGGCAGCTGGATAGGTTCTTATGTCTGTCCACTCGTTACCGGCTGCTGCAACCACCAGAACTCCGGCTTGATAAGCATAGTTTATCGCGTCGTGTATTGTGTGGCTGTCGTAGTATCCTCCCCAACTGCAGCTTATTATGTCTGCACCGTTGTCTGCAGCATAGATTATTGCTGCAGCTGCATCGTCAAGCTCAAGTGTTCCTGTGCCCTCAGCGTCCATAAACCCTGCTCTAACAGGCATTATTTCGCAGTTCCATGTAACCCCACATATGCCTATGCTGTTGTTGCCTACTGCGCCTGCGATCCCTGCACAGTGTGTGCCGTGCCCGTAGAAATCCATTGGATCATTATCTCTGACAGCGCCGTCTTCGCCTGGCCAGATGTCGATGAAAGTGTCAACAAAATCCCAGCCGCGTACGTCATCTATGAAGCCGTTGCCATCATTATCTACCCCGTCTATCCATTCATCTGTGTTGTTCCAAATGTTGTTTGCTAGGTCTGGATGTTGCCAATCAACTCCAGTGTCCACTATTGCGATGACTATGGAAGAGATGCCGGTTGTTGTGTTCCAGGCGTAATCCGCCTTTATTTTGCCGAGTCCCCAGTTTCTATTCCACTCAGGATCATTAGGTACCGCATAAGTCTTGAACTTCATGTTGAGTTCCACATAGCTTGCTAATCCTTCTTCAAGAAGCTGCTGTTTAACTGCGGAGAGCGTTCTGTAGGGGATATCTGCAACTATTGTCTGCGGCTTGCCTTCTTCAATAAAAGCGTGGGCTATTCTGCCGCTGGCTTCTGAGATCGATTCCTCAATTGTCTCCCGCCCTTGTTTGGAGCTTGTTTTGACCCCTATAATTGCCTCCACGAATTCTCCATTTTGGCAAACAGATTCGTCGAGATCAAGCTCGGCAAAACGGCTAAGCCTCGCTTGTGATGAACGGTCTGTTGCGTTTGGGATATTAGAGATTTTTCTTGCAAAGTTTTCAACAGAAGCCGTGTGTCTTTCTATATTGTTGGTTACCAGACCGGTTGTGAATTGAAGGGGGTAGACCGAAGATATCAAGAGAGCAATCATCAAGATTATGACGTTGAAGCTGTGGGCTCTTCTAGTCACCGTTTCTCCCCTAGCTTACATTGCACACTCAGGTTAATATCAGTTATTGAACAATCAATGAGCTAAACAGTGTTTTACCTTGAATCCGCAGAGATCATCAGCAAACACCAATATTGGAGAATGTGCTTTTTGGAAGGGTCAACGACTGGATTGCTCTATTCTGAAATATTTCGTTTTAGGAATAGTCAATTTATCCCTTAGCAGCCCCTGTGAATCAAGGAGAAGGTGAAGGCTAACCATACTGAGAGTTGGAAGGTAAACTTGTAAATGAAATACCATTACGCGTTGTGTCACAGAATCCGCTATATCGCCTTTTGCATACCCTTCATTCTGGCTTATCTTTCATGGGCATACTATCCAATGTTTGCAAACTGGGTCATAACCAACCTTTTCGGGTATCACACCGTTTCTCAGCAGGCAAACTGGCTTTGGCTTGCAACTGTTCAATTTTTCTACGGCTGGTACACGTTTCTCGCAATCGGCGTAGCAGGTGTCTTCATGCTAGCAGCCACATTTGCTAGACTAGAGCCGCATGAAGATAAAACACCTCAGTATCCAATGGTTTCTTTCGTGGTTCCCGCCTACAATGAAGAAGGCAACGTTGCCCGCTGCATTCAAAGTCTTTTCAGATGTGCCGAGAAATACCGTGGTCAATGCGAGATCATCGTCGTAGATGACGGCAGCAGAGACTACACTTACGAAGTCGCTTGGTCAGCTATCGAGCTCAATAGGAGACGAAATCCAAGCGTAAGAGGCAAAGTTGTCAGGCATTCTGCAAATCTGGGCAAAGTGCAAGCCATCAAGACCGGCGTTGACAGAGCGTTAGGCGGCTTGATTGCGGTAGTTGATGCAGATTCTTGGTGGAGATCAGGCACGCTCAAAAGCCTTGTGGATTACATGCTGTCAAATGGAAAAAAGGCGGTCACAGGCTATGTTCATCCAACTGATGGCACCTCAGGACTTGACTCTTACGTACTTCTGCAGCAGCTTGAATACAGTCAAGGTCTAAGCATCATCCGGCAAGCGCAGTCCTTAAGCAACAACGTTTTAGTCGTATCTGGAGCAATTAGCTTATATGATGCTAACGTTCTTCGCGGCATACTGGATGAAAAAAACATACGATCAGTCACCGAAGACTTGGAGATCGCTCTTGAAATGCATAGAAGAGGAGAAAAAATCGGATATACTCAATGTGCGGTAAGCATTAGTGTCACCCCAGTCTCATTTATGTCTCTTTGGCGTCAGAGGTTAAGATGGTTTACCGGATGGCTTCATAACACGCTTAAGATTCATCGGGACATGATGGTGAAAAAGTCTTGGCTGTCCCTATTCCTGTGGTACTGCTACATTTTCGAATATGGCGGCACAATAGTTGATCTAGCCGCTTTTGCCGCGTTCCCGCTTGTTTTTTGGTTCGCTCCAGATCGTATACTTTTCATTTTCGGCTTGTTTATCTACGGGTTGTACAGCTTGTTTATTGGCTTGGTCAACCAGTCTATAGCGTTGAAGTACGCATACAGTGAGCACAACTACAAGTCTCTACTGCTTTACACTCCATTTTATCCCATTCTCAGATTAATCAACATCGCGGCAAGGCTTGTAAGCTCTGTGAAATACGTCTTTGGCGACAATGGTAGCTGGTACACCAAAAAGTAGAAACTATTTTTGCGACTCTGTGTATTTCAAGTATCTCCAAGCTATGAAACCAAAGAAAGACAAAGCAAAACTTACCATCATAAACACATCTAACGTCAACCATGGTAGATACTTATCCACATGCCAATCGCCAAACCATGTCTTAGTCACGTGAATCGCCAATATTCCATATACAACAACTATCAGACCATAGACAATAAACGCTTCAGAAACAGACATAAGCAACTTACGCTTGTTCATCCTAAATATCCTCTAATATTTCATTAAAAGGTCATACGGACTTAAATAATTATTGCAAAAACCATTTTATGTCTAACACACTCTTATAAGTTTATTATAAAGAACATGCAAATAGAAGCCGTATTCTTCGATCTATTCGACACCTTATTACTCATCGACACCCGCCAAGACTTCTACACCCCGGCACTGATAAGACTCCACAATTTCCTAGCAAACAAAGGCATCAACATTCCTTTCGAAGATTTTTCGCAAGCATATTTCGAGGTTCGTGACAAACTCTACGAAGAAGCTTCCAAAAGCCTTAAAGAACCACATTTTAACATCCGCGTTTCACTAACTTTAAAAAAGCTTGGATACAATTACGAAGCTTTTGATCCCATCGTTTCTGGAGCAACCTCGGCATTCGCTGACGAATTTGCACGATACGTGAGCTTAGACAAAGGCACTATCAGCCTCTTACAGAAACTACAAGGCAAATACTTGCTTGGGTTAATCTCAAACTTTGCTCTTCCAGAATGCGTTCACAATCTGCTAAAAAAATTTCACCTCAACCAATTTTTTGACACAATAATCATCAGTGGAGAGATAAATCGACGCAAACCCAGCCCAGAAATCTTCCAAAAAGCTTTAAAAACTCTAAACGTTGAAGCTTCAAAAGCCATTTTCGTAGGCGACACACTCCACCTAGATGTTAAAGGCGCAAAAAACGCTGGAATGAAAACAGTCCTAATCAAAAGAAAAGCCTCAATGACAGACGACCCAAAATCACTCATCTGGAAAACACCTGAAGAAAATCCGCCAATCAAACCAGACATAATCATAGACAGCCTAAAGGAACTCCTATCCATTCTCGAAAGACGCTAATCTGAAGATAACAATGTATATTATGGCGAAAAGCGTTCTTTCATCCACTTCATTTGTTGAAGAATGTGTGAGCTTACTTCTCTTCCAGTTTTTAGTTCAATGACCATCATTTTTTCTTCATTAATTGCGATCATATCAGGTCCGTCTCTTTCAAACGGTTCATAGAAACATTCCAACCCTTCCCCTTTAAGCTCATATGTTGCAGTCAAGTTTCTGAACCTGACCCACTTGCAAGGTCGACTGTGACAACTGTTTAAACGGCGCCATGTGTCAGTTGCAGTCAAGTTTTCAGCCGTAGCCCCCTTGCAGGAAAAGGGTAGGGGTAGGTCCGTATTGGCTAAAATTTCAGCCAATAGAATAGTTCTTGCAAAAAAAGGTAGGGGGTAGGGGCTGCGAAACATTAGGGTCTGACAAGTTTTCTGCAGAAACCCCGAGACTTTTGTACAATAAAAAAGGTGGAAATGATGTGTTCTAGGTTTTGCATTAGCGCATGAAACAGGAACCGATACCGCCGCCACCATACTTTCTGGTACGTGGAGTTGGTGGATTCGGGTCAGGTGCTCCGATTCCTAACGCATCGTAGCACACCGCCGAGCCGACCCGTAGATAGCCATACGCCATGAAGGTAGCCGTCGCCAACTCTATGGCTAATGGTGGATTCAAGATCCAGATGATCTCTAACGTTATCGCATTGTCTATTAGCCATTGTACGTATGCCTTTGATATCAACCATCAGATGCAACTGTACTCATCAGCGAACTCCACATATCCTACCCATGTCAGTGCTGTCATAACGATGGCTCCTGCGATTGCCCCTACAACCTCGCCGGCAGGTCCACCCACCAACAGGCCTATCATAGCTCCGATTGCAGCGCCTATTAATGCTGGCCCACCCACTAGTAATGTCATACTCGTTGCTTGGTCAATCTGGTTGTGAATCGCTGCGTTACCGTGCATGGACCATGGATCAAACGGCGAAATAAGATATGCATCCCTGTCAGGATGGGGATACTTGATGTATTGCCCTGAGATGTACTGTATCCCATCCCACAGGAAGGTACGAGTGGCTTCGGCAGTTCTCGCCACCGATGACAGGCTTCTTTTCTCTGAAAATGCTGATATCTTTGTTCCGTTACATATCAGAGAGCCACCCGTAAGTTCATAAATCACTATTGTTTCATTGTAGGAAACTGTGACTCTGATATTGGTGTATTCGCTATTTAGGTTCTCGATGGTCACCGTTAGCCCGTCAGTTCTGATCATATAGAGATTCTCTGATATCTTGGTAATTTGCAGATCATTGGTTGCTTTTACTGTTGACAGTGGCAAATAGGCCGTAGATGCGCAGATGCAAATCAACAAAGCCCCAAGCACGTGTTTTGTATGTGGTGGGTTTGACTTTAGGCCTATAATGAAAGCAAACAATGCTCCTCCCAAGACACCAAAACCACCAAGTATCAATGGACTAGCGTTGGTCCTCATTGCAGTGCCCAAAAATACGCCCCCAATGATCAACGCAACGCTTACGAACAGCACTGGGATAATGTGTAGGCATTTCCTCTTGAGCAGCCAAGCGATGGTGACGAAGAAAAATCCAGAACTATAGACTGATTGTCCGATGATATATCCATGTGGATTCATCGAATATTCCGGAGTGCCGATGGAGGAGGAAGACAATGACACAAAAAGGCCGATTGGGAGGCAAGTTATCCCCAAAAGGAACAATAGGTTCATCGCTGTTTCATTGTCCTGTATTTTCTTCATTTTTTCTTCCTCCATTTTTTGAGAGGGTTTTCTGTAAGGATGAAATAGAAGCATGCGACTATTGTCGTAATGTTAATTACCCAAAGAACTCCATGCTCTACCGGTGTTCGCTGAAAATCTAGATAGTATCTCACTTGAAGGAAGTAGAAATCATCGAAGTACTTGATTGTCATGTCATAGCCTTTTGAAGAATTAGAAGCGTTCTTTAGCCAGTCATAATGTAGGTCATATTCTTCAATCTTCGTACCTGTACGGATAACATCGCAGGCGATGATGTAATCAATAACCCGAGTTCTGAAATCACCGTCTTCTGTTACATCCACGTACTCGTATGGGATTTGAGACAATTTATAGACGTTCAACCACATAGAATAGGGAATGTTGTGGAATTGATAGTTGTAGGCTACGACTGTAAGAGTTAGAAATATCAACAGCAGTAGTTTACCAATCTTCATTTTTCACCCCTCCTTTGTTCTCTTTCTGCCCTTCGCTTAGGGCTAGGCGGTGACGCGTCTCCAACACATTCAGCGTTGGCTTAACCATTCAATCTTTCTCCCTTTAACTGTTTAAACATTTCCGCTAACACTTACCTTCTCTATTTTTTCAGCCCAGGGAATCTTAGCCTCAGCAATTATCTCCTTCACAATCTGACTGTCGCTTACGCCTCTGCTTTCAGGAAATATGACGAACAACAAAATGGAAAGATTCAACGGTGAAATCAGAGATAGAGAAAAGACCATGCGGGGATTAAAGACGAAAGAAACACCAATCTTAGCGGGCTATCAGCTTTTCCACAACTACCTTAGACCACATGAAGGCTTAGATGGTAAGACACCAGCAGAAGCTTGCGGGATAACGGTTAAAGGAAAGAACAAGTGGCTTACCCTAATTCAGAACGCAAGTCATCAACCGAAAAGTAACAACTTAAAAGAAAAGGCATATCAACCTAAGAAGTAACAGAACCGCGAAAAGAAACATTTATATCGGCTGAGACGCCTTCAGATTCATTTTGGCGAATGATAGCTAACCCCGCAATTTCATCGGCGGCGGCTCAACCTTGACCATAAAGGCGCAAAACAGCCCTACAGAATGAAACGGTTGGCCTCCAGTTGCGGGGACAAACATGTAGACCTGACACGCTAACACAGTTAGGTCTGAATTGGGCTTTGGCGGAAAATGGTTGTTTCCCCTCCAAATCCAGCCGATATTGCGGCAGTACAACCACAAACAATAATGTCTGGTTGTGATCACAAACGGAGCGTGCATAACTCCGGTTGATCCTGCCGGACCCCACTGCTATCGGGATGGGACTAAGACATGTTAGTTGCGCGCTTTCTAGCCACGCTGAAGGCGCA
>JARYLR010000035.1 GCA_029907545.1 Candidatus Bathyarchaeota archaeon | reverse complement strand
ATTAGCAAAGAGTGACTGTGTTAGTAAGGAGGAGTTGGAAGGGAAACTTGGAAAAAGCGGAAAAATTGCGAGCACACGGCTTGGAGAGCTTGTCAAAAGCGATATGGTTGCGAAAACTGCAGATAACAAGTATCGCATCACGACTTTCGGCGTCATACAGATGCAGAAGGAGGTTATTCCTAAAACAAAAGCAAAACTAAGAGGCTAGCTTTGTTTCCTCTGATGTGCTTTGCGAAAGCTATAGCCCTATGTAAATAGATTGAACTCTGGCTTCTAACGCTTTTTTGTTGATGCATATTTTTGGAGTGAAAATGAATTAATACAAGAATTGCCCAGCTTTTTCGAATTACCCTGAAAATAGAGCCTCTTTTAGATTTGGGATGAAACTTTACCCCAACAAGCCTTTTTTGTTCTTCATGGCAACTTGGCTAACTCTACGATCTTTTCTTTAATCTGTTCATAGATTTTCCAAGCATTTTCCCTATCCACAAATGGGTCTTTAACGTTCCATACTACTATCTTGTTTTTGCAGTCTGGACACAAACTCAAAACATAATCTCTATACCTGTTTTCCATAGCCACGATGACATCATAATCCATAAGCCTCTTGCTGCTCAGATGCTCAGGGCTCTTCTTTAGGTACTGCTCCGCGTTTTCTCTTCTCAAAAACTCCCGAATCTCTTCTGCTACTGGAATAGACACGCTTACCCCCGCAGAATCCACTGCCCAATCAGGTCTAGCCTTCTTCAGCAAAGCCTCAGCCAGCGGACTCCGATGCGCATTCCCCCAGCAAACAAATAAAACCCTCAACCAACACGCTCTCCATCCAAGACTTCAACCAGCTCAGTCAGCGAGCCAACAACCCAATCCGCGGCAACCTCTCTCAAACCCGAACTGCCTAAACTCCTCGAAAGCGAAACAAGCGACCTCGGATCAGCCTCCGCCACCCTATCCCTACCTTCTTGTGAATGAAAGTGCGCCGCCCTCAACCCAGCGTTCTTCGCTCCCCAAACATCAACCCTCAAATTATCCCCCACATGAACCACCTCACACGCCCCAACCTCCAAACACCGCAAAGCCTCCTCAAATATCCGCCTATCAGGCTTACGCACACCAGTCTCATCAGAAAAAACCATGACATCAAAAAAACCAGCAACGGCATGCTTCTCCAGAAATCGGCGCAGTTCAGCGCCCGGAGTCAACCCCGTATTACAAATCAAACCAACCCGCCTACCTTGACTCTTAAGCCGCTTCAAGACGCGCGGCGCCTCTGGATTCAAATAAGGCGGAACCTCATGAAGCGTAGACATATAAGCCCGACTCAACACATTAAACCACTCACCGCGAAGTTGCTGAACCGGAATCGCCGCATACTCCAGAAGCAGTTCAAGCTGACGCCGGTGACTCACGTCCCTGTTTTCATCCCAAGTCTCCACAAGCACTGAAATCGTCCTATCCAAAGCCAACTTAACTCTTTCCTTCGATACCTCAACTTGCAAACCTTTCAAAGCCCGCGCAAGACTGCTGCACCGAGCATTCATCCGCCTTAGGCTGTCACCATCCCTCTCAAAAAGCAACGTCTCCCACAGGTCAAACGTCACCGCCTTAACTGCAGCCCTCACCATGCCAGACACCTCACTTTAAGATGGCGGCCTTTTCTGTGCATACTGATACCTGCGCGGTCTCCCTTCTCGTGAGAGCACTCCGTCCTTCACAAGGTCAATCAGCGCATGCGCCACTGCAGTGCGATCGTAGTGAAAACCTCTTCTAGCTAGCTCGCTGTGAACCTCGCTAAGCCCTCTAGCCGCAGAGAACCAGCCCTCCTGCCAAAGCCTCTGAATCACGCCCTTACACGTCTCCGCCCTCTGTGGCGACTGCGCCCTCTCAACCATCAACGGCGCCTGCTTCAGCTTCTCAGTCACAGTTGACAGAATCTTGTCCACGGTCTGCTGCAGTTGATCTTCTTGGCACTCGATTTCGAATTCCACCTCTCCGATCTTCATTTTCACCCGTATCGGCGGCTTGGTTTCGTTTTCTGTCACCGTTTCACCTTGTTGATTATTGTATTGCACATCTTGTTCATGCGCAACATTTAAATATTTCTTGACCAAACAATTGACTATTGGTGAATCACTTGATTGCACAACACACTATAACAACAACCCCAAAATATAACTTTCCACACCCAGCCATGGACACCCTCCTACCCCAACGCTTCACCGAGCTAAGCATACACTCCCTCAAAGACGAAAACACCCCACTTTTTCAACTAAATCAACAACAAATTCAACAAACAACAAACCCCCAACAACAAACACACAACATAAAATTAGCTCCGCACCCCATCCCCCTCAAACCCGCACGCGAACCCACAGCCATAGCCGCAGTCGACACCTCAAACATAAAAATCGGCGAAACAGCCAAAGGCATACTCATCGCCGTCCGCGCCGCAAACGTCTGGAAACAAAACAAACACTACCAGTACGCACGCTTCGGCCCCTTCATATTCCATGTCACCGAAGAAAACAAAAAACAGGTCTACAACATGCTGCAAAACGCGTACTTCGACCAACCCTACTACGACCGACACGCAGACTACTCAAACATGGCCTTCATGCCCATGCGCATCGCAGCACTCCTAGAAAGATGGCTCCAGACAATGGTAGCCAAAACCCTAAACAACGGACTAATACTCTTCGACGGCTCTTTAACCTCAGGCTCAGGCGACACGCCAACGCGGCTCATTAAAGACATTCTTGACAACGCAAGAAAAAGAAACAACATCACCCTCGCCTTCTCAAAAATGACCACACTAAGAATCAACGGACACCTAATCACCGACACCCTCCCCAGCTATAAGGCACCGTACCTCCTAGAAGTCACCAACCCCAAACCTAAGCCGCCAATGCTGCTCCTCGGAGACATCTACGTTGCCAAACTCGCCAACGAAAACTACGCCTTCAGACTCGACATCGACAAGGAAATCAGCCTCGAAAAAAAAGTCGGCGCAGTCGAAAGACTCCTCGGAAACGATCCTGCGGAGCAAGGATACCCGGAAACGCTGCGCCTCGCACACATACTCTGCACCTTCACGGCAAACGAGGTCATAGCCATGCAACACTTTGCCACACGCCGATACGGGCTTAAAATAGTCAACAGACCAGACATGCATCGGCTTCTCTTCGGACCCTTCGGCAGAGGTGAAAGCTTCCAATGAAACTCTACAAGAAAGAAGGCAACATCATCCAAATCCTAAGCTTCCCCCACGAAACAGCCGAGAAGGGAGATTACTTGCTCATAGAAGATGCGGACGCAGCCAAAGCCTTAATCGCACAAGTAATAGACGTGCAGTTCGCAAGCATCCCCGGAGTCCTAGAAGAGTTGCTGCGTAGCCTACCCGACGGCGGAGAACTAGTCCAAGGTGAAGACTTTGACCCGCTGGAAATCGCTCCACACATTGCGTATATTCAGGACGCAAGCCTACTCATCTGCAAGATAAGGGCGTCAGTGGAAAACGAAACGCTAAGCCCAAGCAGCTCGTGGTTGCCCTCGCGGTCGCAGTCCACCATCAAGAAGCTTTCCGTTCCAACCCTGCTGAAGCTGGCGGGAGTCAACGGCAAACTCCCAATAGTTCTGGGCAGCACGAAAGATGCCTCCCTGTTGACAGTGGATGCCTCATACCTAGACGGGAGGCTGAACATAATCACAGGGAAGAAAGAGACAGGTAAGTCGCATCTTTCCAAACTTTTGATGTCCAACATGGTGGGCTACAAGGCAACGGTTGTTGTCTTCGACCTCAACGGAGAATACGTGAGCTTAGGGATGACGGCGGATGGAAAGAGAAATGCTAACTATGACAAAATCCATGTGCTTACGCCTTCGCAGAACTTCAAAGTCGCTTTGAAACAGCTTAACCTCCATGTGCTGCTAGGCATTCTTATTCACGCGCTTCATTTGCCCGGGACTTCCGCGCGGGAGTTTAGGCGGATATGGCAGTCGCTGAAAGAGAGGGGTTGCTTGACGCTGCATGAGCTTGGCGAGGCGATTTCAAGCTGGCACTGCAACCAGCACGTTCGCGATGCCCTGCTCTCGCGGTTCCACGCGCTCATGAACTCGGGCTTCTTTACCGACAACACTGGAGAAGCACTGGCGCTTGAAGAAAGCCTGTTTAAAGCCAAAGAGCATGGCGGAGCAGTCATACTTAACCTTCGAAACACCTCCTCCATAGACAGGCAGATCGTCGTGGAATACATGCTGGGCAAGCTTGTGGAACTCTTGACAAGCTGGAAACTTAAAGCGGTCTTCCTCTTCGCTGAAGAGGCACATTTGTATCTGCGGGAAACCTACTGGGACGACATTGTTACGCGTATGAGGCATTTTGGCATATTCACCACTTTCATCACCAACCAGCCTGACACCATCCGAGAAAACATCTACCGCCAAGCCGACAACATCTTCCTCTTCAGCTTCACGAACGAGCATGACCTTGACGTAGTCTCCAGAGCAGCACGCGTCGACGCTGAGACCGTGAGATCCATAGCGAGAGATCTGCCGCCGCATCACTGTCTGGTTCTCGGCAAGGTGGTTAAGGATTTCCCGATGGTTGCCAAGGTCAGAGCACTAGACATTAAGACTATGGGCGAAACAAGACTCTTCTTCAAAGACACGGATAAATATTTATCTTAAACCAAGCTTTCAGACCTGATGACTGATGCTCTGCAGTTTCTGCCTGTTCCGTTGAAAAAACTCTCGAAAAGTCTTCGTCAAATCATATTTTTCCACTTCTTCAAGCGGAACCCACTCCAGCTCTTCCGCGTCGTCAGCAGCCTTGCCCTTGCCGCCTTTAAGCTTGACAAGATAGTCAACTATCACAAAATGGTATTTTACTCTGCCCCGCCCATCCAACACCATGTTGCTAACCACGTCAAGAAGCTGCGGGTCTTCAACCTCCAGCCCCGTCTCTTCCTTCACCTCTCGCACCACCGAGTCTTCAAGCCTTTCACCAAGCTCAACAATGCCGCCTGGGATACTCCATTTCCCTTTTCCAGGCTCGTTTCCCCTCTTCTCGAGGAGTATTTTACTGTTGGAGAGTATTACGGCGCCTACGCCTACGATGGGCTGGTTAGGGTAAAGTCTCTTCAAGAGGCAACCTCCTTTTGGTAGAGGATAGTATTTGCTTGTTTCTTAAAGCTTCTACTGGCTCAAGTAGTTGAAGCTTATGTGCGCTGAGGTTGGTTACTTGCGGAGGAATCTCCACGAGAGAATTATGCCTATTGAGGCAACGATTACTGCGAATATTCCGACGTACGCAAAATCCATGGCAAGCTGCGTGTAGTCGATGGCGTCGAAAATGAGGAGCTGTCTCACCGCGTCGTTAGCATAGCTTAGAGGATTAACATGCACGACGGGTTGAAGCCAGTCAGGCATAAGTTTCGAGGGAACCATGGCGTTGCTTGCAAACATCATCGGCAGGCTTATCAGGTTCATAACCGCCATCGGAGTCTCCATCCTCGTTGACCTTATCGTGATGGCAATAAAGGCGGAGGACAAGCCTACACACAAGAGGAAAAGGATGCCGAAGACGCCGAGCAGGTTAAGTAAGCTGAAGCCTGCTCCGAACTGAAGCCCGAAAGCGAAAGCAATCACTATGATTATGCCTGCCTGAAACATTGACCGCAACGTAGCTGAAAGAACCTTGCTGAATATTATCACTCCCCTAGACACAGGTGTGCTGAGAACCTTGTTCAAGAAGCCTAGACGCCTATCCCAGACCACTGACATGCCGCTGAACATCGTGGTAAAAAGCGCGGTCATGCCGATCATGCCTACAGCCATAAAAGAGAAGTAGTCACTTGTTCCAAGACTCGCCTTCATAACAGCGCCTACATCGAGTCCCGGTATGTTTGCTGGCACAAGAGCACTCAGGTTCATCGCTTTCCCAAGCAGCCCCATCCAGATAATTGGCTGAATTATGGATAGGAAGAATATCAGCGGCGCCTTGTACCATTTCTTAAGCTCTCGATTAGTTAAAGCCCAAAGACCACGCAGCCTGCTCGGGGAATAGCTGCTTACCTCGGTCATTGGCGAGCCCTCCTCACAGTCATCCTTTGGATCATGACGTTCTCTCTTGACTCCTCTGAGTCGCGCAGAGACTTACCTGTATACTCAAGATAAACCTCGTTTAACGTTGGCTCCGTGAGTGAAAGCCTTGTCACCGTGTAGCCTTTCTGCCGCAAGACCTCAATTATTGAAGGTGCCGTTATTTCGCCGAATTCGGCTTTGATGCGGTAGGCTCCATTTTCCTTCTTAACGTCTTTCACATGCTTAGCGCCTCTTATGATCTCGCTTACGTCGGCGTCTTCTTTGATGCCTAGAGTTATTACGTCGCCGCCTAAGCTGCGTTTCAATTCTTCAGGCGAGCCTATTACAACTATTTTTCCGTGATCGATTATTGCCACGCGATCGCAAAGCGCGTCAGCCTCCTCAAGGTAGTGAGTCGTCATAAAAAGCGTCATGCCGTACTCCTGCTTCAGCCGTCTAATGTAGCTCCAAGTTGCCGTTCTAGTCTGCACATCCAGCCCCAGCGTAGGCTCATCCAAAAAAAGCACCTTAGGCCTATTGATCAGCCCGCATGCAAGCTCTAGTCTTCGACGCATCCCGCCAGAATAGGTTTGAACCTTCTTGTTCCCGAAATCAGTAAGCTCAACAAGCTTCAGAAGCTCTTCGGCACGTTCTTTCGCCACTTTGCGCGGAATGCCATACATGTCTGCACATAGAAAGATGTTCTCCAAACCAGTCAAGTCCTCGTCAGCAGTGTATTCCTGAGGCACAACACCGATCACGCTTCTGACCTCGCTGTCTTCCTTGACTATGTCACGTCCGAGAACCGTGGCTTTGCCCGCCGTAGGCCTCAGAATCGTTATCAGCATGTTAATGGTCGTGGTCTTTCCTGCGCCGTTAGGACCTAGAAAGCCGAAAATCTCGCCATTTCTCACTTCAAAGTTAACGTGATCCACGGCTGCCAAATGCTTATTGAAAATCTTTGTCAGTCCTTCGGTTTTGATAACGTCATCACTCATCTCATTAACCTCTCAGCTTAGCGCCAATCTCGTTAAGTTTCTCAGCAGTCTCATCTAGAAGCCTCTGAGCATCAGACATGGCTTCTTGTGAAAAAGTTTCTTCCAGCTCGTTTCCAAGCCTAAAGAAAGCCACCATAAGCTTCCGCATAGACCTCCGAAGCTTTACCGTCTTGTGCGAAGGAATCCGAAACCACAAAGCACCCATAAAAGGTGGAGGAAATAGTTTGGCTTCCTCAGTAGAAGACGCTCGCATTTTCCGCTGCTCATTAAGGAAAGCCTTTCCACTTTCTGTCACCTTGTACCTTTTAAGTCCACTTTGATCTGACGGCAGCTCCTCCACATAGCCGTTGTCCTGGAGCCAAGCCAAAAGAGGATAGATTGAACCTGGACTTGGTTTCCAGCAACCATCTGTCCGGTTGGAGATTTCATTCATTATCTCTGAGCCTGACATAGGCTTCTGGCTTAAAGCTTCCAAAACGTGAAAGCGTATGAAGCCTTTTGGAACCATTGCCGTATGCTTCATCCAATGTTTCGTGCGCAGATGCATAGATATCACGTTTGATATCGTCGTTGATATCGACTGCGATACTTAAGCTTTGTCCACACCAAAACACAAAAAACTAGCTTACCAGAGTCCCCACGCGTTCTCCTCGAACCACGGCAAGCACGTTCTCAGGCTTAAACCCGTTCACAACAACAACCTTAATTCTCTGACGTTTCAAAACCTTAACCGCTTCTGGATCAAGAATCTGATGCAACCCCGCTTTATGCTGATCCTCAGCAAGTACACCCTGCAGATCCGTGAATTTCAGAGAATCAAGCTTAACAGCATCAGGATGGCTTCTTGGATCTTTATCGTAGACGCCCTCTTGATCAGTGCCTTTAACCAGCAGATCAGCCTTAACACGTTCAGCAACCAGAGCAGCCACCGCATCCGTCGTCATGCCAGGTCTCAAACCACCCATCACCACAATCTTTCCTTTATGCAACCATTCCGTAGCCTCTCCGACCGTTGTGGCAACAGACTTACCGCATAGTCTGCCAAGCTTCTTAAGAAGAAGCTGTGCAAGAACTCTTGAAATTGCTATGGCAAGCTCATCTTGATCAGCTTCGTCTAGTTTCAGCTCTTTGGCGACTTTGATCAATTCGCGTGCGAGGCTACCGCCGCCTACGACGACTGCAATTTCGTGACCTTGCTTTTTCAGCATCTTCAGCACATGGACGTACTGCCTTATCAAGTCAGGGTTTAAAGGTGAAGCAACCACTGAGCCTCCGATTCGTAAGACTATTCGCATTTGCCCTGCTTCCTGCGCAGAGATATGATGTGCACGTTTCAGTTTTAAAGACTTTGCAGCAAGAGAAACGGAAAACTGCGGCAGGTCTCTGGGAAAATGTGTGCTAGAACCAAATTTGCAGAACATTCAGAGAAAAGCCTTTTGTGTAATGCTGAAAAATATCTAGAAGGAGCGAAGCAACAATGATAGTAGAAATCCTTATCAATGCCTTAATCCTTCTTGCCTCACTGCTGATTCTAGACAAGTCCAGCGACTGGACAATCATCAACTCAGTCAAGGTTGCAGAAATCACCGGCTTCGGAAAAACCACCATAGGCTTTATCCTAGTCGCATTCTCAACCTCTCTGCCGGAAATGTGTGTCTCTATATTTGCAGTTCTCGGACAGGGAACCGTCGACGTAGCCGTCGGAAACGCAATAGGCTCAAACATCGTCAACGTTTGTCTGACACTTGGAATCTGCTTTCTGATCGTGGCACTGAAAAAAACTAAAGGCACGCCACTGATGCCCTCCATGGCTAAGGAGGAAATTGGAAGCCTCTACTTTGGGCTCTTTGTAGCGTCTATAATACCCATGACGCTTCTCTACGTGGGATTCGCAACAAGAATAGTCGGGATAGTTTTGCTCGCAATCTTCGTATTCTACCTGTACCAGCTTTCAAGAGTCAGAAACATAAAGGAAGAAAGCGCACTAGGAAAAGAAAAAGAAAACCTGAAAAAATACGTGCTGCTCACAGTCCTAGGCGCAATTGGGGTAGTTGCCAGCGCCTACTTCCTAATTAATTCTGCCTCATTCATTGCTCTAGCAATAGGCGTACCGCCCGTGGTCATCGGAGCCACCGTTATTTCTTTCGGAACCAGCATGCCCGAACTCGCAATAAGCGTGGACGCAGTAAAGAAAGGGCATACTGACCTTGCGCTTAGCAACATTGTTGGAAGCTGCTTTATTAACATAACCTGCATTTTAGGAATAACTTTGGCGGCTTCGCCTCTAAGTGTAGATATGACGGGCTTTTCCAATCTCGTCATGTTCTCGATAATAACGAACCTTTTCCTTTGGTATTTTCTATCAAGTGAAAGAATAAGCTGGAGAGAGGGTGCTGTGCTGCTGTTCATGTACGCAATATTTCTCGTCATGAGTTTCGGAGGGTACAGAACCTAGAGGGAGCAAACATGCGCATAAGAATCGAAGGCGTAAACCAAACAAACTTCGGCGACGTTCCAAGCCCTTGCAGATACTGCCTCTATTGGCAGACAACGGGTGCTTATGGTGAAGAACAGCTCAAACCATCTAATTAAAGAGAAAAAAGAGCATGGATTAGCAGAGTTGCCAGAGAATTCGGCGAATGCGCCAAAATAGCATATCTGGATGACAGCGTGGCAGGTTTTGTTCAGTTTGCGCCAGCCAAGTTCTTCCCACGTGCAGCGGAATATGTTTCTGGATCGCCAAGCGAAAATGCGGTTTTCGTTGCATGCCTCTATGTTGCGAAGAAAGAGAATAGAGGGAAAGGCTTAGGAACAGCAATTGCTTGAGGACTTGATGAGAGAAGTGGGCAGACGAGGGTTTAAGGCGCTTGAGACCTTTGCCAGAAAGAGCAGTGCAGAGAATCCTTCTGGTCCGCTGAGTCTTTATCTGAAGTACGGCTTCAGGGTTGTTGTTGAGGAGGATGATTTTCCTTTGGTGCGGATGGTGCGTTGATCGATGTTGTTTTTGGGTTTCTTTGTGGACAACGCTTAAGTATGACATACGTCATAAATTATGGTGGAATACCCCCCATCAATTCCCGAGACTGCTGAGGATGCATGATCATCTTCATGAGGCTTTTGAAGCCTCCCCCTCTTTTCACGCTCCTCAACAGCGGGATAAGGTGTTTGGAGGGAAGGAAAACGGAAAAAGCTAGGTCGTATACAATCGATTTGACGCGTGTAAAAGGAGATGGAAGCGTTAGATGCCCGAAGTGCGGCGTCAAAATATCTCCTGAAGACACCACAGAGGAGACTTACATGGTCCTGGAGCCTGTTATGAAAGGCAACGTACTGGAGAAAATTGTGTTGCAATGTAAGCGATGTCAAAGCCGTATCAACTTGGTTGGCTTCAGCCAGCATGGAGAAAACTAAGATTGTTTATATAATTGAAAGGTAACGACTTAAACTGAAATGAAAAAGATTAAAGCCTTGGCGTTGTTGTCCGGCGGGCTGGACAGTGCTTTAGCCGTAAAGCTGATGCTGGATCAGGGCATAAATGTGGAAGCTGTGAATTTCGTTAGCCCTTTCTGCCGTTGTGGACGAGGCGGCTGCGGAGCAGCAGAAGTAGCAAAGAGGCTAAAAATACCGCTAAAAGTTGTAAGCCTCGGGGAAGAGTACCTTAAGATTGTAAGAAAGCCAAAACATGGCTATGGAAAAAACATGAACCCATGCATCGACTGCCGGATCCTCACGCTGAAAAAAGCGAAGCGGTACGCAGCAAAGTCCGGTGCGGCATTTATTTTCACAGGCGAGGTTCTGAATCAAAGACCGATGTCTCAGCACCTAGCAGCGCTGAACACGATAGAGAAAGAGGCAGGGCTTGAGGGAAAGCTTCTGAAGCCTTTGTCTGCGAAACTCTTGCCAGCCACCGAAGCCGAGAAAAAAGGCTGGGTTGATCGGGAGAAGCTTCTGGACATCAGCGGCAGATCACGCAAGAGACAGCTAGAGCTTGCTCGCATACTGGACGTAACAGGGTTTGCTTGTCCAGCGGGTGGTTGCTTGCTTACGTGTGGAGAGTTTGCAGCAAAGCTGAAAGACCTTTTTAGGCATAAAAAGAGAGTTTCTCTCAGGGATGTGGAGTTGCTCAAGGTTGGAAGGCATTTCAGGTTTGGGGATAACAAGATTATTGTTGGCAGAAACAAGGCTGAAAATGAGATTCTGCTTCGTCTGAGAATGAGGGGCGACTATGCTTTTGAGGCTCAGGGCTGCGGAAGCCCGATTACGCTTCTTCAGGGAAGAAAAACCAAAGCCGCCATAGAGAAAGCTGCAGAGCTGACTGCGCGTTACTGCGACAGTAAGCAGGGAACAGTCTCAGTGCGCTTCGGAAGGAAGGTTACAAATAAAGCTGTTGCTGTTTTGCCGTTAACGGATGAAGAAATAGATAAGCTCAGAATCTAGAAACATGCATTGGCATTTTAAACCCAAAAAAAGAGGGGGAAAGCTGCTGATGCTTGTTGCGTTTACCATTTGCCGAATTTGCCGGCGATGGCGAAGTAGTCTTTGAGGTCGACTTTGTAGTCGTGGTTGATGTCT
>JARYLR010000034.1 GCA_029907545.1 Candidatus Bathyarchaeota archaeon | reverse complement strand
CACCCGTTCCCTTAAATCTTTAAACCTATCCTCGCCTTCAAGGCTTTCAGCTAAAGAACCTAAAGCCTTACGCTGCTCATCCACCCGTTTCTTTAACTCGCTTATCTTTTCTTCGGCCATAGGGCGGTCCTCCCACCATAGCTGGGACGGTCCCAGGACGGTCCCGCAAGCCTGTGGGCAAATCAGCCCGTTACGGGTTGCTTTTTGCTGAAGCGGAATGGTAATGGCGGGCCCGGTGGGATTTGAACCCACGGTCTCCGGCTCCGAAGGCCGACGCCTTAATCCGTGCTGGGCAACGGGCCCCTTTAACATGCGCTACCATTTCTCTAAAGACAATCTGCCGTTAGCAATAAAAACATTAACCAGCCAGACAATGTTCGCCAGCGTATGAATACGATAAGCCCACCTATAAATAAGGGGGTTAAAATTCCCAGAGCACAAAAGGATCTCACAGCCAGCCCATTCAACTCAAAACTTGGCAAGCACCCCAAAAACCCTTAAAAACAGATGCACACTTAATCAAGCATGAAAAACTTGGGCCGGTAGCTCAGCTTGGCTGGAGCGTTCGGCTGATAACCGAAAGGTCGAGAGTTCAAATCTCTCCCGGCCCACTTTTCGATTCTCCCGCTATACTCAGACCTTTTAGGGCTTACAGAGAAGAGTGGACTAAAAAAGAAAAAGGAGTGCTAGGGCTTATTTTATCATTTTCCGTCGTTTGTTTAGGCTCAAAGTCAGCGCAGATACAAGTATCATTAGAAGCATCGTTGCAGCCAAGTTTAGCTCCGGAATCACTGAGCCTTCGAACGTGAAAGTTATTGCCTCACGCGCCGAAGGGTCATTCCCAAAATAAAGTGTTCCCGATATCTCGTCTGTTGGTCCCTTTTCTGGAATAAACCAGCCGCTACTCGTATACGGCATTGAGGTTTCTGGTGGTTGGCAGCTTACGAAGGTGATGGGGCTGCTGCTGGATGTTATGGATAGGCTTACAAGCGAGAAGTAGTAGCCTCCCATCAGGGAGTAGCTTGAGGGCTGCAGAGAGCTGACGCCGAGGTAGTACAGAATATCTACTGTGTGCTGCCCTGTGCCTTCAGGGTATGCAGTTTCATAGTCCGCCACAAGGGTGTTGTACCATGATGTTGTGTAGTTCACCGCCATCAAGGTTATGGTTCTTTCTTCGGCATGAGTGAACAAGGTTGGAAGCACTTCAGAGAATCCTTGCACGTCCGGGCTGATGCATTCGGTTTTCAAGGTTGCCAGAAACGCTGCCATATCCGATTTTGCGTCAGCTGAATAATGCACTACAACGTATGGAAATGTGTATGTCGCCTGATACACGAACGTGATGTCAAATGCCGAGTTCATGGAAGGAATCATGGCGTCAGCGTTGTTCTTAGCTTCTACAGATGAGGTGTAGTTGAAATAGAACATAAGCGTTGAGCTGTTGTCCGTGAAAGCCACGACTACAGAGGAGCAGTTCAACATGTGAGGGTCGTTGAAGTCAACCGGGTCTGGGAAATGAACTTGCGACATATTTACCGAGGAGAATGAGCATGCTAAGGAAAAGCGGCCAGCATCACAATCCAAAGAGGCGTTTATCATTTCACTGAACCATCCTATTTCTGCGTCTGCAGAGACAGAAGCAATATCGCGTGGCATGAGCACTAGTCCAAGCAGGAACAGAAAACCCAAGATAGCTAACAGTCTTTTTCTGTTGCACATAGATTTAACACCAACTTTGTTATTTCTATTGAGATGTCAATTTATGTCTTTCCTAAATGATATGTGAGAGGCTTATTTGGATGGGTGTTTGACATAGAAAAGGCTTGAACGCTAACGATATCCTTCACGTTGCAGCGACTTTTATTCCCGTGCTTTTTCTCCTTTGCTGGAAATTTTGCTGTTCTCTTTTTTGTAATTGCTTAATCCCATTCTGATAAGGTGTTCAATGAATGTGCTTCTTTTCTCTCTTCCTCTGATGTTTTCTATTTCTCGGTAGAGTTTCGCGTCCATTGTTAATCCTACATGGTGTCTCACGTGTCACACCTCGCATATTGTATATATCTATTATACCAAAAAGCTTTATTAGTCTTATTGAACAAATAACACTTCTGCATAACAAGGGAAAAACAATGAAAACGCTGCGCATATCAGACGATGCCCACCAAAAACTCACAGCCCTTCTAGGCGAGCTAACTGCACAAACAATGAAAATGCAAACCTACACCGACGCAATAGAAAATCTTCTCTCCCAATCGGTTTCGCTTCCACCTGAATTGCTGGCTCAGATTGAGGATTATGTGGAAAAGAATAGGCACTTAGGTTACGCCACCAGAGACGAGTTCATACGAGACGCTTTACGGTGGAGGCTTCGCTTCCAAGAAGAATACGAGTACATCGAAATCCCCAAAGACGAATACGAACAACTGCAGCAAGCGTTAAATGACATGGAGGCACCGTTCGCCAATCCAAACCTATTCATTAAACAGCAGATAAGAAATCTGCTTGACAAGCACAGAGAATGGTTAACCCAGAAAGAGACATATGAAAGACGGAGATCAAAGAAAAAATAGGGAATAACAGAGTCTATCTTATTTTGCTCTACCATGGCCAGCCATATTGTCTAGCCACTGCAAAGTAGTCTTTGACATCAATCTTGTAGTCGTCGTTAATGTCACAGAAAGGATTCCATTTCGGATGTCCGGGATAAGAACCGAATGACATAGCCGTTATTAACACGTCTTTCAAGTCGACCTTGATATCCGGCGAAGGCAGCTGATACTTGTATGGGTATGATGGGAAGCCTATGTCGTCATACAATGTTCTTCCACATATGTCTTTTTTTATAGTGACCCAGAACGTAACTGTGTAGTTAATCCAAGTACAGTTAAGTTTCCACGAATTCCAGTTCGGCTCTTCCATGTGGACTGCTATCTTGAAATTGTATCGTCCTGGAGCAAAGCCGAAAAAGGAAAACTGCTCATCGTGTGAGACACCTGACTTCAAGTAAATCTCAGAGGGTCCAGCGATAAGGCTGCTGTTGCGATAGACGTACTTGCTCACTTTGGCAACGGGCTTCAATATCATGACGTACGGTCCAGGTGGCTCATACAGGAAAACGTGCACGTGATACCACTCTAGCAGTGTTGGGCTATCTTTCACTGGCATCATGCTTACTATGTCGCTTTGGCTTAGCAAGCCGTTGTGGTCTTCATCTATCCAGTCAGTAAGCGAGTATAGAGTTTTCGCAGGCCATGTCTTATTCCATATTGATGAAGCAGGATTCGTCAGGTTGACTGCCGTGATGTTTTCGACGATAACTTCTTCCTGTATTAGGTTTTCTAGGGTTACTTTGAACTCTACGGGCATGAATGGCGGTATTCTGTGACTGTACTCGTATGGCGGCTTGAAATGTCCGTCAACATATACTGGGTATAGTCTGAAATAACCATAAGGCGACGTGGTCGGCACACTGCCGGGCAAGTTGGTTTGCACTTTGCTTCTAGGCGTGTTTGCAACCATCAAAACGTGGCTGCCTAGCACGTATTCTTTCAGCCGCCATGGTCCTGAACCAATCATGTTGGGGTCAGGGGCGAAGCTTGTCGGATTTCCTGTATCTACGATGGGTTTCCAAACGTGTTTTGGCAGTATTGGAGTTTCACTTAGGTATGGAAGCACACTGTTGTAGTAGAGTTCTTCTGCGCTTTCAAAGTAAAAGAGAATGTCAAAGTTGTAGGGATCGTATATTTTGAAGTCTAGTATTTGCTGCACATTGTGGTACCACAATGGTGGCGGGTATCCCAGCGCATTGAGTCTATCGGCTAGCTCAACCAAGGTATAATAAATGTCTGTAGTAGTCAGCGGCGTGCCGTCTTGCCATGTCACATCAGTGCGCAAAGTGACCTTGACTTTTGAACATTTGCCATAGACTGGATGCGCATATGTGTCTACGGTGAAGTTCTTAGCGATCCACGAGACCCAGCTTGGCTCCGTAAAGTGACTGTATGGATCTCTCTCAACCAACGGCTCGTAAATCAGGTTTAAAACATTCCAGTCCCAAATGTACTCTGCATAGATTGGGTTAAGGGAACGAATTTCGGTTGTCTTGAAGCCCCAACGAACAGTCATGTTTCCGTTGTGCCCATAGGCGTAGCCTGTTGGATGCAAATTGAGGACGCTAAAGTAGTTATCAATTCCATATCCAGCGATGTTAACTGCGCCTTGCCAGAAAGCGTTTCGATAGGCGTTTTCGCCATCATCGGGAACCACAAGGTTTCCCGCTATTCCTCCAGTATATCGTCGGTACATTGCTTTGTATTTGAGATACGACCATAATGGAACTTTGAACGATTTGTCTACAAAGACCTGCTGTGAACTGTGAGAAGCACAAGGATAAGAGCCACATAAGCGATCATGGCTAGTTTCTTACGCATTTTTCTTTCCTCCTTTCTCCGATTTTTCACCTCTTCGACGGGAAAGAGCGAAATGCCAATTTCCATGAGGGTTAGATAGCAAATGTTAAAGAAATGGTTGCGGCCTGCTCTTTCCCAGAAATAAACCTAGCATTGTATAGAAATATAGGTTTTTCGGAAAAATCAAACCTGCCAAGCAATAATCGGCAAAAGCTTATTCCACTTCAGCGTCATGTTGCTCTTCAATAGGTTTTAGTTTAATCTCCACTCTTGAAAAAGCCTTCTTCATGCTGAAAAATACTGCTAAACACGCTGCAAGAACTGCACCAGTGATAACCGAAGATGCAGCAAGAAGCACAAACTGCTTCTTCACTGCTTCATCAGATATCTGAAAAGACAGGAAGGCAAAATAGAACGCAAGAAAAATGCATAGAGTCAAGACTGCAAGAGTAGCAGATTCAACTCTCAACCGAAATCAACCTTCCATGGAGAACCAGAAGTATGTGGCATGCGTGGAAAAAACGTTTATGAATTCCGAATCCTTATCCGAATTAACCAAGAAAATAGTGCAGAATCAAGCTTTTTTCCAGAACAAATAGGCTTTGGTCTGTGCCATAAACATGAGCCGTTTTAAAACTTTTGCTAGCTCATCTTCGTTAAGTGTAGCTATTTTTTCCATGAACTCGCTGTGGTCTGGGTAGAGTTTAGAAGAAGGTATCAGCCGCTTTCTTACCGATGCTTCTCGGTGTGAAAGCTCTTTCAATGTTGTTACGAGTTTTGGTTTGCCGATTTGCCTGATTTTCTCTGCGTTGTAGCTGAGGTTTCCGAGCATGTCGAGGTTGAAGCCTAACGTTTGAAGCTTCTCCAAGTTTTTTAAGACGTTCTTGCTGGGTTGGCTTTCAGCTATTTTCTGCATTCCTGCTTTTTCAAAGAAGGGATTGTACTTAGCCATGACTGCTATGGTTTCTACATAGGGCGTTTCTGCTCTGAGAAGGGTTTCTTTTACGCTTTTGGTGCCTAAGCCTATTGTGCGGTATTTGGGATGCAGTATCACGCGGCTTATGGTGCTTATCTCGTTTTGTAGTTCTTGGGTGTTGCCTTTCCAGATTTTGCTTCTTCCGAAGGCTGTTGGAGGTGGGTAGCTGTAAACTATTACTCCTGAGAGTTCTTTTTTGCGTTTTAGGGTGAAGATTTTTCTTGGTGGTGGGCAGCTGCTTGATCGGTAGTGGAAGGCGGCGAGTTTCTTGTAATCTGTGTAGGTGCCTGTTTCTATGTGCATTTGGCGGGTGAGGCTGCATTGGGTGGGTGGCTTGTTGGGGTAGTGTTTGATGGTGATTTCTTTGCCGAAGTGTTTGTGGATGTGGGTGTTGGGTGCTAGGTCTTGTTTGAGGTCGGTGTGGGTTGTTGCGACTATTGCGGCTTTGTGGTGTTGTCTTGCGGTTTTTTGTAGGTTGTAGGCTACGATTTTGGCTGTGTCTCGGTCGAGTGTGCTGCAGAATTCATCGGCGATCCACCATTGTTTTTGGGTTTCGGCGAGTTTGGCGATTTTGTAGCGGTATTTTTGTCCTTCGCTTAGTTCTTTGTATTGTCTTAGGAAGAGGAACGCATCGTTGAGTCCTGCTTTGCTTAGGAGTTCTAGGGCTTGGCTGGTGTCTTTGCCTAGGGTTTCTATGATTGGTTTGTCTGGGTCTGGTTTGATTGTTGCGGTGTCTATGGCGTTTTTGCCTAGATCTTTCTTTATTGTTTTGAGTAGAGTGCTTTTTCCTGAGCCGCTGTCGCCTGTGATGTAGATGATGTCTGTTGGGTGTATTTTGATTTGTAGGTTGTCGTAGACTACGTGTTTTTGTGTTTGGTCTGTGCCGAGTCCGAAGGCTTCTGCGACTGCTGTTGTGCGTGGAGTTGGCTGGGTTGCGGTTTCGTAGGCTATGTTGATGGTGAATGTGCCTGTTTTGTGGTTGTAGGTTTTGGCATGTTTGGTTATGCGGAAGTATTCTTTTTTTGTGGTCATTTGGTGACGATCCAGAGTTTGGGTGTGGGTTCGGTTTTTGTGGCGTAGCACGCTAGCGCTAGTGCCCATAGCATGTCGTCATGGGTGTTGGGTGGGCATGTGAATTGGAGTTGTCCGTTTTTGGTGTATGTGTATTGTTGGTTGTTGATTTGTTCGCAGAGTTGTGGGTGGTAGGGGATGGCTAGGCGGTTTTGTTCCATTGTTAGTTTGAGGTTGGTGAGGAGGGTTTGTTTGGTTTCTTGTGTGAATTTTATGCCTTGGGTGTTGGGTATTTTTTGGTTTTGGGTTTCTTCGAGGATTGGTTCGCCTATTCCTGTTTGGTCTATGAGGGTTTTTTGGGGGTTGAAGGTTTGGTTGGCTTTGGCGAGGTGTCCGATGACGTTGGTGTATGGTGTGTTGAGTGGGAACTGGTGTATGTAGATGAGTTTTGTTGTGGTGTTTTCTTGGTTTACGATTGCTAGTGCGGAGTGGTCTTGGAGTTTTCCGAGGTCAAGTCCTGCATTGTAGTTGCCTTGTTGTATTGGTTGTTCGAGGTTTGTGATGGTTTCCAATCCGAGTTTTTGTGCGAGTTCTACGGCTTTGCGGATGAGTTGTTGTGGGAAGTAGCTGGCTTGGGCCTCTGTGAATTGGGCTTCGTATTCGCGTTGGTATGCTTCTTGTGTCATGTTTTGTTGCATTTCTTGTAGGAATTCTTTTGTGATGAGTGGGTTTTGTTCTGATTTGATTGTGTAGGTTTTGTAGTTGGGGTTGGTGAAAGCTTTGTAGAAGAAGTGGTTTTTGTCCCATGGTGTGCTTAGGAAGATGGCTGTTCCGTGTGTGGTGCTGAGCATGGGGAAGATTATTTCTGTTATTATGGTTTCGGGCATGAATGCGGCTTCATCGCAGATGGTTAGGTTGGCTGTGTATCCTCTGAGGAGGTGTTCGCTGCATGGTAGGGCTATGATTTGTGATTTGTTGGTTAGCTGGATTATTGTTCTTGTTTTGCGGGTTACGCTTTTTCTGAGTGCGGGGTTTGTGAGGTAGGCTTGGATTTTGTCGAACATTATCATGCTTTGTCTGAGTGATGGGCTTATGATGAGGGTGGTTGTGTTTGGATGTGTGAATGCGTAGTGGATGGCTTTTGCTGCGATTGTGGTGGTTTTGCCTGTTTGTCTTCCCATGCAGGCTACGATTCGTGCGGATTGGTCTGCGAGCATTTGTTTTTGGTAGGGGAAGGGTTTGAAGCCTAGTAGTTGTTCGGCGAAGAGGACTGGGTTTTGTGCGAGTTGTTTGAGTGCTTGTGTGCTCATCTTTTTTTAAGCCTCTTTGCGAGGGTTTTGGCTTCGGTTGTGATTTGGCTTAGGAGTTGTGCGAGGTCGATTGATTGTTCTGGTGCATGAAGCTTTAGAAGGATGGAGAGTGTGCGTACGTGGCTTGCTAGGGTTTGGTAGTAGAAGCCTTTTGCTTTGTCGTATGGGGTTTTGGTGGCGAGTTTTTGGAGTTTTTCGATGATTTTCCATTCGGTTTCGATGAGTTCTTTTACTCCTCTGTTAGTCTGGGGGCGGTTTTTAACCCCCCTATTTATAGGTTCAGCATGGTTCTGTGTCATGGTTGGGTTCACGCTCTTTGTGAGATGAAGATGCCTGTGACGGTGCCTGTTAGGGCGGTTATTGCGGAGAAGATTTCGCTGTTCCATCTGCCTAGAACAAGTAGGTGGATGGCTTCCAGCGCGGTTAGGCTGAAGATCAGAGCCAGAGCGAGTTTTACACCGTAGATAAGCTTGATGTCTGGTTCAGTCACCTCCGCTACGGCTTTTTGGCGCGTGGTCTTGGTAAGCGCCTTCTTAACCCAGTCGGTCATGGTTGGTAGCCCTCTGCTGTTTTATGCGCCTGTCTGAAGTGCGTTTCCGCCCATGAGGAAGCTGTTGAGAAGGTGTTTGGCTTCTTCAGGCTGGACGTGGCCTTTGAGGATGACGGTGACGTTGACTGCCCACGCGACTGGAACCGCCGTGTAGTCTATGTCGTAGATGCAGGCCGAATAGCGGAAACTGTTCTGGGCAAGGATAAGGTGCTTGTTCTTCTCGCCAAGAACGCCAAGATAAACGCCCCAGCTGGTGACGGGCACATCGATACCGTTTAAGCCTCCGCTGAGGCTCTTGCCGATGGAGGCATCAAACCACTCGGTCTTTACAAGGTCGCCTAGAGTTAGGCTTTTGATCTGCTTGGCAACTTCCTTCATGAGGCATCATCAAGAAGAAACGAGCATGAAAAGCTAATATAAAGCAGAGCGAAATTCACCAATTCACAAATCCAGAAATTGGGGGAGGAAGCCTTCCTGCTGTTTTGTCTACGAAGTGACTGATGAAGTGGGAAACAGAGTAGAAATGATGCTTGAAAAGAGAGTTGACCCCGGAACTATAGAGGATTTAATAAAAAATGAGAGTATAAAATCAGGGTTCAACATTCCTCCAACAGAAGCAGAAGAATGGTATCGTCTCGATAACTTTGACATGCTACTTGTAGCTGAACAACAGTGATTGATCAAGATAGCATTCTTAGTTTGACAAAGATTTGAGAATTGAAAGGGTGCTATCCCTCTCTGCTTGCTTCTCCAAAGCCTCAACATCCACGTCCGCAAACCTCAAAATCGCCCTCACATCCTCCCTGTCCTTCAAAGCCCTCTCCCTCGGAAACGTAGCCTTAATCATCCGCAGCTTCGCCAAAATCAAGTCCTCCGGAGCCTGAAAGAAAGTAGGCAACCCAACAACCATGCCTCTCCTCTTCACAAGCTCCTTCTCACGAAGTATAACGTCAACAGTCAAAGGAGACTTACCATCACAAAACGTGGCAATCCCGTAACCTGACCTCACAGCATCATCAACCTTCTTCTCATCAGCCTTCAACCCCGCATCCCTCAACGCCAAAACAAGCCTCCGCCTCTCCTTGCTATTCTTAACAGCCACAATCACATCAACATCACTCGTCGTCCTAGCCATACCATAGTAACTCGCAGCCAACGCGCCCGTAAACATGTAATCCAACCCAGCACTGTTAAGGCACTTCACAAGCCTTCTCACGAAACTCTCAAAAGCCTCCAAACCCGACTAAACTCTCCCTTCACCGTGCTTTCTCCTTCCGAACTGAAGCCTCTCCCGCACACGCTCAATAAGCTCCTCCTCACTTATGCCCGGATACTGAGCCCTAACCCCGTCCGCACAAACACGAATAACAAAATCACTCATCCCCACCGCAAGATCCACCTTCTCCTCAGGCTTCAGCTTCCCCAAACGCTCATCCATAAACAAACCTAAGCACAACCCTCCCTTTTTAAGCCGTCAACACCACATGCCCATTTACTCTTCTAGGAACAGCGCTCTTATTAGCGTCACGTTCGACAAAGGCCGGTCATTCTCATCAACCGCCACATTAGCAATCTTGTCCACAACATCCATCCCCTTTGTCACCCTGCCAAATACCGAATAGTTACTATCCAAGTTAGCACTGTTATCCACAAGATTAATGTAGAACTGGCTGGTCGCCGAGTTCGGCTCCGAAGTCTTCGCCATCGCCACCGAGCCCCGCACGTTGCTGTGCTTATTCGGAAGCTCATCCGGAATCCGCGCAATGCTCGGGTCACCCATTCCCGTGCCCGTCGGGTCGCCGCCCTGAACCACAAAGCCCTTCACCACTCTGTGAAAAATCGTCCCATCATAAATGCCGAGCTTCGTAAGATTCTTAAAATTCTCACTCGTAATCGGCATATCCGCATACAGCTCGATCGTAATATTCCCCATGCTGGTGACAAGAAGAATCTTGTTCGTAGGCACACTGCTTATCCTGTACTGACTGCTGCCTCCGCCGCTATTCGAGCCGCCGCTGCCCGCTTGATTAATCAGCACGTAAGCCCCAAACCCGACGCCGACCACAACCAAAACTATCAAGGCCAACAACACGATCTTCCCCACGAGATAGCTGGAATCAGACTGCACCGTCTTCAGACGCTTCTTACCCAAACTCCAAAGCTCCCTAATACATACTGTGACTAGAAAAAGGGGTAAATAAGCTTAAAAAGGATGCGCCTTAACACGCAGCCTCTTAACCGCAGCCTTAGCCTTCTCAGGATCCCTCAAAAACTCCTCTAACACAGCATTAGTCAACTCGTAAATCCTCACATCATTCAGCAAAGCCAACTTCCTAAGCTCCCTATGCAAGTCACAGCGAACCTCAACCACCGTACGCCTACCCCTATCCATAAAGCTAGACCGCCCTCGCAATCTTGTACCGCCGGACATGGCTTGTCCTGGACTGCAGCGCGTAAACATAGTCCGCCAGCAGCGGCACTTCGCGCCCTAGCTCCAGCGCTATCTCAAGCGTCTGGGTCTTCGCGTCAACACTATATTCTGCGCTTAAGATTCGGAAGTCCGCGTCCACGTTCTCGTTCGGCAGCACCACGTGGATCTTGTCGCCAGGCAGAAGAGGAGTATTGCCATAGTCTATCACCGTGCTTCTTACCGTGAGGTATTCGGCTGGGTCCTTAAGCTGCGCGAGAATGGCTTTGGCTCTGAGCGTGCACTCGTTGTCGCTGTACAGCTCCTCATCCGTGTCCACAAGCTCTCTTAGGCCGTAGGCTGTCTGGCTACCCGTGTCTTCCTGCGTAGCGGAGTATCTGCGACCCCCGAAGAACAAGCCATCAACCCACATGCTGCCCTCGCCAGTTGTCTCAAACCAGACGTCAACGCGGAACTTCTTGATGCTAGTCCAGTTAAAGCCCGCGTCAACCGTCCACAGATCCGCGTTAACCGAGCCCACTCTAAACTGCTTCTGGAACCACTGACCCGCCCCCACCGTACTCCACAGGTAAGCCAGCTTGCCAGCTGAGTCTTCCAGCGCCACATACATGTTCCCGTTAAACGTGTTGTCACGGCGCAGGTAGAAGCAGAGCAGCGGATAAAGCTCCGCGTTTACTTCCTTGCCGCTGTCCAGCGTGAACACGCAGCCAGAATAGTACGCCTGAGTGTTCCAGACCTTAATGGCTGCGGAGCCGCGGATCTTCACACCAGTGTCAAGGCTAATGTTCCCAGACGTGGCGGACCATACGCCGTCAGCAGGATCCAGGCTCTCAGTCCAGCTGTCCTTGTCCGCGGGCACGCTCTTGTCCGCGGCACCGTAGACCGTGACCTTGTTCCGTACGCGGTGAATATCCATGCGGTACTCGCTAGCCTCAATTTTCTCGGCAAGGCTTACTGGCGAGGTTTTGCTTAGGCGAGGGAAAAACTCGAACTTGCCGTCAGGTGCCACTCTGAAGTCGTAGCCGATTACGCCTGACTTATCTGCGCTTCCAGCAATAAACTGCAGAATATCCATCACTGGAGTGTCTTCATACTTTAGCAGTTGAT
>JARYLR010000033.1 GCA_029907545.1 Candidatus Bathyarchaeota archaeon | reverse complement strand
CCGTCGCTCCACCCGAGTCAAGCTTGGGCGAGGCCCAGACATGTTGTTTGGGTCGAACCCATGTTTGGCAAGGGGGGAAAAGTCGTAACAAGGTGGCCGTAGGGGAACCTGCGGCCGGATCACCTCCTAAGAAAGCCAGATCAAGTCGGCTGGAGGAGTATGGACGCAAGAAACAATCAGGACATGCCAAAGTCCACGAACATTCGCTATCTTTTTATCCTTTCTGGAATATGCATGAACAAAACTCTGACTGTCTGATTTTTTATTACGAGAAACAGTTTTTAACAGATGCCTTCGATGGCTTTACCGAAAATTTAATAAATTGTTTTAAACGATAATTATTCTTCGGATTCTGATATGACTTCTGAGGAAACAAAACCTGTTGATGATGCTACCTTTGCCCCACTATTGACATTAAACGATAGAAAGCAAAATTATAGGAAAATTCACTTATTTTCTGGACTTATTTGTGCAGCAGTCATCTCAATGATTATTCTTATTTCAACAGACTTTAATTATAATATAGCTTTGGCGCTTATTGTTTTTAACTTCATTTTTGTCTCCTTGATCTTTCCGCTTGACGGATCTCTGAAAAAGAAGGCAGCTCTTCTCGCTATAGGTAACATAATCGGTTTTTTCTGGAACTACCTTTTTCTGATTGCCAGCAGTCTCGAAATAATGCCCCATATGCTGCAAGTCTTGTTAAGTCCTTTTTTGAATCTTCTTTGGGTCGTGTCTTACTGGTCTTTAAGCCTATCCTTTATGACGCATTCTGGAGCTCATCGAGAAGGGTAACGATTGATAACGTTCATCTTGGAGATACTGTTCATATTCTTGAGTGCAGTGATTTTTGTGTATCTTGTTCGTCATTTTGTTTTTACACTTACGGCTCTCAGAAGCTCATGGCGCCGAAAGAAGCTGAACAGCATCAACAGTGTATTGTGTCCATATTTCGTGTCAATTGTGATTCCAGCACGCAACGAAGAGCGAGTTATTGGCAGACTTCTTCAAAGGATAAATGAGCTTACCTACCCTAAAGAGCGAGTGGAAATTATTGCCGTTGATGACGGCTCATCTGACGGCACAGGGACCATTATGGAGAATTTTGCTAAAACAGATAGTCGTCTCAAAGTCATACATCAAAACCAAGAGGAGTCTGGACGCGGAAAAGCCTCAGCGCTGAACGCAGCACTTCGACACGTAAACGGCGAGATCGTTGTGTGCTTTGATGCAGACTACTACCCACAACGTGACATTCTTGAAAGACTCTTAAACGGGTTCTCAGACCCAGAGGTCGGTGTGGTACAGGGGCGAGTAACCGTGCTAAATGAGCCTAAGAACATTGTGACAAGACTTGTAGCGCTGGAAAGAATAGGGGGCTACAGGGTAGACCAGTATGCTCGACAAATCCTCAAGTTGATTCCTCAGTTCGGCGGCACAGTTGGCGCAGTGAGAAGGAGTCTGCTGGATCACATAGGCGGTTGGGACGAGTCGGCATTAGCTGAGGACACAGATTTAACTTTCAGAGTCTATTTGGCCGGCTACAAAGTTCGCTATATAAATGAAGCTGAGTGCTATGAGGAAGCGGTTGAAAGTTGGCATGCCTATTGGAGACAGAGGCGGAGATGGGCAGAAGGCCACATGGAGACAGCGTTCAAGCACACTGCTTCTGTGCTGAAGAACAGGAAGTTAACCTTGAGGGAAAAAGTGGACGGGGTTCTATTACTTAACGTGTATTTTATGCCTATTCTGGTGCTTTTCTCGTGGATCATTGGATTTTCACTTTTCTTCTTGGGACCTCCCCAATGGATAAGTGCTTTCTGGTTTTTTATTCCACTGTCCTTTTATAGTTTTGTTGGTAACTTTGCTCCTTTTTTTGAAGTTGGCATCGGCACATACTTGGACGGCAGAAGTAGAGCATCGTGGCTGATGCCGCTTTTGTTGTTTACTTTTCTCTATAATGTTGCGATTTGCACTAAAGCATTTGCTGATTTGTGTCTATCAAAGGCTTTCGGAAGAAAACAGAGAGGCTGGTTCAAAACTATTCATTTTGGTGATGGAAAAAGTTATATTATAAACTAAGACGTAATATTCGAAAGACCAGCATGGCTCTTGAAGAATTTCAGAAATTGGTTGTCATCGCATTTGGAGCATTTTTCTTCATCATGCTTTTGCCTGCCCTCCTTGAGCTTAAGAAACCAGGGGATGCGGGCCCTCGGCGGATTGAGGATTGTAGCGTTTTGTTAGAGGAGCAGTTGCGGATAGCTTCGCTTGAGAGAACTGAAGACATGAAGTTTGATCAGGCTTTGGTTAGCAAGGTTTCGCAGATAATTGCGGCTTTGCCGAACTTGGAAACCTAGCTTTTTCCTTTTTGAATAGAAGTTTTGCGTTTCTCCATTGTTCTTGAGCGATTTGGACATTGCCGAGGATGCTTCCGTGAAGAGAATAGAAAATGTAGCACATGTATGTGCATTGGGTGCACTGGCTGTATTTTCTGCGCAGCTTGTTGAATTCGTTGCTGTTCCAGACTTTTGGCAGGTCACGAACGGAGACGACAGGGCTGTGGAGGTGGCATGCGGCGACTCTGCCGAGGTGATCTATCACGAAGAAGTTTCTAAGTGCTCGGCACTGCCAACTTCGCTTGCCGTTTTTGTAGAGGTCTCTTGTGGCGGTCAGAATTTTCGTTGTCATCAGTATGTTACTGTTCTCTTTCTTTAGTTTGATTAGCGAATTGCAGGCCTCAACCATTTTTTCGTTGTCTGTAATTGCGAATTCGTCCACTTTTTTGCCTATCGCGAAAAGCTGTGTCTGCTCGCAAGTGTCGTATGAGTAGAGGCAATACCAGATTGGGATTCCTTTGCGAGTAAAATGTTCTGTAAAGTCAAGAATCTCATGCAGGTTGAACTGCGAAATTGTTGGTGAGACGCTTACAGCTATGCCTTCGTTGTGGAGTTTCTCGACTGCTGACATCGTTTTGTGCCATGCTCCTTTAACGCCTCTTATGTAATCGTTTCTTTCTGGATCTAGACTGTCGAGAGATATGGCTACAAAGTCGGCATGGCGAAGAGCATCAATCTTCTTAACAGCCATGCTGCCGTTATCGTAGACGGTTGTGATGAAGAATTGTGAAGCATATTCTATTATTTCGTCAGCGTCTTCCCTCAGCAGAGGGTTTCCTCCAGAAAGTACAACTTCGATTACCCCAAGTTCTCGGAGAACATCAAGCCCATGCTTTATCTCTTCTGCGGATAGTTCTCTGGAATCCTGTTCGCGCCAGACATTGCATCCTCTGCAGCGGTAGTTGCATTTTCTGGTGATCAGCCATTGAACGTGGTAGGGTCTGTTAGGAGTTAGGGAGCGAATCATGAGGCTTGTGGCTTTTTTTAGGTCTGTGACCACTGGGCTTGCCTTCCATTTATCAGTTGTTTCTTACCTAATTAAGGATTAAAGAACATCGTTGATAAGGGATATATTAAGTGAGCGGATACAAGAGGTAGAAGGTTAAATTTGAGCTTTAAAGATGCGATTTTTAAATTGTCTGGCTATAGCATTTATGAAGCCGGTGTCTGCTTGTGAAAGGGAAGTTTTTACATGGCATACTTCAACCTTTGCTGAGAACATTAATTAATAAACAAGGGTGAATAGCAACTATGGACGCCGTTGACGTTGTCATGCTCACCAAGAATAGTAAGCGCATGCTTGCGCCATGCCTTGAGTCAGTTTATGAAAACGTTCCCGTGCATAGACTTGTTGTTGTTGACGCGTTCTCGACAGATGGCACATTGCAGATCATGAACAAGTTTAACAGGAAATATGGAAACGTAAAGATTTTGTCTGATGAAGGCTCAAGGGGGCGAGCGCGAGAGATCGGAATAAGTGAAGTGGAAACTGACTGGTTCATGTTTGTTGACAGCGACGTAATTCTATGCAAAGACTGGTTCAAGATGGCAGTGGCGCACATACAGGACGATGTGGGCGCTGTTTGGGGGGTTGACGTGCCAGGAAACATTGAGAATCCGTTACTAACTGGGGTCTTGAAGCGGATGGAAGGGCGTGTTTTTAACATAAGAGGTGGATGCCATGATATACTGATCCGGCATAAGGCAGTAGAGGGCATAAGCATTCCGAGCCAGCTTCACGTTTTAGAGGACGCTTACATAAAGGAGCGGATAACTGCTCGAGGCTATAAAGTCGTGGTTAGCTATGACGCGTATTGCCGGCACTATAAAGAGGTTGGAAGCCTTGCGTCAAAAGATAATCGTCTTTCAACTGTTTTTGAGCTGAAAAACATGAGGCTCGTCAAAGAACGCTTAATATATGCTGGCGTCTTTGCCTTTATCTGGCTGATTCAGGAAATAGAGAACAAGAGGAATCCTTCAAGGTCTTTGAAGAGGTAGAATAACATTGTCTGCTCATCGAGTTGACGTTGTTGTTCTGACAAAGAACAGTGAAAGGTCTCTGAGAGAATGTCTTGAATCGGTGTACAGGAATATACCTGTCAACAAGCTGATTGTGGTTGACGGCTACTCCGTGGACTCAACACTAGATATAGTGCGAGAGTTCAACAGGAAATATGGGAATGTAGTGCTGATTCAGGAAGGCGGAAAACGGGGAAGGGCGCGGCAACTTGCCTTAGAGAAAGTGGAAACTGACTGGTTTATGTTTGTTGACAGCGACGTTGTCCTGTGTGACGGCTGGTTCGCGAAGGCTGCTAAACTTATCCGAGACAAAGTAGGCGCAATCTGGGGTATCGAGATCTGGTCTGTTGTGAAAAATACGCGCTTCCTTAGCCTTTTTGAAAGGGTTACGTTGAAGATTTTCGAGAAGAGAGGCGGGACACATGACCTGCTTGTTCGGCGAAAGGCAATTGAAGGAATCCAGATTCCCGACGATCTGCACACTTACGAAGACTCTTACATCAAGAAGTGGATATGCCGGAACGGCTATCGCGCTGTCGCTGTTTATGAGCCGTATTGCGTGCACTATCGTCCAGAAGCGGTTTGGTCGGTCAGGCAAAGTATCGAGTTTGTTGTTAATGATTTAAAATATGCGGTGCGTCATCCGCAGCTGATTTTATCTTATGCTTTCTACGCGGTGATTGTGATTTACCAAAATCTTCGCTCCAACATCCATGCCGCACAGCTTCGGCTGCGATAAAATAGCCTCACCGTTTTAATGCTAGCCACAGATGATCATTTACTGGTCGGACAAGTTTTTTCACTTTGCCGTTTTTGCATTTGACAAGTCGCCTTTCTGGGGAAGGCAGAAACTCGCCTATTGCTACTGCTTGAATTCCACTTTTGCCTAAAGTATGGATAATCTCTTCAGCAGAGTCGCGGCTTGATGCTATCAGTAAGCTGCCTGAAGCCACAAGCTGGAGTGGGTCTATTTTGAAGAAACGGCAGATTTCAACGGTTTCAGGCGCCATCGGAATGCTTTCTTCAAACACCATCACGCCTAGATGTGATGCGTCTGCCATTTCATGTATCCCGCCTGCTACGCCGCCTTCGGTGGGGTCATGCATTGCGTGGACTTCACCGGTTTTGAAAGCTGTTATCGCTTCTTTGACTATGCTGATCTGTTTGTAAAATTCCTGTGCCTTGCGGATTGTCCTAAACCCTATCGAGTTCTTAAGCTGTTTTTCTCTGTCTAAGGCAAGAATGGCTGTGCCTTCTATTCCCGCGGTCTTGGTCAGAAGCAGTTTGTCCCCTTTCTCGGCTCCACCTGCCGTAACGTATTTTCCCTTAGCTGCTATTCCAATCGCGGACCCCACGACGATGGGGTTGGACAGTCTTGGAGTTGTTTCGCAGTGTCCTCCAACAATAGCCATTCCCAGCGCCTTTGCCGCCTTGTCCATTTGGTTGCTTATAGTCTCAACCATGTTCCTGTCTGCTTTTTCGGGGAGCATTATACAGGACAACATGAAAGCGGGTTCAACGCCGAAAGTTGCCACGTCGTTTGCATTCACGTTCACTGCTAGCCATCCTATTCGCTCTACTGCACCCGTGATTGGGTCGGTGGACACAATCAGTGAGTAATCGCCAATGTCCAAGACTGCGCCGTCAAACCCTGCAAGCGGTCCTAGCGCTACTTCTTTGCGTTTGGCACCAAGGTGTCTGAAGACGACTTTTTCTAGTAGTTCTTTCGGAATCTTTCCCGGAAGCAGGCTCATGGCAAGATCATCTGAGAGCATAGTTGTAGCTTCAGCTTTTAAGCTGTGGGAAGACGATTGAGACTATTCCCGCGATGGGTACTGCGACAATAATGCCGATCAGCATTTGCACAATGTTGAATGGGACTTCTGCCAAGGCTGCTGCCATGGAGTAGCCGAGTACTATCTGTTCATACAAGAAGTATCCTGCAACCATTTCAAGTCCCCCAATGACTGTTGCAGCAATGGCGCTTAAGATCTGGTTTGCGGCGCTTCTGGCTAGTTTTATTTTCAAAAATCCTATGATTGCTCCTTCCAACCCTTTTATCACCAACGTTCCAAGGGCAAACTGAGGCGCCAGCATAATGTCTGCTGCAGAGGCACCTATGCCTCCGGAGATTGCACCTACGTATGGTCCGAAAAGTAGTGCGGCAATGTAGATGACTGTTTCTCCTAGGTTGAAGTAGCCGAAGGTTGCTGGTATGCTTATGACAAAGATTACAGTTGCTACGCACACGAGGGCTGCGAAGATTGTTGCGGTTGCAAGTTGCAGAACGATGTGTGACTGTTTTTTTGGAGATGTCGTTTCAATTCCCTCTACACATTTTCGGATAACGTGCTTATTCTATTTTTGGCTAAACAACTTCTGAAAGTTATCGTAGAATATTTTCCTTTTGATTTTGTTGGAGACTTCGCTGGCTTCTACTATGCTTTTCTGTGTTGGAAACTGGTAGTATGGAATATCGGATCCGAATAGTATCCTGCTTTCATCTATGTCCGCGGCTAGTTCGATGAAGTTTGGTAGCGTGCCTGAAGTTTCAACGTAGACGTTTGCGCATTCCTTCATGACGCTTAGGCCTCCTTCTCTTAGATGTGCCAGAATTATCGGTAGCTTAGAATACTTTCTAGCGGTTTTCGCCACAAGCCCCGGAGATGAGAAGCCGTCTCCTGTGTGAATCAGCATGGGGAGATTTAGCTCGTTGATTTTTTTGAAGAACTTGTCGAAGAAGTTGTGGTCGGGTCTGAAGCATTCAACCATCGGATGCAGTTTAAGCCCTGACAAGTGCAGCTTGGTTTTTATTCTTTGCAGCTCCATTATAGCGTCTTCTCTTCTGGGGTCAACGCGTCCGAACCCGACAAGTCTCTTGGGGTGTTTGGCTACGCTTTTTGCGATGTAGTTATTCATCTCTGGGTACTTGTCGCCGACGTTTGGGTTAGGAAAAACGACGGCTCGCTCTACCCCATGCTTGTCTAAGAGGCGGATGAGTTCGTCTACATGTATGGTTGGGTTCATGTAAGGCTGCCATGGACCAGAGTCTCCTAAGTGTATGTGTGCATCGCAGATATTCATAGCCTATCTTCCCTCAACGCTAGTTCAGTTGGCACGTCCCTCTTTTAGACTTTGCACTCCGTTTTAGGCGTCTTGGGCACGGCGGATGGGAAAGCCTAAATGCCAGCATGTTGCTGATAGATAGCCAACCGAGAGTTGAAAAAGTATGAGCCAATCTAAAGAGAAAGAAGATCCAGTTAAAATCCATAAGGAGGCAAACACGCTTTTTGAGACAGGCAAGTACAAGGAAGCGATGGAGAAGGCTGTTAGAGCTTCTGAACTGTATTTGAAGGCAAACAACTTCTTCGATTCCACGTCGATGCTTTACAGGGCTGGCGAATGCGCGTTTGCGTCAAAAGACTATGAGCAGGCTGCTGAATACTTTGCCAAGTCCGCGGAGCTGTCCTTCCAGAAAGGCTTCGACCGCTACGGTGTAAGCGCGTTGGAGTACGCTAGAGACTGCTATAAGGCGCTGAAGAAAGAAGACAAGGTGAAGGAAGCGGAAAAGAAGATAAAGGAAATGAAGACCAAGCTTGAAGCATCCTTCTAATGGGTCTTTCTTCTTAACCAACTCTTTTTCCGATAGCCAATTTAAAAGGAGTCTCTCTTCATAGACTACTTAAAGATAGGCTAAAGGTTGAAACATGCCCACGTTATTCAAGGCGCTTGCTGAACTAGGCGAAAAACTGGAAGCCACCAAGAAAAGGCTACTCATGGTAGATCTTGTTTCCAGCTTTCTGCAAAACCTCGAAGCCGAGGAAATCGAGCCCGCCGTCTCCATGATGCTTGGTAGGCCTTTCCCGAAATGGAGCCAGCGAACCTTGGAGGTCAGCTGGGCAACACTGCACAGCGTGATTCTGCGCATTACAGGAAGTGATTGGAGCAGTTTTCTGAAGGTTTTTAACGAGACTGGGGATGTAGGCTCAGCTACGATGGCGATTTTCGAGAAAAGCAAAAGCAGAAAGCAGGTGGTGCTTTTCGAAAAGGCATTAACTATAACAGAGGTCAGACGAAGCTTTGAGGCGATCTCTGAAACCTCTGGACAAGGTTCTAGGGGAAAAAAAGAGCGCCAAATAGCAGTATTGCTGGGCTCAGCCTCGCCGCTGGAAGCCAAATACCTAGTGAAGATTTTCATTGGCGAGACGCGTACAGGCTTCCATGAAGGGCTGATGGAGCAAGCTGTGGCTAAAGCCTTTCAGATACCGCTTGAACTTGTGCAGAAGGCAAGCATGATAATCGGCGACATTGGAGAAGTTGCCTCAATAGCCAAAACCCAAGGCAAAGAAGCCTTGGCTGCTGTGAAATTCAGAGTATTTAGGCCGGTGGATCTTATGCTGGCTCAGATGGCGAACGACGCGGCTGAAGCCCTCAGGGAGCATGGAGGAGTTTCAGCATTCGAGTACAAGTACGATGGGGCAAGGGTTCAAATTCACAAGCACAAAGATGATGTCAAGATTTTCAGCCGTCGCCTCACTGAGGCAACTGGAAGCCTGCCAGAGATCGCTGAGGAAGTGAAGGCAAACGTGGCGGCGGAAGAGGTTATCCTTGAGGGAGAGGTCGTCGCGGTTGACCAAGAGGGCCACCCCATACCCTTTCAGCATCTGATGCGCAGGTTCCGAAGAGTACATGCGGTGGAGGACATGGCGGAAGAGGTTCCTTTGAAGCTGTACTTGTTTGACATTCTCTACCTTAACGGCGAAAGCCTTGTCTCGCATCCGTACACCAAGCGAAGACAGGTTCTGGCAGAAAACGCTGGCGAAATACCACTGACAACGATGAGACTTATTGATGACCTTCAAGAAGCTGATAGGTTTCTGAAAGAAGCCTTGGACGCTGGGCATGAGGGGCTTATGGCAAAGAAGCCTGATAGCTTGTACGCGGTCGGCGTAAGAGGCAAGCGGTGGCTGAAGATAAAGCCTGTTCTTGAGCCTTTGGACTTGGTTATCGTGGGCGCGGAGCAGGGGTATGGTAGAAGGTTTAACTGGCTTTCGGACTATTATCTTGCGGCTCGTGACTCTGAGACTGGCGAGTTTTTGACGGTTGGGAAGACCTTTAAGGGTTTAACCGACGCTGAGATAGTTGAAATGACACGGAGGCTTAAAGAGATAACTGTAGGCGAGAAGCCTAGAAGGGTGAATGTGATTCCGAAGATTGTTGTTGAGGTTGTGTATAACGAGATTCAGAAAAGCCCCAAATACAGGTGTGGTATGGCTTTGCGGTTTGCGCGGATAACTCGGATAAGAGATGATAAGACTCCGGAGCAGGCGGATACGATACAGAGGGTTAGGGAGATTTATGAAAGGCAGTTCCTGAAAAAAGGCAGATATAAGGCTGGCTGACAAAGATTACAGCGCCAGCTGAGGAGAAACCAAGTTGCCGAAGCCTCTTAGACTCAATTTCAGCGAATTCTACAGCCGCCAGATCATAATGAAAGAGCTCGGCGTGAAAGGACAGAAAAAGCTTGCGCAATCGAAAGTTGCAGTGGTCGGACTTGGCGGACTAGGCACAGTTTCCTCTCTTTACCTAGCTCTCGCCGGCGTAGGGTACCTGCGCCTAATAGACCAAGACACAGTAGAACTCCGCAACCTGCATAGGCAAATCCTGTACGCAATGAAGGACTTGGGCTATCCAAAGGTTGAGGTGGCAGCACGGAAGCTGCAGACGGCAAACCCGCTGGTGCGTGCTGAGCCTGTTCCAGAGAACTTGAACAGCGCTAACGCGGAGCGGCTTCTCAGAGGAGTGGACTGCGTGGTTGATGGTCTGGATAACATGAAGACACGTTACGTGGTTAACCGCGCCTGCGCACAGCTACGGGTTCCATACGTTTTCGGCGCCGCAATAGGGATTGAAGGAAGCCTCTCCGTTTTTGTCCCACCGAAAACCGCATGCCTAGAATGTTTCTTTCCGAACGTGGACGACGCCAACCTGCAGACATGCGATGTCCGCGGCGTGCTCGGCGCAACCCCCGGCATTATAGGCTCAATGCAGGCTATGGAAACCGTAAAGGTGCTTACAGGCATAAGTACGTCGCTAGCGGGCAAGCTTATGATCTGTGATTTCAGCGACATGTACTTTGCGACGATTGACGTTCCTAGAAGGGAAGGCTGCGTGGCTTGCGGAGGAGCCGTGTCCGTCTCAGAGAAGAGAGAGAAGCTTGCATGGCTCTGTGGGCATGGCACTATTAACATTAATCCTGAAAAACCATTGAATATGGATCTTGCCAAGGCCTACGAGAAGATTAGAAGCGGCTTTGAAGTGCGTCTTAGATCGCAGCTTGCCATAGTGTTCGAGTATAAGGGTCTGGAAATCAGCCTCTTTCCCAGCGGGCGTATGCTGATAAAGAACATCGACGACGAGGAAGTTGCTTTGAGGGTTTACAAAGAGGTTATTAGGCGGCTTAAGTTGAACTCATAACGTTTATTACAACCCTGAAATCTCTCATATCTGTGCTGGGGTGGCCGAACGGTTCAGGCGGCGGCCTGCAGAGCCGCTACATGTGGGTTCAACTCCCTCCCCCAGCTTCACTCGGAAAAATGGGGGGTTTCTCGCGGTTTTTTGTAAAAGAGGTTGCTATGGAAAAGCAGCAAAACCGTGGTCTAGGGGGATGTTGTTAGGCTGCGGTGGGGAGAGGTTCGTTAACCACTGGCGCTTTCTCACGCCAAATCCTAACGTTCTGCGGACATATGACAATTCTTTCTTCGCCCAGTCTTGCAATGTCGCCTCCAATTGTCTCGGCAAAAGCAGATAACTCATTCACCGCCTGCTTGACATCTTCAATGCTTTTGCTTGCAAGAGGCGTAACCCTCAAAATCAGTATGTATCCAGCTTTCACTTCGTTCTTCACAGTGTCCAAGTCTGACAGTTCGCGGAGAGGCATAGCCTTAAGGTATATTTTGCCAGAGGCACCCTTTGCTTCAGCCTCTTTTTCCTCCTTCTTGGGTTTGCGGAGTATTCCGCCTAATCCTGGCAAACTTCTCCTCTCAATACTGCCTTATTTTACGTTTCTAGAGTTTAAGCGTTTCTTAACTCTACGTCTGAATTTATAGAATAGATTTGACTATTAAAGGATTTTATGAATTCCCAATCCATAAAGACTTCACCGATATGCTGGGGTGTTCTCTTTAAGGAATTTCCAGAGTTTGTCGCCGACAAAATGCAGGTTTCTGACCACAATGCCTTGGGTTACGCCTTCTGCTTCGTTTTTGTCGTATAGGCTTTCGCCTACAGCCAGCAGTTTTCCATGTTTTTCATCAAGAACGGAAGCAATATAGCCCTTTCTCAGTTCTCCTTCAAACCGCACAATGCCAGGCGCCATTACATGTGCTCCGTTGCAGATGTAGGGAACTGCTCCCATGTCTATGATGACTTTGGGCGACAATTTTAGAAGTTCATCAGCGACCAGTGTAGGAAATATGTCTGTGTTAACTCTGGCT
>JARYLR010000032.1 GCA_029907545.1 Candidatus Bathyarchaeota archaeon | reverse complement strand
GGTTGGCTGGATTATGGCTGCTGCATCTCTGTCATATATCGTTGGGGCTCCTGCTATTGGTTTCATTGCAGACATTGGAGGCTGGCGTTCAGTCCTCTTAGGATTTGTGATGCCGGTCTCAGTTGCAAGTCTCATCTTGGCCTTTCTCAGTCTTCCATATACATCGCGCAGACAACAACCGGCAATTACCAAGGAGACCTACCTACGAAGTTTCAAGCAAGTCTTACTAAGCATATCCGCTACTGCATGCTTAGTTGGCAATATCCTTCGCACAGCGGCGTTTATGGCGATTCTACTTTACGGGATATCGTTTTTCAGGCAACGTTTTTGGTGTCAACAAATTTTGGAATTGGAATAATGTTGGGAGCAGCTCTATGCTACACTTTGGGTAGCTTGGTTGCTGGTCGACTTGCAAACAGGTTTGGAAGGAAAGCTTTGACAGTCCTGTCTTCTTTTTTGGCGGGTGTATTCATAATTTCCTTCGTTTATCTGTCTAATTTGTGGTTTTCTTTGGCTGTAAATTTTTGGGGATCATGGTTTTCTGGTATGGCATCCTCGACTGCTAATGGCTTGAGTCTTGAACAAGTTCCAGAATTTCGTGGTACGATGATGTCTATAAACTCGGCAGCTATAAGTTTAGGAGGGGCTCTAGGGGCAGCTGTAGGAGGATCAGCGCTTGATTTGTTTAACTACGAGGCCTTAGGACTTATCCTTGGAGCTATGGGCTTGGCTGCAGCCGTTATCTTTTACTTTCTGACAATAGATCCAAGCAGGACTTAGTTGCCCATACCATAGAGGAGGACAAGCAATTAATCGAGGCGGGATTCGAGTACGTCACAGAAAGGGATGGCTACAAAAATTACAGAAAACGCAAATAATCCCCCCTAAAAAGTGTGGGGTGGGATTTACGCACAAATTTACCAGTAAAATTGCTTTTTAATAGGGAACCGTTCAAGCTTGAGCTTTAACTTTGCTTGTTATCTGCTCTATTCTTTTTAGGCTTTCCACTATGCTGTGGGCTTCTCTGAGCACCCTTTCTTGGTCTTCTATGCTTAAGCCCTTCAATATCTGATCTACATCCTCATGTATTTGTTTGGCTATTTCGGCGCTGCTCATTTTAACCACTCTAAAATCATATTGGGCGTGCCCACTTTTATAGTTTTTAGGTTTTTCTTTCTGTTAACTTTGTTTACAATTTTCTCGTAACGTTGATTAAAATCATCCTTGTTCCATGAAGCAAGGTATTCAGCGTTTAAAAGGGTTGCCCCAGCATAGTGCAGCAAGTCACCAATTTTAAGGGATGTTTCCTTTGAATACTCGCTAACTAGCGAGAGTAGGGTTCTTGAATGAGGGCTTAGAAGCTTAATTTCGCGGGTTTCTATTGCCTCTAAAATTTTAAGTGCGTCAGCAACTCTTAATGGTCTCTTAGCCACTCCTATGGCTAAATCCATCTCAACAGCCTGCTTACAAGATGCCAACTCGACGTCTAAGCGCTTCCCAAAGTTTAAAAACTCCTCTGTCCGTTTATGAAATAAGTCAAACTGGTTGGCTAAGGCTATTAAAACGGAAAGCTCTAAATAAACTTGAACCAAGCTAGATGCACCCGTTCATGATCGCTGCATCTCCTATCTTATGCTTCTAGCTTTTATGTCTTAAGCAGAAAAAGAAAACTTTACTGGTAATTTTGTGCTGAAATCTCAGTCCTCACCAACAACTCCTCAAATCTGGCTTATTTCGCTAAAACACGCTTTTTAGGGCTTAATTTTTAGTGCGGGGGGCGGGATTTGAACCCACGAACCTCTACAGGATAGGCTCCTGAAGCCTACGCCTTTGACCAGGCTCGGCGACCCCCGCAACCGCATAAATATGCGGCAAAAAGGTTTAAGAGTTACTCTCCCATCTAAAAGCAAACGGTGAAAAACCCATGCCAACACACGGCTCACTGTCAAAAGCAGGAAAGGTTAGATCACAGACTCCCAAAATACAGGCTCAGGAAAAGAAAAGTCCCGGACCAAAGTTCAGGAACAAGCGCAATTACGAGAAGCGCGTGATGCTTCAGAGAAAGCCTGGGCAGAACTGGGTCTAAGCATTTATCTCCTTCTAGGCAGATAGCTTGAAGCATGTGTAAGCGTTCGCTTGCTTTATTTAATGCAAATGTGGTTACGCTGAATCCTGCTCAGCCGAAGGCTCAAGCGATACTTGTGCGGGACGGAAGAATAGCGGCAGTGGGCACAGATAAAGAAGTTTCCATGCACTTGGACAGGGACACGAAGATCATAGACGCGAGAAAAGAAACCGTGATTCCCGGGCTTGTTGACTGCCATGTTCACATGCTTGGCTTTGGGCGAACGCTGGAGACGCTGGATTTGAAGGGCGCCAAGTCTATTAAAGAGATTCAGAGGAAACTCCGCTACTATGCGGAAGGCAATCCTCAAGTAGGCTGGATTCACGGAAGAGGATGGGACCAAGAGAAGTTTTCAGAGAAGCGGTTTCCGACACGGTGGGACCTTGACAAGGCGGTTGCTGACAAACCTGTTTTTCTTCTTCGCGTGTGCGGACACGTAGGCGTAGCCAACAGCAAGGCTCTGCTGCTTGCAGCAGTCACGGAGAGGACACGTGTTGAAGACGGAGAAATCGACTTAGATGAGGTTTCGGGAGAACCCAACGGGATCCTCCGTGAAGGCGCAATAAGGCTGGTTCAAAAGAGCATTCCAAAGCGCTCGTTTGAGGAGCTGGAAAGATGCTGCGTTCTCGCCTGCAGAAAAGCAGTGGAAGTGGGACTTACCGGTGTCCACTGGATTGTGGACTCGGTTGAGGAAGTGAAAGTGTTGCACAGCTTGCAGTTGAGTGGGCGGCTTCCTTTGAGGGTTTATCTTGGGATTCCGGTTGAGTTGATGGACAAGATGCATAGCGAAGATCTGATTGAGCACTTTAACAGTGACATGCTGAAGATCGGCTTTGTCAAGATACTTGCCGACGGATCCCTTGGAGGACGGACTGCAGCGCTGGAAGAACCGTACGCTGATGATCCAGAAACACGCGGAATGATGCTTTACACACAAAAGAAGCTTAACGCCGCAATCCTGAAGGCCAATGAGTCAGGTTTGCAGGTTGCCGTGCACGCCATAGGCGACCGAGCATTACACGCGGTGCTGGAGGCTTACGGCAAGGCTTTGAAGACCTTTCCACGAAAAGACCATAGGCACAGAGTTGAGCATTGCTCGGTCATGAGTGGAAAACTGTTAAGGTACATGAAACGCCTTGGCTTAATAGCCTCGGTTCAACCCCATTTTGTAGTTTCAGATTTCTGGACAGTTGACCGCTTAGGCAAGTACAGAGCCCGCTGGGCATATCCCTTCAAAAGCCTGCTACGCAGCGGCATCACGATGGTTTCTGGTTCAGACTGCCCAGTGGAAGACATCAACCCTATGCTTGGCTTATGGGCCGCTGTCGACAGAAAGAGCTTTCCGGAAGAAGACCTGACGTTTGAGGAAGCTTTGAAAACGTACACTGTGAACGCTGCGTACGCGTCTTTTGACGAGAACAAGAAAGGAACTCTCGAAGCAGGTAAGGTTGCAGACCTAACAGTGCTGTCAGACGACCCATTCACAGTGAAACCTAGTGACATCAGAAAGATAACGGTCAAAATGACCATCGTAGACGGAAGAATAGTCTACTCAAAAAAGAAAACGGCTAGATGTGAACCGAAATCCCCCTTAACACGCCACTATGCCACCTATAAATAAGGGGCTTTAATCTCCTCCGAGCACAACAGAGCAAACCCCAACGCCTTCTCCAGTGCAGTTTATTTGCCGCTAATGTAGCTAATCTAGCGTGGTTGAAACCCTATTGAGCAAGAATAAAGCCATACGCGAAATCATAGACATACTACTTAGCACACCTTTACCAGATACCAAAAGCCTAACCAAGCTGAAAACGCAGACAGCAGCCAAATACAAGCTCCAAGCCATTCCCCCAAACTCCCAGATAATCAACGCGCTTAAACCCGCAGAAAAGCCTCGGCTTCTGCCAATTCTGCAGAGAAAGAAAACCCGCATCATCTCAGGAGTCACGGTAATCGCCGTCATGACTAAACCTTACCCATGCCCACAACCCGAACCATGCGCCTACTGCCCAGGAGGACCGAGAGCCAACACACCGCAAAGCTACACAGGACACGAGCCAGCAGCCATGCGTGGGAAACAGAACAGCTACAACCCCTACAAGCAAGTCAAGAGCAGGATCCGGCAGCTACAAGCAATAGGGCATAAAGTAGACAAGATAGAACTCATCATAATGGGAGGAACATTCCCCGCCACACCGACCAAGTATCAGGAATGGTTCATTCAACGCTGCCTAGACGCAGTCACTAATCGACGATCTGCATGTCTGGAAGAAGCAAAAAAGCATGCTGAAACGAGTCGAATACGCAACGTAGGCATAACCGTCGAAACAAGACCAGACTGGGCAAAAGAAAAGCACATAGATAAGATGCTCAGCATGGGAGTAACACGCGTCGAGCTTGGAGTGCAAAACCCCGACAACCGAATCTACAAGCTCGTAGGCAGAACCCACAGCGTCCAAGACGTCGCCGAAGCCACACGGATCATGAAAGACGCGGGAATCAAAGTTGCATACCACATGATGCCAGGCATACCAGGCTCAACGCCGAAGAGAGATCTGGACGCGTTCAAAAAGGTTTTCACCGACCTGCGTTTCAAGCCGGACATGATCAAGATCTACCCATGCCTCGTCTTGGAGGGCACAAGGCTTTACGAATGGTACAGGAAAAGGGAATATGCTCCTTACGGCGAGAAAGAGGCTGAAGGCGTCATTATGGAGGTTAAGAGGATTATTCCGCCTTGGGTTCGCATAATGCGCGTTCAAAGAGATATTCCTTCGCGGCTGATCGCTGCCGGTGTTAGAAAAAGTGACCTTAGGGAAAGAGTTCGCCAGCGAATGAAAAAAGAGAGGTTGCAGTGCCGGTGCATTCGGTGCCGTGAAGTGGGACATCAAATGCTCATGGAAAACGTTAGACCGGATCCAGAGAACGTGAAGATCCTTAAGAGAAGATATAGGGCTTCTGAAGGCGAAGAAATCTTTATCTCAGCAGAAGACCCACAAAAAGACATTCTCATAGGCTATCTGCGTCTCCGCATCCCATCAGCAAAAGCTCACAGACCAGAGGTAAAGCAGGTCCCATGCTCCATAGTGCGTGAACTACATGTTTATGGACCACTGGTGCCTGTTGGCACGCATCTGGCTAAGGCGTGGCAGCATAAGGGTTACGGCAGTTTGCTGTTGGCTGAGGCTGAGCGCGTGACTGAGGAAGATTATGGATTGAAGAGGATTTTGGTTATAAGCGCGCTTGGAACTAAACAGTATTATGCTCGGTTTGGATATAGGCATGACGGAGTTTACATGTCCAAAATGCTGGATCGCTAAGTATCTGCGCGCGTTGTAATGCGAACGCGTTTTTGGATAAGCTTTTTCTGCTTTGCCTGTAACAGCAATTGATCATTAAGATGAGGAAGTGGCGCAGGTATGCAGATTAGATACTTAATTGGAATTGCTGCTTTAATATCCACGTTGTTAGGTAGCTTCGCTGGGTTCAGCCTTGCTTACTTTGTGTTTTAGCCTCAAATTGACAGCACAAAAGCCGAGTTATCTGAACTGAACCCCAAAATAGCAGACCTCACGTACAATGTCAGCATCTTGCAAGCCAAATACACCGACGCCCAACAACGACTTGTAACACTGAATACGCTCCTCAACGCCTTGCAACAGAACTACACTAACCTTCAACTTCAGCACCTAAGCCTAAAAATGAACTTCAGCCTTCTTGAGGAGTATGTGCATGATCTTTCGTTGGTCTCAGGCTCTTCATATTACGTGTTCAAACAAAACAGCAAATATTATGCTCAGAACGGCTTTAACGCGACAATCGAATACTATAGCGAGAACTGCACAGCAGTGATCAGTTACGCACTGGACCATACTTCGCCAGGTGGAGAAGTTCTTCTTAAAGCGCTTGCCTCGGATGCTGACGCATACTATATAGACAGCACTATCTTTCCTCCTAACTGCACGACATTGGCTTCAGAAAACAGAATGGCCACTATATGTCTAAAGAGCAACTGCAGCAAGGATATCGTAAACTTGCACAACGTCCACCACGTCCAGATAAGGAACATCAGAATCTGCGGCAACAGATGGAACCAGACAGATGGCAACGGCATAGTGATCTCAGGAGCGTTTGGCGGCTCAGATCACCTAATGGAAAATGTAATCATAGAAGACTGCAACGGAACAGGACCGTGGATTCAATACAACCAGTTAAACAACACCTTAAGAAACGTTCAGATATTTCACTCAGGCGCCTACAATGTCCGCATAGATTCTGCAGACAATAGACTTATAGACGTAGAATCAGGCTGGGCAGGGCTGTCGTGGTTCGACGTGCGAGGCGTGGACAACTATTTCCTAAATTGCATTTCATGGGGATGCGGCACAAGAGGAGATCAGGCTGACTGCAATGGCTTCTCGATCTCTGAAGCCAGAAACATGTTTCTTGGATGCGACGCTGACAGAAACGACAGAGGAGGATTCGTATGCGCAGATGCAAACCAGACAATACTCGTGGCCTGCATAGGAAGAAACAACGGTCAGAGAGTTTCAGGTAGCTGGGGATTCGACCTGTACAATTCGTATGAAACGATTATTAGCGCCTGCGTAGCAACAGACGAGCAAGAATCTAAAACTCAAGACTACGGATTCACTGAAGGCGGAAATTCAGACTACAACATTGTAACGGACTGCAACTTTGAAGGCAACAGGGTAGGAGCTGTTTTTCGCCCTTGTCGGATTGCACAGCGCCATAAAAGATACTTTAGGCTACTGGGCACACGATTTCGGCTATTCAAGCTTCAGGTATTGTGACGGAACACCTATCGCTATAGGTCTGGATGACGGTTTTGGGGCTTCAACGAATTTCACGTCTTCGGAGAGAGCAATCGCAGATTTTCATGTGACGATAAAATGGGACAATGTCTCCAGCAACGAAACGGTGACGGTTAGAGTGCAAGCCTTTATGGCCAACGGCACAGCGACATCTTTTGAAATCTCTAGAAACTCGTCAGGAACCTACATCTTAAATGAACACGATCTCTCAGGGTTATGGCTTGATTCGTCGATTGACAACCCGATCGTGGAACTGCGAATATCTGCAAAAACAACAAAAGCAGAAACCATGGCAGCAGTATTTGTGTACGTGTGGGGAAGCGGTCGCTGAAAAGGTGCATATGAGGCTTGCGTTTCTTTGCCAGCAAACTGGCAGCAGGTGCAAAGCATTTGTCTTCATATAAAAAAGCATATTAGTTGTCTCAAACTTCAAGTGTTTGAGAGCTGGAAATGAGTAAAGAATTTTCAGGCTATAGAGGCGAAGTGTTAGAAGCTATCAGGAAAGCTGAAGTCGAAATAGGCAATTTGATACAGATATCAAGAGACGGAGAATCCTACGAAGGAATTTTGATTCCACGTTCAGAATACGGTGACCAAAAGCACATAGTCATCAAGCTGAAAAACGGTTACAACATCGGCGTCCGAATAACCAAGAACACAAAGATCAGAAAAATAGGCAAAGGAGCCAAACCAGCGTTTGCGCCGCCTCCGCGCCCGAAGCAACGGGAAAACCTGCCCAAGGTCACGATACTAAGCACTGGCGGAACAATAGCCAGCCGTGTTGACTATAGGACAGGTGGAGTGCGCCCAGCCTTGACAGCAAGCGACCTCTATAGTGTGGTGCCAGAGCTAGCTGAAGTAGCCGTGATAGATGCTCAGATACTTTTCAGCCTTTTCAGCGAAAACATAACACCAAAACATTGGGCAGAAGTAGCCAAAGCAGTTGCCGAACAAATCTCTAAGGGCGTTGAGGGCGTCGTCATAGCTCACGGAACAGATACGTTAGGCTACACGGCTGCAGCCCTAAGCTTCGCGTTGCAGAACCTGCCGGTGCCAGTAATACTCGTTGGCTCACAGCGTTCAGCAGACCGGCCAAGCTCAGATGCAGCGACAAACTTGATTGGCGCCGTAACCGCTGCAGCATATGCTCCGTTCGCAGAAGTTGCAGTTGCAATGCATGAAACCCCTTCAGATACGGCTATTGCCATCCACAGAGGAACAAAAGTGAGAAAATGCCACACAAGTAGAAGAGATGCTTTCAAATCTGTAAACACAACGTCTATAGCAAGAGTGCAAGACCAGAAACTAATTATGCTTACAGATGACTATAGAAAACGGAATTCAGCGAGCAAGCTTGTTCTGAAGCCTAAATTTGACGAAAAAGTGGCGCTGATAAAGTTTTATCCAGGTATAAAGCCTCAATTGATAGATTGGTATGTCGAGCAAGGCTTCAAAGGGCTAGTTATCGAAGGAACAGGGCTTGGACACGTTGGAAGAGACTGCTTTGAGCCTATACGAAAAGCGGTGGAACATGATGTTTTGGTGGCGGTGACATCTCAATGCATTTGGGGACGTGTCAACATGAACGTTTATGACTCTGGAAGGGATCTGCTGAATCTCGGTGCCATTCCGCTGGAGGATATTCTTCCGGAAACGGCTTTAGTTAAGCTAATGTGGGTTCAGGGGCAAACCCATAATCTAGAGGAAGCAAAGCGCCTTCTTATAGCCAATATTGCCGGAGAATTCTCGCCCAGAACACTGGCTGAAGGCACTGAATTGATCTAGGGTGATGCGAAAATGGCTGAAATTGACTATGGGAAGCTCGGGCTAAAAGTTGGCTTGGAAATTCATCAGCAGCTCGATACTTCGACAAAATTGTTCTGCAACTGCAAGCCGCAGCTCTTTAAAGGCGAGCCAGAAATAACCTTTCTGCGTCGGTTGCGACCCACCCAAAGCGAGCTAGGCCAAGTAGATCCTGCAGCCTATTTCGAGTTCCAGAAAGGAGTTAAGATCCTCTATGAATCCAGCAACATGGCTGCGTGCCTTGTGGAAATGGATGAGGAGCCACCGCACGCGCTGAACATGGAGGCTGTGGAAACGGCTCTCACAGCGGCGTTAATGATGAATAGCAAGCCGGTTGACGAGATACATGTGATGCGTAAAACCGTGATTGACGGGTCAAACACCACGGGTTTCCAGAGAACATGCGTGATAGCTCTAAACGGCGAAGTCAAGGTTGGAGAAAAAACCATACCAATTCAGCACCTAAGCCTAGAGGAAGATGCAGCGAGAAAAACAGGCGAGGAAGATAACAAGGCACGTTACAGAATAGACCGGTTAGGCATACCGCTAATAGAGGTCGCCACAGCACCAGTAATCACGTCGCCCAAGGAAGCAGAAGTAGCTGCCTACACGATTGGAAGAATACTTCGAGCTACTGGGAGAGTTATGCGCGGTCTTGGCACGATCCGCCAAGACGTCAACATTTCCATCAGTGGAGGAGCATTGATCGAAATTAAGGGAGTTCAAGAACTGGAGACCGTTAACCTCGTTGTGGAAAACGAGGTGCAGCGGCAGCTAAACCTGATAGAGATCTGCGAGGAGCTGAAGAAGAAAGGCGTGAAAGAAGAGGAGCTTCAAGAGCAGTTCCTCGAGGTGACTAATGTTTTCAGAGAAACGAAATGCAAAGTAATCCGCAAAGCTCTGGAGAAGAAAAATGTGGTAATGGCTGTAAAGCTTCCGAAATTTAGAGACGTCTTGAAGCGGGAACTTTTGCCCAATCTTCGTCTGGGAACAGAGATGGCTGACCGAGCGCGTTTCTGGGGAAAAGTGGGCGGAATCTTTCATACAGATGAGATGCCTGCTTACGGCGTGACTGAAGAGGAGGTAAACCTTCTGAGAAAAGCAGTAGACGCTGAAGAAAGTGACGCTGCGGTCTTTGTTGCGGATAGCCATGAAAACTGCAGGGACGCGTTGGTAGCGGTTGTCGAAAGGGCGCGTGAAGCAATTTGTGGGGTGCCTGAAGAAACTCGGGCGGCGAATCCGGATGGCACAAGCCGTTACATGCGTCCTCGACCTGGTGCGGCTAGGATGTATCCTGAGACTGATATTCCTCCTGTTCAGGTTTCGGAAGAGTTGATCGCTAGGATTTGTTCGTGTTTGCCTGAGTCTTCTGAGAAGAAGCTTGAGCGTTTGATGAGGGAGTTTAAGCTTAATCTGAAGCTTGCTGGACAGGTTATTGATTCGGAGTATGGTGGGTTGTTTGATGTTTTGGTTAGGGAAAGTGGTGTTTCGCCGACGGTTGTGGCTGCTTTTTTGACTGAGACTTTGAAGTCGCTGAAGCGGGAGGGTGTTGACGTTGATGCTGTTCGGGAACTGCAGATTCGAGATGTTTTTAGGCGTGTGGGTTCGGGTGAGCTTTCGAAAGAGGCTTTGGCGGACGTGTTTGTTTGGTTGTCGAGGAATGAGGGGAAAGGAGTGGATGAGGCTGTGGAAAGTCTCGGGTTGAAGGCTGTTTCAGATGGTGAGTTGAGGACTCTTATTGATAGAGTGGTTGCTGAGAACAGCAGGTTGGTTGAGGAGAAAGGTGAGGGCAGTTTTGGTCCGCTGATGGGCATTGTTATGCGGGATTTGAGAGGCAAGGTTGATGCGGGCAAGGTTAGCCGGTTGTTGAAGGAAAGGCTGAGCAAGCGCGGCTAGTGTTTTTCTATTTGTAGTTTTTAATTGATACCAGTGGTGCTGTCTGTATTTTTATGTGTTCGCCGCAGTAGGGGCAGATTTTGAATTCAGGCATTAGGGGTTTTCCGCATGCGAGGCATAGGTTGGGTGCGAAGGCTCTTTCTTCGATTCGTTTGAGTTCTTTTCTTAGGTTGGTTAGTTCTGTTTTCATTTTGTCTATGCTGTCTTTGAGGGGGTTGGATTTCTTTGGCGTCGGCTCTTACGTTGCACATGAGGTCTTTGACTTGGGAGAGGATTTTGTTGTCTGCTTCGATTGTTTCGAACATCATGTCGAGAAGTTCGCTTTTGTTTTCTAGTAGCTGTGTTTCTACTGCGGTTTGTTGTTTTGCGTCTGAGAGTATTTTGTTTAGGAAGGTTTCTACCGGGTTGTCGAAGGCGATGGTGCATGTGATTCCCCAGAAGATAAGGGTTGCGGCTGCGGTTATCCAAAAGTAGGTTGCTGGGGCTAGTGTCTGTAGTTTTTCGTTGATAAGTGGGTAGAGTTGGAGTATTTTGGCGTTTGTGCCTGTGGTGACTGCGAGTAGTGCGTCGATTAGGTGTGCGGTTGAGATAAATGTCAGAGAGCTGAAGAGCCATACTGTGAAGCTTTTTTTGGTCATTGTGTTTCCTCTTCTGGGTTTTTTTGTGTGTGGCGTATCCTAGAATATGGTGTCGCAATATTTAATACGCTGTTCCCAGCCGATATATATCGAAAACCGTAACAATCAACACGGCACATTTTCTTCGTCGTGAAGTGGAACGTAAACTCTAAAAGGAGTCGGCATAGCACTATATCGAGGAGATGGGTTTGCCGGAGAAAACTGGGAGTTCAAGCTTTAAGTTCCGTGTGAAGATTGGGGAGTATGAGGTTGAGCTTCAGGGGAAGCGTGAGGAGGTGTTGAAGGCTGTTGCGGATTTGCCCGGTCTTTTGGCTGAGGTTTCGAAGGCTTTTGAAAGTGTTAAGCCTAAGACAGTTGCCACTTTAACGGTGAAGAGTGAAGGAGTTAAGCGTGGAAGTGAGGGAGAGAAGTATCCTAAGATTGAGCATGCTGCGGGTGGTGAGGAGGCTGTTCTAGGGTTGCTTGAGACGGAGTGGGGGAAGTGGCGTCCGCGGACGGTGAGTGAGTTGAAGGAAGCTTTAGATGCTAATGGTTTGGAGTTTTCGGGTCGAGTTTTGGCTGGATTGCTGAATGGCTTGGTTAGGAAGGGTAAGGTTAGACGGTGGAATACGGATGCGGGTTACGTCTATATTCTTGTGGAGAAGGAGGCTTTGGCTTGAGGGAGATTGAAGCGCGTGTGAAGACTTCTTTTGGTGAGATAGTGATTCGTGGCGAGAGTGCGAGTGAGGTTCTTTCCGTTTTGGAGGCGTTTCCGCAGGATTTTGTGGAGAGGGTTATGGGGCTTGTTTCAAGTCGGCTTGTGCCCTCTGGGGCGAGTTTGAAGGGTATTGTTGAGGTTACTACTGAGGGCCCTGTGATTGTGGCGCGTGAGGGGTTGACGCATTATGAGGCTATCGGGGTTACATTGTATGCTTCTGAGGAGCGGAAGAGTACGGCTGCGCAGATTCAGAGACTTTTGGAGTCTAGTGGGATTAGGTGTATGGTTCCTGCGCGGTTGAATGAGATGACGAAGCGTGGGCAGGTGTTTAAGCCTGATCCGAATCGTCCTGAGTTTAGGTTGACGTTGCAGGGTGAGCGTTGGGTTGAGGACGAGGTTTTGGCTAAGCTGCGTGGCAGGATGGGTTGAGTTCTGTTGTGCTGGGGACGGTTTTTGACCCCCCTATATATAGTTTCTTTATATAGTTACGGTGTGGGGTTGGGTTTGGTTGGGTGAGGCTGAGGGCAGGCGAGTCAGCATTCACGTGAAATATGGTGATGTGGAGGAGACGTTTTCGGGAAGCGCTGAAGAGGTTTGGCTGAGTCTCTGCAGGTTTTTTGGCGATTTTTTGCCTTCTTTTGAGGCAGCTAGGAGGCTTGTTTTGAACGTGGATTTGCAAAGGCTTGTCGAGGATTGTGAGGGGTTGGTTGGCTTTTCCAAGGAAGGCGCTAACCTGCTTGTGGGCAAGGATAGGCTTACGGATAATGAGTGTCTATTGCTGTGGCTTTTGGCTGCTTATGTGGGTTGTCAGCTTGGATTAGCAAAGAGTG
>JARYLR010000031.1 GCA_029907545.1 Candidatus Bathyarchaeota archaeon | reverse complement strand
GACAGACTACAGTACTGAAAAACTCCATGCACATCACTAAGAGACACCATGTCCAGCATGTTTTCGGTAATCCTGCGAAAACGAAGCTCGCTCTCTGCCAAAGTGCATTCTGCTCTCTCCACAGCAGAAAGCATCCTGTTTATTTCTTCAGCAAGAAGCGCTAGCTCATCGTTACCTTCAGAATGTGTTCGAGCAGCGAAATTGCCTGTCTCGCTTATTCTGGTTACCTCTCCACCTAGTTTTGAAAGACGAAACAAAACAAACTTCTCCATTAACAGCATAGTGGCTCCAACGGAGATTATGCCAACCAGCGCTAAAGCAAAAGCAACGTAGAGCAGATTATTCAATCCTTGAATATAGAAATCCCTAGGAATGTCAAACCTAACTATCAAAACAGGAGAACCATAAACATCATTAAATAGCACGTATCCCGCAAGTGTTTCCCTACTTACAGGCGCACTAAAGACAGGCACACCAGCTGAAAGAGAGGAATACGCCTCTTGAAAATCTGAAGGCACCGATGAATCATCTAAAACGCAAAAAGAAAGAGACAAATGCACCATTTCAAACCAAATCTCCCTTTCTCTCTGGTCAAGAAAACGCCCCATAAGAAGAGCCCCTCGAACAGGTCCTTCTCGATTGCTGGGTACCACTGGTTGCGAGACAACAATCGAAAGATTCCCGAAAGAGGGCTGAATGATTCCCATTTTGTTACTTGTAGTATTCTCATGAGCCAAAAGGAAAGTGTGGGACGCAAAATGATCTAACAGATCTTGTGGAACAGCTGCTGCGGTTTCATTTACAAGCTCAAATGCTTTACCATAAACCAAGCCCGAAGAATTGAAGAAAAGTATGAAATTTAGTCTGAAGTTGGTAAATACCGTGTCTACCAAGTTTGATTGAATATAATCTGGATTTCCGTTTTGAACAAAAATGTAAGTTTCATCCCACGCAGCCCAATCAGAAGCCGTAGCCGCAAGATCTTCTAGTTCATGGGAAAAAGCGTCAGTAACACGCTGAGCATCTTTGACCACAGTTTTTTGCTCAACATTGGCAACACTGTTCATCATAATAGCATGCGACGCAAACAGCAAGGCCGCAGAGAGGCTTGCAATCACTAAGGCAATAATCAGCAACGTTTTCCAGCGAAGTTTCACATAACCACCTCTAGTTGCTTATTGCAAGCGGAAACTTGTGTCTTGACAGTTTAGTTGAGTGCAGATCCAGCCCTCACCATCATGATCACTCTACGGCGCTCAATATTCGTCCACCACTGTTGCATTTAACTCATATGAAACTCTATTCTGAATTATAACTAACAATGCGTATTCTGAATCCGACTCAAACATAAACACATAAGCCATCCTCAACCTAACAAAAAGCAAACTCGTCTAAAAGCAAATATAAGTCTAAACACAAAACGATAAAGCTAAATTGATCAACAGACGGATACTATATGGCACACCCTCAAATAGGCTTATCAATGCTTTACTGCCTAAGCCAGCCTTTCAAAAAAATGATTCCGCAAATTCCGAAGCACAAAATAGCGTACATCGAGCTTGTTGATGACGGCCTCCACGAACTGAATAAACAACGGATCAACCTTCTGAAAGACGTCAAAACCACTCATGACCTAAAATATTCAGTGCATGCCCCGTTTGCCGGAGTAAACATATCCCTTAGACACGGTTTACTTTCAAATGCCACTTTGAAACGACTGAAGAAATCCATAACTTGGACTAGAGAACTAGATGGCTACATGTGGATTTTTCATCCAGGTATGATGACGGGCATAAGCATGTTCTATCCAAGGGCAGATTGGAAAAGAAATATCAAGAGAGTGCGCTTGCTGGCTAAATTTGCTCGAGATGCGGGTATCGAGATTGCATTAGAAAATGTGATGGGAATGTTTGTGATGAAAAATGTTGACGATTTCAAGAGATTTTACAGCGAGACAGATGAAAACGTGAGCGTTGCCTTGGACACTGGACACGCCAACATTAACGGGCAAGTTGAAAGCTTCCTTACAGAGATACCAGATAGGATTATTCACGTTCATGCACATGACAATGATGGAAAATCTGATAATCACCTTGGGATAGGCTGCGGAACCATTAACTGGAAAAGCGTGGTGGATCTGCTGCGAAAGGCGTCATATGACAGAAAGATTATAGTTGAATCTGTGGAAAACGTTGAACAAAGCATACGCAAACTTAAGCAGCTATTTTCCTAGTCTTCTGGGAAGGGAATCTCTATTTTCATAAAATCCTCTGCCACGATAGTGTTTTTAAAAATTCTCTGCGCTTGTTTCAGAAGCAAGTCATTTTCAGGATATCTGGCGCTGATGTGGGTTAACACCAGCAACTTGGCTCCCATTTTTCTGGCAGCTCTAGCCGCTTGGCTCGGAGTTGAATGCCCATCCTCTTCAGCCTTGTCAGCCAGTGAATCATCTAGCGTGGAATCATAAATAAGCAAGTCAGCATTTGCTCCGAATCTTACAAGATTTTTAACTGACCTAGCATCACCTGTGTACACGATCTTCCGTCCCAATCTAGGCTTACCCAAAACTTCTTCTGGCTTAACAACCCTGCCATGGGGGACGATGACTTCTTGCCCATCTTGAAGCCTTGACCACAACGGCCCTTCCGGAACGCCTAGTTTCTTGGCTTTCGCGGGGTAAAAATGTCCTGGTCTTGTCTTTTCTGTAAACACGTATGCAAAGCTTGGGATCACGTGGTTTGCCCATGCTGCCTGTACAGTGTATTCCTTTTCATCGCATATGATGCCGGCGGTTTTTATTTCAAAAAGCTCAATTGGAAATGTCAGAACAAACTGCACGGTTTCTCGTGTGCATTCCAAGAAACTCTTTACTCCAACAGGCCCATAGATTTCCAGCTTCCTTTTTCTGTCAAGCAAGGCCATGGTTTGAAGCAAACCGGGTAATCCTAGAACGTGGTCGCCATGCATGTGGGTTATGAAGATTTTCATTTTCTTGTGGAAGCCTGTTTTGGCTTTTATCATTTGCCTTTGCACGCCTTCACCGCAGTCGAACATTACTTGTTCATTTTCGCGTTGTATAAGTATCGCCGGAAGGCTTCTCTCAGGCGTTGGGATGCTTCCAGCGGTTCCTAAGAAAGTTGTTGTGAGGCTCATGGTTCTACACCTTTTCAAATACTGCAACTTCCCGTGTCAAGCTTCTGTGAACATATACCTCGTACGACTCTAAATGCTTATAGCCTAAATCGGCTGCTATATGCGTAATTTTCATTTTTGTAGGCGCAGCAATGCAAACACGCTTTCTCTGATCTAGGATTTGAGAGGTATTTGCGAAAAGATACTTGACCAACTGCGTTGGAGACTGTTTAAGAGTAGAAGACGAAATTCCGTAAGGTGGATCTGTCACTACGCAATCCGCTTTGGTTATCGGCATCTTTCGCATGTCTGCCAAGACCACGTCTGCGGATGTAATCCCGAAATGCTCCAGATTCCTGCGGGAACCCTTTGCCATCCGTCTCTGAACATCTAAACCTATTGCTCGACAGCCAAGCAACGCAGCCTCGATAAGCATGGTTCCAGTTCCACAAAAAGGATCAAGAACGACGTATGAGCGCTTCGGCCTTGCAAGGTTGACCATGCATCTTGCAAGTTTAGCTTGCATGGCGGACGGATGAAAAAAAGGCTTCCTTCTCGGTCGCCTTTCAACAAAAGACTTAGGCAGAACTTCATGGAATTTCAGACCAAACACAAACTTTTTGCTTGTCAAGACTCCAACAAAGGTTTTATCAGGCTTTTTCAAGTTAACTTTTGCCCCTTCTGCGCATTTTAGGATAATGGTGCCAAGTTTTTTCTCAAGGAGCATCCCGTCGATTCGTGGCGAGTATCGTTTAACATGTTTTATGCGCACCGCGAAGGTTTCACCACTCTCCAGAAAACGGCTGACGTCTGCGGAGGCAAATCTCTTGAATATTTCATTTAAATCTGCAGCGCAGCAAAGTATCTCTAGTCCGCATATTCGCGTGTATGCTGCCCTATTTGCTATACTTCTCAAGCTTTCGATTTCAGCATCAAGCCTAACTAGCTGGTCAAGAACCTCAACTGTCTCATAACTGTGATTTTCAGCTTCCAGAATAGCTTTTACTTCCGCAAAGGGAAGAGTTTCATGTTCGCCAGAAAGCGTCAGGAAAAATCTAGTCAAAAGATATCTTCCTTTAACTCACAAGCATCTTACTTAGCAAGGGTGCCACGGAAACCTTGCTTACATGACTTGGAACACTGTCGGTACCCACGATTTCCTCAACCCCTGCATCCAAAATTCTTTTTTCTGCATCGCCTATCAACAACGGATGCGCACAAGCAGCGTAGATTTTGGTTGCCCCAAGTTCTTTGAGAATTCTTGCAGCAGCAACTATCGTACCGCCAGTGCTGATAACGTCATCAAAGATTATAGCTGTCTTTTGCTTGACATTAAAGCTTTTTTTCTCCACATTTATCTGTCCTGTGTAGCGGTCTCTATTCTTATCCAAGTACCCAAAGCCTCCTTTCAAAACTTTATCAGCTTCTTCAGCAAGATAAATCGCGCCCTTATCAGGTGCAAGTGCAAAAGCTTCGTCGCATCCTTTTTGGCTGAAGTATCCTGCAAGCAAAGCGACAGCTGAAACGCTGCATGTGGGAAAAGGAAACCTGTTCAGAACTTTCTGTTGGTGCACGTTTACTGTTAAAAGACTACCAATACCGGCGGTTTTTAGCATGTTCGCTATGGTTTCGCTGCTAAGCGCTTCACCTTCTAAGAAGACTCGGTCTTGGCGCGCGTAGGCTAGGTAGGGCACGACTGCTTGAATCTTTCTAGCTCCGTTTCTTTTTGCAGCATCAGCAATTAATGCCAACTGGATAAGCCGCGTGTCCTGTGGCGGGCTGGTTGTCTGTACGATGATTACGTCTTGATCCTGAACTGATCCTTCCAAGCGTACGTAGGACTCTCCGTCTGCAAAGGTTTTGAAAGCAAGTGATACTTTTTCCACGTTCAGAAGCCGTGCAATGTTCTCGCCTAGGTGCATTGAGGCGGGACCGGGAATGACTCTCATACAGTATTCTTCCAGTTCCTATTGTTTGCTTTTTTGGTATTCTTCGATAAGTTCTTTGGCGCGGTCAATGCGGATTTTGCGTTCTTCAACCATTTTTGCAGAGACTATGTCGATGAGTTCTCCTTGTGCGCCCGCCATTACAGCTATGTTTCTCGCGTGCAGCGACATGTGCCCTCGTTGTATCCCTTCGCTGGCTAAAGCTCTTAGCGCCCCTAGATTCTGAGCTAATCCTACTGCTGCCAGCACCTCGCCAAACTCGTTTGCGGTCTTCACGCCCAAGATTTTAACAGCGATCTTTGCTATTGGATGGGTTCGCACTGCTCCGCCGATAAGACCAACAGCCATTGGAAGCTCAATCGAGCCTACTAAGTCGCCGTTATCATTTTTTTCCCAAGCTGAAAGTGACGTATACTGCCCGTTTTTGACTGCATAGGCATGTGCTCCCGCCTCGATCGCGCGGTGGTCGTTGCACGTTGCAAGTATGACGGCTATGATGCCGTTCATTATTCCCTTGTTATGTGTTGCAGCACGATAGGGGTCTGCAGCAGCAAAGGCATAAGCATTTACTATGCCGTCTACGACTTCTTCGCCGCCTACTGCCTCTTTGGATACTCTGCACCATGCTCTAACTAGCCGTTTCACAGCCAGATTTGATATTATCCGCAGATAAACACGTCCGCCAGTTATGCGCTCTATTGAGGGGGCAACTGCCTCAGCCATGGTGTTAACGGCGTTGGCGCCCATAGCATCACGGCAGTCGACAAGAAGTTCCACAATAAGCATGGCGCCTTGAACGGTATTGATTACTTTTGCGTCTAGGTCTCTTGCTCCGCCGCCTGCGGCAACGAGCACAGGGTCCTGTTCATTAGCTTTTTTAAGGATCTCTTCCTTCGCTTGGAGAACCTTCATTTTCGCGGCATATGGGTCCTTGACGCCTACGACTTGTGTTTGTCCAATCATTATCGGCGGCGTGCTACTGGTATGGAAGCCTCCGCCATCTCTCGCCATCTTTGCTGCGTAGCTTGCTGCTGCCACGACGGATGGCTCCTCGATCACCATCGGGATCAAGTAGTCTTTGCCGTTGATGAGGAAGTTTACTCCTATACCTAGCGGCATAGGCATTGCGCCGACTACGTTTTCGATCATACGATCAGCCAAATCCAAAGACAAAGAACCAGTTTGCTTGAGAAGGGCAATCTCTTCGTCAGATAAACTAGCAAATTCTTTGACAAGTCGCAGACGCTCTTCTGGTTTAAGCTTATAGAATCCTGACAGTAAAGATGTCCTATTCATAGAGTTCACCATTTCTTGGTTACCGTATGATAAATATCATGTTTTCATTTAAGTTTATTTAAACTTATGATTCTGGCTTCATAATTCTTTTTAGTATTATGAATCTTGAATCTAAAAAGATAGACATGACAACTATGTTTCTCAGTTCAAAAGGCAATGAAAAAATAGTGGAAAGGAAGAGAAAATGTAGAAAGAAACTGTTGTTATGCCTTGTCTCAGTATTCCTTCTAATAGGAATAGCCAGCGCGGTAATCTACAACTCTATGCACATAGAGAGTCATGTAGGCGTAAAAATCGTGATGATCTGTCACTAACCAAGCATTTAGCATTTTGATTTTTCCACCTAGCTAACAGCAGAAAAATGCTAAACATAAGAGGAAAAAGAAAAAAGTAGAAGGAGGCTTAGCTTGTAACTTCGAGCTTCAGATTTACTGTCACTGAATCGCTAGCTGTTGCAGATCCTTTCCAATAGATATCCCATTGCACGCGCCAATTTGCGCCGGCAGCTATGGTTTGTTGTCCAGTGGTGCTGACTTGGCCGGAGCCTCCTGGAACCAAGTATATTGTGTCGCCTTTCTTTGTCGATCCATCGTACATTGTCACATTGACATAGTAGAGATCTGTTTCGGTGTCCCCTGTCCATGAGTCAAGTTTCAACTCTATAGTGTATCCATTAGAGCTATCCGTATTGTTAATTCTCACGGGATCAGTTATTGTCGTTACGCTACCATTTAGCCCATCCATTGAGCTGAAAGTGACTTTTTGACGGGCATCACTTATTGATCCGCCAGCAGTAGCAAAGTCGCTTCCGGCCCAGAATTGAACCTTGTTAGCTGCGACTCCGACGGTGGCATTCATGAACATTGTATAGTAGACACTTGCGCTTACTGAGGCTATGAAAAGCGAAGAAAGCAGTATTGTTGCAAGTTTCAAAATTCTTTTATGTTCTATCTTCATTTTGTTGTTTCACCTCCTTTTCGTCTTTTTCTCTCTTTCAAAGTGTCTATCCATATCCTCGCAAGGACGTAGACACTTATCCCTAGAACGAGGACGCATGCAACAGCCAGCCCTATTGCCGAGACTACAAGGGTTCCTTGACTCCACATCGGTCTGTAGATCGCGTAGATGGCTGCGCCTGAAACTGCTGCGCCTCCGCCTAGGGCAACATACCACCACTTGGGCTTGAAAAACACGTAAGTTCCTAGCCCAACGACAAGTGTGTCAAAGCCAACTAGCCCCACGAAGGTGGCTTCCCATGACATTTGTGGAACTATCACCAGCGGGTGCACTGCTACCTGCGCATAGTTAGTTATAAAGAAAACGCACAAGGAGACTGCGGGAAAGGTCACAGTGAACATTATGATTTTTGCGTAGTTCACTAGTTTCTTCATGAAGCCAAGGTAGACGTTGACAGCGACAATGTTGGCTATGGCTACTGCTAAGTAGAGAAAGCTGTACCAGAACCGCATGTACTCGTCGAAAACTGCTAGAAACTCCCTGCTTACTAACAGTTGTCCAAAGCCCGCAAGAGCGGCTATTTGGTACATGTAGGGCAGATGCCAAGGAAAGTGTCTGTCTAGGAGGCATGAGAGCAAGCTAATTGCTAGAAAGAGGTCTACTCCCAACAGTAGGAAAAACTCTGGCTGCAGTGGTGGTGGCATCGCGGTACCGTCCTTCGAATGTCTGGTTTCTTTTTATTTAAGTCGTATGAATTCGGAATCAAAATCCGAATTACCATGTAACACACGATAGATCAAGATAAATCTTCTGTCGTAATATATGCTACACATTGGCAGATCACCAAAACAATCCAGCAATGTTAGGCCAGATACTCTAATTTAACTTCCTCAAGTATCCTTTGCCGTAAGCCAGTCAATGACGCGTCGAGGGTCAGCGCAAGTAATTTTAACTTTAATAGGTCCCAGCGGCGATTCCGCCACTTCCTTCGAGAAAGAAATCTGCCCAGTATAGGCAACTTGCTTGTTCAAACAGAAAACAATCGTACGCTTGTCCATGCCTTCAAAGAAAACTTTTCTCGCAGCATCACGAATACGATCCCTGCGCAATATATTACAAAACTTGGTCAAAGAGGCTTTTCCTTCGGCTTCTCCGACAAGCACCCTCTTGTTCAGAACTGACTCCTCCCGCATGTCCAACGTAGCAAAGATGTTTTCAACCGCCGCCTTCACTTTGTCAATGGACTCCGTCGGGTTAACCTCAACTTCGACACGAATTCTTAGGTCTTCCATTTCTTCTCAACCTCAAGCAAAACGTTTCGCGCTCTTTCTTTTACAATGTCATAAGCCTCTTCGTTAACCACTATGGATTCAGCCATAGCTATAACGTTGCCCAACCCTACGCACAGTTCCCGCATGTCTCTTTCATGAAACACGGTCCAGCCGTCTGGATCATCGCTTCTCCGGCGGTTATAGAGTCTTCTGAATCTTGTTTCTGGCGAAGAATGAATTGCTAGAAGCCTGAAACTTGGAAAGTATTTTTTGAATTCGTCAACTTCATGCAGGCTTCGTAATCCATCAATGATGACCTTGCCTCTTGTTGATGCGTCTATCTTAGGAATACATCTTTTTGCTATAACTTCAGCGCCTTCTTTTTCTCTCAGGTCAAGCATAACCTTTCCAACGTTATGTGGTGTAAGCTCCAATCCTCTCTTGGCAGTCTCTTCTCTGACAACATCACCCATGACTACGACGCTGTAGCCGTTCTCTTTTGCAACGTTAACAACAATTGACTTGCCGGAGCCAGGCATCCCAGCTAAGCCTATCACGAGTTTCTTGTCGACCATACAGGCTTCCTTTCTCCTCTATGTCTGATTAGTAAAAAGGCTGAAGATTAAAAGGATTTATGAAAGGAAGAAGAAAATATGCAAAGGCGACAGTCTTGCCTGAATCCATAAGAAGCTTCATAGCTTTTGACATCGATAGCGACCCGATCCTAAAGAAAATATCAGATGCTCAACGTTTACTGGCTGAAACAGGCGCGGATCTAAAGCTCGTTGAACCAAAAAACATCCATATAACCCTCAGGTTCCTAGGCAACGTGACGACGGACACAGCGGAAAAAGTATTCACCGAAATGAAAAAAGTACAGTTTACACCATTCAAAGTTAAAATCCAAGGACTCGGCGCTTTTCCTAATGCACATCGCCCACGAGTCTTGTGGGCACGCATAACCGAGGGCGCAAATCAGCTAACCAACATTTTTGATCAGCTTGAGCCAAACCTCCGCAGGCTAGGATTTGCGCCTGACCCCAAAGGTTTTAGCCCCCATTTGACCATCGCGAGAGTGCGATCTGAGAAAAATAAGTATAAGCTCGCTGAATTTTTGCTAAAAAATTCTAGCCAAGAATTTGGCGTAATCATAGCTAGATGCTTGAAACTTAAGAGAAGCGATTTAACGCCCAGAGGACCTATCTACTCAACGCTCAAAGAGCACTGTCTACAAAGTTGCTAAACAAGGCGTCACTATGCAAAACAAAATCGATCAAGTCACTGCCGCCGTCTTGAAAAAAATCACGCCTACGAAGAAAGAACGATTCAAAATAGAGGCAATTGCGAAAAAACTTGAGGCCAAGGTTGCTTCCGCATCCGGAGAACATGGAGTCAAAGCACAAGTGCGCGTTGAGGGATCGGTTGCTAAAGACACTTGGATCAGCGGCGAACCAGATATTGACATTTTCATGCAATTACCCACCACAATGCCACGGGAGTCTCTGGGAAAAATAGGCTTAAAAATCGCCCGAAAAGCCACGCATGGCTCAAAACAGATAGAAAGATTTGCTGAACACCCATATCTAGAGGCTTTCGTAGAAGGAACCCGAGTAAATATCGTGCCATGCTATGCAACTAAGCCTGGTATATGGCTAAGCGCTACTGACAGAACGCCTTTCCACACAGACTACATCAAAAACCATCTAAGCAGCCAGATGCAAAACCAGGTGCGCCTGTTGAAAAAATTTATGAAAGGCATAGACGTGTACGGCGCAGAAATCAAAATAGGAGGCTTCAGTGGCTACTTATGTGAACTTTTAATTCTTCATTACAAGTCTTTCTTAAACACGCTGAGAGCTTTTGCAGACTATAAGCACCAGCTCATCATAGATATCGAAGAGCACTATAAGAACCGAGAAACAGAACTAAGACTTCTCTTCAAAGAGCCTCTGGTGATCATTGACCCTGTGGACAAAGCAAGAAACGTGGCCTCAGCAGTCAGACCACAAAGACTCTATACTTTCAAAGCAGCAGCCAGACACTTTCTGGAAGCTCCAAACTACAGCTTTTTCTATCCAAGAATGACCGTTCCTCTCTCTGCCAAGAAGTTAGAAGAAACTCTGAAAAAACGAGGCTCATCACTGATTTTTGTTGCTTTTGCAAAAGTCAAAGCAGTTCCGGATGTACTATGGGGTCAGCTGTATAAGACTCTTCGCTCGCTCGACAGACTCTTGGAGTTTAACGATTTTAGAATTCTAAGATCATCTGCTTGGAGCGATGAAGATAATTTAAACATATTTGCCATCGAGCTTGAACAAGCTCTACTTCCACCCATTAAGAAACATCTTGGCCCTCCTTTAGAGAAAACTGAGGAATGCAAGCAGTTTATCGCAAAGTATTTGAACAATCCTCTTGTTGTCTGCGGTCCATATGTAGACGAAGGTAGATGGATCACAGATATTAAAAGAAGACATGTGAACGCTGCTGACTTGCTTAATGCAAAACTTGAAGACGGAGGAAGAAGCGCGGGAGTTGCTGATCAGATTTCTCATGTTCTTAAGAAAGACTTTAAAATTCTAGTTAATGAAGAGATAGTTGAAATCTACCGTAGAAACCACGAGTTTGCAGTGTTTCTCACAGAGTTCCTTTCTGGAAAGCCAAAGTGGCTAGAACCCACTAAAGCTTAACACCGCTAAAAGAATCGCTAATGTCCAGCAATAAAAAGCGAAAAGATGAAACTTCCCTCTCTGCAGGGTCTTCCAAAGCAGTTTCAAAGTCAAGTAACCTACTGCCATTGCCACAGCTGCACCGACAGCGATTTCTATCCAGTCCAAGCCCGAAGCTGCAAGCTCTGCATGCTGCGTATAAATGGTCAGCCCCAAGGCGCCTATTATAGCTGGTATTGAAAGGAGAAAAGAGAATTTGAAAGCTTTTTCGCGTTTCAATCCAAGTAACAAAGCAACAGCTATGGTTGCTCCGCTTCTTGAGATGCCTGGTATTATGGCTATGCCTTGGGCTGCACCGAAAAGCAAGGCTGCGAAAGGAGTTATGGTTTCTGTTTTCTCATGCGTTTTGCCTGAACAGTACAGAAGTGTTCCTGTTATTGTCAACATTGCTGCGATTGTGATCGGTGTTTTGAAGGCTGATTCTATCTGATCACCGAAAGCTACACCGATTGCTGCTGTTGGCACGGTGCCTACTGCAATTAGGGGTACAAGCCTACCTTCTTCGGTTCTGAAATCTAGGCGCACAAGTGCAGATGCTATGTTCTTGATGTCTTTTCTGAAGTAGATGAAGATCACTGCTAGTGTGCCGATATGCAGAATTACGTCGAAAAATATTGGAATATCCAGGCTTAGAAAATATTCGGTTAGCCTTAGGTGACCTGTGCTTGAGATTGGTAGCCATTCGGTTATGCCTTGGATTATGCCGAGAAGGATTGTTTGTGTTAGCGAGTCCAAATGTGTGTCCGCCGTTTTTCCTTTTTGATGCTTCTCGTTAGGTTTAAAAGGTTATCGCGCTCTTAAAGGAAAGTGGTGTTGATTTATGGGTGAGTACCCACCAGGTAGCCGTAAAGATCGCGATATGGTTGCTGAAATGCCTATGGAAAGGTTGCTTGACTTTTTCTTTTTGCAGATTAGAAACCTTTGGCGTGTTGATGGCTTGTACTTCTTAGGCATAGAAAAGAAGTTTGGCACCGAGGCAGCCACGGAGATTGATGCTGAAGTCTGGGAGAACATGGCTGCTATAGAAGCTAAAAGTCTGCATAAGATGTTCAAGATCGGGGAAAATCCTGATGTGCCCACGATCCTTGATCTTCTGCAAAAGTCAAGTTGGGCACTGGACCAGCCTTTCAAGGTCATAGAATCAAGCGGCACCTGTGGTGTTCTGACTATAGAAAGATGCAGAACTCAAGAGACGAGGTTGGCGAAGAAGCTGTGCGAGTTTCCATGCAAGAAAGTCCGTTTCGGTTACCTGAAGAATTTTGCGAAGACTTTGAATCCAAAAGTAGAAGTAACTTGCTTGGTTTGCCCGCCTGATAAGCATCCAAAAGACACATGGTGCAAATGGGAATTTAGGATGTAAAAAATCAGACTATTCGTTCTTCCGGTTCCTTTCCAGCTTCAATTACCCTACCGCTGAAGTTTACAACAAACGCTTCTGGAAAGGCTTGCCAAAGTATCACCTTTGCTTTGAATCCTGTGCAATGACATGGTAAGATTAAACCTAATCTGAATTGTAGCAGCTATTTGAATTATCTGTCACAAATGATTTTTCTTAATTAGTTTGTTTCAGCCCTTGGAAAAAGGTGATGAACGCGCGACATAAACATCTATTTCTGCCAGTCCAGCAGTCTTTTTTCTCCTTCAAGCTTCTTAATATCAGTCAAGTCTTGAGTTACTTCCATAGTACCGAGATATTTGCCTTCCTTATTCCTCACGGCAAAGTATCTTATGTGAATCAAGCGCCCGCCCATTGTGATCCAGAATTCAGCTGTGTTCTTTTCGCCCTTTCTGAAGGCATCGAGAATTTCGTTCACTATATGAACACTCTTTTGTGGATGGCACATCTGCACTTTTCTTCCAAGAACTGCTTTTGTGCGAACAAAGATTCTGCGCTCTGCCTTGTTGAAGTATTTGACAGCATCGTTCGCGTCAACAAATGAAATGTCAATCGGCAGAGTATCCAGTATAGCTTCTGCCTCCTCAGCCGACAGTGTGCCAGTTTCAAACTGCAACAAGCCTTCTGCTGCCGAAGCTGTTTCAGATTTTCCGGCGTCTTCGGTGGTTGGCTTAGCCGCTATCACGTCTGAAGGGGTAACGCTGCAATATCCGATTTCATCAAACTCTCTTCTTGCATCTACCCATTCCTGCTTGGTAATCGTTTTCAAGCCTGCGGGAAAAAGTATGTTGTTCTCTTTGAAAAAGTGGCTAGGAAGCATCTCACACAAGTTGGCGGCAATCTCGCTTAGCTGTGCCTTGAAGTCGTAGAAACCTGTGGAATTCCAGTTTTCAACCAAGTTTCTGAGCTTTTTCTTCTGTTCTCTGATCCGGTCGTGCTCCATCCACATGATTGCTGGAGGCTCTGTGATGCCATGCTTCTCCAAAAGTGGGAATAGCACATTCTCTTCGCGCAGATAATGCTTCTCAGAATCGACAAACTCTTTCACTATGCCCTGCAGTCCCGTTAAAGCGTCATTGACATGCACATAATCACACGCTTGCTTAAACAAACTGGATATAACTCCGAGCCGTTGAGAGCGTTGAGTGAGAGCCTCATGTTCCTTCATAAGAATGTTTATCGGATGCCAAAGAGGGAGCTGGAAACTCTGTTTTCCAAGCTGTTCGCGGAAAACGGCGAGATGTACGTCGCATAGTTTTCCAAGTTCTTCTCTCGGCATTCCTTCCCTAACCAGCTCTTGTTCGATCTTTGCAATCTCATCTGAACCTGTGTTTTCGAGGACTTTTTTGAATTTCTCTTTAACCTGTTCGGAAGAAGCTCCCGCATGAAGTTGTTTGATCATTTCTTTTAACATTCTTTTCTTTTCTTCATTCATTCTTAACACGTCTCAAGCATTCAGCTGATTATGTTTCCTCGATATTTTTATTTTTCTTCCTTGATCTTCGCTGCTAGTACCTTACCCATTTCAACTATTTTGTTAATATGCTCCTCGTTCGGGGGACCGTTTATTTCTAATGCGCCAAGTATGGAAAGCTTTGTCGATCCGAGAGTTTCTTGAATCTGCTTGACAGCTCCTCCAGCCCAACCGTAAGAGCTTAGCGCCACT
>JARYLR010000030.1 GCA_029907545.1 Candidatus Bathyarchaeota archaeon | reverse complement strand
GGAGTTTTGGGTGTTCAGCGAGTTTGGCGGATGGTGAGGTTTTAGCTGGGTGTTTGGTGGAGGCTGGGTTTGAGGTTGTGAGCTCGTTGGCGGCGGCTGAGGTTGTGGTGGTTAATACTTGTGCGGTTAAGGGGCCAACGGAGGATCGTGTGCTTAGTTTTTTGAGAGGGATCCCTTCGGGTAAGAAGGTGGTTGTTGCGGGCTGTTTGCCTTTGATCAATTATGAAAGGGTGCAGAGCGAAGTGCGTTTTGACGCGGTGGTGGGTCCTGCTTACGGGCAGGGTATTGTTGGGGTTGTGCGGCGGGTTCTGCGGGGTGAGAGGGTTGTGGATTTGGCTGGTGCGTCTGGTTCGTTGCCGGCTTTGACTTTGCCTAGGTTGAGGTTGAATCCTGCGGTAAGTATTGTTCCTGTGAGCTATGGGTGTTTGGGTTCATGTTCTTATTGCTGCGTGGTTTTTGCGAGAGGGCGTCTGAGAAGCTATAGTGTTGAAGAGGTTCTGCAGCGGGTTCGGGAGGACTTGGCTTGTGGTGTACGGGAGTTTTGGCTTACTTCTCAGGATACTGCTTGTTATGGGAGAGATAGGGGGACAAACCTTGCTGAGCTGTTACATGCTTTATGCAGTGTTAAAGGAGATTTTAGGGTTCGCGTTGGCATGATGACTCCAAGCTTGGTTTTGGACATGCTACCCGATATGGTTCGTGCTTTCCAAGACCCGAAAATCTTCAAATTTGTTCATTTGCCTGTTCAAAGCGGGGATGATCGGGTTCTTAAGAGTATGCGTAGAGCGTATTCAGTGACAGATTTCAAGAGAATTGTAGCCGCTTTTAGAGAAAGTCTTCCGGAAATTAGTCTATCAACGGATGTGATCTGCGGTTTTCCCGGTGAAGATGAGGAGGCTTTTGAGAGGACTTTGCGTTTGATTGAGGAGGTTCAGCCTGATGTGGTTAATGTGTCGCGGTTTTTTGCGAGACCTAAAACTGATGCTGCCAAGATCGCTGAGGGCGGGGTGTCTCGTCAGGAGGTTGGGAGGCGAAGTGGTTTGGTGGCGAAGTTAGCTGGAAGAATTGGTTTGGAGAGGAACATGCAGTGGATTGGTCGGGAGTGCGATGTTTTTGTTGACGAGAAAGGTAAGATTTCTGGTTCTTGGGTTGGACGTAATTTTGCTTATAAGCCTATTGTGGTGAAGAGTTCTGGCAGCCTTTTCTGTAAGACGGTGAAGGTGAGGGTGATTAAGGCTTACCCAACCTATCTGGAGGGGGTTGTCGTTGAATAAATTATTTATGTGGACACGGTTCTAATGTAGGGTGTTGAGGTTGAGATGTTTGAGTGAAGAGAACGTTGTGAAGGTTGGGCGTGTTACGCACTTCTTCTCGAAGATAAGCGTTGCTGTCATTGAGCTTACGTCGTCTTTGAAGGTTGGTGACCGTATAGTGTTCAAGGGGCCGAACACGGATTTTGAGCAGGTTGTTGATTCTATGCAGATAGAGCACCAGAATGTTCCGAGTGCCGAGGCTGGGCAGAGCGTAGGGCTGAAGGTGGCGCAGCGGGTTCGAGAGACGGATACTGTGTACAAGAGGGTATAGTATTCTCTTCCTTTTTTCATTATCTTGTTTGCCGTGTAAAGGAGTTACGTTTGCATGAGAGTTTTGTTTGTTTGTGTTGAGAATGCGGGTAGAAGTCAGATGGCTGAGGCGTTTGCGAGGCGCTATGGGAAGGGCGGTGTTGAGGCTTCGAGTGCGGGAACGATGCCGGCAAGTGAGGTTAACCGTGTTGTTGTGGAGGCTATGCTGGAGAAGGGGATTGACATTTCTTCGAGCAAGCCGAAGCTGCTTACTGCTCAGATGATTCAGGAGGCAGACAGGGTTATTGTTATGGGGTGCGGTGACGCGAGGGGTTTTTGTCCAGCGCCTTTGCTTAAGAAGGTTGAGGATTGGGAGCTTGAGGATCCGAAGGGTAAGTCTTTGGAGAGGGTTCGGAGATAAGGGATGAGATAGAGCGAAGGGTTAGAAAACTGATAGGCGAAGCACTCTAAAACCCCCCTATATATAGTCACAATATTAGCCAGACAGTCGTTTAGTTGTGTGTCATGTTTTTTGGGTTGCGAATAGCGGTCTTCATACCATTAATTTGCAGTGTTCTGCAGCTCGATTTCGTTTTCATTTAATGAACTTAAGCATGTAGTCATTAACTGTCTGTAGGAAAGCTTCTTCCAGCTCGATGCCGTAATGCTCAGCTAAAACAAAGGTGACATAAATCAAGTCCGAAAGCTCAGTGGCTAAGGTCTCTTTGGTCTTCGGCTTATCAGACGGCGCATGCCCTTCCAAGCCCTTGACCGCGGCAGCAACCTCGCCGGCTTCCTCAAGCAAATCCGTAACCGTCACGAAAGGAGTCCAAGCCTTACCCCTTTCTGGATCAAGCACATCATTGATCTTTCTGAAATTTTTCCAACACAGATGCTGAGCGTCACGCAGAGTAACAGACATAACAATCTCCAACACATAGGTGAAGCAGCAACGGATTAAAGCTTTAGCATCCACATGAGCTGCATGCTGTTTTCCGCGTGTGCAGAGACGCTACATACAAAATCTTACCCTAGCACTCCATGAACGTTGCTTGCAGCAAAGCCTATGCAAACCACTGTTAAAAACTTGGCAGCAATCACCTTGCTCCTAGTGTTTCTGCTACTAGCAACCGTGGACGTTTCTGTTCCATACAAGGCCTCTCGAGGTATAAACCGCGAAGCGTCCAGTAGCCAACCCGAAGACACTTTCAATGGCACGCAGATCAAACAGCAAATCTCCGCTTTCCTGCAAAACCCTGATGACTGGTTACGACATGGCTACAAGACATACGCAGAACCTTCCACAAGCATGGTAACAGCAGAGGTCACAGTGGGAGAAGGCGAAAAATACGAGTCAATTCAAGAAGCCTTCGACGCCGGATACACCTGCCTATTCCTAAAAAAGCAAAAATTCAACGTAACAAGCCCCATAATACCGTCTAAAGAGGACTTCTACATCCTCGGCAACGGAGCCGAAATTACAGCCACAAAAACCATCTCCACAATTCTGGACATCCGAAGCCTACGCTACGCGCACCTTGATGGCTTAGTCTTCAACGGCAGCGGTCTTGCCCAGAAATGCATAGACGCCTCTCACCCCCGAGGCCAAGTGCCCGTCCATCAAGTCAGAAACTGCAAAATCATGGGAGCAGTCTTCGAACATTGACTTTACCGGATGCGAAGACAGCTTGATCTTTAACTGCTGGATCGATGGGAGAAAGGCAAATGACACTCCAGACGCGATTACCCTCTACGGAGTCAAAATAGGCGAGTTCAGCGATGGCTACGCAACAGGGGGACAAATAAACCTAATCCACTGCCTATTGAGCTTTCACAGAAACGCAGACATCTTCGCAAAAAACATCGCCCAACTGAAACTTGCCAACTGCCTTTTAGCAAGCAAAACCGAGTGGAGCCCATGCCTTGAAGCGCAACTAGTCCTAGAAGGAGGCACCGGAGAAGGCGCGATTCAGCCAATCGTTGAGATGGCTAACTGCTGGGTGGAAAACGGTCAAGGCGGAAACGTGCCCAACATCCTTGTACGCAATCAGCGCATCTCCAAACTCACCATAACTGGAGGAATATTCTACACAGACAACAGCCCAAACATACACAGTTCCTTAAGCCCGTGCGCCGAAACAGTAACCATCATAAGCGCCCTCTTTGAGCACAATAGAGACTACAACGGCTGCAACATAGTCATCCCCGCCCGAAAGCTGGTATCGATCGGAAACACGTACAACTGGCATGGAATAGACAAAACATGCTTAACGGAATACCTCATTTTCGATCGAGACAGCCAAGAAATCGAAACGAAAACAGGCTAAATGATTATTACTTGAGCATCAGACTTTCTCTGCTACCGTCACGATTGCTGCTTGAAATATTACGCTCACAAACGTTTTCTCCTCAACCTGCTTCCGCTGCATCTCAAACGCAGTCATCATAATCCGCAGATACTCTTCCCACTCTTTCTCGGTTCCTCCACCAGCAAGAAACTCGCTTCGCATATCAAGATGCTTAAACACCTCGTCAGGAGGCAACAGCATATGCTTAAGCTCCAGCTCATGCCCCTCATAAGGCGGAACAAGATAGAACACTCTATCCAGACAGCGGACATCCAGAACCCGCAGACCACTTTCATGGAAGAGGTAGGGCACTCTTAAGCCTATGTCATTGTCCCCTCGACCAAGCTTCCTCTTTCCAAGAGCCAAAATCCTATCCCAGCGCCAGAGCTTTGTCTTCTCCTCCAAACTCAAACCCATCGCCTCGTAGACGGTGTCGAAAAATGAAAGCGAGGCATAGTTCGGCTCAACTGCAACTACCCGTCCTCCTTTCTTTGTCACACGCTGCATTTCCTTAATGCCCTTCGCCGACTCGTCCAAATGCATCAGAAGAGTTTGACATATTGAGAGGTCAACGCTTTCATCGCTTAGCGGAAGCCTGTAGGCATCTCCCACTTGAAACTCCACGTTTCTCACTCTTCGAGCCTCAGCTCTCTTCTTTGCTTCTTCGACAAGCTTTGGATCTAAATCTACGCCAATTATCTTTCCCTCAGGCACAAGCCCCGCAAGCTTCATGCCTATGAAGCCAAGTCCGCATCCTACATCTAGAACAACAGAATCCCTTTTCAACCTAAACAGCGGGACAAGAACGTTTCCAAAGTAGTCCTCATTAAACAGGTACTCTCTCTGCTCATCAAGAAACACGTCCTTAACCTCTTCTTTACTCCAGAAGCCCTCAGCAAACCCTTTCTTGCCCAAGTCGGAACTATTGCTCATGTTGGACATCACCGCACGTAACGAGCAACTGACTAATAGTGCCTAAAACTTTAAGGTTTTGCAGTCAAATATGGAAAAAGAGCGAGATAATCCGCCTGTCATTTTGAAGACATTTCACGGAGAATTCGTAATTGGCTTCCAGCACGATTACTACGTTTTCTGCCGAGGACTGTGACCGCAAGCAACGTTGCAGCCATGAAAAACAGTAAAGCATGAGACAGCTGAAACTCTGCAACCACAACCACCTCACGCGCCGAAAGTGAATATTCAAAATAAATCCATCGATGGCTACCATTATCAAAAACCATATAATCCACATAATCCGGCTCAGATCCGTTAACCAGAACACGGTAGGGCTCGCCGATCAAAGCTTTAGGTATGCACATTCTGCAGAAGCCTGCAGCGCCGTCTTCGCCTGTAACATAAAATCTTATGGCAGCACCGTCAAAATGGAAATTGGAGATTGAGGAATCGCAGACTACTTGAACGTGACCAGCCAAAGTGGCATTAAACTCTGAAAACAGTCCAGCTAAAGGAAAACGGTCAACATTATTAGCGTTAATCTGATGCGCCTTGTCAAGTATGCCGTCTCTGTCTGAGTCAACCGAAGCCAAGTCACTCCAGTAATTACCCTCAACACCATTATCCCAGAAATTAGTGCCTTCAACAACCAACACTGACCTATTAACGCTTGCAATAATGTTGTTGTGGTAAACAAGATTATACGAAGCATGAGAAACCAAAGCATATTCCTCAGCCTGCACAACATAGTTGCCGCACACAACATTGTAGATTGACCGGTTGGTCATATACACGCCATAAAAGCTTGACAGCACCGTATTTCCAATTATATCATTGCTTTCAGCCCAATCCCCAATCCAGACTCCTACTCGGCTATCTTCAACCCTGTTTCCGATGACTCTGCCGCTGATGAAGTCTTCAAGAAACAAGCCCGCATAGTCCCCATGCTTAGTGCGCGAAGAGATGTTGTTTCCAACGACCGTGTTTGTGAATCCGGAAAGACGCATGCCATGGGTTCCTTCGTTCTCAATGATGTTTCTTAAGATCGTGTTGTTTGATGTGCCCATGCTTAGGGTTATACCTGCTTGGGTGTTTGCAATACGGTTTCCGACTACGGTGTTCTCTTGAGACGTAGAGTAGATTACGACACCTAACGAGCAATTTCTTATGGTGTTTTCTGCAACTGTGACTTTCCGCGACTGAGAAAAAACAACGCCGCTGCCAAAACCAGTGATGTCTACGTTTTTGATTGTCACGTTGAATGCGTTTTCGACATGGAAGCCAGTCATGCCAACCGATCCAGAGCCGTTGAGCACATGGCGGTTTCCATCGACTATTATGTTGCTTCTCTGCACGATTACGGGCTCATTGATGTCGGCGGTAAAAACATATGTGGTAGTGTCTCCGCTTTCAATGTACGCTGTCCCCTCCACGCTTCCGTCAGGTCTAATGTGAATGGTTCCTTCTGACGCACCAACCAAGCAAGTTCTTGGTATATACGCTAAGCTGCAGATCAAGCTTATGAAAAGAGCCAGCGTAGCTAGACGCACTTTTTCAGCCTCTACTCCGAGAGAAGTTTTGCAAGCTGCAGATAAGCGTTTTCCGCAGAAGGCAAATAGAGAAGTGTTCATCTACTGCGCTAAAGCACAAGATTAAAGTGAAACTGGTCATACAATAGTCTGCGGGTACAGGACTGCATGGCCATCGAGGACATGGAACAGACCGCGCAAAAAAGAATTCTGGTTTTATGTGTCGATAGAGACGGTGACATAGGTGCCAAAGCCGAGATCAAAACCCCCATCGTTGGAAGACAAGAAACCCTTGACGCCGCAGTAACGCTTGCGCTACGCGACCCAGAGGAGCCTGATGCGAATGCCATGTTCGAAGCCGTCAGGGTTTATGATAAGCTGAAGAGCGAAAACAAGCCAGACGAGGTTCCTCAGATCGCTGCGATATCGGGCTCAGAACTCGGCGGAGTAAGCTCGGACAGAAAGCTGGTTGCTGAACTCGGCGAACTGCTCAAGTCCTTCCACGCAACCGAAGTCGTACTTGTCACAGACGGATACTCAGATGAAGCTGTTCTCCCCCTCGTCCAGTCAAGGGTACCCGTTTCCTCTGTAAGAAGAATAGTGGTCAAGCACAGCGAATCAATCGAGGAAACTGCAGCCATCTTCTGGCGCTACCTTAAGTTGCTTTTCGAAGACCCACGGTACTCGCGCGTCGCCCTAGGTGTCCCTGGGCTTTTGACATTAATTCTCGGTCTTCTTTACTTTTTTGACTTGCTCTCTATTTTCTGGATAGTCTTCGTGTTCGTCCTCAGCGGCGTTTTGCTTGTGAAAGGATTCGGCGTTGACAGGATGGTTACGGGCTTCTATAGATGGGCTAAGGAGTATTCTCCTCCGCCGCTTAGAGTTCAAATCACCACATTCTCCGCCATCGCAGGTGTGCTCTGCATAGGTGTCGGCATATACCTAGGCTGGATGAGCACAGCCACGTTCACCTCAAGCTTGGTGGTTCCACCATCAGACATAGGAGGATGGATTGGCCTTCTGCCTCAAATGACCGGCTACTTCATCAAAGGAGTTGTTGATCTTGGAGTGGTAGGTGTATGTGTCATACTGACAGGGCGGGCTATACGCATGTACTTTGAACGCGATGTTAGGCTGCTGCGGAACGCGGCGCTGATTGTTTCAGTAGGCTGGTCAAGACAGATTCTCGACAGCACAGCGGATGTGTTGACGAAGCCGGCGATGGGCTATGATAAACTGGTGCTTTACATAGTGATCAGCATCCTCATAGGCGTAGCCTCTGTGCTGGTGATCTACGTTGTCCACAGGTCATTTGGAGGGTTCTTCAAGGAGTCTATAGAACGGGTTGAAGACCTTGGAGAAGGCTAAAATTGCGGTCATCGGGGGAACAGGCTTCGAAAACCTGCTTTCTCATGCTAAGAAATTACATGTAAAGACGCCTTATGGAACTGTGCCATCGTTGCTTGTCGGTAAGTTGGATGACAGGAAAATCGCTTTCATACCTAGGCATGGCTTGAACCATTCAATCCCCCCTCACAAAGTCAACTATCGGGCAAACCTCTTTGCACTGTGCAAACTAGGGGTTGAGTGCGTCATCGGCACTAACGCAGTCGGCGCCATAAACACCAATTTCAAACCAGCAGACATAGTTGTTCCACACGATTTCGTGGATTTCACGAAGCAACGATCGCTGACATTCTACGATAAGGCTCCGGTGACCCATACGGATTTTTCTCATCCCTATTGTCCGGAACTACGACGCTTGCTCATCGAAAACTCGCGGCGACACTACTACGCGAAAAGCTGGGATAAAGCGGTTCTCGTATGCACCGAGGGGCCGCGGTTTGAGACTCCTGCAGAGATAGAGATGTTTAGGCGGCTTGGCTGCGACGTGGTCGGTATGACTGGTTTGCCTGAGGTCATTCTTGCTAGAGAACTGAAGATGTGTTATGCCGCGTTATGCTTCGTCTCGAATATGGCAGCGGGAATGCAGGAAAAACTTACGCCGCTTGAGGTTTCGCAGGTCTTCGAAAAGACAGCTCCATCACTGATAAAGATTCTGGCGGCAACTATAGCCGCAATCCCTGAGGAACGTTTAAAATGCTCCTGCGCTAACGCACTTAAAGAGGCAAGATTCAAGCAATGTTCAAGAAGCTCCTCTCAGTCATAGGCGCATACAGGCTTTACGAGAAGTGGCTATGGCACCAAGTCAAGAACGGAACCAAACCCGAACACATAGCCATAATTCTTGACGGAAACAGGAGATGGGCGTCGAAACGTGTCTTGGAGCCGTGGATAGGTCACGAGAAGGGAGCTGAAAACGTTGAAAGGCTACTTGACTGGTGTCTAAAGCTGGGCGTGCGATCCATAACATTGTACACGTTTTCCACAGAGAATTTCCAGCGATCAGAGGAAGAGGTCAATGAAATCATGCGCATTGCTGAAAACGAATTTCGCAAAATCCTTTCAGACGAGCGTATAGTTAAAAACAAGGTTCGCGTTAAAGTCATCGGAAGAATAAATCTGTTGCCTGAGAGCCTGCAGAGACTGATAATGGACGCGGAAAAGGCAACTCAAGACTATGACGAGCACTTTCTGAACTTCGCGTTTGCATACGGCGGAAGAGCCGAGATAGTTGACGCAGCAAAAAAAGTGGCGGAAAAAGCGCAACGTGGAGAAATAAGCCCCGAAGCGATAGACGAGCAGACTTTTGAACGCTTCCTTTACACAGCGCACATGCCTAAGCAGGATCCAGATCTGATTATTCGAACTTCAGGAGAGGAAAGATTAAGCGGCTTTTTGCTGTGGCAGTCTGCTTACAGCGAGCTTTGCTTCTTGGATATCTGCTGGCCTGATTTCCGGGCAATCGACCTCTTGCGGGCTGTGAGAACCTTTCAAAGTCGAACAAGGCGTTTTGGCGGCTAGCTCTATGCCCTTTTTCTAGTGCTCACTATGGAGATTACGTCTCGATCTTTAAGGATGTAGTCTTCTCCAACACGCTTTTTCTCTCTTGCATCCACAGCATAGAGGAAGCCTTCGCCCAGCTCTGTGTGAATAATATAGGCAAATTCACGTGCCGTGATTCCATAGGGCACGAGATACGCGTCGGGCAACACCTTTCCATTATGGTCAGACAGATGTTCGATATCCTCCACGGGGTACACCGTTATCATATTGAGCAGCTTGAAATACGCCATGTTTATGGCGTCCTGAACACCCGTGGAGCCTGCTTTGAGTAGAATTTTGTCTCTTATTGTTTCAAGTGCCCTGATCTGCGCTTGGGATAGCTGTTCTGGCTTCAGCATTTTGAAGTTGCAGTCACCAGGCTTATAGTCTATCAGTTGCTTCTCCGCTGCTCTCCGCAGCGCAAGCTCCGCCTCAGCACAGCAAGCAACGACCATGTAATTGGTTTTCATAAGGTTCTGCAGGTTCTGTTCTGACGGCGGCAGATCCATCTTGTTTGCCGCGATCAGCATAGGCTTAGCAATCTGCCTTAGACAGTCTACAAATTTTAAAAACTCGTCTTCACTCCATGAAGCAGCTTTGTCAGCGTTCAACTCGGCCTTTTTCACAGCTTGGATTATCTGTGGTCTCTTTATCGCCAGCCCGCTTAATCTTTCTTCCAACATCAAGTAAAGGTCTTTTGTATCCGATTCTGCGGTTCGAGCGATTTTCGGCCAATCCTTCTTAAGTATGTTCGCCATCCACATTGTTATTTCTCGTTCCAGAAACTTGATGTCCTCAAGCGGGTCATGCTCGCCTAGGCTGCACAGTCTTCCTTCGCAGTCTGTTCCTCCGGAAGCATCCACTATGTGAACTAGGGCGTCGGCTTTTCTGATTTCATCCAGAAACTGGTTGCCCAATCCTCTTCCTTCCCATGCTCCAGGCACAAGTCCGGCGCAGTCGATGAATTCGACGGGGATAAGTCTTACGCCGTCTAGGCATAGGGAGTTGACCGGTGCGTCTTTTACGTTGAATTCCTCGTGAACGCATGGGGTCCTAACATAGCCGATTCCGCGGTTAGGCTTGATCGTGGTGAAGGGGTAGTTGGCGATTTCCGCCGGCGCCATCGTTGCGGCAGAGAAAAACGTTGACTTTCCCGTGTTCGGTTTTCCAACGATTCCCAGCAGTTTACTGTAGGATCTCTGCATTTCAACACCTAGAGAGAGCTGCCGACCTCGTTCGCAAGTTCTAACTTTATGGTTTGGAGTCTATATTGTTTGCGCTACAAACTTTCCGGTTCGCCTTCTCGCGAGAAGAATAATCACGATTAAAAGGGGATGGTGAAAATAAAGGCAAGCATGATCAAAGTCTTCAAGAGAAGCATCCATGCGCCCGGGGAAATCTCCTTTGTTTTCTGAGAAACTTCACTTAGCTTTAAATTGTTTTTTTGCTCGATAGCCTGCTGCAGTCCGATCCTACATTCTTCAAACGTATTAAGAATCTTCTGGCTTTCAGAGGGAAAGAGAAATCCACCGCTTGACATAGTCGCCAGAAACAACGCAATTTCAATCTGTTTCATTTCTTGAAGGGTTTCTGTGATGTTGCTTGCGAAATCGGCGTCGCCGAAAAGGCTTGGAGAGCTCGGGGTCAAAATTAATGTTTGCTTGTCTTCTAGAACCAAATAGGTCTTGGTACTGAAGTAGTAGTTCGTGTACGGTATTCTTTCAGCTATGCTTTGCATGGTACTGAAATGTCTGGCGTCAATTCTGTCAAACTGCTTCCAAGCGGCATCGACAGGAATCCACCCATAGTTTCCCAGATAGTACTCTGCCCACATATGTCCATCCTCCAAAACCTCTGGAGCAGAGTGAAACACGAATCCAGTTTTAATGCGGCTAGGAATCCCTGCGGCACGGCAAAGTGCAACAAAAAGATAGGAGAACTCGGAACAGTCTCCAACCTCGTTTCTCAAAGCCCATAAAGCGCCTTTCTCCTCTTCTTGTCTAGCATAGCGTAGATGCTTAACCACGTAATTGTATATCAGAGAAGCTTTTTCATGCGGGTCGGCTACGTTTCCCACAAGGCTCTGCGCTTTTGAAACTATTTCGGGATTGTCGGATTCTATTCGCAGTTCTGGCTGCGTGTAGTTCTTGTAGAAACTGGACTCAGGCTGGTAGCTGCCTACTTTGCCTGGATCAACAGTGTACCGAACTCCGTAGGAAAGCACCTTATAGCAAAGCTCTACAGTAATATTCTCTCCCACGTTAACAACGAGATTCTTCCAGTAACCACACAGGTTCCCATAACTATCGTTCAAAAGCTCATCATACTTTCTTGGTGCAGAAATATCGGACAAGAAAACATAGTAACGCGCAGTCTCATTAGTCAGCAACGGAACGAACAATTTCAAGTCATCAATGCGATGTTCATTAAAATTTTGGATTACTATTTTGTGTCTGAAATCGCCTACAAAAACCTCAGTCACCTTATATTTCAGAAAACCGGAGTCAACAGCCACCAGATATGGAAAAGAAACTAGACTTTGCGAAATAAGAGTCAGCGCTACAAAAAGCACCGTGGCAACTTTAAAAGTTCTATTCACAGCCATCATTCTCTTCGAAGAAACAGTCCACAAATGGATATAAAAGCGTCAAGGTCTATAAGAAACAAACCAGCACAACTTAGGAGGCGAAGCCGAAATTGACAACAAACCTAACCAAAGAGAAACTAGTTGAAATGTATAGAAAGATGATTCAAATTCGCAGTTTCGAAGAAAAACTATTCGAACTCTACAGCCAAAACCTCGTTCCAGGCACAATCCACCTTTACGCAGGAGAAGAAGCCGTCGCAGTCGGGGTATGCAGCAGCCTCAGAAAAGAGGACTACATTACCAGCACACACCGAGGACACGGACACTGCATAGCCAAAGGCGCTGACCTAAAGCGGACCATGGCGGAGATCCTGGGCAAAAAAACTGGCTACTGCAAAGGCAAAGGAGGCTCAATGCACATAGCAGACTTCTCAATAGGCATGCTAGGCGCCACAGCCGTAGTCGGCGCTGGACTACCGATTGCCGTCGGCGCCGGGCTGTCTGTTAAACTTAGGAAAACCGATCAGATCGTGGCATGCTTCTTCGGCGAAGGCGCATCCAACCAGGGCACTTTCCACGAAAGCCTCAACATGGCTTCAATCTGGAAGTTGCCTGTCATTTTCGTCTGTGAAAATAATCTTTACGCCATGGGGACCCGTCAGTCAATTGCCATGAACATCGAAAACATTGCAGACAGAGCTGCGGCCTACGGAATTCCCGGCGTTAGCGTTGACGGCAACGACGTGCTTGCTGTCTACGAGGAAGCATGCAAAGCCTCTGAGAGAGCAAGACGCGGTGAGGGCCCGACTTTGATTGAATGTAAGACCTACAGGCATAGGGGGCACTCTCGTGTTGATCCAGCACGTTACAGGTCTAAGGAAGAGGTAGCTGAATGGCTAAGTAAGGATCCAATTAAGCGGTTTCGCGACAAGCTACTCCGATCCGCGGTTGTGGAAGGTGAAATTCAGGCTGTGGAAAAAGAAGTTTCCCTGCAGATTGAGGAGGCTTTGCACTTTGCGATGGAAAGTCCGTATCCGCAGCCAGGAGAAGCGCTTGAAGACGTTTATGCGTAGGAGGAAGGAAGATGCGTAAGGTAACCTATAGGGACGCGTTGCGCGAAGCGTTAAGAGAGGAGATGCAGCGAGACATGTCGGTTTTCCTTCTGGGGGAGGATATCGGGAAATATTGGGGAGGCGCTTTCAAAGTGACGGATGGGTTAGCACAGGAATTCGGAGAAGAGAGAGTTCGGGACACGCCGATATCCGAGTCAGCTATAGTAGGCACCGCTGTCGGAGCCGCAATAACGGGCATGCACCCCGTAGCCGAGATAATGTTCGGCGACCTCACCGCCTTAGCTATGGACCAGATTGCAAATCAAGCGGCAAAAATACGTTACATGTTTGGAGCGCAAGCCAAATGCCCAATGGTGGTGAGAACACCCTTCGGCGCAGGAGTAAACATAGCGTCGCATCACTCCCAGAGCTTGGAAGCATGGTTTATGCATGTTCCAGGCTTGTACGTGGCTGTGCCTTCCACTCCTTTTGACGCTAAGGGGCTGCTGAAAACTGCTATTCGCGGCGATAATCCTGTTTTGTTCTGTGAGCATAAACTGCTGTATCCAGTCGAAGGCGAAGTTCCTCAAGACGAATACGCAGTACCTTTCGGCTTAGCTGACGTGAAGAGGGAGGGATCAGATGTTACGGTTGTGGCTACGTTGTTTATGGTTTATAAGGCTTTAAGCGCTGCTAAAGAACTTGAGAAAGACGGCATCAATGTTGAGGTTGTGGATCCAAGGACGTTAACACCCCTAGACAGGCATGGCATAATTAGGTCAGTGAAGAAAACGGGGAGAATAGTCATAGTGACTGAAGATTGCAGAACCGCCGGGGTTAGCGCGGAAATCGCTGCAGTCGTGGCTGAGGAGGCTTTGGATTATCTTGATGCGCCAGTGAAACGTGTCGCTGAGCCGGATACTCCTATCCCGTTTAGTCCACCGCTGGAGCAGTATGTGATCCCAGACGAGAAAAGCATAGTGAAAGCTGTTAAGGAGGTTGTCTAGCATGGTGACGAAGGTTGTTATGCCTAAGCTTAGTCTAACTATGAAGGAAGGCGTAGTCGGCAAATGGTACAAGAAGGAAGGCGAAAACATTGAGAAAGGTGAACCTATTGTCGAGATTATCTCCGAAAAGGCTACCTATGATCTTGAGGCGCCTGCTTCCGGAGTGCTTAGACGCATAGTCGTTGCTGAGGGTCTCAGCGCACCGGTTGACGCCACAATAGCGCTTTTAGGAGAGCCGGATGAACCTCTTCCAGAAATAGCACTTGCCGTTCAAGCCCCCGAGGAGGCGGAAGAAGAGAAGAAGGTGTTAGCGTCTCCTGCTGCCAAACGCTTAGCACGAGAACATGGAATCGACCTGTCAACCGTGGCTGGAAGCGGACCTGAAGGAAGAGTCAGCGAAGACGATGTTGCAAGATATATAGAGCAAAGTCGAGGCGTTATGCCAGCAGTCAAAGAAGCAATCCCCTTAGCGGGTTTTCGTAAGGTTTCTGCTGAACGAGTTTCCACGAGCTTCAAGACCGCTCCGCATAGCACAGTAGCCATGGAAGTTGACTTCACCGAAGCCGCAAAACTTCACGAGAAACATCAAGTCTCGTACACAGCGATATTTGTAAAGGCAGCAGCAAAGGCTCTTGCTGACCATCGCATCCTAAACTCCACGCTGACAAAAGACTACAAGATAAGAGTTTACGAAGACATCAACATAGGAGTTGCCGTTGCCACGGAGCACGGGCTCGTAGTTCCAGTTCTGCGTAAGGTTGATGAAAAATCTTTGAAGCAGATCGATGAGGCTCTTAAAGAGTTAACGGGGAAAGCTCGAATCGGCAAACTTGGAAGAGAAGAACTGACCGGAGGCACATTTACCATCACGAACCTAGGCATGTACAATGTCGATTTCTTCACACCTATAATAAACCCTCCAGAAGCAGCAATACTTGGCATCGGAAGAATCGCTGAAAAACCCATGGTAAGAGACAGGAAAATCGAGATCAGAGCCACTGTGACTCTGACTCTTTCTTACGATCACAGGATAATCGATGGAGCACCAGCAGCCACATTTCTAGGCAAGATAAAAGAAACAGTCGAAAAATGCCACGACTTTGAAAACTGAAGACCGCAAGAAACACCGTTTTCCGTTTTTGTTTCGGAAAAGCCTTAAGTGTTTTTCCCGCGAACATGGCAT
>JARYLR010000002.1 GCA_029907545.1 Candidatus Bathyarchaeota archaeon | reverse complement strand
GGTCACAGAGAACCTGAAAGTGAAGCCTGAGGAGATTGTCTACAAGGAAGAAGTCTGGTCTGGCGGCGGCAACGCTGGTCCATGCGTGGAGTCAATCATCAGGGGGCTGGAGATTGCCACGCTGGTCTTCATGCAGTACAAGGTAATTGACAGCGAATTTGTCAAGCTTCCCATAAGGACTGTTGACACCGGCTACGGCATTGACCGCTACGCTTGGCTTTCTCAGGGATGCGTCAGCGGCTTTCACGCCATATATGGGAACCTGCTTGAAAAAATCTTCGAGATGGCTGAGATAGCTGAGCCTGACGGAAGCTTGATGGAGAAAGTTGCAAAAGCGTCGGGCTTGGTGAATTTGGACAAGATGGCAAGCAGGACAGAGACTAGAAGAAAAGAAGCAGCTCTCGTGGGTATGGATGCAGATGAGTTGGACAGGCTTCTTGTTCCATTAGAAAACGCGTTTGCAGTTGCGGACCACACGAAATGCTTGTGCTTCATATTGTCAGAGGGAGTTGTGCCGTCAAACATTCAGGAAGGCTACTTGGCGAGACTTATCTTTCGCCGAGTCTACAGGCTGCTGAAAATGCTTGGCATTCAGAGCAGGCTATATGACATTGTGGACATGCAGATAGCTTTGTGGTCGAAGGATTTTCCACACCTCAAAGAGATGCATGGCGAAATCATCGAGCTTGTTAAAGTTGAGGAAGAGAAGTTCGGCGAAACCATCACCCGCGGTGAAGGAATGGTGAAGCGTATCTCCGCTGACCTAAAAGCGGGAGGGAAAAGAGAGATTCCCGCAGAGACTTTAGTAGAGCTTTATGACTCTCATGGGCTTCCTCCCGAAATCGTGAAGCAGGTTGCTGAAAAAGAGAATTTGGAAGTCGCAATCCCAGACAACTTTTACGCGTTGATAGCGAAGAAACATGAGCAGGTAAGCAAACCCGTGGAAGATGAGAATACCGAAGAATGGCTAGAGGAGGCTGTAAAGGGACTTCCAGAGACAAAGCTCCTCTACTACGAAGACCAGTACATGAAGGAGTTCCAAGCTAAAACACTCAAAGTTATAGAGGGCGAGTACGTCGTTCTCGATCAGACATGCTTCTATCCGGAAGGCGGAGGTCAACCGGCAGATACCGGACATTTATCCTTTGGCAAAAACAGGATCGAGGTTGTTGACGCTCAGAAAATCAGCAAGGTAATTGTCCACAAGGTGAAGGGCTCGGCTCCGAAAGAGGGCTCAATGGTTAAGGGCTCGATTGACTGGGAGAAGCGCTATAGCCTCATGAAAAACCACACGGCAACCCACGTCATCGGCGGAGCCGCGAAGCGAGTTCTGGGAAACCATGTCTGGCAGTATGGCACGCAGAAAGGTGTCGAAAGCTCTAGGCTTGACATTTCCCATCACCGGCGACTAAGCCTAGAAGAGATACATAAGATAGAGACCCTGGCAAACATGGCGATAATGCACAACATTCCTGTGGAAGCCAAGTGGATGCCGCGGAACGAGGCTGAACGCCTCTACGGCTTCAGGCTATATCAGGGTGGAGCGGTGCCTGGCAAGGAAATCCGCGTGGTTAGGGCAGGAGACTGGGATGTTGAGGCATGTGCTGGCACTCATCTTGCGAACACGGGTGAGATAGAGTTCATTAAGATCATTCACACTGAGCGAGTGCAAGACGGCGTGGAGCGGCTAACCTATTCCACTGGAATCTCGGCGGTCAAGGCGGTTCAGAGCACTGAGCGGCTTGTCTGGAAGCTTGCTGAGACGTTGAACGCGCCTATTGACAAGCTGAACAAGACTGCGGAGAAGCTTGTTAAAGAGTTGAAGGAAGCTAATGCTGAGAAAAGAAGGCTGCTGAAGGATCTGGCAGAACGTGAAAGCAGAAGCCTAGAGACCAAAGAAGCCGAGGGCGTCGAAGAAGTAGATGGCGTGAAGATTGTAAAGCGTGATTTCAAAGAAAGCATCGATGTAGATCTTATGATTCAGACCGCGAATGAAATAGTAAAAAGAGATGACACGGCTGTAGCGCTTTTCAGCGCGGCTGATGACAAAAACGCACGGATTATAGTTGTAGCGGGAAAAACTGCTTTAGAGAAAGGTGTAGACGCGGGCGAGATAGTTAAGGAATCTTCGGCGGTCATTGGTGGAGGCGGCGGAGGAAAGGCCAATTTTGCTCAGGGCGGAGGAACAAGAGTTGAAAAACGGGCATTAGCAATCAAGAAAGCAGAAGACACCTTGAGGAAGCAGCTTAAAGCCTAGTGCACACGCACGAAAATATTGATGTTGCTGAGCCTTTTCTTCTCGCCGGTTCTAGTCACGTGATTTTGGCTAGCGATTTTTCAAAATCAGCTACGACAAAGCTCTTGCCTTTCTGCACTACCCTGTGACCTTCTTCCTCAAGAAGCTTCTTCTGCCCCAAAGCTCCGCCAGGATATTTCTCGTTTATCACCCCGCCAGCCTTAAGCGTCCGCCAGTAAGGCACCACCTCTTTCTCGCCGCTTTGCCTCCGTTCTTCTGCCGCGTTAGCGGCGACCCAAGCAAAAATACCCGTTGTCATCGGGCAACCGATGGTTGCCTTGTGTTTTTTAGCAAGAGCTGCACGGATCTCGTTAATCGTGATGAGCTTGCCTCTTGGCACTTTCCGCATTATCTCATAGACTTCCATCGGTGCGGGAATGACAACTGTGCCTGTGCCCCAGCGCTTGCTCATCTTTCCCGTTATCTTCTCCACCTTTGGCAGCCCTTTGCTGTCTTCCAGCTTCTCCCACCAACTTCTCTTATTAGCAGACATACAAACCATCACAGAACCACTCCAGATAAAACACTAATAAAACCTTAGCATAAAACACATAAACTCATTGTAAGCCAAAAAAACGTTTTCCCTAAGTAATAGCCACACCTCTATATATAAGGGGCTTTAACCTCCCTTCGAGCATCAGTCAACAGCAATGCTTAACTCTAGTCAAGGAATAAGCTTCTAATCGGCGATGACAAGCACGAGCCCTCCTCAAATCCCGCTGGCAAATCCATGTAGACGGATCCAACAGAAGAAAGCAAGCATTGGACTTGCATCTCTAGTGACGGAGGATTTACCCAACCATGGGACACAGCGGGCGCGGGCACGAAAATCCCACGCCGAGAGAGCTTAACCGAGAGGAGCGCAACGCTCCGCAATGAAGTCAAGTGATAGGTTACGTGGGAAACAGCAGCCCGCGACAAAACCCGCTAGAACATCAACTTCACATGCAACAGCTGCGCTATGCGCCAAGAAACAACTTTTAAGTCCAACCTCAGCATAGCACCATAAAGACGCAAAACAGCGGGATACAACTTGGACATAGAAACCAAAATTGACTTGATCAAGAAGCCACCTACAGAAGAAATCCTCACCGAAAAAGAACTGAGAGAACTGCTCCTGACCAACGAGCATCCAGGGCACTATCAAGGCTTCGAAATCTCTGGCATGCTTCACCTAGGCAACTTCGTGCTGTCTGGATTCAAGATAAACGACTTCCTCAAAGCCGGACTACGCTGCCAAGCCTACATGGCTGACTGGCACAGCTTCATCAACGACAAGTTCGGCGGCGACTGGAACAAGATACTAGCCGCCTCCAAATACTACGCAGAAGCCTTCAAGTTCTTCTGTCCAGGCGTACAGATCGTAATAGGATCAGAAATGTACCACAACAATGACGAGTTCTGGCGCAACCTCGTAAAATTCTCCAAACACATGACCCTAAGCAGAACACTGCGGTGCTTGACGATAATGGGCAGAAGCGAAAACGAGAAACTCGACCTTGCACAATACTTCTACCCGCCAATGCAAGCAGTTGACATACACGAAATCGGCGCCGACATACCCCACGGCGGCATGGATCAGAGAAAAGCTCACATCCTAGCAAGAGAAGTCTTTCCGAAAATGGGATGGAAAAAACCTGTCGCAGTCCACCACTGCCTGCTGATGGGCATAGCTGAGCCAGCTAGGCTCAAGGCAAAAGACAAGCTGGAAGAAGTCATAGCCAGCAAAATGAGCAAGTCGAAACCTTGGACAGCTATCTTCATCCACGACAACGAACAGCAGATACAAGAAAAACTACGCAAGGCATGGTGCCCAGAAAAAGCCGTGGAAGGCAACCCGATCCTTGAAATAGTCAAACACGTGATCTTCCACGAAAAAACCGTCTTCACCATAGAGCGCTCCTCGAAATTCGGCGGCACAATACAGTTCCAAAACCCTGAAGAACTCGCAAAAATCTACGCTGAAGGCAAACTGCACCCGCAAGACCTGAAAAACGCGGTGGCGAAAGAACTTGCCAAAATCCTTGAACCGATAAGAAGGCACTTTGAGACCGACAAAGAAGCGGAAAAGCAGTTGGAAGTTTTCAAGACCGCGGAGATAACAAGGTAAGGTCATTGTCAACGCGCCTGAAAGAGAAAGAAGAGAAACTTTTGCAGACATTGGAGAAGCTAGCCCAGAAAGCCGTGGAAGGAACACCCATAGTCGTAGAAGGCAAAAAAGACATCGCAGCCCTAAAAGCCCTTTCAATAGATGGAAAAATGATTGCGGCGAAAACCGGCGGCAAATTCCTCTTGGACGTTGTTTCTGAAATAGAAAGATGCGGCGCCAAAGAAATTATTCTCCTCTTGGATTTTGACAGACGCGGCAAACAACTGACAAAAAAACTGATTTACTATCTAGAAAAGTCGGGGATAACGCTGAACATGCGATTCTGGATCGAGCTTTCCAGCCTCTTAGCAACTGAAGTAAAAGATGTTGAAGGACTAGCATCTTACATGGAAACCTTAAAGAGCAAGACTGCTAATTCATAAGCCTAATAAGTAGTAAAGGTCAAGATATAATCCCGTGATACAAGAGCACAAGCATGCTCTTTCACGTGATCACAGCTAACCCTTAGCTCATCACTCAGGAGGTGTACGATTACGGGTTCATCACAAGCGTTTACTATAAAGTATGTAATAAGCGCGAAATTCGAGATAGAAGGAGTAGTAGAGAAACCAGATGTTATAGGAGCAGTTTTCGGTCAAACAGAAGGACTTTTCGGACCAGAGCTTGACCTCAGAGAACTGCAGAAATCAGGAAGAATTGGAAGAATAGAAATCGACTTGCACTCCAAACAGGACATGACAATGGGGTCAATAACCATCCCCACAAGCCTAGACAGAGTATCCACTGCGCTTATCGCGTCAAGCATCGAAAGCATAAACCGCGTGGGACCATGCGCGGCAAAAGTAACTCTGGAAAAAATCGAAGACGTCCGAGAAGCTAGAAGAAAAGTCATAATCGACAGGGCAAAAGAAATCCTTCACAAATGGACAATCGAGTCCATGCCCTCAGTTGACGAAGTCTTCAAAGAAGTCTCAGACACACTTAAAATAGGCAAGGTTGAAAAATACGGTGAAGACGAGCTTCCCGCAGGACTAGAACTGGAAAAGTCAAAGGAAATAATCATAGTCGAAGGAAGAGCAGACATCATAAACCTCATGCGATGCGGAATCCAGAACACAATAGCCCTAGAAGGAGCAAAGATTCCAGAAGCCATCATCAAGCTCACCAAAGAAAAGGAAGCCACCGCCTTCCTCGACGGAGACAGAGGCGGAGATCTCATCCTCAAAGAACTGTTGCAGGTCACCAACATCAAATACGTGTCAAGAGCACCTAGAGGAAAAGAAGTTGAAGAGCTGAACTGCAAAGAAATCTTTGACGCATTAGAAGCCAAAATAGCAATTGAAGACCTATTCAAACCCAAAAAAGAAGCCGCAAAACAGAAAGTCGAAGTTCCCAAAGAGATAATTGAAGCGAAAAAATCGCTTGAAGGCACTTTGGAAGCCATTTTCCTAAACGACAAACTAGAGCAGATTGAACGCCTCCCAGTCAGCCAACTTGCCGAGAAACTGCAGGAAATTGAAGGAGTGGACACAGTGGTTTTCGACGGGATAATAACACAGAGAATCGTTGACGTTGCCAGCGAGAAAAACATAAAAAGGATTGTAGCTTCCCGCGTATCCGAAGCTGTCAAACCCGCACTGTCTGTTCATCTAACCACCTTCTCTGAGCTGGCGGAATCAGCTTAGCACCCAGACAGACTCTTATCTAAAAGAACTCTGTCAAGCTCCTAGTTTCCTTTTCCGCGGTTTTAGACCCCAACAGCTGCTCTTCAGTTATTCCAAAGCTTTCAAGGACTCGAACGGCAGCAGGCACAACCTGCTTATTCACATAATATTCCAAGTCAACTTCATCGTACGAAGCAAACACATAGGGCTTAACCCGCTCATACAAGCGACCCGAACCCGCGACTACAATGTAGCCGACCTTATCGCCAACAGTTAACTCCCAGCCCGCCTTTCTAAGCATCTTCGCTGCCTCAACATGGGAAGCCTTAACAGCGTACTCCTCAGCAGGCTTGGTCAAAGTCTTCCATATCACAAGGTCACGGAAAGGAAACTGCTTCTGCCTCAGCTTGCGGATGAAAAGCTGCACAAACTTGGCGGCTTTTTCAGGTGAGTTCTCCTTCAAAACTATTTCAAGCACCTTCTCCTGCACATTTCTGGCTATTGTCGCCCAGTCTCCGCGTATAACTTCCAGACCGACAATCTCAAGCCGCCCGTTAGGCAGAAGCCCAGCATAACGCTTCTTGGCTTCAGTGAAGAACACACTCATGTAAACCTTGTCCAACTTTATCTCCAGCCCAAGCTTCTCTGCTATCTCAGCCGTGATCTCGCCGATTTTCTGAGGCTCATTCTTGACGAAAATGCTGTCCGTGTCCCCGTAGATAACTTTCAAACCAGCTTTCCGAGCAATCTCAATCGTGTTAGTTATTATGTGCCTTCCCCACGCCGTCGCAGCCTCAGCAACAGGCTTAGCATACCACCGCGCGCCAATCCACCCAGCATAGCCGTAAGACGCATTAGTAATGACTTTTACAGCTTTCTGACGAGCATCCAGAACCATGTATTCTCTGCTTCCAGCAGCAACCTTGCTCATTTCAGAGCGTATATCGTCTCGAACCGCTATCAGATACAGAAGAGCATCTTTATAGAAGCCTGCAGGTTCTTTGCGAAAGCGATGCTTAACCTCAGGCGCCTCATACACTCCTTCCGCGGGCACAGGTTCCTTTGCCGAGACATATGTATCCGGAGACAGGTTATACTTTATCATGATGGTCGGATACATAGATTTGAAGTCTAAGACAGCAACATCGCTGTGGATGCCAGCTTCAGGCTTAAGCACAATAGCACCAGCATACGGTCTATAGGGCTGTTCAACCCTTCTTGGAACGAGTTCACAGGCATCACGCGCCTGCTTCATCATAAACCATTCAACTCTAGAGCCTGCGGCAGCAGTTCCAACATGATCTAGAGGGAGACCGGTAAGATTTGAAAGCTGAATGGCAAAATCAAGAATTGCCTCAGCTATCCTCATAATGCATTGAACATTTTCCGACGAGAATTTCTTTAGAGCTTCACGCTTCCCCGCATCATCCCAGTAGTCTGCAACATCAACATCGCTGATGAGGGTGCGTTCACTAGTTTTCATCACGCCTAGGTAGTCTGCAAAGCTTTCCAGAGTTTTCAGCTTAACCTCAGGGAACTCGTCAACAAAATCAGCCAAATTCACATCGACTCTTCCAGTTATGGAAACGTGGCCGTAAACACTCGTGTGCGGCTCAGTCTTCGCTCTATCCACGTTTAGCTTGATGCCTACTTTTCTGCATCTCTCGACAAGGTAAGGCCAATCTCGTTCATTCACGCCGTAGCCAACAAGTATGTCTGGATTAAACCTTCGAACATCATCCGCAAAAGCCTGCAGAACCAACCGGTCATCCTTATTCTCGCCTACAACGAAGTGTTTCTCATCGCCTTGATTCGTGGCAACAGAGATGAGTATTGCTGGATTCCTTTCAGGTTTCGGTGAACCTTCGCGGCCATAGCATGCCATCGAGAAACCTAGAATTCTCAGCTGAGGAACATCTATTCTTTTGACTGCTGTTGGCGGCTTCTTCGCGAGATACACGGTGTCAACCTCGATGCCCAGCACGTTTGCTTCTTCTTCCACTTCGATCTCGTGCCAGCAGCAGGGAGTAACATTGTTGTCGATGAGGTAGCGCATTACGTATCGAATGTCGTCTTCGAGGCAGTCTTTTACTCCTTCGAAATCTCGAAAAGCCTTCGCATATTTGGGAATAATGTTGGGATCGTTGCAATACACTTTTATGGCTTTAACAGGCTTCCCGAACAGTTTACGGTTAACAACCTCAAACCCTGTAACAGAGGGGAAATCGCCCTTGCTTATCTTTTGAACGATGAAAGATGGATCAGCTTCTTCCTCGGCAACTGCGTAGAAATAGCTGAGAAAGTCGCGATGGATGATGAGGACTCGTTTTCCAGAGTCTTCAATGCCCCACAACCAAACTTCGGATTTACCGTTCTCGACCTCGGAGTTCACGTCCAACAACCAAAACCTGACAATCATCATCTGCTCCCAAATATTTCATAAGAAAAACCAACGTTTAACACTTCTTAAATGCTAGAACACGGATATCTGAATGCTATTACTGACTATTAGAGGACAAGGGCTTTGAAAATCCTGGAAACCAACCTCAAGAAGGGTTTTGTCAAGGTAGTGCCAGAGACTCTTGACGATTTCTGGCATCTCTACAACGTGGTCTACAAGGGCGACGAGGTTCACGCCTACACTACCAGAGAGCTAAAGCTTGACGAAAAATACGCAAGACCAAAACGTGGAGAAAGAATCTCGGTGTTTCTAGGCGTCCACGTGGAAAACGTTGCGTGGGATAAACTTCTAGGCAAGCTTAGGATTCACGGAAGAATATGCTCGGCGCCAGAAAACGTTCCCACAGGTGTCTACCACACACTAAGCATAGCATTGCACACGCCAATTACCATCGTAAAAAAGAGTTGGAGCAAACACCATCTGGAAAGACTAAAAGAGGCAAGCAGAGCATCAGAAAAACCCATCGTAATCCTCTCAATAGACGACGAAGGCTACGCCTTAGCCACAACCGCCCAATATGGAGTCGACATCAAGATAGAGGAAAAGATAAAGCTCCCAGGCAAGCTTGAAACCGAAAAAAGAGCAAGCGCCACAAACGAGTTCTTTCGAAAAACCTTGATTAGCTTGCGCCAAATATGGAACAGTTCGCATTACCCCATAATAATCATCGGAGTTGGATTTGTTAAGAACGACTTTGCCAAGTTCTTAAGAAACGAGGCAACGGACATAGCTAAATCAGTCATGGACGTGAAAAGCGTTAACAACGGTGGCACCGCCGGAATATACGAGGCTTTGCGTTCCGGCATTCTGGCAAGCACGATAAAGAAGACCCGCGTTATAGAAGAAACCGAAATCATGGAAGAGATTCTAAAACGACTTGGAAAAGGCGAAGCAACCGTAGCTTACGGGCTTGCGGAGACCGAAAAAGCCGCAGAACTAGGCGCCATCGAGAAACTTGTAGTGGCAGACAGCACGCTCCGCAAAGCAAGCGATGAAGATCGCCTGCTTATTGAGGAACTAATGAAAGAAGTTGAGCAGAAGAATGGTCAAATAGCCATAATAAGCACGGAGCATGAAGCAGGCGCCAAACTTATTGCTCTAGGCGGCATCGGCGCACTTCTCAGATACCCCTGTCAAACACGTAACAGTGACCTAAAAAACTAGGATGGATTAAAGCTATATCTAGATCTCTACAAATCTAATATGCATACGCCGTTCAAGATGAAACGAAATGTCGAAAAGAAAGCCGACAATAACGATACAAAACATAGTTGCCTCAGCATCCCTAAACCAAAAGGTAGCCTTAAAATCAATAATGGAAAAATTTCCCTTCGCCGAATACAGCCCCAACGTCTTCCCAGGACTCGTTTTCCGCCTCAAAAACCCCAAGACAGGTACACTCATATTTGAGACAGGTAAAATGGTCTGCACCGGAGCCAAATCAGAAAAAGAAGCCATACAAGCAGTCACCAAAGTCGTGAGAGAGCTTAGAAGCAAAAAGCTGCCAATAACCAACAAGCCAGACATCCAAATCCAGAACATCGTTGCCTCAGCAGAACTGGGAGGAGAAATAGACCTGGAATACGTTGTCAGCAAACTTGAGAGAGTAATGTACGAGCCAGAACAGTTTCCAGGCGCTGTCTACCGAATGGACAGCCCGCAGGTGGTTTTCCTCATATTCTCGGCTGGAAAGCTCGTATGCGTGGGAGCCAAGAAAGAGCAAGAGGTGTACGCCGCAGTAAACAAGCTTAAGAAAATACTCGAAGAAAGACAGCTTATCTACTACTGAACAGCCCCTAAGACAGCGACAGCAGCCGCCTACGAATGGCAGGATTCTGTTTTACCAGCTTGTCCAAAGTGGTCTCGAAGGTTTCCTCCGCGGAAAGCTCCTTCTTAACGAAGACGCCTGTTCTGCCAACCTTATCTCTTCTCAATAGAACACGAATTCTGTCCAGAGCTGTCTCACAAGATATCCCAAGCACTTTGGCAGCCCTCACCTCTTGCCCGACCACAGCGCTTTCAAGATGCCCTTTCTCGGTTGGTTCAACAAGCATCAGCCGCTTATCCACACCGGCTTTTCTCAGCGCTTGCCTAAGCTCGCTAAGGGAGATTTCGCCTCCAAACCTATAGAATTCTCTCTCAACCTTACGCATCTTCATCAATGGAAAAGACACGCTTGTAGCATCGTCGATTTCCATGTATGCCTTCACAGCATATGTTGGAGTAGCCTGCACAATCATGCGTCTCTGCACAGCGATGCCAGCCTTCTCTAGAGCCATGTCTACGGTGAAGGATGAGGAAACATTGGGAATAAACACGTCTACGTCGCTGTCTTCTGTAACGTCTCCTCTCGCTATGCTTCCGTAAACGAGGGTTTCTAGATGAGCTTTTTCCAAAGCGTCCATTATATGCATTGCTTTCCGCCGATATTCCTCTAGCAGAGCCCAGCGCTTGGCATCATACACCACTTCCCTAGTCTCTAAGCGTCTCAAAGGTTTTTTCGACATGACACGTTTGCCCTCTGCAAAAGACTATTGTACTGCCATATTTTAGTAGTTTCAGCAAAAATGCAGGACAGAGACACTTTGACCAACCCCACCACTGCCATATGCAGTTCATGTAAACGCAGAGAACCTTTCTTCTTTAGATCATACTCCGGAGAAAGCCTTTGCAGAAGATGCTTTACCTCCTCAATAGAAGAGAAAGTTAGGGCAACAATCTCGCGATACCAGATGCTGAAATTCGACGAACGCATAGCAGTTGCAGTTTCCGGCGGCAAAGACAGCCTCAGCCTGCTGCATATCTTCGCAAAAAGAGAACAGAAATTCCCAAGAGCCTCACTTATAGCAGTAACAGTCGACGAAGGGATCAAAGGGTACCGCGATGAAGCACTAAAAATCGCCGGAGATAACTGCAAGAAACTTGGCATAAAGCACGTTGTAGTCTCGTTCAAAGATCTGTTCGGATACTCACTGGATGAAATTGCACGGAAAAAGAAGCTAAAAGAAAAAGGCGGGTTAACAATGTGTGCTTGCTGTGGCATACTTCGGAGAAAAGCTTTAAACATTGCTGCAAGAGAAAACCATGTTGATAAGCTGGCGACAGCTCACACATTGGACGATGAGACTCAAACTATACTGTTAAACATATTTCATGGTGACGTGTGGCGCATAGCCAAAGAAAAGCCGGTCACAGATAAGATCCATCCCAAACTTGTGCAGAGGATAAAGCCTTTCTGCGAAATTCCAGAAAAAGAAACAGCTCTTTACGCGTACGTGAAAAACATGAAGTTCCAGAGCAAGCCATGCCCCTATGCTTCAGACGCGATGAGAAACGATGTTCGAAACATGCTAAATAAAATGGAAGAAAAACATGTCGGACTGAAATTTACAATATTTAAATCCGTGGAACGGGTCAGGGAAGCACTAGACGAGATAGACACGAGAGAAAACTTGACTGAATGCAGAGAATGCGGCGAACCTACTTCCGAAGAAATCTGCAGAGCGTGTCACTTCTTGGAAGAACTGAGGCTAGATGTGTAGACCGATATCCTAATTAACGCAGAAACAAGACAACATAGTCTATGAACGAAGTTGTAGAAATCTTCGCTTCAGTAACAGTAGTCAGCTTGATATCCTTTATCGGCATCGTTTTCATCGGCCTAAAGGAAGAACTACTGAAGCGCATTTTGATGGTGCTGGTCGGTTTCTCTTCAGGTACGCTGCTTGGAAGCGCATTCCTAGATCTATTACCCGAAGCCCTAGCAGGAGAAGGGCTTGAGTCGTCAACTGTTTTTTTGTACGTTCTCTTCGGCATCGTCGTGTTTTTCGCTATTGAAAAGTTTCTGTACTGGCGCCACTGCCACGAAGGAGAATGCGAAGTTCACATGTTCGCCTATCTCAATCTCATCGGAGACGGGGTTCACAATTTTATAGATGGAATGATTATTGCAGCAACCTTCCTGATATCCTCAGGCTTGGGTTTTGCCACGACTTTAGCAGTGATTTTTCATGAGATTCCTCAGGAAATAGGAGACTTTGGAGTTCAGATCTATGGAGGCTTAAGCAAGAGAAGAGCACTCATGTATAATTTCATTTCAGCCTTAACGGCGGTTGTGGGAGCAACAGTAGTTCTTTCTATGAAATATATCCAGAGTGCTGAAATCTACATTGTTCCCTTTGCAGCAGGAGGTTTTGTCTACATTGCTGCGACAGACCTCATGCCAGAGCTCCATAAAAAGACAAAAGCCGCCGAGTCAGTTATCCAGTTTACTTCAATCCTGTTTGGCATGGGGTTAATGGCGTATCTGGCACTAGTCATGGGCGCATAGTCCTATCCGATTTTTCGAGGCAGGCTGCTTTTCATTTTCTTAATAATTTCCGAGGCATCCCGCACGTTCTGAGCAGAAGCCAGCCTCCTTGCCTTAGACAACGCAACCACGAAGCCGCAGTACGGGCACGTCCTAGTTTTTTGATTTTCTTTTGCTAACAGTAGTCCTCCACATCTACTGCACACGATGATATAAGCCAAAGTCATTGCTACGGCTTCTCCGAAAACCTTTTCCACAACAGAAGTAAATAACGCTTGTTAGAGAATGAATCAGATGATTGAAGAAGGAACAAAGACTTCAAGAGATTTTCTCGAGTTAGCGATTAAATATTTCAAGAAAGAAGGATACAAAGTTGAACAAGAGAACACTGTTTTCGAAGGCTTCAGTGGCGTCACAAGAAGATTTGATTTGATAGTCCAAAAGGGGCGACTGTGTCACGGTGTTTTTCTCAGAGACTGGGATAGAACTATAGGTGTGAACGTGGTCATAAACGCGGATAGAGCCTCAGATGACGTGCGCTTGTCGACGCCGATGATTGTGGGCGAGAAATTCAGCGACCATGCCAAATCATATGCAAATAGACGGAAGATTATATTGTTAACGAAGAGGCAGATACGGCAAAGCCTCAGATAAACAAGCTAAATCTTTAAAACTTCGTCCAGCACGCCTTGGTTCTCCAGCATTCTAAGCCAGTCCACTACGCCTGCTCTGCACTTCTGATGTCCATTGAGAACCGCTATGATTTCACTTACAACTTCTGCAGTTCTCTTGTGAGAAACGTCTATTTCACACACCTTTTCAGCCGCGTGGTTTTCCAAAGCGTCAATGAGGCAGACATCAAGGATTTCGGAGGCAAGGTTTTCCCACATTTTTCTTCCAGCGAATCCAGCGTCCTCCATCATCTCCTTCAGCTCAATGGGGTTGCGTCTGAGCACAAAAACATAGCCTACATCTCTTCCAACTACAAGCGAAGCATAATGCCCATCGATGACCACGTTTTCACGATCACATTGCTCGACTATTTCCTCTATCTTCTTCTTCATTGCAGTTTCATCTATAATAGTGGAATCCCGCTCCTCGTCTACGCCTAGCACAAGATTTTCCTTCAAAGCAAGCTCGGTCAAATTCACATAGACAGCGTCAAGCGCCGAGGCAAGAGCCTTCGACACCGTGGTTTTCCCGACACAAGGCGTTCCTGTTATCAGTATTACACGTTTGATCACGTTGGAAGCTTCCAGAATTCACAATAGCTTAGGCAAGAGATAAGGCTTCCACAACGCTTATCATGCGCCAAAACTCTTGGTCTATAGTGGGGCTGGTGAGTTGGCGTGTGGCTTTCGAGCCTCAATGCAATAGGAGGTTTGAGGAAACTCCGCCCACGCGTAGAACTGCAGCATCCGCAAGGGTGCATGGCGAGAGCCTTGGCAACAGAGCAGAAACGAGACGCCCGCTCAAGCATAAGCCTATGATGCGCCGATGAGGTGTTGAGGTCGCTGGGTGAGACGGTGAAACGGCTGTCCTGCAGGTGGAAAGGGCAAACAGACGCAGATGAAGACTCTACCTGAAGCGCGGGTAGCCCGATCAGCCAAATGCCACAAAACTGAACAAAAGGCGGGTTACAGCCAACACACCGGCCTTATCTCACTGAACACCACAAAAGATCTGCCACGAACAAAAGATGCTAGACCCCTCACTACAGCAACAATTAATAGCAAGACGAAACAAAACTATTTCAGTTCCTAACTGAAGCCGAGTCTTTATGAATAGAAAAGAAAAATGGATTGCGTGCCTCATAGGTGGACTTGACAAGTACGTTGAGGAGCAGACGCGTATAAAAATACTGGAACAATGTGGTCGCCAATGCCAATCGCAAAGCTTAGTTAAGAAAGCCAGAAGTATATCCAAAAAATCTAAAAGCATTGATGAATTTCTTGACAGATTCCAGCAAGTATACAAGCATCTTCACAGGGATAAAGACAACATTTACATTACGTATCCTAAGTGTTATTGTTCACAAGTCAAGAAAACCCCCGAAGGGACAACTCCCCGGCACTTACTGTAATTGCTCTCGAGGATGGATGAAAGCACTTTTGAGGGAGTATTAGGGAGACTGATTGAGGTAATGATGGAAGAGTCAATAATAAGTGGAGACAAGCAATGCAAATTCAAAGTAATCCTCTAACCCAAGCTAAACAGAAAAAAGATTGTGAGGAAAGCATTTCCATTCCGAGGAAGCCTCAACCATCACTTCCGCCTTTAACGAAAGCCTGTTCTAGGCTAATATAGAACTCAGCCATTTCCTAGTTGCATATTCAAAAACATTTTTCACCGTTTTTTAGCAAGCGTTGCATTTCATGCCTTGAGGAACATAAACCTGAATGTAGTGGCGAATACGGGGTTTTCAGTTTTTTGCCCCACCTTTTTATAGATACTGGAAAAACAACGATAAATTTAATAATTTGATATATTCATCTGACAGTTGGAAGGCACTTCGCAATGGAAGCAGAAATCGAATATGATCTGTCTAAAATACTATTGCTAATCATGCTGGCTTCAACATTGATATACGCTGGCGTCGCAAGCTACATGGCATCCACCCGCGGATCCACCGGACCTATCTGCATAGCCTCGAAATACGTGGGAACGCCGTCCACATATTACACTCCGGAACGCCTTTGAATAATGGAAATTGAAGAATACGGAAACGGGTCAACTCTCTTCGTAACGTTTGAAAGCAGAGTTCTTAACCTTCCAACCGATAACCCAGTATTCAAGTACAAAGACTCATTCTATCAAATTGACATCCCCTCAGCCATATTTCTTCCGGGAAGGAGTAAGCCTATTCCGATTCAGCCAATTCTCATAGGAGGATTGTTAGTAGCTATTGGCTGGCTGATTACGTTGGTAGTATTTCTGAAAGAGCAGAAAGAAGAGCAAAAGACAAGCTGAGCACCCTCAATCGATAGCACAAAGCACTTAATATTTCACACAAGTTACGTCTCTTAACCAATAGCTAACGCCAAAACAATACAGCTAATAACGGTAAAAAAAGGGAGAAAATTATCACGGCTCGGGCGGATTAGATGGATAGATAGATTTTACGTGCCCACTTGATAACAATGCATCTCTTTCTCTAGTCTTCACTATATAATGGTCGGGACCTTTAGCTACGATGAAGCCCTCAACAGGTCCGTCAGTAGTTATTATATTTGCATGAATACATAAGCGAATGTTAGAAAGAATACCATGTCCCACAGCGAGTTGGAGAAGGACAGCAACAAAGGAATAAAAAATAACTATCCATCCTAGTAGTGGCAGAGTTGGGTCAATCCAAGAAAACGCCAATAATTCGCTGAATATCGCGACCCAACTCGCCGCAATTCCGACATATTTCATTTTCATGGATCCAAACCCGCCTTTTTTGAATTTTACATATTCTTCGAAGGTGAAGTCTCCACGGAAGATATACATATTTATGAACATCGGAGCCACGATAAATGCGTACAAAAGCAAAACTAGAATAAAGGAACCCCAATCAGAATAAAACGGCATCAAGAAGAGGACAGATGAGAAAATATAGAATGCTTGCTGAAAAAAGCCAACTACAAAGCTACGAAAAGAATCAGGCGAAAATGGTCCTTTTGATGGCAATGTAGAAAAGTAGCTAATAGCCGCAAAAAACGCACTAAACAAAACGACCAACGAGCCAAAACCAAACTTATCTATTATCAGGTCCACCAATTCTTTGAATCCGTAAGAACCAAACAGATTGTCCAAAAGTGTCAATTTCATCATTCCCTAATGGAGCTATATCTATTTTATATCTTCTGGTGATACATCCATGTACAAATAGACTACTTATAAATGTAACGTTCGGTGTGAATTTGGAGACTTTAATTAATGGACCCTTTTTTAACTGGGGTTCTCGCCTGTTTCCGCTTGCTTTTTTGCTTCTGAAACGCAGCAGCATTCCTGAGCACCCAAGTTCCAGTCTTCACAATGCCAAAGCGTATCCACAACAGGTTCCTTATTAGCTGTAAATCTCCGCATGCAAAACACTTGCCGAGGATAGTAGTAGGCACTGTGACTGTCACAGTTACCGCAGAATCTCTCCTTCGACTTGTTTTCCTTTTTCATCTATTCCTCGCCAGCCTTTTAGGAGCCCGCTTGAAACTATCGCCAAGCCTCTCTATAACTGAAGCCGCTATTATCGGCAAAATGATCATGGCATCGCCTATAACCATCACCCTATCCGCCTTAGCCTTCAACTTCCCCCAGCTTATCGTCTCCTCAAGCGTCGAACCAGACAAGCCGCCTGTCTCAGGCCGATCCATAGTTATAATTAAAGAATAGTCCAGCCCAGACTTCGTAGCAAGAGCAGCTGACTGCACCGTGTTCCTAGGAACCCCTCCGCCGACAACGATCATACCATTTCTCTCCGAGTTTCTGCAGATTTCTATAATTTCCCGAACATCCTTAAACGCGTCCACAACCAACGCGTCTTTAAACCCTCTGCGTCTCGCGTGAAGGTAGTGAATGTACCCGAACTCTGAATCACGGAGAGCAGGAAGAAAAATTGGAGTATGCGACTCGTAGGCTGCACGCAATATAGAGCCAGAATCACCCAGCCTTTTACCTAGTTCCCATGCAAACATGCTTGAAGAGAGACTTTCTCCTTTGCTCTTTGCAGCGATGTCATCATAAATGTCCACCAACTTGCAGTCAAGCTTAACAAAGTCTTCTTCAGGCACAAGAACATCATAAATACGATAAATATGATGCTTGTACAGAACCATGTCATCCATAAGCCAATGCCCCCTGTAGTGATGCCCACCCAGAGCCTCAATAGCATCGTGAACCATGTTTGCCCCAGTGCTGACCACCACATCTATAAGGTTTCTGCGGATCAAGTCGGCAATCAATGTTCTCATACCAGCAGGCACCACAGCGCCAGCTAATGCCAAAAAAATCGTGCATTCCTGATCTCTCACCATCTTCTCGTACACATTGCAAGCCGTTGAGAGACGCCCAGCGCCAAATGAGCCAGAGTTACTGAACTGATGAATAAGCTGGTCAACGGTCAACTTGCTGTTTATCCGGATATGCTTCACTGGATCGCTAATAAGATCGCTTCTTGAAGTAATTTTTCACACACTCGCGGAAGTGTTTTCTCATCAATAAAAGAAAAACCTTTCTGTAAAACATCCTCTAAACGCAAACCTAGACAGAACCCTTTTCTATTCAGTACTCATGAAAACAAGAAACTTCTCAAGCGTCCGCCTCTCAAGCGTATAATTCGTTCTTCTCTCCACACCAATCGTCGACCACGGTTTTCCCCCGTAATCATGCCCAGGATAGACCTCGACACTGTCAGCAAGCTTCATCAGCTTGTCAAACAGGCTGTGATACATCTGTTCCGCGCTTCCGCCAAGCAGATCAGTTCTACCACATTCACCGACAAAGAGAGTGTCTCCTGTGAGGAGTTTACTGTCAACGAGAAGGCAAACGCTGTCAGGAGTGTGGCCTGGAGTATGAATAACTTGTATTGAAACTTTGCCTATTCTTAATATGTCTCCGTCGGCAATGCTGATGTCTTTGGCTGAGGCGAGCTTGTGGGCAACTATTTTTGCGTTGAATACTGATTTTATAGTCTGGTTTCCAGCCGTGTGATCAATGTGGCTGTGAGTGTTAATCACGTACTTTGCCTCCAGCCCTTCATCTTTGAGGGTTTGAATTATCGTGTCGGCGTTAAAGCTTGGATCAACCACGGCGGCTTTGCCTGTGTCTTCGTCGGCTATGATGTACGAGAAGTTGTCGCCGTGACATTTAATCTGCTTAAAGAGCATGTTGACAGTCTTCCCCTATTTTTTGCGACTTGTGCATGCGGCTGAGTGTAGTCTTCCGATTACACATTGTTACGACGATTCCATTTTATTATTTTCGTCGCGAATGTAGCTTTCAACAGGTAAAGATTCCAGCCTCATGCCTATAGCGGCCAAATCTTTTAGGTTCCCAACTGTGCCAATGCTTGCATCTATATTGCGGTGCACAGGGTGGAACCATATGTGTTCTGGTTTAAGATTAAACTGCAACGGGATTGAGGATGAAACCTTGTGCTCGTCGGCTAAGCCCTTAAATAGAGAGCCTCTTGCAGAGGCAAGACGTATAGTCAAATAGCTTTTTACAAGCTGAGATGCACCGAAAGCTCCTATACCATGCCAGATGGCGGCGTTTTCCGGCGAAGCTAGCGAATAAAGAAAGAACTGAGGCGAAGAAGGCGTCTCACAGTAAGCATAGTTTACAAGTTTGGATCCTTCAATGGTGAAATGATCGTCTGCAACCGCGACGCTGACATCGTTTGGATCTATTGCGTTTGGATAAAGCTTTGTTGTTTCGTAATCTACTCTGATATTTTTGAGCCTAGTTCCATCAAAGTAGATTTTTCCTTTTGCGGCACGTTTTGATCCATAGCCTTTTGGCGAGTGCGGAATAGTTAAGAGTGTTGACCGGCTTTTCATGCTTCTTCCTATGCAGCTGTAAACGTGTTCTATTGAGGCGTAGTCTCTGTGTGCTTCTCTTATGACGTGATGCAGTAAGCCTTCTGAATGTTCTCTGCTCAGCATGTCTTGAGGCATCCGCAAAGTGCAGAGATGAAGATCCATCCCAAACTGCTCGGAAAGATATTCCAGCTGCTCGTATTTGACGGCATCTACCATGTTCATGTAGTTGTTATCACATGCTCTAAGGTTTCGAGTGATCAACTCTGCCTCTCTTGATGAGATAAGTGCGCCTTCATATTTTTTGATAAATTTCTGATCTATGCAAAGCTGCTCCGTTTTAACCGAAGCTGCTGGAAAAGCACTTTGACCGCTGGAGACTATAGACTCTTTCAGAGGATTGATTGAGTATCTATCTGGCTCGACGTCATCGGTATTCAACAGAAACGGAATGATTCTTCCTTGAGGAGGCTTCTGAAGAAGCTCACATAATTCGCCAACAACTGTCTCGTCCACATCATCCAGTTTATGACTAACAAAGTATGTTCCGCAGACCTCAAGTAGACGGGCAGCGATTATTCCCTGCACTTCTTCCACTGTTAGCTGAGGATTGGAATACTCGACCGAAGTTCGGAGAAAGAAATGCCTTCCATCAAGGGTAACATCATGTCTTTGCCCACTTCTCAGGCAGAAAAAGGTGATTTTTCTACTGCTTTCCGCGAAATTAGTGAACGCCTTAACCAAGGCTTCCACTGATGATTTGGAGTTTTTCAGGAAATCTGTTACAAGCGCTTTAGCTAGATCCGAGGACAGAAAAGATCAACCTCTCTCCAGAGACTCTGGCACGTAAACGCATTCCAAAGCGGCAGGGGGATTTAAAAACATTCTTGCCACACAAAACTGCTCTTTAAGACCAATTTCCAACAATGCTTCAATTACCGTAGTTTCTGTTTTCTGAACAGCAAGAGAAACCTCGAAACCTTCAAGGCTTTTAAATATCGATTTCAGAAGACTGAGAGTAATGTCGCTTCGGCCGCAGGGGCTTACTAGGGGACCGATTTCGGCAAAGCCTTTCCAGACCTTTGACATCGCATATGCTTGTATTTTTCCTTTATCTTCAAATTTGTAGCAGACGTTTGCTTCATCACGCAGAATCGGTTCAAGCAACTTCCTTCTAGACGCACCAAAACAAGTGGTGTCACATTCGCAGATCCCGTCTAAATCATCCCTTCCCGCTTTTTTGCAGTCAATTGCTTTGTTAAGGTTAATGCTTTTCTTTACTTTGCCCTGTAACACCGTAAAGTACAAGTTAAACACAAAACCCAGCTGCTTGTAGAAGGAAACCGTATCCATGTACGCGTACAAGCCTACAGTTGATATTCTCTTCTCTGTCAAGTAGACTATTGAGTGGCGCACGAGTGTTGATCCTGCTCCGCTTTTTCGATGTTTTTCGTCGATTATGAGATTGCCGAACCAGCCTACTCGGTCGAAACCTATGGTGGTGGCTACACCTACTTTTTCTGAGTTCTTGAGCAGTATGAAGCAGCCTTCAGGTTCTAGGTTTGTCATGAATTCAAAGTCTTCTTTGATCATCTGCCATCCCGCAGTATCAGTTAACCGCACTGCAAAGTCAAAGTCTTCTGCAGACATTTTCCTAACGGTATACGTCTAGATCAAGCCTCTTCCTGCAACAATAATTCAAGTAACATTTTTTAGATATGGGATAAGCTTTACTAGTTATATTTGACTTTAATGATGTCTCCACGACGAGGACTGGCCTATGACGTTGCCCTCAGAGATCAAAATAGTTCGAAACGCCAAAGTGGAAATGCACTGTTTCACAGACTATTTCAAAGGCTTCGAGAAAATTGAGGCAGTCACGCAGATTTTCGGCGAAGAAACCGGCAAAGTGCTCAGCAAGCTGAAAATCGAGTTTTCCGGAAGACGAGGCTACATGGGTGTCAGCGAAGACGATGGACACTTGATCGTAAGCGCCCACTACCTAAACGAAGGAGATGAGACAGATATCTATCTCGATGTTATACATGAGCTTGTCCATGTCAAGCAGCACATGGAAGGCAGAGAGCTTTTCGACAACAACTACAGCTACGTGGATAGACCAACAGAGATTGAGGCATACCATGTTGCAGTAGCAGAAGCAAGGAGATTGGGATTAAGCGAGGAGAGGATCTGTGAATATCTTAGAACTGAGTGGATGAGCGATGAAGAATGGAGGAGGCTGGCAACAGCGATGAAAGTCAAGTTTACCGATGCGAAGCTGAAATGGAAAAGCCGAAGAAGAATCGTGTAGGAGAACAGCATTGAAAAATGATTATGGAGAATCTGAGAATAGATATTCAACTAGGACGGGAGATCAAATGATAAACAGAAAGACTCTGAAAACAAAAAGAACTGGAACTTGTTGCTGAACTCATGAAAAATAGCCGCAGAAGCGACCGTGAACTTGCCAAAGCATTAAACGTATCTCAACCCACCGTTGGAAGAATGATTAAGCGGTTGGAAAAAGAGGGATACATCAAAGAATACACTGTAATTCCTGATTTTGCGAAAATTGGGTTTCAGCTTCTTGGTTTGATTTTTGTTAAGATGGAAAAATCTCTTAGCCGAGAGAAGTGTATCAAGGCAGAAGCAATTGCTAGGCAGAAACTGGAGCAAAGTCACTTTTACATTGTTATGCTTGAAAGAGGATTAGGAATGGGATACGATGGCGTGATAATCACGTTCTACAAAGACTATTCTAACTTCACGGAGCACATGGAAAAATTGAAAGAATTTCCATTCTTTGAATCAGCAGAGATTCAGAGCTTCCTTATAGATCTTAATGACGAAGTCCACTATCTTCCACTTGGTTTTCGGCATTGTGGAAGTCTCTTGAGAATCCCCATCGAGAAGACAAGCGAATAGCTGACAGATGATGTTTATACTCCACTTGACAGCTTAATACGAAGTATTTCCTCTATTCTAAGCTCGAAGGCTACAACTGGATTTTCAAGCTTCCAACACTCTAAAACAGACGGAGCTAGCTCACCTAAGACCCCAATAGCCAAATTCTCAACATTTACTATGCCAACCCTTCCCTCTATAAAGCTTGGATGAACAGTCTCTGTCAACTGATAATTCAAGCCGAGATTCGCGAGAAACGCGTCTAGAACGGATTTGCCCTCGCTAAAACCAGCATTTGCATGGTAAACAACTGCTGCAAGCCGTTCCTCATCACGCGTCCGTGTTTCGCTTTCTGCGTCCAGCAGAGTGACCTTACCAAGCTCGAATACTCTTTGAGGGCACTCAACATGAAGATTGTTGCTTACGAATTCCAATAGACTTGGCAGAAGCTGATTTCTCAGGCACGTCATCGTCACGAACTTGGGATTTGAGAGCTCCACTACTCTTTTCCTTTTAAGGTTCATTTTGGTAAACAGCTTTTCAGGGCTGGTTAAGGTGTAGGTGAGAACCTCTTGGAAGCCTAAACCGATCATAAGCTCTCTAGCGATACGTATCCAGTGTTCTTCAGGTCTTTGCCATCCTGTCGTGGGGAGTCTTCGCCATTGAGGCTTAATTTTGTTGTAGTCATAGGCTATCGCGATGTCTTCCACGATATCTATTGGGTGCATGACGTCGATTCTGTAGCAGGGAACGCGCACGCATACCTCGTCTTCGGCATGGACGGCAACATCGTAGCCAGCTTTGCTAAGTAGCTCTGCTGTTTGCTTGGTGGTGAGTTTCAAGCCTAGGATTTTATTCGCGTATTTGAGGTTGACCCGCATTTCTTTTACATTAAAGTCAGGAGTGCTGACACTCATTTTTCGGTGCGGATAGTGAACTTTCATAGAGAAAGCTTTGCCGCCACGGTCAACCAGCGATAAAGTAACAAGGTTAAGCGTGTTACATACGGTGTTGTGATGGGTTCCTGTAACCTCTACGAGAACGTTTTTTGTTTCTGCTGTGACTCTTCCGAGGTTGTTGGAGTTGATTATGGGAGGAAACGAAAGAGGTTTACCCTCAGAATCAAGAAGCACTGGGTAGACTGGATGTTTGCTTATGATATGTCCATATTCCAGACCTTTTGGATGAGTGGCAAGTATCTCTTTCAGCGTCATTTTCTCAGTAAATCCGAGCGGGACAAAACTGACTTCTTCAGGTTTGGCAACGCTGTAATGTAATGGCAGTTTGATCAAGTCTAGATTATACAGTCCTATAGACGTCTTCTGCCGATTCCTACCGTACGTTTGATCAAGCTTCTCCTGCAAGTGCATTAAACTTCGGATAATCTTGTCGGAAAGACTGACATCCTCAACCAAAGCGCACCCGATGAAAGGTCGGATGCCGTCAAGTCTCTGATCCACGAAGACTTCTCCCAACTGCTTTCCAACAACATAACTCGGAAGACCTGTAGCAATGCCTAGAAAGCCTCGCAAAGCTCTGACGAGACCTTCGACGCTCCAAGTATCTGGCCTGTTCGTGTCTTTGATCTCAACACTTAGGATGCCTTCTTCTTCGTTGAAGAGTTTTACCTCGCCTTTGACGAAAGCCAAAATCTCATTTATCTTCTCTATATCCTTGTCCAACTGCAGGTCAAGCATCTGTTCAAACTCGTAGTAGTCTATGTCGATTGTCGGCATTTTAGATCACCTCCTTTTTTCTCAGCCAGCCTAAGTCGTGTGAAAAAACTGCTTGGATGTCGTCTATGTTGGCGCGCATCATGAACAGGCGATCTATGCCTAAACCCCAAGCAATCACAGGTTCCTTAACGCCCAGCGGCAATGTTACTTCTGGCCTGAAAATTCCTGATCCACCGAACTCGATCCAGCCATACCCTTTCTTGTAGGCTGCAAGCTCAACACTGGGCTCGGTGAATGGAAAATAGTCTGGTCTAAACTTAACTTTGTCTGCTCCAGCTATTTCAAGTGCGAATTTCTCCAGCACGCCAAGCAGATCCCTCAGCGTGAGATCTTTGTCTATAACTATGCCCTCGACTTGGTTGAACTCTGTTAGATGTGTTTTGTCTCCGATTTCAGGGCGATAGCAGCGGGCAATAGAGAAGTATTTGCCAGGAATCTCCAGATCTCGGCTGAGCAGCGTTCTAGCGCTTAGGCACGTGCCGTGACCGCGCAAAATTAGCTTTTTTGCTTCTTTGATGGAGTAGCTGTATTGCCATCCGGATGAGGCTGTCCGCCAGCCGTCTTCATGGGTCCTCTTAACATTTCTTAATGCCTTCTGGTAGCTGTCCAGGCTTCCCTCTTTCGGAGACTTAACATAGTATATGCTTGAGGCTTCGCGTGCGGGGTGATCCTGAGGGGTGTAAAGTGCGTCAAAGTTGAAGAAAGCCAGTTCAACGGCTGTGCCTGTCATCTCTCTGAAGCCTAAAGTGACAAGTTTTTCTCTAACTTTCTCAAGAAACTGTAGGTAAGGATGCTTCTTGCCAGGCCACGTTTTCGCCACCGGCGCCTGTATATTGTATTTTTGAAGTCTGATGTTGCGCCATTTCCCACTAACTATGAGCTCCTGTGTGAGCTGGGTAACTTCAGGAAACGCGCTTATCCCTCTTTTCAAAAGGTTTTTGCCAGCTTCGGTTAGCTCGATGATTCGGCTTGTCTTTTCCTCAATATCAAGGAGTTTTCTGCTTTTTAGAATCTGAACAGCGTCACGGAGTTCAGAAACCAGCTCTTCAGTGGCTACGTTGCCTTTTTGTTTCAGAAGTTCAAGCAGCTTCTCATCGCTACCTTTTTCAGGCTTTCCTACGAGCTGAAGTATGTTGGCTTTTGAGTCTAAGGTTGTCCACTTCTTTCTCTGAGACCAGCCTAAGGCAATAGGCGCAAACTTTTTTTCGAGTTTTGCAGTCTTGTAGACTTTGTTGCATGTGGCTTTTCCTTCCAGCTTCTCAAGTGCAGTTATTAGCCGTCGTTCAGGTAGGCCTTTCTTTGCGTGATATTTTCCTTCCTCTCTAAGTACGAGAGAGGTCTGTTTTGTTTCTCGTATGGTGATTAGGTTTCTTTCTCGAAGCGCCATCGCTGCACGCATTATCGCTGCGCTTGGAAGTTTGCTATGTTTTATTAGCTGTTCTTCTTTTGATGCCCCACCAGCATCCTTGAGCGCAAGCATTAGTTGGCGTTCTTGTTCTCTAAGCTCAACCATTTTGTTTCCCTTCACTGAAAGAGCGACATAAATTGGCTATTGCTACGTGAGTTTTAATAAAAGTATGCGTAGCTAGCTCTGGCTTCCGCTCCGAGATTGCAGAAAGAATCACGTAAATTGGCGGGGCATCAATCCACCAGCTTCGAGAACAGAAGACAGCACACTATTTATAGTTTATTTCTTGCTTATGGAGAAGACGTTTCAGGTCCAGAAGTCGCAACATGTAAATGCTAATATTTGAAAAACGTCTAATCTATTATTCTTGCGAGCTCGCCAAAAGTTTTAAGAAAAATCTTTCCCTTCGTCATAGTCTTGTAAACATGTTTTGCTTCGGCTGGCAAAACTTCCAGCAGCTCGGATCTAAGAAGAACCTCCACGTATTTGTCCATTTGAGTGGAGCTCAAACCAGCCTTGTACATCAATGCTGCTTTGCTTACGCCTTTAGCTGCGCATGATAAAATGTCTGACACTATTTGAAAGTTGTCTCTTCTGTTTCTTTTCATTTCAGCTAGCGGGTTTTGGGTCTGCATCAATATTTTATCATATGATGCAAGCTCATTTATATGTTATCTTCTCACTTACGAAGTTGAGGCATTGATCGATTCATGTTACACTACGTTTTTGCTGCATAAACATCAGAGTTAGCTGGAAGCGGTATCAACTCAAGCCAGAATGCAGTCCACAGTATCCTGAACCATCGTTGCATATTGGAGGCTATCACGCAAGATTTAATACATTTTTCACAGATTGTTAAAGCAAACCGTAAGGATGCATACGCTTGACGGATGAAGAAAGAAATGAAATGGTTGTAACTCCGTGGGAAGTCCGCGGTAAAGTCGATTATGAAAGACTAATCCGCGAATTCGGGACCCAACCGTTAACCGAAGAACTGTTACAAAAATTAGCTAAACATACGGGCAAGCTGCACCTTCAGCTACGAAGAGGACTTTTTTTCTCACACCGAGATCTCGACACCGTTTTGGATCAATACGATAAAGGAACAAAATTTGTTTTATACACAGGCAGAGGGCCATCAGGACCAGTTCATATCGGACACCTTGTTCCGTGGATTTTTACAAAGCATCTTCAAGAGAAGTTTGACACCAGGCTGTATTTCCAGATGACGGATGACGAGAAATTCGTTGTAGACGACGAACTTAGCTTAGAGGAAACCGCCAAATATGGATATGAAAACGCGTTGGATCTTATCGCCCTAGGTTTCGAACCAGAGAAAACGTTCATAATCTACGATGTGCAAGATATTGACCTGCTTTATGACATTGCCTTGGAGGTTGCCAAGCGCATAACCTATTCCACGGCAAAGGCAACCTTCGGATTCCAAGACGACACGAATCTTGGCTGGATTTTCTGGCCATCCATTCAAGCCGTGCCCTGCTTCATACACAAGAAATTGACAGGTGAAAACGTTACAGCCCTTATTCCAGCAGCAATAGACCAAGATCCATACTGGCGCATCACACGCGATATCGCCCAGAAACTAGGCTACTATAAACCTGCACAGATTCACTGCCGCTTTTTGCCTGGGCTTGGAGTTGGAGGGAAAATGAGCGCCTCGGAGCCTGAAACCTCGATATTCACAATAGATAAACCTGAGATTGTAAAGAAAAAAATATGGAACGCTTTCACTGGAGGAAGACCAAGCAAGGCCGAGCAGAAGAAGATGGGAGCGAACCCAGACATATGCACGGTATACCAGTATTTCGTCTACCTGTTTGAGGAAGATGACAAAAAACTTGCAGAAAGGGAAAAACGCTGCAGATCTGGCGAAGTGATGTGTGGCGAATGCAAAACCGAGCTAACGGAAAGAGTTAACACGTTCCTCGCAGATCATCAGAGAAAACGGGAGAACGCCAAGAAAATCGTGGAAAAATTCCATATCAAACGTTAATTCTCTTAAGCAGTTAAAGCAAGCCGCGCTTCTGAAGCATCTTCACAAAATCCTCTTTTAACGGCACAGTGGACTGGTTGACCAAGTCAGCCGTGATCTTGGCAACTATCGCAAACACATCTCTATATTGCAGTGCCTTGAAGACCGAGCCTTCCATTTTCAACATTCCACCTAGATAAAGAGACTCAAGGGATTTCTTGCCCGAGGCAACATCTACCGATAGCTCGTAAGTCGGGATCTCTATTGTAAAGTCGGCCTTTTTCCGGTATTCCTCGATTTGACTTAGTGGAATATGGTTTCTTTCTTCTAGCACGCCTTCTACAAAGCTTGCGAATGTTGCAGAAGGAACATCCTTCACAATAATTAATGTTTTGAGGTTTGCGTGGCCTATTTTTTCTCGGAATTCGCTACTTCTATTGATTCGTTTTTTCAGCTCTTCTGAAAACTCGGCAGACTCGTATTGCAGTGACATGCCTGCCTTTAGAAGGGAAGAGGTATTTGAGAATTATGCACATCTTGGAGTAGCTTCTGGCAAAGATAGCATGGAGTGCGGAAGTTCGGATAGATAAAAATAATAAGGATGCAGAAGAGAAAAACGAAGCTGTGAGTCCTATGGAGGTAAAAAAGAGTGTAAATGTTTCCTCTTCTTACCGGCTTCTCCACCCGATGCACACCGTGCTTGTCACATGCGCAGGCAAAAGTAATAAAGCTAACATCATAACCTTAGCGTGGGCTATGCCCACTTCAATTAATCCTCCTCTGGTTGCCATAAGCATTGCGCCATCCCGTTTCTCCCACGCACTTATAGAAGAAACTAAAGAGTTTGTAGTTAACATCCCGACGATGGACATACTTAACGAGACCTTCACATGCGGGAGAACAAGTGGCAGAAACTGTGACAAGTTCAAAGACACGGGATTGACACCGTTTCCAGCCAGAAAAGTGAAAACTCCAATTATAGGAGAATGCGTGGCACATTTGGAATGCATGTTGAATAGCAAACACAGAACAGGAGATCACACCATCTTTGTAGGCGAAATCATTGAAGCCTACGCAGGCCAAGAAGCCTACCAGCAGACCTACGATCTGGAGAAGGCTAGAATGATCTTTCACATGGGCGGAAGCGATTTCGCCACCCTTGAACCCAAAATCTATAGACCAGAAACTAAAAAGACATGAGTGAGATCTGTACCGAAAACTGATGGGTTTATCAAACCTTTTAAACTCTAAGCAATAAAACGTGAACAACTCAAAGTGAGAACGTGATGAACAGCTTTGACCAAGGCGTTCTAGAAAAGCTTCGAAAATCGGGGCAGATCCTACGCGAAACGCGGGAAAAGATTAGAGGTATAGTTCAAGAAGACATGCCAGTCATTGACATCTGCGAAAGGGCTGAGAACTTGATTAAGGAGAAAGGCGGCAAGCCTGCTTTCCCATGCAACGTCTCTATAAACGAGATTGCAGCGCATTACACTTCGCCGCCAGAAGACAATACAAGAATACCTTCAAAATCGCTGGTTAAGGTTGATATTGGCGCGCATGTAGATGGTTACGTGACAGACACGGCAATAACGGTCTGTTTCAACCCTGAATATGCGATTCTTGTGGAAGCCGCGGAGGCTGCGCTGAAAACTGCAATAGAAAACATTCGCCCCGAACTGTCCACGTCGAAACTAGGCGCAACCATAGAAAAAACTATAATAACACGCGGGCTAAAACCTGTTTCAAACCTAACTGGACATCAGGTTGGACGCTACCTTGTTCACGCGGGGACTTCTCTGCCTAATGTTGCGCACCTCATTTCATCTAGAATAAAGTTGGGCTACACGTATGCTGTTGAGCCTTTTGTAACGCTTCCCAATGCTGCAGGAAGGGTTGAAAATGGCGAAGAAACAACGATATTTCGCTTATCGAAGCCGAAGCCGCAGAAAAACCCGTATGCAAAGCAGCTTCTGCAATACATCGAAGAGAGTTTCAAGACGCTTCCTTTTGCAGAGCGTTGGCTGCAAGATATTGTGCCCAAAAGCCATTATAAAGAAGCTTTCAGAGAGCTGCTATCTTCTAAGGCGCTTGTCGAGTACCCTATGTTTGTTGAGGCAAGCCGAAAACCTGTTGCCCAAGCCGAGCACACAGTCTTAGTAGTTAAGGATGGATGCAAAGTTCTGACCTAGGATGTGAAGCGCTTTTTTTCTTTTTCCTTGACTTCCCTATATATGGCGGCTATAATCGTTGGGTTGCCGCATTTTTGGCATCTTTCGCTTTCTTTGAATATGTAGTCACCGCGTTGGAACTCTCTTGTGCTTTTGAAACCGCACTTTTTACATTCAATCGTGGTCATGATAGGATGAGACTCAATTTTTGCGCGGAAAACCCGTTTTCTTGTCTGGATCATCGCGTACGCTGCGGATCCAAGCAAAACTGCTCCTGCAAGCAGCAGGTAGGTTGCTAAGGTTTCATCTTTTTGCTCGCTGGTTATTTCCTGAAGCGCTAGCAGCAGCAGTATCAGTGATATGGCTACGGTGATGATGACAAGTAACCATATGTATGGTGAGACTCGAGTTCGATCAGATGATGCTTCCTGCATTGTTCATCTCCTCCTACTGTCCTATTCCAATTGTGTTGCCTATTCCCGCGATGATCACTTTGTCCCCTTCTTTTGTTTTCTCTAGGATCACTTGCTTGATTCTTTCGATTGCCTTGTCCACGGCGTCAAAGATCTCTTTCCGCATTGGTGATACAGCATCGCCAACATCTTCTCTGACTATGACCGCGTTTATCGGGATGCGATGTTTCAAGATCGCTTCCTCGATTTTGAACTGGTCGACTCCTGGTCCTCCAATAGCGGCACCAACGCCTTCGGCAACTTCGCCGACGGGTTCGCCTTCAAGTTTTAGGGCAGCATCGATCATGATTATGTTTGCTATTTTGCCCTCATTTTCTTCGATGATTGTTTTGATTGCGTCTCCGGGTTTGCCTACGTTTCCTCCTGGTCCTTCAGCTTTGATTACGAATGCGCTTCTGCCTTCTATTTGTACGGTTGCTACGACACAGTCTTCGGGGATTTTTCTTGTTTCGTGGCCGTGCATGAGGCTGGCGGCTACGAGTGCGCCGGCGCCGTCGCCTATGGGTTGTCCGTATGCGAAGGCTTTTAGTGCGCTTGCGTAGGCTTCGGCTTCTCGCATGACGAGTGGTAGAACCATTTGTAGCTGCATTATTACGTAGAGGCTTAGGGTCTTCTTTCCGAGCAAGTAGAAGTGTCTGATGATTTTGTAGATGTAGTTTAGCGCCATTGCAGCCTCGAGGGTGTTTTCTAGGTTGTGGGCTTGGGTTTTGTCTGCTGAGGGCGCCATGAGTTTGACTTCGTCTTTGAAGCGCGCGTCTCTGATGTTGAGGATGTGCTCGAGTTTCCAGACGATACCTGCTGGGTCAAGGGATTGTGGTGAGATGGTGAAATATTCGAGAAATCTGTCTACTCTTGGGGTGGGGTCGCTTTGGGGCTTGCCGATTTCGTTGATGGTTTCTATCGTGATTTTGCGTCCTTCGTCCCTGATGTATTTCAGCCTGTATAGGGAGCCTTGAACCTCACGGATCATGACGTACATCTGAATTTTCTGCCCGTAAAGGATAAAGATGAAGAAGAAGAGGTAGAAGATTAGCTGGATAATCCAGTCTCCGCCGGGGATGAATTGTGCGACGCTGTATTGCAGCGTAGTAAGCATAATTAGGGGATTCATTATGTCACCTTGCTGGAAGTCTAATGTATGGTTGGTTATAAGTTTTAGCTAATTCTACGTGGAAAAATATATAATTGTGCCTATAGATGGGGCTGCCAGCTTTCCCAGGTTCGCGTGGCCGAAGACCAGACTACAGCTGGGAACGGAGCGCGGTTTAACTTCTGAGTTCGGAATGGGATCAGGTGGAGCCCGCACCCTATGACCGGCTGACCCCAGAATACTCCTATAGGCTTGGTTGATTAAGCTTTCGCTTTCACGCTACTGCAAGACTTGTGGAGTTTGGTTTGTGAGAGTCTTGTTGAGAGACTGTGTGTTTGGTCGTGGGTGTGTCTAGCCCCCTTTATATATAGGGTGGGTTGGTTTTGTTTAGTTTTTGTGACATGCGGTAAGGGGGAATAACGCATATATCCGATTTCGTCACAGTTTTCTTGAAAACCGTGGGTAGTGGGGTCGTAGTCTAGGCAGGTATGACGACGGGCTCCAGAACGCAAACAGACGGGTTTGCGGACCGCGATGCGGAATGACGAGGTTCTGGAGCGGCCAAAGGAGAAACCCGTAGAGGCTGATCAAGAGTCGGTCTCGGGGAAAGGTCGTCGGTTCAAATCCGGCCGGCCCCACCAAAAACCCCTATAGCAAAGTAGAGAGCTTTTTAGACTGTTTTTCCTCAACTCGTCAAAAATTCTTTAGTCAAGTTTCCTTTACCAGAAGTCTTTTGTTGCAGCTTCTTGCATCCTAAATTGAGGATCCAAAAATGGCTGAATTTGAAGAAGAGACATACACTTTAGTTTTCGCTGCTTTAAAGCATCCAATACGTCGTAAAATATTGAGGATTCTTGCCGAAGGGCCTCATGGTTTCACTGATATGCAAAAACTCTTTAACGTCACCAACTCCTTTCTGACGTACCATCTTGACTCTCTGAAAGCGCTTGTTTCAAAGGCAGAGAACGGTATGTACCGGCTCTCTAATATGGGCGAGGGAGCCGTTGCCTTGATGGAAAAGGTGGAGGAGGCACCAAAAACTACTCCGAGAGACACTGCGTTGTCCAAGCGTAAACGAATTCCACGTATGATTCAGCTTAGTCTAACAGTAATAGCTATTGGATTAATTCTCAGTGGCGGATGTTTGATGTCAATCACAACATTTGAGTACCGTTACTCTCTGCCAACCGAGACAATAAGCTACGACACCGCAGAAATGGTTGACGGAAGCACTTTCACAACTCACATTACTACCGTGGTGCCGCCTCCAGAAGCATTGATGATTAACAAAGTTGCCGTGCTCTATGTTAAGTTCCCGTCTATTGGTAACACCACTGGAGGCGTGTACAACATCACTATCCGTACTTGAGATTCTCCACAACTGAAGGCAACTACATTCCAGAGCATAGAAATTACACTGGACAGTTCACATCCGCCGGCATAGAAGGCAACTATATCTTCTCAGGGTTTGTTTCAGTTCCCTCCTCCATCGGACTTTCCATTAGTGAGCAACCTATTCCGAAAGACATTGCAAATACGGTTTTGACTAACAAGACCGCGCCCATAGCAGCTTCGCCCTTCATTGTTGAATCAGTAATGTATGGAAACAGGTTCACAGAAGAACAGCCTTATCGAACACTGGCCTTGGCGTGCATTTCGGCAGGAGCACTTGCCCTTGGAGCAGCAGTCATAACCTCAATCTCCATCAAAATCTTTACGCATAAAAAACAAGGCTGGCATACATATCTAACGCCTTGAAGGCTTTTGACCTCAAATCTTAGGCCTATACCCTCAGCATTGCGCTGTCGATGATTCACCAGACTAAAATCTATGTGGTTTCTCTCTAGTGTAGATCTCAATCACATAATTGTCGGGGTCACAGAACGAAACCGCGTAATATCCGGGTTCAAATTGAGGATGCTCTTCGCAAGGGAACAATGCTTCAAAGCCGTTCTTCTTCATTTCTGCCTCGATGCCATAGACCGTTTCCTTGTCCTGAACGAGGATCGCAAGATGATCTGCCACAACGAATTCCTCTCCAGTTGGAGCCGCACGTTTAACCCTTGATGGCGACAAAGTGCTAACCCATACTGAAAAATTCTGGTTCGAGAACCCTACTCCATCTTCAGTGTCCATTATAACATTGAAGCCAAGTGCTCCAAGCAATGCCTTATAGAACTTCTCTGAACGGGCAAGATTGGTGACTTCGATTCCTACGTGACCAACGGTTGCCTCAACTTGCTTGTTGGAAAACATAGTCATGTCACAACAGCGACTATTCGCCTCCTCACCTAAATAACTTCTCATAGAAACCAAGCCGACTCTCATAAACATAAAAAGGGTAGACGAGACTGGCTTTCCAAATAGCTCAGACACAGGTGCAAACAGCTTAAAGAAAGAATCCCGCTGAAAAGTGACAAGGATGCGTCTTATCTTCCCAAGAGCCTTACCACGGTCTTCATTTCCGTTCCCACTTGGCTTCTACCCCGATGCTCAACATGATCCATCGCGACCGCGTAGCCTAACACAAGCAGAGGATCAAAACCTTGTTTCACAATTTCCACACAGTACTCGTCTCCTATGGTTGCCCAGTTCAAATGCACTCTGGCTATGACTTCCTTAGCTGGAGACACAATCTCGTACGTATGACGAACAACATTGCCCTTTATCCTAGCTATTTCGCGGCCTTCTGCATCTTCCATCCACCATTCGCTGCCAAAGAGCTTCAGAATTTTCTTCTTAATTCTAGCTTTCACTTTTCCGTCTCCATCTTTGATCGCGTACTCATGATAAGCAGTAAGGACTTTCCCATCGATTTCGCCTAGACGGTTAGCTGCATTGTCTTCAAACCAGAAATGCGGACCCCAGCTGACAAACTCCTGCTTGATGAAACCTAGCTGCTCGCCAAGTCTATTCTTTAAAACATAAGTATTTCTCACCGATAGAAGACGCTGATCAACCGTAAACTCGTTGGCATCTAGCATGCCCAATGACCATGCACCTAAAGCTAACTTCTACGTAGGCTTGAGTTATACCTTGTTAACCCTGAATACTAATTCAAACTAACAATAGCGAAGGCATTCATCTTTGCAGATCAGCAGGAAACATGGCGACATACTTGAAGTAAGAAAATGGGAAGCTGGAATTCTTAGGATGCTACTTTCCTATTTCTTCTTTCCGCCTTTCTTCTTCTTTCCTTTAGAGGATTTAGCCACGACTGCAACCTCAACTAGACAATTACCGCGTATCTATATTTAAAATTTCCTAAAAAACACTATTCCAGACAGTTCTCGCCGAATATGCATGAATCAAATTTTGATGTCAAATGAGACTATTTCTAGCACGGCCTAGGCGAAAACAAGCTCAGAAAACAAGCCGGCTCTTTTTGCCGCCTACAGGCTGGTTAAACTCCTTAGCAAGCTCTTCCAGCAAAGTCCTCTGGCGTTGCGTTAGCTTCTCTGGAACTGTTAAGTCAACCCGCACTAACAAGTCGCCGCGCCCATATCTCCGGAATCTAGGCATACCCTTATCTCTAACCCTAATTATCTCGCCAGGCTGCGTGCCAGGACGTATCTTCACGAGTGTGCCACCGTCAAGTGTGGGAACGGTTACTTCGGCGCCTAGTGCTGCCTGTGGAAACCCTACAGCCAAATTGAAGAGCAGGTCGTCTCCATCTCTCTTGAAATATTTGTGAGGGGCTATTTGGATCTGAACGTAAAGGTCTCCTGGTGGTCCTCCGTTGGGCGGTGTTTCACCTTCGCCTTTAAGTCTAAGCTGGTAGCCCTCATCGATTCCTGGCGGTATTTTTACTGTGATTCTGCGCTCTTTTCTCTCGAGTCCTGTGCCTCGGCAGTTCTTGCAGGGAGACTCGTTGATTGTGCCTTTTCCTCCGCAGGTCGGGCATGGTGTAACATGCACGAATGTTGCAAAACCGTTTCTTCTGATGTTTTGGATTCTGCCACTGCCTTTACATCGTGAACATTTCTTCGGTGAAGTGCCCGGGCTTGCTCCTGTTCCGTTGCATACCGTGCATTTCTCGATTCTTGGCACAGTTATCTCTTTTTCGACGCCTTTTGCTACTTCTTCCAGCGTGATCTCAAGCTCGTAGGCAAGATCGCTGCCTCTGATGACTCGTTCACCGAAATCTCTTTCGCGAAAGCGGTCGCCGAAAAAGAAGCTGAAGAGGTCGCCGAAACGGAAGCCTATGTCGCCGAATATTGACTCGAAGTCGGCTCCTCTGAATATGTCTTCAGTCGTGTAGCGCTGATCGAATCCAGTGTGTCCTAGGAGGTCGTATTGGCTTCGTTTCTCGTCGTCTGAAAGAACCGCGTAGGCCTCGGAGATTTCCTTGAATTTCTCCTCTGCCTCCGGTGACTTGTTTCTGTCAGGGTGATACTGCAAAGCCAGTTTCCGATAAGCGTCTTTAATCTGATCTTTGGTAGCGTCTCGCGGAACGCCGAGAACCTCATAGTAGTCTCTTTTGGCTCCCATTGCTATGTCATCAATTCACTGTTTACATTGCCTTAGAAGACAGCGCGGCATCTGCTATTTTACCTTGTAGTCTTCTGAGTCAACCACTTTTCCGCTGCCTGGAGGCGACTGTCCTCCGCCGGGTTGCTCCTTCTGCTTTGTATAGTCCGCGGCAGCCTGCTGGTAAACTGCGGTTCCGACTTCCTGCAGAATCTTTGTAAGTTCCTCTGATTTTGTTTTTATTTTGTCTAAGTCGTTGCTGGCTAACGCGTCTTTCAAAGCGGAAACACCTAAGTCTATTTTGGTCTTGTGTTCTTGTGCGAGTTTGTCTCCCAAGTCTTTCTTGGTTTTCTCTGCAGTGTATATGAGGTTGTCAGCGTTGTTTCTGAGCTCAGCCTCTTCACGTTTCTTCCTATCCTGTTCCGCGAACTGCTCTGCCTCCTTGACCATTCTCTCTTTTTCCTCTTTAGATAGCTTCGTAGAGGCGGTTATCGTGATCTTTGCCTCCTTGCCTGTGCCTAGGTCTTTAGCGGTTACGTTGAGTATGCCGTTGGCGTCTATGTCGAAAGTTACCTCTATCTGTGGAACCCCTCGGGGCGCAGGTGGAATTCCTTCAAGGTTGAACATTCCTAGAGAAACGTTGTCCGGAGCCATGGGGCGCTCTCCTTGGAGTACGTGGATTGTGACGGCTGTTTGAAAGTCTGCGGCTGTCGTGAAGATTTGGCTTCTTTTTGTAGGGATCGTGGTGTTCCGCTCGATGACTTTGGTGAAGATGTGCCCTAAGGTCTCTACTCCCAGAGAAAGCGGCGTGACGTCGAGCAGTAGTAGGTCTTTGACTTCGCCTGTGATGACGGCTGCCTGTATAGCTGCGCCTATAGCTACACATTCCATAGGATCTACGCCTCTCTCCACAGGTTTGCCGAGAATCTGCTCCACAAACCTTTGCACATAGGGCATTCGTGTCATGCCGCCTATGAGAATAATCTTGTCTATGTCCCTCGGCGTCAGCTTTGCGTCCTCAAGCGCCTTAATGATGGTTCGTTCTGTCTTCTGAACTATCGGCTCAACAAGCGATTCCAGCTTGGCGCGGGTAAGCGTAAGATGCAGATGCTTGGGTCCGGAAGAGTCGGAGTATATGAATGGCAGATCGATGTCTGTTGTCAAAAGGGTTGACAGTTCTATCTTTGCCTTTTCAGCAGCCTCTTTCAGCCGCGTCATGGCTGCCTTATCGCTTGCCAAATCAATGTTCGTCTGCCTCTTAAATTCTTCAACCACGTAGTCCATAACTGCCTTATCTACGTCGGTTCCGCCGATCTGCGTGTCTCCACTCGTAGACAGCACTTGGAAGACCCCTTTTCCAAAGTCCATCACCGTCACGTCATGTGTGCCGCCGCCGAAGCTGAAAACAAGGATTTTCATTTCCTTTTCAAGCTTGTCAACACCGTAAGCAAGGCAAGCAGCCGTAGGCTCGTTAATAATCCTCATCACCTCGAAGCCTGCAATTTCGCCAGCGTCTTTTGTGGCTTGGCGCTGATTGTCATTGAAGTGCGCTGGAACCGTTATAACCGCCTTTCTTATTGGAATGCCTAGATATGTTTCCGCGTCTTTCTTGATCTTCTGAAGTATGAAAGCGGAAATCTGCTGCGGAGTGTACTGCTTACCGCCTATGTTCACAGTGTAGTCCGTGCCCATCTTCCTTTTTATCTCAAATACGGTTCCTTCAGGGTTAGCGGTTGCCTGTCTCTTCGCAGGTTCACCAACTAAAAGTGTTCCATCCTTGGTGAAAGCCACAACCGAAGGAAACATCTTCCCTGCTATGGTAGGTCCTTCCGCGCTTGGAATAACTGTTGCGCGTCCTCCTTCGAAGATCGCGGCTGCAGAATTTGTTGTGCCTAAATCTATACCTAAGACTTTTTCACCAGCTCCAACCTTACTCATTCATTTTCACCTTTTTCTTTGGTTTTTGACGTAGATCCCACTGCAATCTTGACGACGCTCGGTCTAATCACTTTTTCTTTCATGATATAACCTTTCCTTATCTCCTCAATGACCGTGTATTCCTTGACCCCGTCTTTCTCTACTTTGCCTATAGCATTGTGCCGTGTAGGATCAAAGGGTTTGCCTAAACAGTCTATCGGGAATACGCCTTCAGCCTCAAGTATCTTCTTGAGCTTCTGAAGCGTCATCTCGACACCTTGAACTACAGGGTCCGTAGAGCCGGACGAACGAGCAGAAGCCACAGCAAGCTCTAGTTCATCAGCAATTTCTAAGAGCTTCATGATTATGCGTTCGCCACAGTACTTTTTGGCTTCTTCAAGATGTTTGTCAACTCTCTTTTTGAAGTTCTCGAAGTCTGCTTGAAGATATTTGAGCTTCGTGATGTATTCTTCTGAACGTTTCTTTTCCAGTTCAAGAGCTTCTTCCAGCAGTGCAAGCTGTTCTTCGGTCATCGGGTTTTTCTCCTTGTGGGATTCTACAGTTTTCTAGCGTATCAAGAGGAGAAATATATACTTCACTCTGACCGCGGCATTGACATAGATATTTCCAAAATACAAAAGAAAGTGGGGAAGAAAGAAGACCCTGTCTTTCTATTTCTCTTTGGTCATGGCGAAGACAGATTTGACCGCGTTTATCACAGCTGCTGGAGCTGCGAAGGCAACTATGTAGTTCAAGATGTAGGCAGCCCACTCGTAGAGAAGCGCATGGATTGTGTTCAATGGATACCACACGTTGGCGCTGGCTGCAACGATGAGGGCTATTGTGGCTATTAGGAAGGGCATTACTTCTTTTGAAGTGATGGTTATGAACCCGATTATTATGCCGAGAATCAGCAGTATCAGTGTAACATAGGAGTTTGTGTCAGTAGTATTTGGGTCATCAGCGTAGTCCATGTAGCCGACAACGAGTCCCATTATGACGGCTAGGAAAACGAAGGCGATAAACGCGTAGCGTGCAATCTGTTCCATATTCATTTTTCATTCACAAGAATCTGGTATCATCGCTTATATGTTATAAATTTTGTGTTTGAAAACCAGCGTGATTGACTGTTTTCTAAGCTTTTTCTGGCAGAAATTCCATAAAATGCCATCTTCTAAAGTTTTGTCTAAGAAAAATGAAGATAAGTCAGAAAGTTTTTTAGCTGCCGTCTAGAAACTCATAGAACTGAGCGGCAACGAAATGAAAACTGCAGTTGAAGCAACAGAAGTGACAAAGTTTTTCGGCAACATAAAAGCTCTAGATGGGCTAAATCTAAAAGTGAACACGGGCGAGATCTTCGGGCTCATTGGGCCTAATGGGGCTGGAAAAACAACTTGCTTGCGAGTTATTTCCACATTACTGTTACCGACATCTGGCACAGTTAAGGTGTTCGGTTTAGACGTGTCGGCTGACGCTCCTGAGGTGCGCAAAATCATAACCTATCTTCCTGAAGAGGCAGGAGCCTATCGAAATCTTTCAGGCTGGGAATACCTACAGTTTATGGCGAACTTCAGTGCTCGGAACAAAGACGAGAAATATGTGGCTGTTCAGGAGGCAGCAGAAATCTGCGGCTTGGGCGACAGGCTCAGGGATAAAGTTAAGACATATAGCAAGGGAATGAAGAGGCGTCTTCTCATAGCAAGGGCTTTGATGCCTAAACCCAGACTGGCAATACTTGATGAGCCGACCGGAGGACTGGATGTTCTGCATTCTTACCATATCAGAGGAATCATCAAGAGATACGCGAAAAATCGCGATACGACAGTTCTGCTCTCAAGCCACAACATGCTTGAGGTTGAACACTTGTGCGATAAAGTTGCCCTAGTAAACAAGGGAAAAGTTGTTGCAGAAGGAAAGCCAGCGGAACTTAGAGACAAGTATGGAAGTGTAAATCTGGAAGACGTGTTCGCGAAGGTGGTTGGGCTTGCTTAAAGGGTTCGGAACCGTATTAACAAAAGAGCTTAGAGAGCTTGTCAGAGATCCGAAAATACTTCTGGGGATGATCATTGTACCGCTGATAATGTTTCCAGTCTTAGGAAGCATCATGAGCTTCTCAATCCAGTCAGCCGCGGAGCAAGCAAAAAAAGCCTCAGCCCTCGTCCTCGACAGAGATGGAGGCATCTACGCAACTGCTTTTATGGAAAATCTGAAAGCAAACGGTGTAAAGATCTACAACCTCACTAATGTGAACCCAGAAGAAGCAGTAAACAGAGGCTTGCTGTCAGAATACAACACCACGCAGATAATCGAGATTCCAAATGGATTTAGCGAAAACATAACCCGACATCTTGCAGGAGAGACAAATGTTACCACATACGTAAAGCTCTACAGCGTATTTTCAGGAACAGGCATCGTCGAGGACGTAGGCTCATCTCTGATTGATCTGCTGGTTGAGAGACTTAACAGGCAGTACGCTCCTGATCTTATGAAAACGAGTAAAGCATCCATCATTAAAGGGCAGATCTACGAAAACGTGGATCCGCGTACGTTAAGTGGCTTGATGATTTCGCAGGCAATCGCGATGCCGATCACAATAATGATTTTGCTGACTTATTCTATGCAAATTGCCGCGACATCTGTTGCCATGGAAAAAGAAGAAAAAACTCTTGAGACCCTGTTGACTTTGCCTATGGATCGATTCGCAATCTTGATGGGCAAACTCTCAGGTTCAATTCTTGTCGCAGGCATAGGCGCTTTGGCATACATGGTTGGCTTTAACTACCATATGGGTTCGTTCGCAAGCTTTTCAGCAGTTTCAGGTTTAGATCTAGCGTCCGTGGGGCTAGCGCCGTCGCTGCTTGGCTATGTTCTGCTTGGAATTTCTTTATTTGTCACTTTGCTTTCCGCGCTTGCCTTGGCAGTAATTCTTTCAGCTTTCGCCGAAGACGTGCGCAGCGCCCAGTCCATGGTCGGCTACATTTACCCATTCCTATTCGTGCCCTCGCTGGCACTCATGTATGTAGACATAAACATGCTGCCCTTGGCAGCTAGAATCGCCCTTTACGCCATCCCCTACACTCACCCGATTATCGCGTCCAAAGCCGTGACCATGGGCGACAACTTGACAGCAGCCCTAGGCATAGTCTACGTTGCCATTTTCACGTTGGTTATAATGTATGTAGCGTCGAGACTTTTCGCGACTGAAAAAATCTTGACAATGAAGCTTAAGTTCAAAGGCTTCAGAAAGCGTGAAAAAAGCGCTGTGGCTGAGTAAGGTTTTTCCGTTTCGCAGATAGAACAGTGTTTCTAGGTGCTTGCACGTGGGAATACAGGAGATCGAAATCTACACAGTTGCCATGCGGTATGAGGAGCCGTTCACAATCGCTGCTGGAACAAGCACAGAAACACGCAATGTTATAGCGAAGGTTCTCACGGACTACGAGGTCTACGGGTGGGGTGAAGCCTCACCTTCAAAAAGGGTGACAGGCGAAACCACAGAAACAGTCATCGAAGCGCTTGACAAAATATGCCCACAACTAATCGGCAAATGCCCTCTTAGGATAGAAAGCGATGTAGAAATCATGGATCAAGCGGTCAGCGGAAACCCCGCTGCGAAGGCGTCGATCGACACAGCGTTACACGACGTTTTAGGAAAGACAGCGCGCAAGCCCCTGTTCAGAATCCTAGGCGGCTACCGCACAGAAGTCCTAACAGACATAACTCTTGGAATAAAATCCCCGAAAGAGATGGCTCAAGACGCCAAGAAAGCACTAGAAAAAGGGTTCAAAGCGCTGAAAATCAAGGTTGGAGTCAACGTCGCCGAAGATGTTGAAAGAATCAGACTCGTCCGCGAAGTAGTAGGCAACGACGTTCAACTGAGAGTTGACGCCAACCAAGGCTGGACTCCAAAGCAAGCCATAGAAGCCCTAAAGAAGATAAGCAGCTACAACATCCAGTTCGCCGAGCAACCGGTCCCCAGCGAAGACATTGAAGGATTAAAAAACGTCAAGGAAAACTCGCCAATCCCCATTATGGCTGATGAAAGCGTACACACGCCAGCAGACGCCCTCCGCCTCGCACGTGAAGACGCAGTGGATATGATGAACATTAAGCTCATGAAATGCGGAGGCATACTGAAAGCCAAGAAAATTGCAGCCGTGGCAGAAGCCGCAGGCATGCCATGCATGATTGGATGCATGAGCGAGTCATCGATAGGAATAGCGGCTGCAACGCACCTTGCAGGCGCAGTTAAGAACATTCAGTATGCAGATCTGGATTCTGACATCCTTCTAAAAGACAAGCTTGCCACGGAAGGCGGAGTTCCCCTAGCGAATTCTGTGAGGAAATTCACAAATGGGCATGGTCTAGGAATAGAGAAGGTTGACGCTAAACTTCTGGGAAAACCGCTAAGAATTTACAAGTAAATGTATTCATTAAAACATTCGCTGAAACCGCTAAGACTCGTTGAACAAACAGCTTTTGCTACCACGCTGATAAAAACAACGAGCATTGAAAGCAGATTTCACAAGCGTCAACGGAAAAGCCTTTAGGACGAAACAAAGAGACTACGACTAAGGTGCAGATAAATGGTTTCTCTCAGAGCTCTAGCACCATCACTTACCAGAATAACCATCGCAGGCGCCGTTGGAGCAGCACTCCACATAGGCCAAGGCAACCCAGACCTAGTCGATGCAAAAGCAGTAGAATTTTCACGTGCCGCGTTGGCACAAACCGACATCGAAGGAGAGGTAATCGCATGCGAAGGTCCCAAAGATAATGCTCCTGCTTTTCTGCGCAGAGAAAAAGTCGGAACAGGAAAAGGACCAAAGATAGAGTTCGTCGTCGACCCTGTTGACGGCACAACCGCTGCGTCTAAAGGCAGAAAAGACGCCATCTCCGCCTTGGCGTGCGCACCCACAGGCTGCTTCCAAGTATTGCCTGACGACGGCTACTACTTCAAGGTGGCAACAGATTTCCATTCCGTAGGAAAAATCTCGCTCGAAATGTCCGTTGAAGAGACCGTTCGCACAGTGGCTCAGGAAAAAAAGCTACCGCTTGGAAATTTCACGGTCATAATGCTTGAACGTGACAGACACGCGAGCATTCTTAAAACTCTTAGACAGCTTGGCGTAAGAATAATCCTGATTCCTGACGGAGACATCGCCGCCGCTGTTGCTACCTGCATCCCCAGTTCAGGCGTCGATCTCCTCATTGGAGCTGGCGCGGGTCCAGAAGCCACGATCGCGGCGACTGCTGTCAAATGCTTGGGAGGAACTATGCTTGTGAAAGTCTGGAAGGATCAAAAGGATGACGCAAAACGGCTGGATAGACTGAGGGCTGAAGGTATAGATGTTGAAAAAACCTATAGGGAAGATGAGCTTGCTAAGGGAAATGAACTTGTCTTCGCAGCTTCAGGCGTCACGAAAGGCGAACTACTTGACGGTGTGCGTTTCATCCCTGATGGAGCAATAGTGAGCTCGATTTGTATGAGGCTGCCAAGCGGAACGGTTGAGAGATCTGAAACTACATTGCGGTTCAAGGGGCACCCAGTTTACAGAAGATTCATAACGTAAATCCTACATGACAATAATTCTGAAAAGGCAAATCCTCAGATGGATCGTTCACCAGTTGAAATCGATGGTTTTTTAGCAAACAATAAAAGCCTAGAAAAATAAATAGTATCTGATCTGGAATGAAGAAGCTTGACACAATAGATTACGCACTTCTATGGGAACTGACTACAGACTGCCGCAAGAGCGACCGTCAAATTGCCAAAGCATTAAAGATCTCTCAGCCTACGGTTACGCGAAGAAGAGCAAGATTGAAGAGTTCATCGATGGCTATACAACGATACCAAAGTTCGCAAGAATCGGATTTGAAATCGTTGTCTTCACCTTCTTTAAGAGTAAAACCAAGTACGGGAAACCTGAGGAAAGGGAAAAATCTGCAGCCAGAACTGTTGACTGGCTTATGCGCCAACCCAACGTCATTTTCGCCATATGTGGACAGGGAATGGGATGGGATGGCATACGCATCTCCTTCCATAAGAGCTACTCCGACTTTGCACGCTTTGCAAGAAGACACGAAAGCGAACTCTCAGACCTAATAAGCGAAAGCCAAAGCTTCATTGCCGATATAAGCCCTGAAACCGTGCTGAAGCCATTCCATTTCAAGTACCTAGCTAAAGTCGAGTAAAAGCACTGCTTAGACGTTGGTTGCTTCTTTATAGAGTTACAGTGCGCTAGATGACAAAAGGTTAATAGGTCACATTTTTCACTTCCATGTAGCTCATATTTAAAGACGCGTAAGAAATGCAAGATCGAAATAAGAGCAAAATCACAAAGAAGGTTTAACCATGGTTCGCTACAGACAGGTTGAAGAAATCGTAAAACTCATGAATTATCCAGAGATGATTAGGAACACAAGCATCATAGCCCACGTTGACCACGGAAAAACCACGCTCTCAGACAGCTTGCTTGCCGCAGCAGGCATCATAAGCGAGCAAAGAGCAGGGCAGCAGCTTGTCCTCGACTCTTGGGAACTTGAGCAGAAAAGGCAGATGACAGTATTCGCGTCAAACATAAGCCTAGCCCACATCTACAGGGACAAGGAATATCTCATCAACCTAATAGACACGCCAGGCCACATAGACTTCAGCGGGGCAGTAACACGAAGCCTGCGGGCAGTGGACGGTGCACTCGTAGTTGTTGATGCCGTTGAGGGCCCGATGACTCAGACCGAAACCGTCCTGATGCAAGCGTTGCGTGAAAGGGTTAAACCTATTCTTTTCATAAACAAAGTTGACCGGTTGATTAAAGAGATAAAACTGACGCCTGAAGAGATTCAAAGAAAATTTGCGAAAATAATTCTCAGAATTAACAATCTCATCGAAAAATATGCGCCGCCAGAGCATAAGAAGGACTGGCAGGTTAAGGTTGAAGATGGATCAGTCGCATTTGGCTCAGCTCTTCACAAGTGGGGGCTGAACCTCCCACATATGAAGGCGAAAGGCGTAACCTTCAAGGAAATCATCGACGCCTACACAGGCGAGAAGGAAGATATCGATAGAAAAGTTGACGCTCTATGCAAGAAAGCTCCAGTCTACGAGCCTATCCTAGACATGTTCTGTGAACACCTGCCTAACCCGTTGCAAGCCCAGCCATACCGTCAGAGCCAAATCTGGCCCGGAGATGTCAACAGCGCGGTGGGCAAAGCTATGGCGAAAGTTGACCCCAGCGGCCCTGTGCTAATGTGTATTTCAACCATCGAGGTTGATCCCCACAGCGGCGTGGTTGCCATTGGACGCGTGTTCAGCGGCACGGTTGAGAAAGGAAAAACTGTCAGCCTCATCACAAGCAAGCAGAAAGGAACTATTCAACAGGTTTACATGAGCATGGCTGCTGACAGGGTTATAGTGGATAAGGTTCCTGCAGGAAACATTGCCGCTCTCTCGGGGTTACCGTCAATTCACGTAGGCGAAACGGTAGCGGAAGAGGGTGTTGAAACACAACCCTTCGAAGGACTGAAATACGTTTCAGACCCCGTGGTGACAGTTGCAGTTGAACCGGAAGATGTCAAAGACTTGCCGTTATTCGACAAGGTCATGCATAAGCTAACAACTGAAGACCCAAACCTGCATTTTCTGATTAACAAGGAAAGCGGTGAATACCTTCTAAGCGGCATGGGTGAGCTGCACCTGGAGATTACAGCTTATCGAATGCAGGAAGCCGGATTGAAAGTTAAGATAAGCAAGCCAATTGTCATCTACCGCGAAACAATAAGCCACGACTACAAGGGCCCGCCAGTTATGGGTAAAAGCCCGAACAAGCACAGCAAGCTCTGGGTTACGCTTGAGAAGCTCCCTGAAGAAATTATAGAAGCCGTTAAAATCGGAAAGATTTCAGAAATGCAGACCCGTGAAGAAAGACAGAAAACCCTGAAGCAGTTCGGCTGGGAAACCGATGACGCACGCAACGTAGTAGCGATCGAAGGCACAAACATAATGGTCAACCGAATAAAGGGAAGACAATACGTGGACGAGGTTATGGACCACATAAAATCAGGCTTCCGCGAAGCTGTAAACACATCAGTCTTAGCTAAGGAGCCGGCATACGGATTGAAAGTGAACTTGGAAGACATAACGGTCCATGAAGATCCAGTTCACAGAGGACCAGCACAGATACTGCCAATGACATGGCGACCTATCTGGTGCAGCTTCTTGCTAAGCGATCCCAGACTACTTGAACCGTTGATCAGCTTTGAATGCAAGGTGCCGAACGACTTCGTCAGCAACGTCATCGCTATAGTGCAGAAAAGACGTGGAAAAATCATAGATATGACCAATGAAGAAGACATGATGATTGTAAAAGCAGAAATGCCTGTCGCTGAGTCATTCGGACTCGCAGAAGAGCTACGGTCATCAACAGAGGGAAGAGCCTTCTGGGCAACACAGTTCAGCCGCTGGGCTCCTGTGCCAGAGCAGATGCAAGCAGAGATCATAAGGCAAATACGCGAGAGAAGAGGGTTAAGCCCGACTCCGCCTGATGCCAAAGAATTCTTCGAAGAAGCATAAGCTCAGCCACAGCCATTCTTTTCACTTTTCCTGCTTATCAGCAAGCTTTATTGATACAATGCACCAATATGCACCAGCAGAAAAGCTATGATAGTTGGCATTTGCGGAAGCCCCAGAAAAGGGGCAACAGAACACGTTCTCAGAGAAGCATTGAACATGCTGGAAAAAGAGAGGTTAGCAACTAGCTTCTTCACAGTTAGAGGAAAAAATATTGGCTTCTGCCAGCACTGTGACTATTGCCTTCGAAAGAAGAAATGCAAGATTAAAGACGACATGCACGAGCTTTACCCACTGCTGGAACAGGCAAAAGGAATAATCTTCGCCACGCCTGTTTATAATGGAGGAGTCAGCGCCCAAACCAAGGCCGTTATTGATAGGTGCAGGGCATTGCTAGCCGCGAACAGTAAAGCTCTTAGAGGAAAGATCGGGGCAGCCATAGCTGTAGGAGGAGACAGAGCCGGCGGACAGGAACTTGCGCTACTGCAAATCCACACGTTTTACATCTTAAACGGCGTGATTCCCATAAGCGGCGGCTTCTTCGGAGCCAATCTCGGAGCTACCTTCTGGTCAAAAGACAAGATCGAAGATGCCAAAGCAGATGAAGAGGGATTCAGAACCCTCAGAAAGACCATGAAAAGACTTGTGGAAATGCTTAACGAAAACGAGGAGAAGAGGAAGATTTGACAGATAAGCCGCTGCAAGCCAAAAAGAAAAAGGTTGCGTGGGGAATCACCGGCAGCGGAGAGAAACTGCAGGAAACCATCGATAAAATGAAAGAACTTAAGAGACGCTATGAACACGCAGTGGACATACATGCCTATCTTTCTAAAGCTGGCGAGCACGTTGCCAAATGCTATAGACTGCTTGGTGATTTGAAGATGAGTTTTGGAAAAGTGGCAGTTGAAGTGGACGCGAATTCACCTTTTCTAGCTGGGCAACTTCAGCTCGGATTATTTGAATTCCTGCTAATTGCTCCAGCTACTTCGAACACCGTTGCAAAAATCGCGGTCGGGATCGCGGACTCGATGCTGAGCAACGCGGCGGCTATGGCTTTGAAAGCGCGCGTCCAAGTTTACGTGCTCCCATCAGACTGGAAAGAAGGAACCATACTCACTAAACTTCCAAATGGACGAGACTTGGAGATACATGTCAGAAAGGAAGACGCCGACAATGCGAGAAAACTGAGGAACATGGCAAACGTGTTTGTGATCGAGCAGCCGGAAGCAATCCACGGAATCTTTAGCAAACACTTTGACAGAAAATAACGCGCCAAACTTTTATTCTAACGAATCTTCGGCAGAAAGCGCCCAGTCCTTTTCCGATATTCCACATACTGCTCTCCAAAATGCTCTACCAGAAGTCTTTCTTCTTGGGATGTCACAAAATAATAGCCAGGAACACCTACGAGAGGGATCAGGGCAATCGGGTTTAACAGCATTAGAGGCAAGCCCACGAACATGAGAATGTAGCCGAGATATGATGGATGGCGCACATATCTATAAGGGCCCGAAGTAACTAACCTGTGGTTTTCAGACATGCTCCACGAAACAGCATACCTCCCCCTAGCTATGACACTCCAGTTAAAGACGAGGTAGCCGGCAAGAGTCAGACAAAGACCAAAAAACTGCAAGACAACTGAAATGTAGGACTCGAATTGCCGAGACAACGGATTGATGAATGCAAAGCCGCCCAGCACAAGAAAACAATAAGCAAAAAGTTCAAAGAAGTATGCTAGCGTGCCTACGGCTACCATCCCGAGAGCTACTCCAGAAGGATTTAGAGCCGAAGAGCGTTTTGAAATACTTTCCTTTCTGCGGAATACAATGTTCCATGAATTGATGAGAATAAAAAAGCCTAAGCAGCTTAGAAGAACAACTGCAATGGCGCCATCGCTAAGCATAGACCAACTCAACTCGTGCTTCGGCTGATATACAGAAGGCTTGAGAAAGATTAAATCTTATCTTCACCTCAAGACTTATTCTGCCCATCCCAGTGTCAACACATGTTTCATCTAATGGTCTCGCTGGTTGCCGGAATAGCGTTAGGCTACTTTCTGCGAGGGAAAAGCAAGGCACCTATCAGCAAAGTTATTTTCGCGTCAATAATGCTTCTAATATTCTTCCTAGGATTTACGTTGGGTTCAAACAGCGAACTCCTTAGATCGCTGCCTATCGTTGGGTGGAACGCCCTTGTGATAGCGCTGATCTCTATGCTGCTCAGCGCCGCATTTGCATTGCTGGCTAAACGCTTGGTGAAGATAGAATGATAAAGTACATTCTCATAGCACTTGCTGCGGGAATTTTAGCAGGTTATACAAATAACAGTCTGGGAGCAGTTTTTGACAGTTCAGCAGTCGGGTTCCTATTTGACGCCTCTCTCGGGTTCTTGGTTTTCATGATGGGACTGTCATTTGGCATGGACAAAGACGCTTTGGAGAAAATCAAGAAAAAAGGACCAAGCTCTACAGCCTCATCCTCGTCTTTGATGTAGAATACGTTCTTGTTTCCAAAGCGTGCCACATGGTTTCCGTTTCCACTGAGACCTAAAGCTTTCAAGTCACCTTCAACAACTACTCTGAATTTTTCTTTCGTCATCTTTTTAATCTGTTCAGGGCTTCCCTCCGCAACAACAGACCCCTTGTGAATTATCGCCAGTCTATCTGAAACCATCTCTGCTTCCTCCATTATATGAGTCGTCAAGAGGATGGTTTTGCCTTCTTCCACCATCTCTCTCAGAACCGCCCAAACATTACGGCGTGCAACAGCATCCAAACCGCTAGTAGGCTCATCCAGCATGTACACCTCCGCATCTGAAGACAAGGCGGACGCAATTATGGCGCGCTTCTTTTCGCCGCCTGAAAGCGTCGCGCACGGTCTGTTTCTTAGATCCCAAAGTTCAACAGCCCTTAGTGCTCTTTCAGCAGCGTCTCTTGCCTTAGACGTTGCCATGCCCCGCAGCATCGAGAAGTAGTAGGCGTATTCCCATGGTGTGAAGTTGCCATAGGTAGCAATGTCCTGCGGAACAATCGATATGTATCTTCGAACCTGTTCTGGCTGAGTCAATATATCGTATCCCAAGACGCTTGCTTTTCCCGCGGTTGGTAGGAGCTGTGTTGAGATTATTCTTAGGAAGGTTGTTTTGCCTGCACCATTCTGTCCGAGCAGAGTGAACAATTCGCCTTTAGCTACTGAAAAATTGACCTCTTTTAAAGCTTCAACAGCTTCTTTGCCGCGGTAAACCTTTGAAAGCTCAGCCGTTTTAACTGCTTCCATTATTCACCACTTCTCTTCTACTAGTCAAAAGGGGCTGAGCCCTCTTGTTAAAGATTCTAGACAAAAGTGACCATCTTTCCGATCACTTCTCACATACCTTTTTAGGGGAAAAGGCAAGTTTGGCTGTTGAATGCACAGTTACCGCGTCCCAATACCTAACTTCTCCTTTTACAGTGCAGTCTTCACCTATGCTCACACTTCTTCCTAGAACGCTGTCACATGTGACCCTTTCCAAGTATACGCTTCCTTCAGACTCGATGTTTGTTGTGTGAAGTCGGCCTTCACGTGAAAACCATGTTAAGAGTGAAATGCCAAAAATCACAATTCCCTCTCTTCCCCTTTTCTTAACCGTAACGTTTCCAGCCTTAATTCCTCCTTTAACATGAGATACGTTCCTGCTCAGTTTTGCTTCGAATCTGCCTGTTGAAACTCTACCGTCAATGTCAAATGCACCGTGAAAATCCGCCAAGTTTCTAGCTGTGACGTCGCCTGAAACCTTTAGAAAACCAGAAGCCCGCAAGACATCATCAACCTCTACTTTGCTCCCAATCTTACATGAGCCAGCAAATTCCGCAAAATTTGCGTTGATACCGCCATTGATAGATAAGCTTCCTGCTGCAGCAAGCTTAACTGCTTTGACATTGCCCGCAATTGAGGTTGATCCAGAAAGACTCAAATCCTCAGCTTCGATGTTTCCCTCAACACCAATGCTGCCAGCACAGCTTATTTTCTTAACCTTTAATCCTCCTGGCAATCGTCCGCTTCCACTGATTTTGATTTCTTCAGGCGAAATGTAGCCGGCGCCGGCAACTGCCACTTCACCTATTCCCTTGATGTGCACCTTTCCAGAACCGCTTATACGGGTGGTTGGTATAGCAACAGTCTCAGCGAGTTTCTTCTCATACTGCTCGAATTTTTCTTCTCCACTCAGATTACTGCTACTCACTGCCTAATCACCTGTCGACTTCAGAAGGTCTCGTATCTCAGCAAGGAGCGTTTTCATTTCTTTAAGCCGTTTTCCAGTTTCTTTTGCGACTTCTTCATCGGAAAGTTCGAGATATTTTAGTTCTTTGGCCATATTCTTCCACCTTCCTCTTTATTCATGTGCAGCTTTCAGTATGTCTCGAATTTCCTTGAGTATACTGACCATCTCGTCCATTTCCTCCAAGGTCGCTCTCTGATGGGCGCGGAGAAGGTTTACCTTTTCTTCCTCGGCAGGCTTGGCTCCTTCAAAATGGATTTCCTCGCTGCTCAAAGCTAGGCCTGTTGCTGCGAGAACTCCGGCCACGATTAGAGCTAGAAGGCATATCAGCGCGGTGGCAATGTAACTGAAACCGTACTGAATGGTTGCGTAGATGCTGAGGACTGGGATACAGAAGCCTAGTAGTAGGACGCTTAATCCGGCTAAGATTGAGGTTTTCGCCATCCTAGCTAGCCTCCTTTTTTGTTTGAAATAGTTTCTTAATTATGCTCGGGGTCAGCACGAGTTTGAAGTCGGCAGGCGCGTAGTATTTTACGGATGGTAGTCCTTCCACTTTTTTCTCCTCTCTTACTTCTTTAACTAGACCACGTTTTTTCAAACCGTCGAGGTGAAGATACGCCAAAGGATAGGGAAGTGAAAGCTCCTTTGCAAGAGCGTAGAGATTCTTTGGGTTTTCGCCAAGTGAAGCAATCATTTTTAGTCTCACAGGGTTTGCGAGGGCTTTCAAGGTTTTCACCATTTCTTGGCTTTGGGTTTCATTCAAATGTCCTTCCTCAACGGCAGCATCTATATAATAATTTTCTTATATATAAGTTTTGTATTATATATCTTCAGAGCCGTCGCACAACATAAGGCGGACTGAAGACGCGGCGAGTATCCGCAAAAACAAGAGCCGAAGTAGTCTTCAGCTGCACGCTACGGCTTCCCAGCGCAATTTCGAGAAATTCCCTCAGAACATGATTTGTAAACTCCCATGTAGGTCTTCCAAATCTTAGGCCTCGGCACGCAATGTCAGCATAAATAAAGACACGGTTCTGAAAAGCATCATACGCGGCCTCGCTTGCGTGGCCATACTGAGGCTTGGGAAGAATTTTGAACGGCCACAATTGGCATGCCTTTGGTTTTATGTGTTGCAGTCCGCAGACTGAGAGACTTGCGAAGCTGTAGAGGAAAGGGCATACGCCGTTTTCCTTTCTTCGTATGTACAGTTTGTCTATGTCGCTTGTGGTTTTTTCAATTCCATAGTTTTCCACTATTCTAAGCCATTCGGGAAAGCTTAGAACGACGCTGTAGCATCGGCAGCAGTCGCCGCATGCTGTGCATTTCCAGTCTGCAAGTCTTCGCCATGGAACAAACTGCATTGACATCAGCCATTTGAAGCAGAAACTCTTCTTAAGGAATATCTGCAAACGATCGAAGTTTATTCATGATCTGTTCGGGAATCGGTATTGCCTTTCCCCTCCGTTTGTCAGCAGCAACAATTGTTACATAGCCCAAAGCCAGAAGCTCCTCGCTTTTCTTGTTTATGATTCTGAAGCCATACTTGACTGATTTCTGCTTCAATTCTTCAATTTTCAGCTCTATTTCCAGCAAATCGTTAAATCTTGCCGGCTTCTTGTACTGGCAGAAGACTTCAACCCTCGGAAGCCAGAGCTCACTGTCTTTAAGTTCTGTAAATGAGAAGCCTAAACTCCTATAGAATTCCTCTTCTGCTCTTTCAAAGAGTCTTAAATAATTGGAAAAGTGCATGACCTGAGCAGCGTCTGTGTCTGCCCATGAGACACGATACAAAAGTTTGAATGCAGCATGAGTCATGGTTAGACACGTGGAGAGTTAGGTTTTCTTGTAAAGATAGATTGTGTGCGAAGGATAGCCTAATGCTTGGTTTTCGCAGAAATTCTCCACTTTGACAGGTTTCCAGCCGATTATTTCATAGTCATGGGAAACTACGCGAACTCCTGGCTTTAGCTCGGACTCCAGCTTAGGTCGAACCTTTTCATTGGCGCTTGTTGTTAAATATAGGAAAACGACGTCTGCGGATGCAAGGTCTACCTTGAAAAGGTCGCTGTTTACGATGGTTACTCTGTCCTGAAGCCCTTCCTCATACACCGTGGCCAGTGCTTTTTTCACGAGATCCTCTCTGAGCTCAACACCTACCGATCTGGCGCTGAACTCTTTTGCAGCCATTACTGCTGCTCTTCCATCTCCTGAGCCTAGATCAAAGAAGATCTCGCCTGGTTTAAGCTCAGCCATAACAAGCATGTGGTGTATGACCTGTGGTGGACTTGGAACATAGGGAGCAATATACAGGTTGCTTTGCCTCCGTTAATGTCTAGTTAACTGAGTTGGATGGGCGCCTTAAAGATTTTCCTTCTCTAGGAGACATACATTGACTTTTTCGGCTGTGGGGTTCGAGATTCTCCGCATTTTGCGCAGCTTTGAGCGCAGAGCTCAAGGTATTTTGCTTCATCTTTTAATGCTTCCTCTGCTGCTTTGCGGCATATTTCACTTGCATCTACGCAGCCTGAGTCGCTGCAGAGCTTTGATATGTAGAGACAGATTTCATGCACATCTTTTGGCTCAAGGACTGCTCTGTTGGTGCGGACGAGCAAGCAGATTTCCCTTGCTAAAACGCATCCTTGAACGTACTTGATTCTTTCGAGAACCTCTTCGCGTAGCTTCTTTCGGCTGATTTCCAAAGCTTTGTCTCCTTACAACTGCGGTAGCTTTAGGCTGAATATCGTGGGCAATCATTTAAGACTTATGCAAAACGGAAACCTTAAGAATTGCGACCTAGAAACTGGTATGGTTGAGTTTCTTGGATGGTTCCTCCGCCAAGCCCTACTACGGCGTTTATGTTAAGATGATTTGTCGCGTGCGTGTAGTCTGTTGTTTCTACATAGCACTGGGTTTTGGTGGCTGATCCTGTGAAGCTGCTGTGTGCAATCGTGAGGCTGCCGATGTCAACGGTTGAGTTCAAGCGAACACCGATCTTCTCAGTGTCAACGTCGACGCTCATCGAGTAGCCACCTATGTTGACGCCTGCGTTGATTATGCCATCTTTCTTCAGGCTTTCAGCGTCAACGGTTAGCAGAATCCCACCGATGTTTAGGTTCATGTCGATTTGCTCGAATGATGCTTCGTTTTTAACTGTCATAAATAGACCGCCGAAGTATCTGATTGAAAGCATTAGCCTGCTGATGTTAGAGTTTTCTCCCAGCTCGACAACCATGCCACCGATTCTGACATCGAGAACCCCATCGTATTGATAGTTTTTTCCCAGAGTCAAATTGAGTTCACCTACTTTTCCATGAAGCCTTACCGCAGCGTGCTCTCCGCTTGTTTCAGTATAGCTTGTGTTGAGTGCTGACATGCTGATGTTGCGTCTGAAGCTTGCTTCGCAAACTAAGCTAGGCGAGTCTAGGAACAGCAGGTTTAGCGCTCCAAACATTACAGAAACATTCAGTGTGACATGTTTAATTGAGCTTGAGGAATTGATTTCTCTGACTAAGCTGTAGTGGTCAATGATGCTGTCCGCTTCCGTAATGATCCATGGCAAGCTTATTTTAGGAAACCGAATAGGCTGAAGTATCGGAGAAACGGCTGCATAAACTCCTCCTATCAGTAGGATAGCAACAAACACCCAACCTAGTATGGTTCTCGCAGAGGTCAATTCAGACGACTCCTCCTGTCAAAGAGCTTATTGTAAACCATATCCATGCCCAAAGGATTCCGGTAATTATCAGCCAGACAGTCATGGGACCAACAAAAGAAGCAATGAAGGCTTTTCCAGCGTCAATATTGTAGTTCTGCCTCACTGCAATCGACATTAGGGTCACGATCCAGAACAAGGCTACGATATGGAAGAAGACTAGCATAGGCCACAGAACCCAACTTACTCCAAAGAGAACTGTTCCCAAGATTTGTAGGGACCAAGGAATCGTGGAATAGCCATATAGCTTCATTAGTTGACCAAAGGAACCTTGACCATTAAAGATGTGTCTAGCGATGATGTGTGCTATCAGTGCTACAAGCGTCCAGACAACGAGAGTTACAAGAATCACTCCTATGAAGGCTATGACTGCAAAGAAGCTGAAAAAGCCAAGCGGTATGGCGCCTGTAATTGAGCTTAGAGACTCCGCGATGGCTGTTACCGCCCTGTAGCAGAATGAAACAACCACAGCAGTTTGAACCCCGATCAGCAGAAGAACAATAATTAGAGGTTCCCAAAAGCTGATCTTATTTGCGATGACTTGCTGATATGTAGACTCGGGCGCAAGCAAAACTCCGCCAATTCTAGTAAAAACTCTGGAAATAGCTGACTCCGTTGGCTTCTGATCTTCCACGGTTTTTTCCATAGTCTCCTCGGCCTTTCTTTTGTTGCATGATACATACAATGTCTGGGAATTTAAGATTTCATTATTCCAAGCCTCTGTTCCCTGAGAATTCTGTATATATAGGGGGTCTAGTCAAAACCTCTTGCTAAGAGTTTTGCGTTCAGCCTCAAGAACAAGCTCGTAGAACCTATCGCTTAACTTGGACTCTTTCAATAAGGCTTCTTCGACGTCTGCTGGCTTAATCTTTCTCGCAGACAATGCTATTGCGGCTCTCTTACCATATTTTGCGATCATTTTCGCCGTCTCCAATGCTTGATCGCGCATTTTCTCTTCACTCTTAGTCAACTTTACGCCCTTTTTCTCGATGATCGATAAGGCTTTCTCTTCTTCGATTCTGAGTATGCCTATTGCCGCGGAACCACATTTTGGGCATCTGGGCTTATCCGGTATGTCTTTAGGTTTTAGCATTTCCATGTAGCTCCAGCAGCTTGTGCAGAGAAAACTTAAAGTCTCGTTAAGCAACCTTGCCTTAGTAGACTCGATTAGAACAGCACGCATTCGTTCAGGAGGAATCAAGTCACTCTTCATGCTCATTCGTTCAAGACCAGAACGGGCAACCGGAGTAGCGTTTCCTCCCGTCTCAATTCTTTGCACGGTGATTTTGCCTTCACGCATTTTGCCCAAAACATAAACAAGCTGCTTCAAGTCCAAGTCTTTGGTAAACACTTCTTTTAGCGCTTCATCGTATATCGGCGTCCCCTCAAAGCTTTTAACCAGTCTTTGGAGGCTTACGCTGCTGAAGTCAGCCCACTTCTCAAGCGCTCCGAAACGTCTGGCAACATGGATCATTCGTCTCTTGAAAAGTCCTGTTTTCACAGTTGCCGAAGTCAAAGTCTCCTTGACCGCTTGCTCAGACATAGTTTTCATTTCTTCGAACAAGGAAACGATCTGCTCGCTGGTTGCTGACTTCATTGTCTGCACAAAGATGCGGTATGGATCGTGCTGTACGACAATTCCATACCCCACTCTATCCGAGAGCAGCTGCCCGATCATTTGAGCTAAAGCTCTGTTTGTTAGTGAGCCGAAGTTGACGTGTATGAGAACAAAATCTTCCCAGTCTTCGATGATAATGCGGCTATCAGTGGGCGCAGGATATCCTGCCTTTACATGTTCTACAGTGTTTTCTAGTGCACGCGAGATTACGTCTTTATCTGAAGGATATTTCTCACTCAGTTTAAGCGCTATATCCTCAGGAGAAATCCCCTTCTGTATCTGTTCTTCAACGAAAGCCCTGATTGCACCTACTTCCTGAGACACCTCAAACGGAACAGGTATTTCTTCACCTATCCAGCTAGGTATGGCTCCAGTGGGGTCATCAACAGGCTTGACATGCACTTTGTCCTCGGAAACATGCTGTATGACCCAAGGACTTCCGCGGATAATGAACTTCACTCCTGGCTTCCCGTATTCCGCCATGAAAGCTTCATCCAAAACTCCAACCGCCGAGTCTGTAGACACGTCTACAACGAGAAACTGCTTTTCTTCAGGAATCATTGATAGGTTGTTGAAATAGTACTCAAAGAGCGCCTTTGTCTGCCTAGGCTTGAGCACAATTCTGTCCTCGAAGGAAACCCATGCGAGGCGTGGCAAGCGTTGATGCATATATCTAAGAACTTTTTCAATGTCTTCGATAGCCAAGTCTTCGTAGGGGTAAGCATTTCCGAAAATGTTTTGGATTTCCTGAAAACTAAGCTTCCTATTCTTAAGCAGCAGACCTGCGATTTGATGTGCTAAGACGTCAAAAGGTTTAGGAGGAATCTGAACATCCTCTAAATCTTCTTTCATAGCTCTTCTCGCGATGGCTAAGGCTTCCAGAGTATCATCAGAATCCAACGCAACGATTACTCCTTCGGCAATTCGTCCAATCCGATGCCCACTTCTGCCAACACGCTGAATTAGGCGAGTAGCCTGTCTGGGACTCATGTATTGAATGACAAGATCTATGCTGCCTACGTCGATGCCTAACTCTAGAGAACTAGTGCACACCAGCCCCTTCAATTCACCACTTTTCAAGCCTTTTTCAGCAGCTATGCGAGAAGGCTTAGCTAGGGAACCATGATGTATAGAAACTGGAAAATCCATGTCCCAGACTTTGAATCTACTTGCCAACACTTCCGAGATCGCCCGCGTGTTTGTGAAGAGAAGTACGGATTTACGCTTGCCTATGTAGTCACGTATGACTCGTAACCTAGCGGCAACTTCTGGATGTGTGTAAATCTTAGAGGATAAACGTTGATCTTCGTCCTCTGGAGTTGGGAAAATGACTTTCAGCCGCATCATGCGCGCCACTGGAACGCGTACGATGTCTATGGCGCGTCCTTTTCCAACGAGGAACTGGGCAACTTTCGATGGGCTGCCAATTGTTGCTGATAATCCAATGAGCTGAAAGTCTCTTCCCATAATAGCTCTAAGTCTTTCCAACGCCAGAGCTAGCTGGCTTCCTCTTTTGCTGTCAGCCATCTCATGAACTTCATCTACGATAATCCAGCGCACCTGTTGCAGATGCTGGCGCATAAGCCAGCCTGGAAGAATTGCCTGTAAGGTTTCCGGAGTTGTTATCAGAATATCTGGCGGACTTTTTGACTGCTTCATTCTCTCCTTTGTTTCAGTATCTCCATGTCTCACCGCCAATCTTACGTCAAGGTTGTTGCACCACCATTCGAGCCGCTCAAGCATATCTCGATTCAAAGCTCTAAGCGGAGTAATGTAAAGCGCTTTTATCCCTGGCGTGCCTTGCACACCTTGAAGAAGCATGCTTAGCACGGGTAGAAATGCTGCCTCGGTTTTGCCAGTAGCGGTAGGAGAGATTAAGAGAATGTTTTTTCAAGTATCTTCGGGATCGTCTTCTCCTGTGGCTCCGTAGGCTTTGAAAAACCCTTCTGCTCAATCAGTCGACGAACAGGCTTAACAAGCAGATCAAAAACGTTCCCTGATGAATCTTTCACGCCAGCAAACTCCGATTTTCTAGAAATAGCTACAGACGGCTGTGTAAAAGCATTTTGGAAGCTACATATGTTTGGGATGCGGTGACGCAGCGGCTGGTTGGGGCAATATGGCTTCATCATAGAGAAGAACGTTATTTCTTGCATGTTTATTTTTGCCAGTTTAAGCGCAATTACATCTGGGCTTTGCGCATTTTTTGAATTAAATATGCAACAGATTACTCGATTTAACTTTAGCAATCGATTTTTTGGCTTTAATTTCATTTTCGTTATTGCTGAACAAGCGCTAAACCTCAATTTTTTGCACGCAGACAACACTTGATTCATTATTTTAAGATGAATTGCTACGTATTTTGTCGCGATTTTGCATGCAATGGGCTTTGTTAGCGAAGTTCCATGCTTGTCTAAATAGTATTTGGAGCTGCCATGGAGCGGTTTTTTAATTTTGAACTTTAATGTTTTGCAGAGATTATTCATTCTTTGCAACGAAGGTGTCTAAACCGCATGGTTGCCTAACGTTTTTCAATCCGAAAACAATGGAAAGTTTTTTATCCATCATCATGAGAAACCATGAGACCGTAGTACATTGGAGGAAAATACATGGCAAAATGTCCAAAATGCGGAACCATGGTCTCCACGCCAAAGAAGAAATGGACAATGGCTGGACGCCCAGACAAGTCTGGAAAAAGAATCCAGTTAGAAATAGGCCTATTTGACTGCCCGAAGTGTCACAAGCCCTTCCGAGAAGTCTTGAACAAGAAGAAGATATAGGCGCTTAAGGAAGCTGACTGCCAGCATGCCGAAAAAAAGAGAAAATCTCTGCCCTGAATGCCGAACACCGCCGAAAGATCCGTACAAGACATGGGAGCTTGTGGCTCCTTTCCCCGACAAGAACATGCGAATAACCGTAACCATATTCGGCATGTATGAGTGTCCTAACTGCGGCAAGAAGTTCAAGGGAATCGTGAGCAAGGCTAAACTGGGTTCTGAAGGCATAGAGCTTTAAGCTTATCCCTCCTTCCCCCATTCTTTTTCTTATGTAAAACGTTAAGTCTTAGATACTGCATGCTTATTCCTTCAGAGTATTTATTCATAAGAAGGCGGAATATTGGAAAACTCGAAGAGCAAGAAGCTGTGGAAAAATGAATATGTTCAAACAGTAATCATGATAGTTGCGATAATTGCCATAGTTGTTAGCGTATGGTACGTTGCCCAAGCCTTGCTGCGCACACAGTATCCAGCATTAGCTGTTGCGTCTGGAAGTATGTGCAAGCTTCCGGGACCACAATGCGATGGTTGGGGTCATCCTTTTGAAAAAACTCTTCACGTGGGAGACTTGATCATAGTTCAAGGAGTAAGCCCGGAAGAAATACATGCAGCACCAGAGCCTGAGGGAGATGTCATCATCTATCAACGATCAAGTGGAGGCTCAAGCGAACTTATCGTGCATAGGGCTATTAGAAAATATACAGTTGGGAATCAGACATTCATCGTGACCAAAGGAGACGGCAATTCTGCTGAGGACTCGCCCATTTCAGGCGAGCAAGTTATCGGGAAGGTGGTTATGCGGATCCCTTGGGTTGGTCATCTCGCACTTTTCATGCGCAACTCTTCTGGGGTATTCATCATCATTCTATTCATAATCATTCTTGTGGTTGTAGAAATTATCTTACCTATCTTTACGCGCGCTAAAAAACAAACTGCATACAGTGGCGACTAACAAGCTTAGCTGTGCTCCTTTCGACTAGTCGGTTTAGAAGCGTGGCTATCTTGGTTTGGAGCTTATAAAGCTTATAAAGGGTGCTTCTCATTCACTAACTAAGAAGTGGTAATGAATGCCTAAGGCGAAAGCAGTAATAAGCATTGAGAATGTGGTTGCCTCTGCGACTCTCAATCAGAAGGTTGACTTGAACGCGGTTGTGAAGGGCTATCCAGGCGTGGAGTATCGACCTGAACAGTTTCCAGGCCTAGTTTTCAGGCTTAAGAGACCTAAGACGGCTACGTTGATTTTTAATTCTGGCAAGATGGTTTGCACTGGCGCCAAGTCTGAGAAAGAAGCGCGAAGCGCGGTTATGAAGGTGATCAAAGAGCTGAAGAAAGGCGGCATCATCATAATCAGTAAGCCTGAGCTGAAGATTCAGAACATTGTTGCTTCTGCTGGGTTAGGCGGTCTTATAGACTTGGAGAAGGCAGCTTACACTCTCGGAAAGACGATGTACGAGCCGGAGCAGTTTCCTGGTCTCATTTTCCGGATGGATGAGCCAAAGGTTGTCATACTTCTGTTTGCAAGCGGCAAGCTGGTGTGCACGGGCGCAAAGAGAGAGCAAGACGTCTATGATGCGGTGCATAAGCTTCACGGGATTCTAGAGCAAAAGGACCTAATCTTCTATGAGTAGCATGCTTGGCTGAAACTGCTTCCTATTTTTTCTTGATTTGTTTCAGAATTGTTTTTAGCTGCATTTCGCTTATCGTTTCGGTTTCATAAAGCGTTGTCGCTATTTCGCTGATGTTAAGCAGTGAGTGAAGGCTTATATCCTCTTCTTTCAGTTTTTCTTTGCCGCTTTCTTGTCTGTCGATAAGCACTGCAGCGTCTTTAACAACTCCGCCTTCTGCTGCTATAGCTTTTGCCGCCTTCTTTAAGGATAAGCCTGTGGTAGCCAAGTCATCAACAAGGAGAATGCGGTTTCCAGGCGAAAGCACTCCTTCGATTCTTCTTTGTCTCCCATGTAGACGTTCGCCTTTGCGTACGTAGAGAAAGGGTTTGCGGAGGTTGTAGGCGACTAGTGATGCAAACGGTATGCCTGCCACAGGGATACCGGCTATTCCTTCAAAGTTCTCTGTACCTATGTCTTCTTTGATGAATGAAGTGTAAAAGCCCATTATTTTCTGGAAGGCGTCTGGGAAGCTTGGCACAACTCTTAGATCTATATAATAGGGGCTTATTTTTCCGCTTGTAAGCTTGAAGGCGCCGAATTGCAGTGCCCCTATCTTGTTCAGTATTCTGCAGACTTCAGTTCTTACCGTCTCGCCGGCTTTTTCCGTGGGCATGTGTTCACGCTCTTTTAGAGACTTGGTAGATCTTTCCAAGTTCCGGTATCAAGCATGTGGTCTTGGGCAGTTCCTTCTTCAGCAATTCTGAGAATCTTTTCTGATCTGTATGCGAGCCTGTGTGATATGGCACAGCAACTTTGGGTTTGGTGAGTCTAGCTATCTCGACTCCTGTTTCAGGTGATGTTCCAGGAGCGATTGCTACCGTGCAGAAAACTATGTCTGGTTTTTCTTTTTCTCCTATAGCTGCCATTTCAGGGTAGGGAAGGCTGTCTGCTGTGTGGAAGATTTTCACTCCGTCTTCGCTTGTTATCAGGTAGGTTATTGGTGTTGTGGCAGGCGGGTGATTGCATTTCTCCGCTCTTATTTTGAGGTCGTCCAGTTCGATTTCGGTGCCGACTGTTGCTTCCTGTAGCTTGTGCTGGGGGATGGTGTTTTTTAGTCTCTTTGCTGATGTCGTGTCGGCTATGACTTTGCATTGTGTTAGTTTCTGTATTTCCGCAGTTAGCGCTTGGTCCAAGTGGTCATAATGCTCATGCGTGATGAGGATTGCATCTAAATCTGTGAAGGTTTTTGATTTAACGTCCACAGGGTCTATGACGAGGGTTTTTTTTGGGGTTTTTATGGTTACTCCGGCATAACGGTTGAACCATGCAAATAGGATTTCATTTTTTTGCGGGGTTTTTTGGATTGACATTTAGGTTCCTCGCTGACTCTTATCTATTGTGAATAGTGTTTTAAAGAACTTATGCTGCTTGTCCTTTGATAAGGCTTAAAAGTTTCATGCATGTGTGTCTTCATATCTGTGGTCGTTGCTCATGGTTGATGTCTGGCTTCCCTACGGAAAGTCTGAGGTCTGCGTTAGGGTTCCAACCCGCAACTTTTTAGGACTAATTGAGCCGAGAGAAGAGACTGGCGTTGCTGACCCTGTTGCGGAGGTTAGGAGGGCTTTATGCGAGCCTTTGGGCACTAAAAGACTCAGCGAGATCGCCAAGCCTGAAAGCAAGGTTGCAATAGTTGTCGATGATGCTGCTAGGAGGGCGACTTTAAGCGATAAGCTTCTGGCTCCTCTGCTTGAGGAGTTGAAGGCAGCTGGAGTCAAAGATGAGAATGTTACTGTGATTTTTGCTTGTGGTGTGCACAGGGTAGTCACGCGTGAAGAGGCATTGCGTCTTCTTGGGGAAGCGGTTTTCAATCGGGTGAAGTGGGTTAGTCATGATTGCCGTGCTCAAGACCTAGTTTTTGTTGGGACAACAAAGACTTTTGGAAATAAGGTTTTCTTGAACAGAACTTTTGCTGAGTCTGACGTGCGGATTTTGACTGGTGACATATGTCTTCACAATTATGCGGGTTATAGTGGTGGACACGTAAGTGTTCTGCCCGGGATTGCGGGTGAGAGCACAATAAAGCATAATCATGCGATGCTTTTGGATGCGCGTGCGAAAGCAGGTGTTTTGGAGGGTAACCCTGTCTACGTTGACATGGTGGAGGCGTCTGGGCTTGCTAAGGTGGATTTTGTTCTGAATACAGTTTCCAACACCAGAGGAGAGGCTGTTAGGGCTTTTGCAGGCGACATGGAGCAAGCGTTTGTGGAAGGCGTGAAACTTGTTGACGAAATGTATCGCATTCCGGTTGATCGCCGAGCGGACATCGTGGTTGTTAGCGCTGGCGGCTATCCTACTGACGTGAGCCTGTTTGAAGCGTGTGAGGCTGTGAACAATGCTTTGGAAATCGTTAAGCGCGGTGGAGTAATCGTTCTGGTAGCCGAGTGTTCTGAGGGTCATGGCAACGAGGTATTTCATGATTGGATGGTTAGGTTTCATGATTTGAAGACTGCGGAGCGTGAGATTAAGCGCAACTTTGTTTGGGGAGGGCATAAGACGTATTACTTGCTTCATGCCTTGCAGAATCACACGATTATCTTGGTTTCCTCGATGCCTGACTACTATGCTGCACAGATTTTCAGGTTGAAGACGGCTAGAGCGGTCAATGACGCGTTAAATGATGCTTTCAATATTGTGGGCAGAAATGGACGGGTTTGGGCTATGCCCTTAGGCAGCTTCACCTTGCCAGAGATTAGGGTGACTGAAAAGCAAGCGGAGATTGCGGAGGTTGCCCAGTAACACGGTATTCAGAACACGTTAGGAGCTGATGAAATGCAGAACACGTTTAGGCTTCGGGGTTTTCAGATTGAGGATCTGCGGCGGGTTACCGAAATCAATCGTGAGTGCCTGCCTGAGAACTATACTGACTTTTTCTTTATTGATCTTTTCAGGCGGTTTCCAGAGGCTTTTATCGTGGCTGAGGAAGACGGAAAGATTATTGGCTATATCATGTGTCGAGTTGAGGTAGGGTTATCAAACTTTGGTTTAGGCGGGCTTGTTAGAAAGGGGCATATTGTCTCGGTTGCTGTAGTGCCTGAGCACAGGCGGAAAGGCGTTGCTGAGGCGATTGTTGAGAAGGCAACGGAGAATATGAAAACGAGGTATGGGGCAAAACAGTGCTATTTGGAGGTTAGGGTGACCAATGAGCCGGCGATAAGCCTTTACAAGAAGCTTGGTTTCGAGGTTATACGTACGATCAACGGTTATTACGCTGATGGAGAAGATGCCTATCTTATGAGCAAAAGGCTGTAATCACGTTTGATCTGCAAGAAGTTTGAGCCTTTTAGGTGTGGGCGGTTTCTGAACCCCTTTTATATAGGGTCTGAAATGTGTTTTTTGCGAATGGTTTTTGTTGCTGTTTTCGTGATAGTTAGCTTTAGTGGCGTTTCGTGGGGCTGATTTCAAGATTTGATCCTTGGCGTTCCAGACTTTGCAGTTGTCCGCCTAAGTTGACATTTAATCCTTACACTGGCTGCGATCACGGATGTGTGTACTGTTATGCATCTAGCTATATTCCACGGTTTTTTGAGTGTCGGCCGAAAAAGGAGCTGATTTCAAGGCTAAGGAGAGAAGTCGGAAAGTTGAAAGGTGAAGCCGTGTCAATGGCGAATTCTTCAGATCCCTATCCTGAAGCGGAGGCTGAGAGATGTTTAACTCGCCGTTGCCTTGAGATTCTTTCGAAAGCGTCCTGCAAGCTGCAGATCATTACAAAAGGAACAACGGTCACGAGAGACATTGACCTGCTGAGCAAAACATGCTCGATGGTCTCTATAACCATTACAACCATAGATGAAGCATTGGCAAAGCTGACCGAGCCTTATTCTCCTTCGCCAGCCGAGCGCCTAAGGGCGGTTGAAACCCTAATTTCTAAAGGGATCTCTGCGTCCGTAAGAATAGATCCAATCATTCCCTTCGTGAATGACGACTCCCAAGCCTTGGTTAAGACGCTTGCCGAGATAGGGGTTAAGCATGTGATAAGCTCAACATACAAGATCAGGCACGATAACTGGCAAAGGTTTTCTGCGGCACTGCCCAAGACTGCTGAGAGACTGAGACCTTTATACTTCGAGAAAGGCGAGAAGCTAGGCAGCTACGTGGTCTTACCTAAAGAACTGCGGCTCAAACTGATGAAAGCTGTGCGCGACGCTGTGACAAGCTTTGGTATGAGGTTTGGCACGTGCCGCGAAGGACTAAGCTACCTAAACACTGCTACGTGCGATGGCTCATGGCTTATGCAGACATCAGCCAAGCAGTAAACACATTGGTGTTCTTTTCTGGAGAGGGCTGCAAAACTCATAAAAATCGGCAAACCCCATTTTATAGCGAAGACCATGCTTCAAAAACTCGTGCTGATTTTCCTGCTTTTTTCCCTGTTCTTTAAGCCAACTCTCTTCCAGTACTGCGCAGATGTCACGGTTTCAGAAGCAAAAACACTAATCGAATCCAACCCTTCACTAGCTATTTTAGACGTAAGAAACCAAAGCGAATACGAGTCAGGGCACATAAGAAACGCCAAGCTAATCCCACTGCACCAGCTGGAAAGCAGACTGAGCGAACTGGACAAGTCAAGCGAAATCCTTGTCTATTGCAGAACAGGCTCAAGAAGCGCTGCAGCAAGCCAGATACTCGAGGAGGCTGGCTTTTTCTGCGTTTACAACATGGTTGGAGGAATAGCCGCGTGGAACAGCCTCGGCTACGATGTCTATGTAAAGTTTTCATCCATACAAGAAGCAATAAACAGCGCGGCAGCCGGAACTGCGCTTTTCGTTTCCTCAGGAGCCTACTGTGAGAATCTCGTCGTGAACAAAACTATCTCACTGATAGGTGAGGACGAAACCCAAACAATTATCGATGGCAATTTCACAGGAAACGTTGTAACCATAACTGCCCCTAACGCCCGCATTGAAGGCTTTATTATTCAAAACAGCGGAAGACAAAACTGGGACAGCGGCGTCTACATTGCGGAAGGCGCGAATAGCTCTAACATAAGCGGTAACATTGTCTCGGATAACTATGTGGGCATACTGGTCTATAAATCATCAAACTGCACGGTTCGAGACAATATTGTTCGTTCAAACCTTGATGACGGCATAAGGCTCAAGAACTCCCATGCCAACACAATCAGCAGAAACACCATACACGCTAATGCCTTCTATGGAGTTAATCTGCATGACTCCAACGGCAACATGATCTCAGATAATTCGGTTTCAAATAACATCTATGGTTTTTGTGTTAACCGCAACAGCGACGGCAACGTAGCTACCCGAAACAGCTTCTTCTCAAACAGCTACCTCGGCGTAGGCGTCTACTGGTACAGCGACAACAACGTAATCTCATATAACACAATCTCCAACAGCAGCCACGGAGCCGACCTCTTCTGGAACAGCGCCTCAAATTTCATCTGCGCCAACACTTTCTCGAATAACGACTACGGGCTATGGCTAGACCACTCCGACGACAGCTTCATCTTCTACAACAGCTTCATCGACAACAACCAGCAGGCACACAGCAACAAAGCTAAAAACTTTCTTGATAACGGTTTCGAAGGCAACTACTGGAGCAACTTCAACGGAACAGACGAAAACAGAGATGGAATAGGCGACACCAGCTACACCGTCACGTCAAGCAACGTTGACCGTTACCCCTTAATGGGGGCATTCAGCAGCTTCAACATTTCCGCAAGCTACTCAATAGACGTAATCTCCAACTCCACAATAAACAATCTGCAGTTCTCTGCGCAACAAAGCATGATCAAAATGCATGTCTCAAACACATCGATCTCCCAGCTTTTCGGCTTCTGCCGCATTCGAATCCCCCACTCGGTCATGAACCAGACATACAAGGTAATCATTAACGGCGAAGAACCCTACTTCGCCAACTACATGCTGCGTGACGATGGAAGCAACCGCTGGATATTCTTCTGCTACGAGCACTCCACTCTCGAAGTGACAATCACCTATGAGTACCCGCAATGGATGTTTCTCCTGCTTTTCACAGCAGTAACGTTGCTTTCAAGCACCGCACATAGGCGAAGACACGCAGCACGATGTGGCTAGAGTTAATAGGCAGCACCAGCCAACTATAAATCCAAGGTGAAAACCCTTGTTCGAATTCGGAGATGTCAGGTTCAGGCCATTCGAGAAAGAAGACCTTCAAGTGTTTCACGAATGGGAGAACGACTTTGAGGTAATCATGTACTCCAGAAACTACCCCATGAACTTCGCGAGCATGGCTCAGCTGGAACAGCAGTACGAGGAATGGCTTAAAGACGAAAAACAAATTCACTTCCTTGTTGAACTTGCCGAGTCCAAAGAGCCCATGGGGCGCTCGGCTCGAGCAGCATGCTTGGGCAAACGTGAAAACCGTCGACATCGGAACATACATCGGCAAGAAAGGGCTCTGGGGCAAAGGACTTGGAACACAGATCACTGTAGCCCTGCTGGAGATGGCTTTCAATCAGCTTAACGCCGACCGCTGCGAAGCCTCAAGTGTTGAATATAATGAACGCGCCCATAAGGCTCTGGTCGCCTGCGGCTTCAAGAAAAGCGGGGTGACAAGACAATCAGCGTTCGTGAACGGAAGAAAATGGGATCGCTTCTACTTCGATATTCTCCGAGACGAGTATCTCCAGATCAGAGCGGATCTGCTGAAGAAGACGCTTGGCAACAAACTTGACGAATACATCAAGAAGCACTGCACCATCAAAGGCTACTGAAAGCAAGAAACGTTAACCAAGATTTTCCGCTTGTCCCATGCCTTGAAAGGGTTAGTCACAGACACAAGCATAAATAACAAAAAGGGAGTAATTACCAACGCATAGAGGGAAATAAGGCAGAAGGCTAGCGACGTCTAAAAACACATTTCACCGCCAAAGCAATAATTATGGCTGCCTCAACAGCAATTACGAAAGTCTTTGGATCCAGCCACCAACGGTCTTCACAGTTTCCTGCTACTGCTTCTGGCACGTTAGCAACAAGCATTATTGCAGTTGTTTCGCAATTTGCTTTCGTTCCATTTGGAATGGAGCCGTTTCCATAGTACTCTGTTAGAAATCCGCCCTTTGACGTTTGACAACTCCAAGCTCTTTCGACTAATGCCTCTTCGAACTCGAAATATCCCTTTCCCATCATACGGTTAAGATAGCAAAATAAGCCAAGTTTGTAAACGTCGTAATACCCATGGAGTCGCGCGGCTTTGTCGTTGAATCCTTTCCCATCCCAAAACTTTTTCGCCATGTCGTACAATTGATCTGCGTACGTGTAATTCTGTTTTCTCCACTCGATTAATGCTTGGTATATGACCAAATCAGTATAATTCATCCAATCCTCGAAAGCCTTGTTTGCGGCTTCTTCATTGCACAAGGCGTAGCCATGATAAGAAGGGTCAACTAATCTCATGCTGGTCTCATTTAGCGCATGAGCATTGTATCCTAAGAGGATTTCAGCTCTCGTGTCTATGGGCACGTTTTCAGAGTTGCAAGCCAAGTCATATTCGCCAGCAAGGTGTTTCACTGTGGAAGTGATGTTGTCTGCGATCGTTCTGTTCCACTGTTCCAAAGCATATCCGGCTAACAGATTGTCATGAGTAACCCAGACACTGTTACTTCCTTCATATTCCACGCAAAGCCCTATTTCCGTCTGTAAAGCGAAAGCAAGAAACTCTGAGCACCAAGCATCTTATGTGAACTTTTGCTTATTGGCGTTCCTGCGAAGAGAACAAGGCAAAGAAGAGGAATAGCAACCGCAATTTCAGGTTTCAACTTTCCGCCCCTGTTTTCCTTAAAAGCAGCCGATATAAAAGCGTAGCAGACCCTAGTTTGCCCCTCTTTTAGGGGAAACCTTTCTTGGACTCAAGGTGTAGTCTCAAGTCGCAAAGCTTAATTTTCCCGCTAAACTCAACACCATATCCGGACGGTCACACATTGGTAACCCTTAACCTTGACAAGATCTTCAATCCCAAAAGCGTAGCCATCGTCGGCGCCAGCGACGAAGAAGGCACCGTTGGCTATACACTGATGAAAAACCTTATCGATCTAAAGTTTGAAGGCAAAATCTATCCTGTCAACATCCGCAAGCCCGAAATTCTAGGATACAAGGCCTACCAGAACGTGGAGCAAATAGGCGAACCCGTGGACCTCGCCGTGATAGCTACGCCTGCAAAAACTGTTCTGCAGATCGTTGAGCAATGCGGAAAAGCTGGAATACTTGGGCTTGTCATAATTTCTGCTGGTTTTAAGGAAATAGGCGAAGAAGGCAAAGCCCTCGAGGACCAGATCACCGAGATAAAGAAGAAGTACAGTCTCCGCATAATTGGACCCAACTGCCTCGGCATAATACGTCCAGCCGTCAACCTCAACGCGACTTTCATAAACCGCGTCCCTAAGCCAGGCAACATCGCATTCATCTCCCAGAGCGGAGCGTTAGGCTCGGCGATTCTGGACTGGGCAATCCACGAGAACATAGGGTTCAGCAACTTCGTTTCAGTCGGCTCAATGATTGACGTAGACTTCGGAGACCTCATAGACTATTTTGGAACCGACCCCAAAACCAAGTCAATACTCATGTACATCGAAGGGTTGACAAACGCTAGAAAATTCATGAGCGCTGCACGACACTTTGCCCGCACAAAACCCATAATTGTTGTCAAAGCCGGAAAATTCGGAGAAAGCGCAAAGGCAGCGGCTTCGCACACGGGCTCAATGACCGGAGAAGACATCATCTACGACAAAGCCTTCAAGCGTGCAGGAATCGTCAGAGTGGAAGAAATCGCAGACCTGTTCAACTGCGCCGAAGTGCTGGGAACGCAGCCCTTGCCAAAAGGGCCTAATCTTGCGATAGTCACGAATGCCGGTGGTCCAGGAGTTATGGCTACCGACGCTATCGTAGCGAGAGGAGGCAAAGTGGCTCAGTTAAGCCCAGAAACTATTGAGACCTTGAATAGTGTTTTGCCGCATTTTTGGAGCCACGGTAACCCTGTTGACATTCTCGGAGATGCGAAAGCCGACCGATACAAAGCGGTGGTCGAGGCTTGCTTGAATGACCGAAACGTTGATGGCTTACTTATCATCTACACGGCTCAAGCCGTTGGCGAGCCAGTTGAAATCGCTAGAAGCATTGCTGAACTTGTCAGAAGCAAGCCGTACCAGAATAAGACTATTCTAACCTCGTTCATGGGTTACGGCGCAGTTGAGGAAGCTAACCGGATTTTCGTTCAGAGCAACATTCCAACATACTCGACGCCTGAGCAGGCGGTGAAAACATACATGTACATGTATCAGTATAGGAGTAACTTGGAACTTCTTTATCAGACGCCTGAGGAGCTGCCCGTTGATGTTGCTCCGCCTAAGCGGCCGCTGATGGTGATAATGCAGAATGTGGCTAAAGAGAACCGAGAGGTTTTGAACGAAGCCGAATCCAAAACTTTTCTAGAATACTACAGCTTCCCCGTGGCTAAGACAAGGGTTGCTAGAAGCGTTGAGGAAGCGGTTGCTAAGGCGTCTGAGATAGGTTATCCTGTTGTGCTGAAGATTCTTTCTCCGCAGATTGTGCATAAGACCGAAGCTGGCGGAGTGATACTTAACATAACCAGCGAGGCACAGCTCCGCGAAGCCTACAGCCTCATAATGCAGAGAGCCAAAGAATACAATCCAAATGCAGAAATTCTAGGCGTCACAGTCCAGCAAATGGTGGAGAAGCGAGGCTACGAAGTTATTCTTGGAGCCAAAACAGACCCGCTGTTCGGGCCAGTTATAGTCTTCGGTATGGGCGGCGTCGGAGTCGAGCTTTTCAAGGACTTTTCTTTAGGTCTTCCTCCGCTGAATCAGACACTTGTGAGGAGGATAATGGAAGAGACAAAGGTGTATCAGCTTCTCAGGGGCTACAGGAACGTGCCGCCTGCCAACCTTAAACTTCTTGAGGAAATTATGGTGCTTTTTAGTCAGATGCTTGTCGACTTTCCCCAGATCAGAGAGGTTGACATTAACCCCTTATTTATAGATGAGAAAGAGGCATGTGCTATTGATGCCCGCATAGTAATCGACAAGCAACGTGTCTTTAGGAAGTTTGAGCCTCATGAGCATTTGGTGATAACGCCGTATCCGAGGAAGTATGAAACCCTGTGGAAGATGCGCGACGGGCGAACAGTACTGCTTAGACCTATAAAGCCTGAAGATGAGCCTCTATGGCTTGAGATGTTCCAGAACTTCTCTGAAGAATCCATTCGCTACAGGTTCTTCCAGATAATAAAAGACACGCCTCACGAGACTCGTGTAAGATACTGCAACATTGACTACGACCGCGAGATAGCTATCGTTCCAGAGCTAACAGAGAATGGCAAGAGAAAAATTTTAGGCGTCGTCAGAGTCAGCATAGACCCCGACGGAAAATCAGGCGAAATCGCCTTCATAGTTGCTGATGCTTGGCAGGGCTTGGGTTTAGGCACGAAGCTTGTTGACTACGCGATTGAAATCTGCAAGGACATGAAGCTGGAAACTCTCTACGCGATAATGTTGCCTGACAACTATAGAGCGATAAATATGATGAAGAAAATGGGCTTTGTAATTACGTACATGGAGGACGGCACCGCAAAAGGCGTGCTAAACTTGAGGGAAGAAGGGGAAAAACAGCGTACAGAAATGGAAGCCCTTAAACCGTCTCAAACACTTGATGAACTTGCTCCGCTGGAACATAAGGAAAAAGAATCAGGCACGCTTTCCGCCGCGAGCCAATGATCACTATGGGTTGAGGAAGGCCTGATATGTTACATGTAGCTCAATCTTGATTCATATTTTTCGGTTCTTCATAATGGCTAAACTTAAATTCAAGAATCCTCCATTACCTTTCCTTAATCAATAATTCTCAAAGGTTTCAAACTGGTGAGAAAGGATGGAGAAGCTTAAAGTCGCCTTCTACTGGGCAGCAAGTTGCGGAGGCTGCGAAATAGCAGTTCTAGACGTAAACGAAAAAATCCTAGACATAGTCGCCAAAGTAGACATAGTCTTCTGGCCAGTGGCCATCGACATGAAATATAAGGACGTTGAAGCCATGGCCGACAAGAGCATAGACGTATGCTTCTTCAACGGCGCAATCAGGACAGCGGAAAACGAGCGGATTGCCAAGCTCCTTAGAGCAAAATCCAAAATCCTAGTAGCCTTCGGCTCATGTGCAAACGACGGATGCGTTAAGGGTCTTGCAAACCTGTGGGACAGAAAAACAATCTTTGAAAGAGCTTACCTTGAAACCCCCTCTACAAGAAACCCGGACAAGGTTACTCCTCAGACTTCACTTAAAGTCAAAGAAGGCGAACTTGAACTCCCAGAGTTCTATGACACCGTGAAAACACTGGCTCAAACAGTTGATGTAGACTATTTCCTCTCAGGCTGTCCCCCGCCAATTCCAAACATAGTGCAAGCCTTTGAAGCCGTATTAAGTGGCAAACTTCCTCCAAAAGGATCAAGCTTGCTCCCGAACAAGTCAATCTGCGATGAATGCCCAAGAGAGAAAATGGACAGAAAACTATCACAGATAAGAAGAATTTACGAAATTGAAGATGACTTCAAAACATGCTTCTGGGACCAAGGCGTGATCTGCATGGGTCCAGCCACACGCTCAGGCTGCGGGGCACAATGTCCCAAAGTGAACATACCTTGCACCGGCTGCGGCGGTCCAGGTCCACGTGTGGCTGATCAAGGTGCAGCGATAGTCAGCGCGATGGCTTCTATTGCAACTGATCCAGCCGTCATTGAACAGGTTGTTGACCCTGTGGGAACTTTCTACAAGTATTCTCTTGCCAATTCCATATTGAAAAGGAAGGTAATGAAATGAAAGAAGTAGTCATAGACCCAATTACGCGACTTGAAGGTCACGGAAAAATAACCATATTCCTCGACAATCAAGGCGAGGTAGAGAACGTCTACTTCCAAGTTCCTGAACTTAGAGGCTTCGAAAAATTCTGCGAAGGAAGAAGAGCCGAAGATCTGCCCATAATTACAACCAGAATCTGCGGAGTCTGCCCAGTCGCGCACCACATGGCAAGCGCAAAGGCTCTGGATGCCGCTTTCAACGTGGAACCCACCAAAACCGCCAAGAAACTTAGAGAACTCGAATACGTCGCATACTACATCTACGACCACATACTGCACTTCTACTTCCTAGGAGGACCAGACTTCGTCGTAGGGCCAGACGCTCCAGCCGCAAAAAGAAACGTGCTTGGAGTCATAGAAAAAGCCGGCCTAGACATAGGCAAAGAAGTCATCAAACACAGAGCTTATGGGCAAAAGATAACAGGCATCCTTGGCGGACGACCAACACACCCAGTTAGCGCCTGCATCCCCGGCGGCATTGCTAAAGCCCTATCTGAAGAGGACAGAAGAGAAATAGAGGAGATGGTCAAGAGTTGCGTGAATTTCGCTGGATTCTCGCTGAAGCTTTTCGAGGACATAGTTCTCAAAAATGCTGATTACGTCAACTTGGTCAAGAGCGCGCCCTACGTTCTGAACACGTACTACATGGGACTGGTTGATAAGAACAACAAGGTGAACTTCTACGACGGCAAAGTCAGAGTCGTAGACCCTCAAGGAAAAGAATACGTGAAATTTAGTCCCAAAGAATACCTAGACATTATCGAGGAGCATGTCGAGCCGTGGACGTATGTCAAGCTTCCCTACCTTAAGAAAGTGGGCTGGAAAGGACTGGTTGACGGAGACAAAAGCGGCATCTACCGTGTAGGTCCACTTGGAAGACTCAATGCGGCAGACGGCATGGCCACGCCGGGAGCGCAGAAAGAATACGAGAAAATGTACAAGATTTTAGGCGGAAAACCTGTTCACAACACGCTTGCATATCACTGGGCCAGACTCATCGAATTGCTTTATGCGGCTGAACGTGCACTTGAGCTTATCACGGACAAGGACATTACGCGAAAAGACATAAAAAACACGCCTGGAAAACCTGGCGAAGGAGTTGGCATAGTCGAGGCAGCTAGAGGCACGCTGATCCACCATTATCAGCTTGATGAGAAAGCCTTAGCCAAGAAAGTTAACTTGATTGTTGCTACCACGCATAACGCGCCTGGCATTTGCATGTCAATTAAGAATGCGGCGAAAGGGCTTATTCATAAGGGCAAGGTATCTGACGGATTGCTCAACATGGTGGAGATGGCGTTCCGCGCATACGATCCATGCTTCGCATGCGCCACTCACTTTGCTGTCGGGGAAATACCGCTGGAAGTTAACATATACGACTGCGAAAAGCATCTTGTAAAAACGGTGAGAAGATAGAGGGATCACGTATGGATGAACCAAAAGTTGGAGTATTCCTGTCAGAAGGCGGAAACCAGTCCTCCAAGGTACTGGACTATGATGCTTTGGCGAGCTTCGCAAAGAACGTGGCAAAAGTAGTTCTCGTCGAAAGAGCAAAAGAGTTCTGGCGAGGCGACGGGCTGAAAGCCATCGTTAACGCGGTTAAAACGAAGAAACTCAATCGGGTGGTCGTCGCCGAAAGACTTCCGAAACTAAGCGAAGTAAACATAGTCAAGGCAGTTGAAAAAGCTGGACTTAACCCCTTTCTGGTAGAAGTCATAGACCTAGAAGACCACTGCGCGCGACCTCACAGGAACAAGCCTGCAGAAGCCACAGCCAAAGCAAAAGCCATGCTTCTAGCCGCTATCGAAAGAGCAAAGCTTCTGGAACCCTTAGAGAAGCTGGAATTTCCTGCTCTCAAATCAATCTTAGTTATCGGCGGCGGAATTGCAGGAATGCAAACAGCAGAGGATCTGGCTGAACTCGGCTTTGAAGTTCAGCTAGTGGAAAAAGAACCGTTCCTAGGCGGCTTAGCTTCTCGCGCTGGCAGATTCTTCCCAACTGACGACTGCGCCATCTGCATTCAGGCACCCTCAACCGACGTCAAGTCCATAACCCACACATCCAGAAAATGCGTGTACCGCTCTGGATTCACCGAGATCCAGAATCTCAACGTGCTAACCAACTCAAAGATCACAGCAGTAGAGGGAGTGCCAGGCAATTATCGGGTTACGATAGAGAAAAAGCCACGGTACGTTGATGAGCAAAAATGCATCCGCTGCAACCTCTGCGCAGAAGTGTGCCCTGTGGAAGTTCCAGATGATTATAATGTGAAACTGAAAAAACGGAAAGCAATCTACATTAACATTCCAGAAGTATATCCGCCCGTCTACGTCATAGATGAAAAGGCATGCAAGTTTCACGAGTGTGAAAAATGCGTGAAAGTCTGTCCCACCAAGGCAGTTGAGCTTGACCAGAAAACAGAGAAAAAGACACTTAACGTCGGCGCCATCGTGGTTGCCACAGGCTTCGAAGAGTATGATCCAAGCGTGATCAAGGAGTACCACTATGGCGAGTACCCAGACGTGGTAACTAACCTTCAGCTTGCCAGAATGATAGACTGCTTTGGTCCAACAGGCGGAAGTATAATCAGGCCTTCGACAAGAGAACCAGCTAAGAGAATAGTTTTCGTTCAATGTGTCGGTTCCCGTGACAGACGTTGGAATCCGTGGTGCTCAAGCATCTGCTGCATGATTTCGCTTAAGAACGCGATGCTGGTGAAATCCGCTGACCCGGAAACCGATGTGACGATATGCTACATAGACATAAGAACAACGGGAAGAGAGCATGAATACTACTATGAACGCGCAAGAGACATGGGAATAAAATTCGTCAAGGGCAGACCCACAGAGATCGCACATGATCCTGAAGACAACACGCTAATCGTTGACGTTGAAGACGCTGTTTCCAGAAAGTTTCTTGAACTAGAAGCTGACCTTGTGGTTCTTGCCACTTCAATGGTGCCTACTCAGGGAACGAAGGAGCTAGCTAGCATGCTTGGAATCGAGCTGGAGCAGGATGGCTTCTTCAAAGAATACAACGCCAAGCTTAGACCCACCGAGACCAAGCGAAAAGGCATATTCCTCTGCGGAGGCGCAACCTTTCCCAAGGATGCGCCAACCTCTTCTCTGCATGCACACTCTGCCGCTCTGAAGGCTGCCAAGTTTCTCTCTACCGGCAAAATTGTCAAGGATCAGAAAACTGCCGTGATAGATGATGAGTACTGCGGTGACTGCGAATTTTGCCCTGTTACCTGTCCATACGGCGCAATAAGCCTTGTTCAGAAAGGAGAAGACCACTTTGTCGCTCAAGTGTCCGAGCTTCAATGCGAAGGCTGCGGCATCTGCGTAGGCACCTGTCCCCTCAATGCTATTGAGCTTAGGCACTATAGACCTAGCCAGATGCTTGCCCAGATGAAGGCTCTGATGTCAGTTAACGGAACATCAAAACCGCTGATTCTCGCTATCTGCTGCTCAGAATGTGGACACACAGCTGTTGATTCTTCAGGCATGGCTATGCTGGAGTATCCTGCAAACGTAAGAGTCATGAAAGTCCCCTGCACAGGCATCCTTCAAATCCACCAGATCCTAGAAGCCTTCAAAGCAGGCGCTCAAGGGGTCATGGTTGTAGGATGCAAGACTGATGGATGCCACTACGAGGTTGGAAGCCCCAAGGCAAAGAAGAAAGTGGAACTTGCCAAGATGCTGCTTAAGGAGTACGGCATCGAACCAGAAAGACTTGAAATGTTTAACCTTGTCTACATCGAAGGCGACAAGTTCGCTGAAGTAGCGCAGACGATGACTGAAAAACTGGAGAAAATGAGCCCACTGCAGCTTAGTAGTTCTTAGAGGAGATAGACACTATGGCGCATGGCAAGACAGCGAAAAGCTCCGGTAAGACTTTTCTCGAGGAAGTAAGGCACATGCTTGGCGGCGAAACCTTAGCCTCATGCTACCAGTGCGGAACCTGTGCCAGCAGCTGTCCGGTGGCGAGAGTGAGCGAACGATTCAATCCCAGAGAAGTGATCCGCCAGTCACTTCTAGGAGAAAAAGAAGAAATCTTGTTCGGAGATGCCTTGTGGCTTTGCTGCTCATGCTATAACTGCCAGGAACGATGCCCGCAGAAAGTGGAAATTGCTGACGTGTTCTATGCGTTGCGGAACTTGGCTATAAGAGAAGGAAAAATGCCTAATATTTATTCCGAGTTCTCAGCGGGGTTGATGAGTGAAGGCAAAATAGTCCCAATGTCCAAGTTTTTGGAGAAAAAAAGAGCCGACTACGGTCTGCCTCCTCTTAAGCCAGCGAACATGGATACCTTGAGAAAAATCCTTTCGGCAACAGGTTTTGATAAGCTGAAAAAGAAGGAAGAACCACAATGACACGTTACGCGTTGTTCTTAGGCTGCACGATACCTGCCAGACAACCACACTACGAGGTTTCAGCGCGTAAATCCCTTGCCAAACTCGGAATAGATCTCGTAGATCTGGAAGGCATGACGTGCTGTGCACCTCCGCCTCTGCAGTCCATAGACTTAGAAACCAGTCTTTCAATGGCAGCGTACAACATCAGCCTAGCTGAAGAAGCCGACCTCGACATAGTCACGCTGTGCACAGGCTGCTTCGAGTCTCTAGCAATCGCAAACAACCTGCTCAGGGAAAATGCCAAGCTCAAGGAAAGAGTCAACAAGATTCTATCTAACGCAGGAAAAGAGTTTCGAGGAAACAAGGAAGTAAGACATTACCTGCAAGTGCTTATGAAAGACGTTGGCATAGACCATTTGAAGAAAAACGTCACAAGAAAACTTGGCAACCTAAAAGTAGCTACGTTCTATGGATGCCACTCTCTCAGACCTAGCGCGCTTCTCAAGTTTGACGATCCGGAACGACCGAAACTTTTTGACAATCTTGTGGAAGCTCTGGGCGCCAAAAGCATATGGTACAGGAACAAGCTGAAATGCTGCGGCGGGCTGCTGAGAGGGTATGCTGATGACATCGCATTAGCGATCGCTCGAGATAAGATTGCGATGGCTACCAAGGCTGGAGCCGACTGTCTATCAACACTCTGCCCTTTTTGCTTCCTCACTCTTGATCTAGGGCAGTTTCTTATGAAAAGCACGTACCATGAAGAGTACAATCTGCCTATACTTCACTATACTGAGCTTCTTAGTTTAAGTCTCGGAATCGATCCCAAAGAGCTTGCGTTAGACTTCCACAAAATCCGAGTAGACAAGGTGCTGAGCAAAATCAGCTAGAAAGTGTTTCCACGTTCCAGAATGCTTTCAGATGTTTCCATCAATCTATTCTTTTTGTGAGGAAATCATTAATAGAAAGATTTGCGCATAGAAACTATGGTTGCTTGTCAATGAAAGTTGTGGCGCTACGTGAACACGAGTGTTACTGCTGCGGCGGAACAATAAAGAAGGGCGAAGAATGCTTTGCCCTGTTCGTGTATTCCTCAGAGCCGAAGAACAGAGAATATGACGTGATTTACACGTGTTCTAAATGTATAAACGAAGAAACGTGCAAAACGAAAATTGGAAAAAGAAAAACTTCCTAACAGCAGTATCAGTTTTTCTTCGGGATCTCTATCTCAAAGACTTCGTTGTTATTGCATTTAGTGATCATTTTCTCTATCTGTAGGCGGTTCGGAGGCAAGTCAAGTCTCTGACAGTTATCCGCACATACTTCAACGCCTTGGGAATCAATGAAGCATTCTCTTTTGCAGATTTCCACGCTATCAACATCTGTGTGGATCATGACTTTCTCATCGCGACATCGGCATTGCAAAAGAACCTTGTATGAGTACTCATCCTCGAAGACATCAATTAAGGGCTGTTCGAGCTGAGGAAGCGGTATCAGCGGTGGTTTAGGCGGAGATAGTTCTTCCTTTATCTCAGCCACGTATCTTTGCCGCAAAAGCTTTTCAACAGGCTCAATAGGAAGATCACTCTCTATTCCTTTGTCATTTTCAGTTATTTTCTTTGCCAAAGCTTTGCAGAAAACGTCGATATTCTTTAATGCTTCTTCAAAACTGCCCATTGAAGGCGCCCCTCGGTATTTATAATATTTACTTCCAAGTTTTTAAGGGTTGTCATGTTAAGTTTAGCGCAAACTCAACTAAGCGCGAATTAGTTTCTTTTCGACGAAATCGGCACAGTTCGAGTGTGTTTCACTGTCCGTATGATGTCTTCCACATACTTGTTAGGCTGCTCCAACGCCTTATTTATCGCTATATTTGCGATTGTAGCGCCAATATCGGCAACCTTATTCAAACATGTTACAACTGACCTAATGTATATTATCTCGGGAGCTTCCCGCATGAATCTATTAGACTCTAACTCGATTACCTTTTTCATTTCCAGAACTTCATTTGCAACTTTCAAGTCTCCTGTGAAAATGCAATCTAGCGCCTTTTGAAAGACAGTTTGTGTTGATTCGCTTAGGTTTTGGATTCGCTCAATGATCTCGGGTGGCAATTTTTTTCTGTAGATCTTTAGCTCGACAATTCTTTTGGCTATGTCTTCCGCGTAATCGGCAATGAGCTCTAGATACTGCAGTATCAAACGTGTGGCCGGAATAAAGAGAATGTCTATGGCTCCTATCTGTTCCGCGATGTCTGGTTTAACCTGAGCAGAAAGAAGGAGACGCACAGCCAAATAGTAAATTGTGTCTGCCTCGTCTTCTCGGCTTATGGCTTCTTGTGCTAAGGACTCGTTGCCGTCAACAAACGCTTGGATTGCTTCGAGAAGAATTGTTGACGCTATTAGAGACAGCCGTCGAGTTAACATGTCGAGTTTGAACTTTGCCGGATCAACCGAACACTGAAGCAAAATGCTTCTGGGGGTTTCTTCTATGATGCCCAGCCCTATTAGCTTGCGAACTACTCTTCGAACTTCATCTATTTGCTCCTTCTCTATGCGGGTGGCAGAGGTTATCCTTATCACATCGTGTCCAAGTATGTAGCATCCAACAACAATTCTCTCAAGTAGTCCATTGCTATCTACTGCATCAGCATTCACTATGAACTCTTCTGCTTCCTCTCGCTGGGCAATCTGACTTGGCATAATTCGTAAAGTGCCGTCTCTTTCTGAAGATAGGAAAACTAGGTCGCCTGGACTTATCTTGTTCTGTTTCACCCATTCGCTTGGAAGAGAAACGGTTATTGTTGAGTAGCCTACTTTTTGCAGTTTTCTGCTTTCCAAAAATATGTCACCGCTTGGGATAGTATTTACTATTCCTTATTTTATATCTCTTACTCTATGGTTTATAGCTGCCGCGAGGTTTTGGAAGATTATTTATAGTAATTGCCGTATTTTAGCATAGCAAGGTAAGGTGCCACGTTTTTGGAGAAACATATTAGAAGTTTGGCGAAGGCGATTTCTTGGAGGATAGTTGCCACATTAACGACTACCCTGTTGGTTTTTGTGGCTACTGGGAATCTGACAATTAGCCTTGGTGTTGGATTCTGGGAGTTCGTGTTGAAGATTGTCATTTATTATTTGCATGAGCGGGTTTGGAATTTTCTGGATTTTGGCAGAAGGAAAAAGTGAAGCGAAGCTGGCTAGCGTATCATGGTATTTACTACTTCTTTCTTTATATACACTAAGTATATATTCTTCTTTTACGCTATATATCAATCAGATGTAAAGGAGGCTGATAAAAAATGTCCGAATGGAAAACCGTAAGTTTGAGACAAGAACTAATAAAAGAAATCGAAGAAGCAATCAAAACAGGAAGATACCGAAGCATCTCAGAATTCGTCTCAGAAGCCATCCGACTGCGCCTAGAAGACCTTATGCGAGCTGAAGGAATCTCAGCAGAAAAACGCAAAGAACTACTAAAAACACCAGAACTCCTACTGTACACGCCTAAACACACATGGGCACAGATAACACCAGAAGGCAACATCCGCGTCGGCGTATCTGACTACGCCCAAAGACATCTGAAAGGCATAGCCAACGTTATGACTGAAGCACCTGGCAAGGAAATCAGCAAGATGGAGCCCCTTGGCGTCGCGGAAACATGGATGTTCATGTTTGACCTCTATGCCCCAGTCAGCGGCAAAATAGCCAAGACCAATGACAAGCTGAAAAATGAACCGCACTTGATCAACGAGGACCCGTATGGCGAAGGATGGATCGCTGAGATAAAGCCTAAGAATTCGCTTGTGCTCGAACAGGAACTCAAAGGGTTGCTTGGCGCGAGAGAATATAACAAGTGGGTAAGCAGGCTTGAAGGAAGGTTAAGAGAGTAGCCTGCATCTCCTCTTTTTTCCGTAGCTACGTGTTTTTTCATGCGTTAATTTTGCGTTATAGGTGGCTTGAATGCGTTAATATATTCCGTAGCGGGCTAATATTCTACATAAGCGGGTTTAACAATGTCAACCAAAAACATAACAAATGTGAAGAGAAAACTGCCGCCCTGCCGCTCCGCATGCCCAGCAGGAGTAAATGTTCAAGCATACGTTGCTCTGATTCAAAAAGGCAAATTCCTAGAAGCCGTAGAAGTCATAAGAGAAGACATGCCTTTCCCAGCAATATGCGGAAGAGTCTGCTTTAGCCCATGCGAAGACGCGTGTGCAAGGGCAAACGTGGATCAAGCGGTTGCTATACGCGCCCTGAAGAGACTTGTTGCCGACATAGAACGCGAGCAAGGGCGTGTTAGACCTAAGCTTAAGCCGGATTTAATGTCGATTAGACGTAGTGAAAAAGTTGCCATAATCGGCGCAGGTCCCGCGGGCCTAACAGCGGCATACGAACTCGCAAAGCGCGGTTACCCAGTGACAGTTTTTGAACAGATGTCCGAGCCTGGCGGCATGATGCGCTATTGCATACCTGACTTCCGCCTTGAGAAGTTTGTGGTTGCCAATGAGGCTACCTATATTGCTGATCTAGGTGTAGAGATTAGAACCGGAGTTACATTTGGCAAGGACGTGACCCTTGATAGTCTGCGTAGAGACGGTTACAAAGCGTTTTTTTTGGCTATTGGAACGCAGCTTGGCATGAAATTAAGCGTTCCAGGCGAAGACCTTGATGGCGTTGTTAACGCCGTTGATTTTCTTAGGGCAGTGGCTCTTGGAGAGCATGTTAAAGTTGGTGAGAAAGTGGTAGTTGTTGGAGGTGGGAACAGCGCGATAGACGCGGCTAGAACTGCCCGAAAGCTTGGCGCACGAGAAGTCATGATTCTATACCGTCGTTCCCGTGAGGAGATGCCTGCGCTTCCCCACGAGGTGAAGTTGGCTGAGAAAGATGGGGTGGTGTTTCACTTTCTTGTCGCACCTAAACAGATCGTTGGAGAAAACGGAAAGGTTAAGGCTATTGAATGCCTTCGCATGCGGCTTGGAGAACCGGATGAAAGCGGAAGAAGACGCCCAGTTCCCGTAAGCTTTTCAGAACATCAATATGAGGTTGACATGGTTATCCCGGCTCTGGGGCAGTCGGCGGAAATGACGTGCATACCGCAAGAGCTCTGCGACAAGGATGCGCGTGCACCATCAATCAGAGTTAACCCAATAACTTTGGAGACCAAGGTGCCAGGGGTCTTCGCTGGCGGAGATGTCGTTACTGGGCCGGCAAGCATAATTGAGGCTGTGGGTGCTGGCAAACGGGCTGCATTGTCTATTCATTTTTATCTTACAGGGCAGGATTTGCAGAGTGGGAGATACGAGAATATTGAGGAGACGACATGGGTTAAGAACTGGGGATCTATAGGCAAAAAGGAGCGTAGATATGAGCCTCCTCTGGAGAAGCCGCATCTAAGTTTGGAAGAGACTGCCAAGTACTTGGAGAAGATGAAGCGGAATGCTATGTTTGAAGCTTTTCGCTGCATGAGCTGCGGACCGTGTGCGGAATGTCTTGCGAACATGGATTTGTGTGTTGGAGATAAAGCTGTGGTTGAAGAGAAGCGGTGCATAGGCTGCAATGTATGTGCTGTTGTCTGCCCGTTCGAGGCAGTTAAGAAGAACGAGAACGGCGTTGCCGTGGTGAATGAGGAGCTTTGCAAGGGATGCGGCATATGCGCTGCCAGATGTCCAGAACGAGCCATAACGATGAAGAAGCTAACTGACAAGCAGATTGTAAGCTTGGCGCTGGCAACCGTAGGAGGCGAATGATATGGAGAAAAACGAGCCGAGAATTGCGTGTTTGATGTGTGACTTTGTCTTCTGCCAAAAAGAGGCTCAAGTTCCACGAAACGTAAACGTGGCAAGAGTAAGCTGTATCGGAAGAATAGATCCTGTGCTGATCTTGGAAATGTTTGAGAAAGGAACAGAAGCCGTTATGCTAGTTGGCTGCAAGCCACCAGACTGCCACTACGTGGACGGAAATGCCCAAGCAGAAATCACAATTAGCATACTTAAGACGCTCATGTCGCTGGTAAATGTGGAACCAGAACGCCTAAAACTGCTTTGGCATTCGCCTACTGCAAAGAAAAGCTTCAGCCGCCATCTCACAGAGTTCTCTGACAAGATGAGAAAACTTGCTTCCTTATCGCTTAAAAACATCAACCCCGACACTGATTTCCTTGTCAATATTTCAGCAGCCAAAAAAGTGGCAGCCGATTTTAGACTAAGAGTTTTGTTGGGCAGGGAGAAGGAGCTAACTGAAAGCGTTAACGTTTACGGTGAGAAAATTCCATTTGAGGACTTTGATAAACTGCTGGATGAGATTGTTCAGACAGAGTTTATTCGGCAGAAGATCCATGTCTTGACAAGCGTGAAGCCACTTTCTGTTAAAGCCTTAGCTGAAAAGATTGAATTGAAACCAGCAGCAGTGCTGAGCCACATTGTTAACCTGCGCAGGAAAAACATGATAGCCATCGACCACGTGGATGGAACAACCCCCTTCTACAAGGCTTTGGAGGTGAAATGAAATGGCAAACCAGAAAATTGGGGCAGTTCTCGTTATTGGCGGTGGAGTGGCTGGAATACAAGCGTCTCTGGATTTGGCGGATTCTGGTTTCAAAGTGTATTTGGATGATCAGGCACCAAGCATTGGTGGAGTGATGGCTCAGCTTGACAAAACATTTCCAACAAATGACTGTTCAATGTGCATTCTTTCGCCTAAGCTTGTTACAGCAGGAAGACACCCCAACATTACGGTCTTAACGAACGTCGAAGTGACAAGATTAAATGGCGAAGCAGGAAGCTTCGAAGTTAAGCTTCGAAAGCTGAGCCGCTACATTATTGAAGAAAAATGCAATGGATGTGGCATCTGTGCCCAAAAATGCCCGATTGAAGCCGTAGACACGTTCAACGAAGGATTAAGCAATAGAAGCGCCATCTACGTTGAATACCCCCAAGCAGTTCCGCTGAAGTACAAAATCGACCGTGAAAAATGCATCGGTTGCGGAACATGTTTCGAAGTCTGTAAGGCAAAAGCCGTCGCATATGACCAGAAAGACAGTGAAGCCACACTGAAAGTGGGGGCAATAATACTTGCGCCAGGCTTCGAGGTTTTCGATGCGAAGCTTAAAAGCGAATATGGTTACGGTCGCTATCCTAATGTGGTGACAAGCATAGAGTTCGAGCGTATTCTTAGCGCTTCTGGACCTTATGGGGGGCTTGTGCTACGTCCCTCCGACGGCGAGATTCCCAAGAAGATTGCTTTTATTCAGTGTGTGGGTTCGCGAGACTATCAGCTCGGCAACAATTATTGTTCCGCGGCGTGCTGCATGTATGGTATGAAGGAGGCAGTCATAGCTAAAGAGCATACGCCTTCGCCTCTGGATGCTAAAATCTTTTTCATGGACATGCGTTCTTACGGGAAGGAGTTTGATGCTTACTACAAGCGCGCTCAAGGAGAATGGGGCATCCAGTTCGTAAGATCAAGAGTTGCTGGAGTAACAGAAGATCCGAAGACGCAGAACCTTTTTGTTCACTACGTGGAGGACGAAACACCGAAGACAGAAGAATTCGACATGGTTGTCCTGTCTGTTGGAATGCAGCCGCCGAAGAATGCTGAAAAACTCGCTGAAAGCTTGGGAATAAAACTCAACGGTTACAAGTTCTGTGAAACCCAAGCTTTTTCTCCCATGGAAACGTCGAAACCAGGGGTCTTTGTCTGTGGGGCGTTTTCCGGACCGAAGGACATTCCGGAAAGTGTGGCGCAGGCGTCTGGTGCAGCCGCCAAAGCCATGGGAGTTATTGCCTCTAAAAGGGGAGCAGAGGTTGCGGTGAAAGAGTATCCGCCTGAAAGAGACGTAAGCCTAGAAGAGCCCCGAATCGGCGTGTTTGTCTGTCACTGTGGAATAAATATCGGCGGAGTAGTTAACGTTCCTGAGGTAGTGGAATATGCTCGGAAGCTGCCGAACGTGGTTTTCGCCGAAGCCAACGTATACACTTGCTCAGAAGACACCCAGAAGCTGATCAAAGAGAAGATTGTGGAGAACAAGCTGAACCGCGTGATTGTTGCCTCCTGCACTCCGAGGACTCATGAACCGCTTTTCAAGGAAACCGTTCAGGAAGCAGGACTGAACCCCTACCTTTTCGAGATGACTAACATCCGTGACCAGTGTAGCTGGGTGCACATGCATGATGCGAAGGAGGCAACAGAGAAAGCGAAAGATCTGGTGCGGTCAATTGTTGCCAAAGCCAAACTTCTAGCGCCATTAAAGAAGCCGCTAATCAACGTTACTCCAGTCGCGCTTATGATCGGCGGCGGAGTCTCTGGTATGACAGCGTCGCTGGCGCTTGCTGATCAAGGCTTTGAAGTCCATCTTGTCGAGAAAGAACCTGAGTTAGGCGGTCAACTGCGCCGCATTCACTACCTGCTTGAGAAAGACAGCGACCCTAAAGAAAAATTGGATGCTCTCGTTGAAGCAGTGACAAAGAACGACAAGATACGCGTATACAAGAACGCGGAAGTTGTTGACGTCTACGGCTTCGTTGGCAACTTCAAATCCAAGATTAGGCAGAAAGACGGAGAAGAAAAGGAAGTTGAGCATGGCGTCGTAATTGTGGCAACGGGCGCGGCGGAGTATAAGCCGAATGAGTATCTTTATGGCAAGGATCCACGCGTCGTAACCCAGCATGAGCTTGAGGAAAAGCTTGCAAGCGGAGCCTTCCAAGCCAAAACCGTGGTCATGATCCAGTGCGTCGGGGCACGAAACGATGAGAGACCAAACTGCGCCAGAATATGCTGTGGACAAGCCATAAAAAACGCCTTGAAAATCAAGGAAACCAGCCCAGAGACGGAAATCTACGTTCTCTACAAGGACATGAGAGCCTACGGTTTCAAAGAGGACTATTATCGTGAAGCCGCTGTAAAAGGCGTGATATTTGTAAACTATGGTGACGAGAGGAAACCGCAGGTAAAGGCTGAAAACGGTAAGCTTTTGGCTAGTTTCTGGGAACCCGTCTTGAACGAGCAATTAGAAGTTGAGCCAGATCTCATAGTCTTAAGTGCCGCGACGGTTCCGAATCCTGACAATAAAAAGTTAGCTGACATGCTTAAGGTGCCGCTAACAAAAGACGGCTTTTTTTTGGAGGCACACATGAAGCTTAGACCCGTGGATTTTGCGACTGAGGGTATATTCCTCTGCGGAATGGCGCATTCGCCCAAATACATCGATGAAAGCATAGCGCAAGCATGCGCTACAGCGGCAAGGGCAACAACGATACTTTCCAAGAAGACGCTTGAGATGGAAGGAATAGTCGCAAACGTATCTGAAGATTTATGTAGTGGTTGTAGAATCTGTGAATATCTATGCCCCTACGGTGCTGTCGAGATGAAGGACAAAGAAGGCAAAACCGTTGCGCATGTTCTTGAAGCTTTATGCAAAGGCTGCGGCGCTTGTGGCACAGCATGTCCTACGAAAGCCATTGTCATGGGGCACTTTACCACGGATGAAATTCTTGCACAGGTTAAAGCTGCCTTAGTGGAGGTTAAAACATGAGTGAAAAGAACGGTTTTGAACCGAAAATAATTGGCTTTCTCTGCAACTGGTGTTCCTATGCAGGTGCAGATCTTGCTGGAGTAAGTAGGATTCAGTATCCGCCAAACATAAGAATCATCCGCGTCATGTGCAGTGGCAGGATAGATCCCGCTTTCGTGCTTGAAGCCTTCAAAGACGGCGCAGACGGAGTGCTCGTTGCTGGCTGCCATCTACCCTCAGACTGCCACTATATCAGCGGCAACTTCAAGGCTTTAAGGCGCATCACGTTGCTGAAGAAGGCTTTAGCCGAGTTTGGAATAGAACCTGAACGTCTGCGGCTGGAATGGATCTCGGCAAGCGAAGGCGACAAGTTTGCTGCTGTAGTGCGGGACATGACTGAGCAGATAAAGAAGCTTGGTCCGAACCCGTTGAAGGAAATGGAAGTAAAGTCGCAATGACGCAGGCAGAATGTAAAGTGGTCAAAGCATCGGAAATAAATCCTAGGTTTAAATATGAAATTTCGAAGATGCATGGCGCAGAGAAGCTGATGCGCTGCTTCCAGTGCGGAACATGCACGTCTGACTGTCCCATTGCTCGGTACAGCGAAAGCTACAGGCCGAGGCAGATTATTCGTATGGCTCAGCTTGGGCTTGAGGATAGAATTCTGGACAGCGACACCTTATGGCTTTGCGCGTCATGCTTCACCTGCACCGACCGCTGCCCTCAGGACGTCGAAGTCGCAAGCGTTATCCGAGTTCTAAGAAATCTTGCCGCGGAAAGAGGCCACATACCCCAAGTCTTTAGGGAGCAGTTTTCAAGCATACTTGAGTCAGGCTACGCCTACAAGATCCCTGAGCTTAGAGTGAAAAGGAGAGAGTTGCTTGGGCTTCCGCCTTTGCCGAAGGGAAATTCGGAAAGCATCAGGAAGACATTGCGCGGCTTAAAACCTGAGAAGTTTTTTGAAAATAATGGAGGCTACTAAATGTCGAAGGGCAGGTATCTGATTTTTCTCGGTTGCGCCATACCCTACAGGGTGTCAGCCTTCGAGGTCTCAGCGCGGAAAGTTCTCGCCAAGCTAGGCGTAGAGCTCGTTGAAATGCCCGAGTTTAACTGCTGTGGGCTTCCTCTTGATCCAGTAAGCCACGAAGCGATGCTTGTTTTGGCTGCAAGAAATTTGGCGCTGGCAGAGCAGAAAGGACTGGACATAATTACGCTTTGTCCCGGCTGTGCTGGAACCCTTAAGAAGGTCAACAGGATGCTTAAGGAAGACGGTGCCTTGCGGCACAGCATAAACCAGCGTCTGAAAGAGGTTGGGCTGGAGTTTAAGGGAACCATAGAAGCTAAACACTTGATGCAGGTTCTCATCGAGGACATCGGACTAGAGCGGGTTAAAGACTCGGTGATTAAACCGCTTACAGCGCTAAGCGTCGCTGAGCATAATGGCTGCCACATTCTAAGGCCGAAAGAGTTTATAGGATTTGATGATCCCGAGGATCCTAAGACTCTTAAGACTTTGATAGAGGCAACTGGGGCGCGATGCCTCGACTACTTGGAGGAGACAGAATGCTGTGGTGCACCAAGCGTCGGCGTAAACGACAAAATTGCGCTGCAGCTTGCGAGGAACAAGCTTAACCACGTTAAGGCGGTTAAGGCTGAGGCCATGATTACGATTTGCCCCTTTTGCCACATAATGTATGATACAAATGAGCTGAGAATTGAGAAAATGTTTAATGAGACTTATGGTATTCCAATCTTACACTATCCACAGCTGCTCGGTCTAGCCATGGGCTTTCAGCCTGAGGAGCTAGGTTTCAGCGAGCTTCGTGTGGATGCATCAAGAATACTGGATAAAACCAAAGGTGGAAAATAAGATGGCGAAAGAAAAGCTCAAGATAGCCTTCTACTGGGCGGCGAGCTGCGGCGGATGCGAGATCGCTGTGTTAGATATAAATGAAAAAATACTTGATGTGCTCCAGTTGGCAGACATAGTCTTCTGGCCAGTGGCAATGGACATCAAGTACAAAGACGTTGAAAACATGCCTGACAAGTACATCGACATTTGCTTCTTCAATGGCTCAGTGAGAAACGAGGAACAGGAGCACATGGCCAAGCTTCTGAGGAAGAAGGCGAAAACCCTTGTAGCTTTCGGCTCATGTGCACACGAGGGATGCATTCCAGGCCTCGCGAACCTCCACAACCGTCAAGAGGTTTTCGAGAAGTACTACTTGAAATGCAGCTCTGTCGAAAACCCTAACGGAGTAGTTCCACAGACCGAATTCGAAGCCAAAGAAGGCGTGCTTAGGCTTCCAGAGTTCTATGACACGGTTAAGACTTTGGGGCAGACGGTTGCGGTTGATTACTATCTTCCAGGCTGTCCTCCTCCGGTTAAGCTGATATCGGCTGCCATCGACGCGATTGCAAAAAATGAGTTGCCGGCTAAGGGGTCTGTGTTGGCGCCTCTTAAGTCTGTGTGCGATGAGTGCCCGAAGAAGAAGGAGAACAAGAAGATCTCCAAGATCTACCGCGTGTATGAGAAGGCTCCGGATCCTGAGAGATGTCTGCTTGAGCAGGGAATAATCTGTATGGGGCCGGCAACTCGTAGCGGTTGCGGTGCTCAATGCTTGAATGTTGACATGCCTTGCACGGGTTGCGGTGGGCCGTGTCCCAATGCGCCTGAGCAGGGTGCAGCTATGATGAGTGCTTTAGCTTCGATTATGGGGTTGGATGAGGAGAAGGAAAAGTACACTGATAAGGATGTTGAGGAGCTTATGAGCCAGATTAAGGATCCGATTGGAACGTTCTACATGTATTCGTTGCCGTCTTCGATCTTGGGGAGGAAGGTGATTAAGAAATGAAGCAGTTAAGCATTAATCCTATAACAAGGCTTGAGGGTCACGGGAGCATCCAGATTTTCCTGAACGATGAAGGCGAAGTGGAGAACGCGTATTTGCAGGTGCCTGAGCTTAGAGGGTTCGAGAAGTTTTGTCTGGGACGCAGAGCTGAAACAATGCCTGTTCTGACTACGCGGATCTGCGGTGTCTGCCCTGTTGCGCATCACTTTGCGGCGACGAAGGCTTTGGACGCAGCCTTCAATGTTGAGCCTCCTTCTGCTGCCAAGAAGCTTAGAGAGCTGATGTATGTTGGCTACTACATTTATGATCATACTTTGCATTTCTATTATCTGGGTGGTCCTGACTTTGTTGTGGGTCCGGATGCTCCTCCGGAGAAGCGTAACATAATCGGGGTTATCGAGAAAGCGGGTTTGGAGATTGGCAAGGAGGTCATTAAGCATCGAGCCTACGGTCAGCAGATAACTGCTATTCTTGGCGGAAAGGCAACTCACCCGACATGCGGCTTGCCTGGCGGGATTTCTAAGGCGTTAAGCGAGGAGAATCGTGCCGAGATTGAGCGGATGGCGCGGTCATGCGTAGAGTTTGCGAAGTTTTCGCTGAAGCTGTTTCACGACATTGTGCTTGGAAATAGCAAGTATGTTGACTTGATTAAGAGCGATGCGTACACGATGAAGACTTATTATATGGGGCTGGTTGACGGGAACAACAAGGTGAACTTTTATGATGGTAAGGTTAGGGTTGTCGATCCGAATGGCAGAGAGTTCCTCAAGTTTGCGCCCAAGGACTTTTTTGAGCATGTTGCTGAGCACGTTGAGCCTTGGAGCTACGCCAAGTTTCCGTTTCTGAAAAAGATCGGCTGGAAAGGCTTTGTCGCGGGTTCTGACAGCGGCATCTACCGTGTAGGTCCGCTTGGAAGGCTTAATGCTTCTGATGGGATGGCGACGCCGCTGGCGCAAGAAGAATATAAACGTATGTATGACACGCTTGGCGGGAAACCGGTGCACTCGACTTTGGCGTTTCACTGGGCTAGGCTTATTGAGCTTCTGTATGCTTCGGAGCGGGCTGTTGAGCTTGCAACTGACCCGGAAATCACAAGTAAGGATGTGCGGCGTCCGGTTGGCGAGCCTGGCGAGGGTATAGGTATCGTTGAAGCGGCCAGAGGCACTTTGATACATCACTACGTGCTGGACAAGGATGCTTTGATGAAGAATGTTAATCTGGTGGTGGCGACGACGAATAACTGTCCAGCGATTAACATGTCTGTCCGTGACGCTGCGAAAGGTTTGATTCATGGCGACAAGGTGGATAACGCTGTGCTTAACATGGTGGAGATGGCGTTCCGCGCGTATGATCCATGCTTCGCATGTGCTACGCATCTTGCAGTCGGGCAGATGCCTCTGACCCTAAGCATTTATGACAGCAACAAAAAGCTGATTAAGACGGTTTCGCGTTGACTTCCTTAAGGTGAAGATAGAGGCTGTGCTTTTTTAGACCCCTTATATATAGGCTGGCTTAGTTTTCTTGTGGGTTATGATTTGCCCCAGACAAAGTGTAACGTGGCGAAGCAGCTGAGCAGTTGGCTTAGAGGTGCTGGGCGCGTCGTCGTTGTTGGAGTTGGGAACCCGATTAGGATGGACGACTTTGTTGGTGTAAAGATCGTGCAGAACCTGCGGGGCAGAGTGGATGCCGGAAACGTGATGCTGGTAGACGCGGAAACAGTGCCCGAGAATCATTTGCAGCTGATCTTGGAGTTTAAGCCGACTCATGTGCTAATTGTGGACGCGGCGAAAATGGGCATGGAAGCGGGAGAGTCGAGACTTGTTGATCCTTCGCAGGCAAGCGATAAGCCGACATATTCGACGCATATGTTGCCTTTGCGGTTGTTCTGCGAATATCTGGCTAAAGAGGCTCATGCGAAGGTTGCTTTGCTGCTGATTGAGCCAGAGTTAACCGATTTTGGAGAAGGTTTGACTCCGGAGGTTGAAGCAGCAGCGGAAAACATTGCTAACAGCCTTATTCGTCTTCTTTCGGCAAGAGGCAAGCGACGTAGCTCCAAAAACTTCTAGAGAACCGTTCAGCTTTTTATATAAGAAATGTAATTTTGTTCTAGAACAATAAAACCGAAGTTTCATCCGTCATCCTTTAAATAGGTCGGCTCTGAATAGGAGGAAGTGGAGGAAGGAAAGAGGAAACAGCACGTAGCGCTGTCTAAAGTTTCGTTTCCGCTCCGTCACGGGGGGAGTGTCTATGGAAAATGTTGCATCCCAAGAATTCATCGAGGAAGTTAAAAAGCAGTGGAAGCAGCTGTGGCGGGAGCGGATTGACGACAAGATAAGAGCAGAGGGAATTGCAGACACAGACTACTCATCATTGTTCATTGAGAAGGGCACAGTAATTTTCGCAACCCGCAACTTCAAAATGCTGAATCTCAGAGAAATCATAGAGATGCACGGCGTTGCCGACGTTAACAAGGTTCTTCCTCCAAGCCCCGAGGTTGGCGGATGGCGAAAATTCACGAAAACAATGATTTTAAGCCAAAGCCGACACAGACGTGCAAGAGAAGCCTCCGAATACCTTCCATGCAAGCCCGAGAAGCAGCAGTTGAAGAAAGGCGGAAGAGGCTGGCTTCACCTGTAACACGCGCTACACGTTTCTTTTTCGCTTCATAACTCTTTTCCCATTTGCAACACTTCAGGCGAAAGGTTTTGGGCTGTTACAGAAGCAAAGTAGACATCATAGCGGACATGCTGAAGGCAATCGGCGAAAGCGCCAAGAAAACCCAGATCATGTACCGATCCAACCTAAGCTACAAGCTTCTCTCCAAATACTTGAACGACATAATAGATGCAGGGCTCATAATCTTCGAGCCTGATCGGCAGTGCTATACGCCGACTTCAAAGGGCAAAGAGTTCCTGGAGAGGTACAAGGAGTATTTGAGGCGCAACAGGCATGTGGAAAGGCAGCTGAGCGAAGTCCAGCTTAAACGCAGGGTTCTTGAAGATCTATGTGTTAACAAGGATCTCGGCGGCAATCCTCCTTCTCCATCAAAGTCTAAGGATAACGCGCTAATATTCTAGGCAGGGAGAAATTTTGAAGCTGTTTCCATGGAAAGCTTTCACATGTCTTGTCGTGCTTGCCATACTTTTTTCCTTTCTTATGCATGGCTGCTACGCAGTGGACAAACCCGACGCGGATAAGGCTCTGAAAGACGTTGCTGAAGGCATAGTTTCTGCTTGTTTGGTGGTTGCAGAAGCCGAGAACGCAGGAGCAAATGTTTCAGAGCTCTTAGCTGATCTTGAAAGCGCCACAGCCAAGCTAGCTGAAGCCTACAACGCCTACAGAGCAGAGAATTACGATGGCGCCTACTTCCATGCGCAAAACTGCAGCAGCATTATCGCAAATACGGCATCTGAAGCAGCTGTTCTGAAAAGCGAAGCCCAACAAAACCGTGATGGGCGCCTCTTTTTGACAGCAGCGCTCTCCAGTGTAGGCTTGAGCATGCTCTTTGTGCTCGGCTTGTTTTTCTGGAGATTTATGAAAGACAGATACCTGAAGAAAGTTTTGGAGATGAAGCCCGAGCTGGAGGGGACTGAATGAACTACGCGGATTTTAAGGCGCTTTACGTTCTTTCATGTTTGGCATTAGCCCTAATTATTCTGTCGCCTACCCTAGCCATGGTCATTCAGCTTCCTGGCGGAGAAAGGTTTTCAGAGCTGTGGATTTTGGGGTCAGGCGGCATGGCTGAAAACTACCCATTCAACATCGTGCAAGGACAAGTCTACAATTTCTTCTTAGGCGTTCGCAACCACATGGACAACTTGACTTATTACGTGGTTTACGTTAAGCTGAGGAACCAGACTGAGCCTTTGCCAGACGCGCTTAGTGGGACGTCAAGCAGCTTGGAGCCGATTTTCGAGTATCGCACGTTTCTCGAAGATGGCGGCGTCTGGGAAAAGAAAATTCATTTTTCGTTTGACGCGGTCTCGTTTGACGGCAACTTCTGCAGAGTTTCCGGCCTGACCATAGACGGTCACACGTTGAATGTTGAAAAACTCGCAGTGTGGGATGTTGAAAATAAGGGTTTCTACATGCAGCTGTTTTTCGAACTATGGATCTACGATCGTGCTTTTTCGGGTTTTCAGTATCATAGCCGCTTTGTCGGGTTCTGGATCAACATGACCATGCCTATATAGAAAGCTTTTCTAGAAGAAAATACCTTACTTGTTTAATAGAGAGCGGGAGAGTTTCCATCCTAGAGAACCGCACGCCAAGTGCTTCGCGGTGCTGTAAATGTGGGAGAAGGCTAGAGATAAGCAAGTGCTGGCAATTGTTGCTGCCTTAAACGAGGAGCAAGGTATAAGGCGCACTATAGCGGAGCTTCGGCAGCACTTGGGGAAGCCATGGGTTCTCGTTGTTGACGGTAACAGCTGCGACAGAACCGTGCGAATCGCAAAAGACGAGTTTGCAGACGTGATTTTCCAGCAGGGCAGAGGCAAAGGCGACGCCATCGCTGAAGCCATAAAATACGCACGCACCTTTGTTGGCGACGTTGACTACGCCGTTTTCACGGATGCAGACTACACCTATCCAGCCGAGTTCCTTCCAGAAATGATTGGGATTCTTGATGAAAATCCGCAGATCGGCATGGTTTGCGGAAACAGGTTTAACTCGCACTTCCATCTGAAGTCGATGCGCAACATGTTCTACTTTGGAAATAGACTGTTGGCGTTCACACACAACATGCTAAATGGTGTGCAGATGCGTGACCCGCTGACAGGCTTGAGAGTTGTTCGCTGGGATATTTTGAAGAACTGGACGCCGCTGTCCCAGGGCTTCGACATTGAAGTGGAGTTGAACCACCATGTTGAAAGATGCGGCTACGGCATCGCAGAGATTCCAATCTCCTATAGGCCTAGGCTTGGAGAGAAAAAGCTGAAAATGAAGCACGGCATAACTATATTTAGAAGGATCCTTACTGAAAGCGCACGTTAAATACGCGTCAAACACTTTCATTTTTTTGAAATAACCTTAACCCTCTTGTGCAGTTCTTCCAGAAGTAGTAGTCCACCACAGCTTACACGTGACTACTACTTCTGAGACCTCGATGTCGTTTGCTTCAGAGAATGTAAACAAGTCTAGTTGGTTCTACTTGGTTTCTCATCGCTTGTGTGTTTGCAGAAGTGAAGGAAATGGGTAAGCGGTTGTCTGCTCTTGTCACTGGCGGCGCTGGGTTTATCGGTAGTCACCTTGTTGACTCTCTAATCTGCAAGGGCTTCCATGTCAGAGTCGTGGACAACCTAAGCAGCGGCAAAATCGCTAACATCGAACGCTGGCTCAGTGACGAGCACTTTGAGTTCGTTGAAGGCGACCTGAAAGATCAAAGCATATGCAGCAAATCAGTTGAAGGTGTAGAAGTTGTTTTTCATTTGGCTGCGAATCCGGATGTGCGTTTGGGAGAGATTGATCCTTCTACGCATTTCAGGGAAAACCTGTTTGCTACCTACAATGTCTTAGAGGCTATGCGTAGAAGCGAAAATGCTGAACGCATTGTTTTTGCCTCTACCTCAACCATCTATGGTGAAGCAGACGTTTTTCCCACTCCTGAGGACTATGGGCCTCTGTTGCCTATTTCCATCTATGGCGCGGCAAAGCTGGGGTGCGAAGCGCTGATTTCTTCATATGCGCACACCTTCGGTTTTAGCGGCGTGTTACTTCGTTTTGCCAATGTCGTAGGAGCCAGAATGGAACACGGCGTCATAGTTGACTTTGTCAAAAAGCTGGAGCAGAATCCTAGCGTGTTGGAAATTCTTGGCGATGGAAAGCAGAAGAAATCCTATTTGCATGTCAAAGACCTTGTGGATGCTTTTTTCGCCGTGTTGCCATGTCTGGAAAGGGCTGGGCGCGTTGAAGCTTTTAATGCTGGCTCCTTGGACTGGGTTGATGTTAAACGCATAGCAGAGATCGTCTGCGAAGAGATGGGCATTAAGCCGGAGTTTAGGTTCAACAACGCTTTAGGAGATGGGCGAGGCTGGAAGGGCGACGTGAGAACGATGAGGCTTTCTGTAGAGAGGCTTGTAGAGCTGGGTTGGAAACCCAAACTGAACAGTGAAGATGCAGTGCGGCAAAGCTGCAGGGAACTGCTACAATAAGATAAAGCTTGAGAGTAGTCGTGATTGCTTTGATTCCACGAATGCTCTTCTACCTGCACCGTCTAAGAAGGAATCTTCGCTTAAAGCCATCTGACCTGCGGAAGCTGCAGTGGGAAAAGCTTAGAGCCACGGTTAAGCATGCTTATGAGCACGTTCCATTCTACCACAGAAAGTTCAAAGGTGCGAGATTTAATCCAGACGACCTTAAGACTTTTGATGATTTGCGAAAGATCCCAGTCACAACCAAGCTGGAGGTTCAGGCATGCGATCTCCTCGACATGGTCACGGAAAACACCGACTTGGACTCTCTTACTAAGAGAAGGACAAGCGGTTCTACTGGGGTTCCGCTGACGACGCTTGTCGATGGAAGGGTATCAGACTTTGAAGCTGCCGTCTGGATGAGAGCCTTGTTTGAGGATGGGTTGCGGGTTAGGGATAAAATGTCTGTTATTGCTGATCCGAGAAGTTTTCCAAAAAAGGAGAGTGTTTTTCAACGTTTAGGTTTGGCGAAGCGTAAGTATATTTCGATTTTTGATTCTGCTGAGAGGCAGTTGGCGTTGATTAAGGAGTTTAAGCCTGATGTTGTTAAGGGTTATGCTTCAAGCTTGTTTATTTTAGCTGAAGAGTTTGAGGATTTGGTTGGTGAAATTGAATCGAGGTTGGTTTTTTCTGGTGCGGAAGTTTTGGATGCGCCTAGCAAGAAATTGATTAGTTCTAGGTTTGGGGCGGAGTTGTTTGATTGTTATGCTTGTAGCGAGTTAGGCCTTTTGGCTTGGGAGTGTAAGGAGCATAGTGGTTATCACGTGAATGCTGATAGTGTTTTGATGGAGTTTGTGGGTGATGGTGGTGAGGCTGTTGCATTTGGTGAAAAAGGAAGGGTTGTGTGTACTGGCTTGTTTAACCGTGTTATGCCTTTGATACGGTATGAGTTGGATGATGTGGTGGTTCCTGTTAATGATGAATGTGCGTGTGGGCGGAGTTTGCCGCTTGTTAAGTTTGTTGAGGGGCGAGCGGACGATTTACTTGTGGCGGCGGATGGGAGGTTGATTTCGCCGACGCTTTTCTTTCCATATCCCTTTGAGAGTGTTGATTGGATAAAGCGATTTAGGGTTATCCAAGAAAGCCGGAAAAGACTTGTTATCCAGGTTGCCCCTAAGAAGGCTGTTGAGAATCAAAGCCAAATTATTGAGGCTGCGGAGCGTAAACTCCATGAACTTTTTGGCAATCTGGAAGTGAAGTTTGAGTTTATGGAAAATATTCCTCTTGATAATTCTGGAAAGTTTAGAAAGGTTATTTCACGTATAAATAGCCGAAGTAGAAATAGGTAGAATCAGCCGTGCTTTTGTGTTGTTGTTGGCTGTTTCTGCATGAACAACAACATTTGAAAAGGCTTTAAGGCGTGTTGATATTTTGCTTTTGAAATTTTTCATTGCGTGTTTAATTGTGCGTTTTTTGCTGTTTTGCCGTGTCTTGAAAGAGCTGGGAGCGTTGAGGCTTTTAATGTGGGTTCTTTGGATTGGGTTGATGTTAAGCGTATAGCTGAGATTGTTTGTGAGGAGATGGGTGTTAAGGCACGGTTTAAGTTTAATGATGTTTTGGGTGATGGGCGTGGTTGGAAGGGTGATGTAAAGGTAATGCGGCTTTCTGCGGAGAAGCTTATGGGTTTAGGTTGGAAGCCCACGTTGAATAGTGAAGAAGCAATAAGATTGGGATGTAGAGAGTTGCTGAAGGAAATAAGGTGTTAATGGTATGGTTACGGTATTTACTTCTGGCTTCTTTGACCCCATACACAGGGGGCACATAGCATTATTTATTGAGGCTAAGAAATTGGGGGATAGGCTCATTGTTCACATTCATAGGGATGAATGCTGTATTAGGGAGAAGGGATACGTTTTCATGCCCCTTGATGATAGGCTTGCGATCCTGCAATCAAATAAGTACATTGATGAAGTCATTGTTTGTCAGCCTGGCTGCGACCTAACAGTGGCGAGCACTTTAGGAGCAGTTAAGCCCGATATATTCGCAAAGGGAGGGGATAGGACGTTTGAAAACCTTCCTAGAAGCGAGGTTGAGGTTTGCAGAAGGTTGGGAATAAAAATCGTTTTTAATGTTGGAGGGAAAAAGGCCCAGAGCAGCAGTTGGATAATCAAGAACTTCCTGAGGAATGCTTTAAACAACCCTCCAAGAGTTTAGGTGAACATTTAGAATCGGTATGTAAGTGTCTGTCTCACGCCATAGATTGGGACAGACAATTGTGGCGTTCTTTTGTGGGTTTTAATGTTAAAGTTAAATAAAAATTAAATAAGACGAAAAACATATGAGAATTGAGAAAATATGACAATTGAAATTGATTTGAAAGAGATTAAGAATTTGCTTTCTGTGTTGAATAAGAAGATTGATCTTTTAATTGAGAGTAGGGAAACGTTGTCTTTAATGTTTTTGGCTGAGAAATCCTTGAAGGATTTTCTTAATGAAGAGCCTAATGTTTATTCGATAAAGGATGTTAAGGTTAGGTATTCTTGAAAGGGAAAATTGTTCTCATACCCTTTCCTTTCACAGATTTAACAGCAGCGAAATTGAGACCTGCTTTGGTTCTATTCGAGGGAGAAAGAGACGTAGTGGTGGCATTTATTTCTTCTAGAGTGCCGGATAAGCCTGCTTTAACAAATGTTGTGGTTGACGAATCGCATCGAGAATTTGTGTTGAAAGGGCTTAAAATGTCCGCTGTTGTGAACTACCCCAGGCTTTCGCAGGGGGTTTCTTGCGAGGTTCTTTAATAAAAACAAAGGAAGAAATCAAGGTTCCTGCGTGATTTCACGTATTTCCCTGATTCTCCTCGGATCTAGCGAAACTTCCAAACCATAACTGGTGATTTTAGGGATAACGTAACCTTCTCGGATAAGATTCTTCAACGCCTTTTTCACTTCGCCTCTCTCGTGCTTTGGGAAGCCCTTTGGGATATTATCCGCAGAAGTATGTTTACCGCCTATGTAATGCTCATAAAGCATTTTTTCGAGGATTTTCTTTTCAATCTCGCTTATCATGGTTTGATGTCTTAGTTATTACCTGTATGTTACAGTTGTGTTTAAGCGTTACGTAAATGTCATATCTGAACGTCATTGAAGTAATATTTATAAGCCACATCAACCATAAACAAATACAAAGGAGAACAAAATGAAAGACCTCAAAACAGAAAAAGCACTGGAAACAGGACCACTAGAACGCTTATATAACGGCGTAGCACCAGCAAAAATACTGGACTTTTTAATATTATTTCACGACTACGACTACAGCAAAATGGACGTGGCAAAAAACAGCGGCGTAAGCTTCCGCCACGCCTTAAGAGAAATGGCAAAACTCGAAGAACTGGGCCTAATCAAACAAACCCGAACCGTAGGCCACGCCCAAATGTACAAACTCAACACAGAAAACCCTGCAGCAATCCTCCTGCGCAAATTCGCACTAGAAATTGCAGGACAAGAAGCGCAGAAAATAGCCGACCGAGAAATCGCAAAAGAAGAAGCTGACAAGCAAGCCCAAAAAACTGAAACCGTCACGGCTTAACCTTTTTTAATAATTTTCCAAGTTTCAACTGAAGACAAAGGTTAAGGCTTCGCCTTCAAAATCGTATCCGATTTCTCGTCAGACAGTTTACCCAAATGAAACTGGATAAAATTGCAGCAATATTGAAGGATTTAGTTGTTGGTGAGATAGGCGAGCTGGGCGACGAGCTTAAGAGAAAAGTAAACCAGAGACTTCGCAAAGTCTATAGGCTTTAGTTTCAGTTTGAAAAGGAAATTCCGCAGGATTTTTCTGGAAAACTTCGTAAGGTTATTTCGTGTGTAAATGGTTAAGTTTTTTCGTATGTGTTTAGAATTGGTGGTTGTGTGCTTAGATGTTGTCGTGTCAATTTTTTGGCGTACAACAACATCTGGTGTGGTTTTAGGTTTTGTTGTGAATGTGTTTTTGGTTTTGGTTGTCGCCATAAACAGTTGGATTGGGTTGATGTTAAGCGTATAGCTGAGATTGTTTGTGAGGAAATGGGCTTGCGGGATGTTGCTTTTCGTTTCACTGGCGGGGTTGATGGCGGCCGTGGTTGGAGGGGAGACGTAAAAACTATGTTGCTGTCCATAAATAAATTGTTGAATCTTGGTTGGAGGCTGAAGCTTAATAGTGAAGAAGCGGTAAGGCTGAGTTGCCAAGAGCTTTTAAAGTCTGAAAACTAGACATGAAGCATTTTCGTCCATGATTTAGTTGATTGTTATTTTTTGTTATGGTTGGTAAGTATTTTGAGGGAAGTTTCTGTTGTAGTTTCTACTTATTCTAAAGATAGGTTGAGCTATCTTTTGGATTGTATTGAGTCTTTAAGAAAGCAGTCGTTCAAGCCGGTGGAAGTAATTTTGGTTTTGGATCCTGTTCCAGATTTAGTTGAGTTTTATGAATCGAAATTATTTGAAGATGTAAGGGTTGTTGTCAGTCAGAAGCGCGGATTATCTAACGCTAGAAATGCTGGCGTAAGAAGTGCAAAAGGAGAAATCGTGGCTTTCATCGATGACGACGCGGTGGCAGATGAAAGTTGGCTGGAAAACCTTGTCAAGGACTATGAAGATACAAACGTTGTTGGAGTGGGGGGGCTGATTAAGCCATTGTGGGAAGATGGGTATCCAGCATGGTTTCCAGAAGAACTAAACTGGATAGTTGGTTGCTCATATAAAGGGCTTCCTGAGCGCAAGGCAAGCGTGAGAAACCCTATCGGCTGTAACATGTCATTTGCAAGAAGTGTTTTTGAAAGAATCGGATATTTTAGATCTGATATCGGCAGAGTTGGGAAAACGCTTCTGGGTAGCGAGGAAACAGAGTTTTCCATGAGAGTCCTGAAAGAGATCGCAGGTTCAAAAATAGTGTATGAACCGCTGGCAATCGTTTCTCACGTCGTCAATAAAGAGAGAGTCAGTCTCAAGTACATATGGAAAAGATCATTCTACGAAGGATTCTCAAAAGCTACTATCATGGGTGCTGATTCTAAGCCATCAAAGGGGTTGTCTACCGAAGGAACATACTTGAAATATCTGCTTAGACACGCTATTCCCTCAAGACTCTTGAGAATATATAAGCTCGAGAACTTATCCCATTTAGCCGTATTACTTTTTTCGATAATCGCGGTTTTAGCTGGATTTTCTATAGGTAGACTCTCCCGAGGATAGAAGACTGATTTCCTGCTTTGGTTTCTAGGCATTGCCGCAATATATTGTTGAGGATTCTGAATGTGAGGGATTAAACATGATTATCACGCCTTTGTTCAGATCTAGTAGGAGGGATACTGAATTTGTTTATGACGAAAACTACTTTTCCATTGCTCACTCAAAAGCGTGCAAGCA